>NZ_JBFTPA010000014.1:0-203042 GCF_056398245.1 Paenibacillus sp. 01T47
AGGCACAAAGGAGAATTGAAGAATATTTGCATTTCTATAATAACGAGCGACCGCAGAGAAAACTAAAAAAACTGACGCCTGTTGCTTACAGACGTCAGCTTTCTGCCTAGGTGTTTTTTGCAATGTCTACAAATAGGGGTCTTGACCAGGCCGCCCCATCCTTTTTAAACTATTGCTTCTCTTTATCCAAATAATCGCTCACTAAATATGATATCATCTCAGCATTAGTGCTTCGCGGAGCGCTGGCAAAGTCATCGCGATTCGAACGCAATTGAAAATAATATGCAGCAGCATCATCCTCATATAATCGTTCTCGCAATATACTCTTTTCACTTCCTAATTGATTTAAAATTTGTTCATAAAATTGCCCTTGAGTCAGCGTATCCACTGCGTCTAAATGAAAAATTCCTTTTAGCTCTTTTTCAATAATGAAGCGCAGCTGTTTAGCGAGCAAAACATCCAGAAGGTTGTTAAACACGAGATTGCTGTAAACCTCTATCTCTTTATTATTTTCGATACTATCTTTAACCGTGTTCCATCTCGGAGAATCTTTCCCCCATATCGCGGGTATTCTGACAATGATCGCTCGTTCATTCAAAATTTCTGTAAGCATGTGTTCACATTCGATTTTGAATTTCCCATAATCGGTGCCGGAAATAGGTAGAAATAACAATATCGGGTTTAATCGAATGGATGATTTCCTTCATTTCAGCCATTTGCTCAACATCTAATTTGTACTGCTTATCCGTAGGCAGACTCGTAAATGATGAAGAATAAGTGCCATACAGGTCAAAACCGTGCTGCAATTCATCAACCAATGCTCTTCCTACAAGACCGCTTGCACCTAGAATAAGTACCTTTTGCATTCTAAATACACTCCTCCAAAACACCTTTATTAGAAAACGATCCATAACTAAAAAAAGATACGCAGAATCTAAAACATAACAAGCCATACTTGTTTCTATTCCTTATTTCTTCCCAAAAAAACAGACGCAAACCAGCGGATTATACCCGTTGTTTACGCCTGCTTATTTCAAGCTATTCAATTAAAAGCTGACGGAGATACACGATGCTTGGTCGCCTGCTCAAAGCCATAGGCTAGTTTAATTAAGGTAGGCTCGCTGAAGGCTGTACCTATAAATGTGACCCCTTGCGGTCCCTTGGTCGTATAGCCGCCTTCGGCAATGATTCCCTTCTCCGCATAACCGCCAGGCACGGTAATGACCGGATAACCCGCTCTTGCGGCAAGATCATCGCCATCATCATTGCCTAGGAACAACAAAGCATCCAGTTGATGCTCCTCTAATGCGAAGTCAATTCCCTGCTTGCCTGCCAGCTCTTTATTTCTCAAAACACTATCGACATATTCCTGTTCGGTCAACGTTCCGCTCGTTTCCTCCGCCGAAAGCAGCGTATCCTGCCCATATTTTAAAGCAATGTCTGCATGCTCTTCGTTATAAGCAATTAACTCCTTCAAGGAATGAACCGGAACCGATTCATCCAGCTTTCCGAGGTAGTCATTGATATATTTTTTGAATTCATATCGCAGCACATGCCAATCCCAATCAACCTTCTCACACGGCAGCTCAACGGGATCGATAATCGTCGCGCCAGCCTGTTTCAAAACCGCAATAGTCGACTCCATGATCGCAAGCCTGTCTTCGTCCAAATCTTTATAATAAAAGCGCGGGATTCCGATCCTTGCTTGCTTTAAATAACCAGCATCAAGGAATGGCGTATAGTCGGAATGAGCTTGCTTTGCCCCATTTACCGTAACCGCATCTCGCTCATCGGCGCCTGCCAATGTTCCAAGAAGAATAGCCGCATCCGTTACCGTTCTAGTCATCGGACCTGCTGTATCCTGACTGTTTGTAATCGGTATAATGCCAGCTCGGCTTACTAACCCAATCGTTGGTTTAATTCCTACTAGGCTCGTTTGGCTTGCAGGGCTAATGATGGATCCCGAAGTTTCCGTGCCAATTGCAGCAGCTGCCAAATTGGCGGCAACCGAAGCGCCTGATCCCGAGCTTGAACCGCCAATGAACAGCTCTCCCGGACCATACGGGTTAAGCACAAGGCCTCCTCTTGAGCTGTATCCCGCCCACATTGTGCCTGACATGAAATTAGCCCATTCTGTCATGTTCGCTTTGCCTAGCAGAACCGCTCCTGCGGCACGTAATTGCGAAGCAACAAAGGAATCTTCCGCAGCATATGAATTCGCTAAAGCTACTGATCCCGCGCTTGTGTGCATATTGTCGTGTGTATCGATGTTATCCTTGAGCAAAATCGGAATACCGTGCAGGCTGCCACGACTCCCTTTTTCTTGTCGCTCTTTATCTAACGCTTTGGCAATTTCAATGGCATCAGGGTTCATTTCCAAAATAGATCGAAGAACGCCATCATATTTGCTGATTCGCTCCATATATAACTGGACCAGCTCTTCTGAGCTTATCCATCCTTTTTCCATTGCTGATTGCATGCTTGTAATATCCGCTTCCACAATCCATGTATCCTTATTCTCGATCACTTGATCATCCCCTTAACGCCGCTTCTAATAACCTACAAACCTAATCATATCCATTATTAGAGCAGCTGTCAGCGTAGAGAATGAGTATAACTAAGCTTTCCGGCAGCAGCTGTACGACTCAGATGGAATCGCTGCCTTCTGTTATCGTTCCACCTTTTGAGAAACACTTATCGGAGATGTTCCCTTTCTTTTACCGAATGCCCCCATGTTCGTGCCCAGCACACCAACAACGATAACTGCAGCGCCAATGAAATGGTAGTATGCCAGCTTCTCGCCGAGAAACACAAATCCACCGATAACAGAGACCAACGTTGCCAGATGATTAAATACGCTCACTTTAGACGCTTCAAGCTTGGATAAGGCGTAATTGCTGAGCAAGCTGGATACGAGCGAAGAGAGCACGCCCAAATATAATATCGATAGGAGGAACACTGGACTGGCAAATGGTTCAAAATAATGAGCAATCGTTCCTTTGGCGACATGTTGGCTTATTGCGATAAAGTTAAATACAAGGAAGCCAATAGCCGTCATCATATACGTCATCGTCATTACCTTCATGCGACCAGAGAGTCGCCTTGCTAGTACGCTATAGCCTGCCAAGGAAAGAGCTGACAAAAGTATGAGCAAGGTGCCTTTTACATTAGAAATATCGATTGACGTCCCCTTCATGACAAAGATGAATATAACCCCAACAACAGAGAGCAGGGTCGAAAGCTTCTGTACCTTAGTCGTCCGCTCCTTCAAGAAATACGCTGCGGCAATCATCGTGAAGATAGGCACTGTGGCATGAATAATACCTGCTTCTGCGGAGGATGTAAACTGTAATCCATAGGCTTGGAAAGCAAAAAACATCGACGGATAAAAGACAGCTAGCGGAAGAATGCTTAGCATATCCCGCGCTTTAAGCTGCAGCTTGATCCAGCCGAATGCGACTGGTATTGTTGCCGCAATAAAAGATATGGTGAAACGGTGGGCGAGACTGTCCAGCGGACTTGTAACCGTCAAGGCTAATTTTCCGAAAAGAAAAGAAAGCCCTACAATAGTGGAATAAACAATAATCGCTGTATACGCAAGCCGTTTCGACTTCGAATTATTGTGTGTTGTCATCATGGTATACCTCCTAGTAACTGTTCGCTTTATATAGGTATCGTATCTCCAAAGCTGCACATGCTACAATATACAAAAAAGCCATCTGTATCGGTACAGATGGCAGGAGGCACTGTTAAAATGTACTTTTATTTAAAGCTCATGAATGAGCTGGAGGAGCTCATTGCAAAGCAGCCCTATAAGGATGGGCAGAAGCTCCCTTCCATTCGAGCGCTGGCAGAGCAGTTCAATTGCAGCAAGAGCACAATTATTAAAGCTTTGGATGAGCTGGAGAAACGCCATCTCATTTATGCGATGCCAAGAAGCGGCTATTTTGTTGTAAAAGGAATGAACGCCGCTCAAGATGAAGCAGCCCGCCTGCTCAACTTTGCAGCATCGGCGCCCGATCCGGCATTGTTTCCTTATTTGGATTTTCAGCATTGCATTAATAAAGCAATCGACACTTACCAGAAGGACTTATTTGTTTATGGCACCGCCAAAGGAATGGATTCCTTGATTGATATCGTTCGCAAGCAATTGATGAGCTATCAGGTGTTTGCGCCAGAGCGCAATATCTTTGTTGTCTCCGGGGTTCAACAGGCGCTGTCTCTGCTTGCATCTATGCCATTTCCGAGCGGCAAGCAGAAGGTGCTGATTGAGCAGCCAGGTTATCATCTGTTTATAGAGTATTTACAAACACGGAATGTACCCGTAATTGGCATCGAGCGTCGTTTCTCCGGCATTGATTTCAACAGGCTGGAGGAGATCTTTCGCACAGAGGACATTAAGTTTTTTTATACGATGCCGCGGTTTCACAACCCGCTTGGCTGCTCCTATTCGAAGAAAGAGAAGCAGCTGCTCGCTAAGCTGGCCGCCAAATACGATGTATATATCGTTGAAGACGACTTTCTAGCTGATTTCGAGCAGAACAGCAAAGCCGATCCGATCTACACTTATGACGACTCCTCTCATGTCATCTATTTAAAGAGCTATTCCAAAATTATATTTCCCGGCCTGAGGATCGGTATTGCGGTCATCCCTGATTTACTTGCAGAAGCGTTTCGCCTATACAAAAAACAAGACGACATCGACAGCTCCATGCTGTCGCAAGCCGCTCTTGAAATCTATTTGCGCAGCGGCATGTTCGAGCGTCATCGCGCCAAAATCCGCGGGAAATACTCGGAAAGGGCTAAGCTTCTCGATACGGCGCTTGCGAAGGAAGCTTCACGCAGCAAAGGTGCCTTCACCTATGAGCGATCCAATTACCCGATCGTTCATACTCATATTTTGCTTCATGAAACCATTTCTGTCCCGCTCCTAATCAGCAAATTACGCAAGGAGGACATACTGGTTGATGCCATGGATCGTGACTACTTGTCTACTTTTCAGAGGGCAAATCTATTAAAGCTTAATGTGACCAATGTGATTGAGAGGAACATTGAGAGCGGCATTGAACGGATCGGCAGCCTAATAGCCCAATCCGCTCGCCTGTAACGATTAGAATTTTTCTGATACAACCTTCGCCTGCGTGAAGAGCAGCAAATAATCACGCCCGCCGGCCTTCGAATCCGTACCTGACATATTAAATCCGCCAAAAGGATGGACCCCAACTAAGGCACCTGTACACTTGCGGTTAAAATAAAGATTGCCGACATGAAACTGCTCGCGGGCCTGCTCCAATCTGCTGCGGTTCCGCGAGATGACGGCACCCGTCAGCCCATAATCGGTGTTGTTCGCGATAGCAAGCGCTTCGTCAAAGCTGCCCGCTTTAATAAACGCGAGTACCGGCCCGAATATTTCCTCTTGCGCGATGCGGGCAAGCGGAGCGACATCCTTAATGATTGTTGGTTCAATGAAATAACCGCTGCTATCTCCAATTTTGCCGCCATGTACGATGATTCCTTCGCTGCGCCCAACCTCGATATATTTTAAAATACTCATGTAGGCTCGCTCGTCAATGACCGGTCCAACGTAAGTAGACTGCTCGCTTGCTTTCCCAAGCTTTAGCCGTTTTGTTCGTTCAACAACCTTATCAATAACCTCGTCATAGACGAGTTCATGCACAACAGCACGCGAGCAGGCCGAGCATTTCTGTCCAGCATAACCGAAAGCGGATGCTGTAATCGCATCGGCCGCCAGCTCAAGATCGGCCTCCGCATCAACAATAATCGTATCCTTGCCGCCCATCTCTGAAACGATGCGCTTCAACCATTTCTGATCCGACTGGCCGATAGAGGCTTTCTCGTTAATACGCAGGCCTACCTCCCTTGACCCCGTAAAGCATATAAAGCGGGTTAATGGATGCTCCACCAAAAAATCACCCACCTCATTTCCCGCGCCGGGCAAGAAATTCACAACACCGTCAGGCAGCCCTGCCTCCTCCAGCAGCTCAACAAATTTCGCCGCGATAACAGCCGTCGCGCTGGCCGGCTTTAATACTACCGTATTGCCGGCAACAACCGCCGCCATGGTCATGCCCGCCATAATCGCAAGCGGAAAATTCCATGGCGGAATAATAACGCCAACGCCAAGCGGGATATAGACTAGCTCATTATCCTCGCCTGCTACAGCAACAATAGGCTGACGCTCTGCAAGCCGTTCCATCTCCCGCCCGTAATACTCCAAAAAATCGATGGCTTCGGCTGTATCTCCGTCGGCCTCCGCCCAGCTTTTGCCCGCTTCATAAACGAGCCATGCAGAAAACTCGTGCTTACGCCTTCGCAGTAACGTCGCTGCTTTATACAATACTCTCGCCCTGGCAGAAGGCGTCACTTTCTTCCAATGCTCGAAAGTCTCTGCGGCAGCAAGTATGGCTTTATGCGCCAGCTCAGAATCCGCCTGTGAGACGATTCCTACAAGCTGCCCAACATCAGAGGGATTGATTGATTTTCGCTTTTGAATCGTCTCGATGCGGTCAGCACCAATCCTTAGAAAATACTCTTGGCCCAGCTCCAGTTCAACTTTGCGCAGCGCCTCCTGAAAATCATTAATATGGTCGATTACCGAAAAATCGGTAAATGGTTCGTTCTGATATGGCTCCCGCATAGCTCAGTTCCTCCTGCTCATTCGAATCTTTGCTAGTCGCTTGAGGCTCTTTCCCTTGCTTCACAAAATCTGTTCACCCAGCAGCGAGCCAATTAGCTCCACCGCAAGCTTAGCCGTCTGGTCATTATGGTCGAGGCTTGGATTAACTTCCACGACTTCGGCTGATGTGACCAGATCCGATTGATAAAGAAGCTCAAGTGCAAGATGCGCTTCACGGTAGCTGAGTCCGCCCCTGACAGGCGTGCCCGTACCCGGTGCCTCAACCGGATCAAGGCTATCAATGTCAAAGCTGACGTGGACGCCATCAGTCGTTTGCTTAAGCTGCTGTATCACCTTCTCCATCACGCGAGCAATACCAAGGCGATCAATATCATGCATGGTATAACAAGCGATGCCTAAAGATCGGATATAGGCCTTCTCGCCGGAATCAAGCGATCTGGCTCCGACAATCGCGACATGCTCTGGCTTTATTTTGGGCGAAAATCCTCTTAAATTCGTTAACAAAGGAATGCCTCTGCCAAGGCTGATGCCAAGCGACATCCCATGTATATTGCCCGAGGGACTTGTATCCTCCGAATTCAAATCCGAATGCGCATCAAACCAAATGACTCCAAGATTTTTATAATGCTCGGCTAAGCCAGCAATCGTCCCAATGGAAATGCTATGATCTCCGCCTAGCACTAACGGGAATTCCCTTGCCGCAACGATCTCCGATACGCGCTCAGACAATCGGCTGGTCACTTCGTGCACCTCAGACAAATGTTTGGCATTTGCGGATTGAAGCGGCGGTATTGGAGTAACTAAGCCAATCTCGCCCGCTAACCGATGCGGGATGTGAAGCTCCGCCAGCTTGCGGCTAAGCTCTGCCGCCTGCAATATATGCGCTGGACCAAGCTCCGCACCGGGATTCCCTGCCCCTTTCCCAAAAGGAACAGCAACGATTGCCACCTGTTGAATGCTCATCGCCGTCACGCTCCTGCCTGTATGCTATTCGCGAAGACCGTTTGAATTTGTTCGAAGGCAAAGTCGAGCTCCTCTTCCGTGATGATGAGCGGCGGTGCCAAACGAATGACATGCTCATGCGTTTCCTTGCAAAGCAGTCCCAGCTCCATCAGCTTCTCGCAATAAGGCCTTGCAGGCGTCGAAAGCACAATGGCGATGAACAATCCGCGTCCTCTAATTTCAGCAATGTCCGGATGGCGCAATGTAGCAAGCTTGCTCATCAAATATTGCCCCAACAGCTGTGAGCGTTCCGCCAGCCCTTCCTCTTCGGTTACTTCAAGCGCTGCAATCGCAACAGCGCAGCTAAGCGGATTTCCTCCAAAGGTTGAACCATGAGAGCCCGGCTCGAATACATCCATAATGCTCCCGTTCGCGGCGATAGCCGATACAGGCATGACCCCTCCACCCAGCGCTTTCCCCATAATATAAATATCAGGAATGACATTTTCCCAATCGCATGCGAATTTTCGTCCTGTACGCCCGAAGCCGGTTTGAATCTCATCTGCCACAAGCAGCACCTGCTGTTCTGCACATAGCTGAGCAACAGCAGCAAGAAATCCATCCGGAGGAATCCGAATGCCCGCCTCGCCTTGAATCGGCTCAATCAATATCGCAGCGGTATTCGGCTGCATCACCGCCTTCACTGCCTCTAGGTCGCCATATGGAACAACACGAAATCCAGGTGTAAAGGGACCGTAACCTTGCTTATATTCCTCCGTTGAGGAGAAAGACGTCAGTGTCAGCGTTCTGCCATGGAAATTGCCCTCAAAAGCGATGATTTCAGCTTGATCATTCGGTATTTGCTTGACGCTGTAAGCCCAGCGTCGTACAGCTTTGATCGCCGTCTCAACTGCCTCTGCCCCTGTATTCATAGGAAGAATTCGTTCCTTGCCGGTATAGGCCGCCAGCTTCTCGCAAAACGCACCAAGTGCCTCATTATGAAAAGCTCGTGATGTAATCGTGACCTTATCCGCCTGCTCCTTTAACGCTCTAATGATCCGAGGATGTCGATGCCCTTGATTCAATGCCGAATAAGCGCTCAACATATCCATGTAGCGCGCGCCTTCTGAATCCTGCACCCATACGCCCTCTGCGCTGCTAATCACAATCGGCAGGGGATGATAATTATGGGCGCCAAATTGCTCTGCCAGCTCAATATCCTTATTTGCCCTGTTCATCACCTGCTCCTCTCTGCATGCACCGCAAAAAATAGCTGTTTTTGAATTTTATGCGGTTAAGGGGTGACAAATAACAAAGGGAACCGAGGATAGGCAGAAAGTAACAATTTCACTTGTACAAATCCGCGAGGCTTGCTTTAATAATATTTGGGGGAAAGGGGGGTTGAGTGATGAAAAACAAAAAGGTTTTTCTTACAATGCTGATTAGTCAAATCTTGTTCGGATTGTTTACGCTCGTTTGGCTTTTTGTCGCGTTAATGTCTGTTATGATGTTCGACTCGCCAGGTTCAGAAAATCTATTCTGGCCTGTGCTTTTATTTATTGTGATTTGGCTTTATCCGGTAGCTCTTATTTTGTCCATTATTGCAAGCTGGGTGCTCTATCGGTTCAATAAAATGAAAATAGCGGTTACCATCGCAATGGTACCGCTCATTTGGGTGCTGCCTCTTCTCGGTTTTTTAATCTATGCCAATGTCAGCTAATCCATGACATGGCTAAAAAACGTTGCCAGCCCTGCTCCATACTGAATTATGTATTATAATTCAACTGCTAAAAGGCTGTTTATTCCTCCGACTTGTCAAAATGCTCCTGACAAAACGCCAGTACCATCTTCTCTTCATCCTCTTCCAGCTCAAAATCAATGTACTTATTGGAGGAAGTGGTTAGAAATTCATACTTTGCGATTCGGGCTGTATCCTCTTCGATCACATAAATGACACGGAGCGTCACGCCCTCGTCATGATAAAGCTCATCATCATCCGCTACATCCAGATCAAGAATGAACTCATACCTCTTTCCTGATAAAATGCCAAACGGGTCCTTCATTAATTCAGCGCTATATTCTGTTACAGTAAACATGTCATCCGCTCCTTCTTCTCTAGTATAGCAAAACAAAAGCAGCCTGAAACTTGAAATCCAAGCTTCAGACTGCTATTTTTTTGGCAAACGGCTGCTGCCTCGCTGTTTCTTACAGGCTGCTTAGCGTTTCTGTAAGAACAGGTAC
This sequence comes from Paenibacillus sp. 01T47, assembly GCF_056398245.1. NCBI lineage: Bacteria > Bacillati > Bacillota > Bacilli > Caryophanales > Paenibacillaceae > Paenibacillus > Paenibacillus sp. 01T47. The sequence goes on from NZ_JBFTPA010000014.1 coordinate 9,842, forward strand.
GATTTGCGATTTGCGGGAAACAACGCCTTTGAGTACCGCTTTATTGTCTACCAACGTTACGTTGTAAGCTTTCTCAACCGCATGAGCTTGAGCGCCAAGTGCAAGCGCTACGGAATCATTGTTCAAAATGTCCGTTACAACAAGCACAAACAGATCAAGACCTTTTGTTGCAATAATATCGTTAAGTGCTGCTTCCAGCTCAGCTTGACGAGAAATAACATCGTTTGTATCAACCGCGTTTACTTGCGCGATTTCTACTTTGTAGCTGCCCATTGCGAATTCTTTCGCATCTAGGGAAATCAGCTGTGCAATCGTTTTGTCGCTAAGATCCGCGCCTGCTTTAAGCATGTCCAGACCGTAGCTTTCTGCATTAACGCCAGCGATTTCAGCAAGCTCGCGAGCGGCTGCTACATCTTGCTCCGTGCAAGTTGGCGATTTGAACAGCAAGGAATCAGAAATGATAGCAGACAGCATAAGGCCAGCAATTTCTTTGCGGATTTCAACGCCGTTCTCTTTGTACAATTTATTCAAAATCGTCGCTGTGCAGCCTACAGGCTCAGCGCGGAAATATACAGGGTGGCTTGTCTCGAAATTAGCAATACGGTGGTGATCGATTACTTCAAGTACACGTACACTGTCGATATCGTTTGCGGATTGTTGACGCTCGTTATGATCGACCAAAATAACAGTGTCAGTCTCGTCAGCAACATTCTCGATCAAACGAGGAGCTGGGATGCCGAAATAATCAAGAGCGTATTGTGTTTCGCCATTAACGTCCCCAAGGCGAATCGCCTCAACGTCAGCACCTAGCTTTGTTTTTAGCTCAGCGTATGCGATCGCTGATGTAATCGTGTCGGTATCCGGGTTTTTGTGCCCGAAAATAAGCGTTTTAGTCATTTCGAGTACTCCTTAAAAGTTATTTTTCGGCTGGACCAAACAGTCATTAACGGCCCATGTCCTTTTGTAAATGCTATACTAAAAACCATTATAGCTTTAAGTGCTCTTTATTCCTATACCTTTACACTGAATTAAATCATAAAATTTGTGAATGTTGTATGTGCTTAAGCTTGTAATAACTGTATTCCCTATTTTCAATAACGATATTGTTTTGAAATTCAAAACCGCATTTTAGGATCACTTTATTCGATGGTACGTTGCGTATCTGAGCGATAGCCACGAGCTCCTCGACATTCGTATTTTCGAACAAATACTGAATCAATCCGTTTGCAGCTTGAGTCGTGTAACCCTTATTTCTATGATCATTTGAAATCCCATAAAAAATCTCTCTGTTGGGCGGCGATATTTTATCCAATATTCCTGTCCCGCAAACACCGATAAATTCGCCAGTATCTCTGGATATTATACTCAGTCGCAGCCGCAGCTCTCCTATATCACCATCTTTGGATACCGCTTCTAAAAAAAGTAGATTTTCTGGTATTTCATAATGATTGAACCAGTCTGCCCTTTGTTCCTTAGAAACATTCCAATCCAGCAAAAATTCATGAAAATGAGGCTGCCAAGTGAGATTATGCAGAGCATCTAAATCCTCGACCTGATACTCTCTCAAAATAATATCTTTGCACGCTATAGTTAAAATGCTATTACTTGTATTTTGTGAATGACTCATCGATATCCTCCTAATGTATAGAAGGAATACAAAGCAGAATATTGAGAAGCATCATAAATCACAAAAAAAGCAGCAAATCACAAGGATTCGCCGCATGATGTGATGTATAACACACTTTGCTTTGTTTCCTTGTAATAGTAAAAATAGAATTGTGGATTAAACTATTACAAAGTAACTGGCATAGTGTTGATTCCCCTTCCAAATATAACCTGATAGAAATTGTAGCAAAATTCAAACTCAAAGACAATAAAATACACAGATTTTACAGCTCATGAGATTTAAAAACGATCAATAGAAACGATTAATAGACTAGTGTCCTTATTACGTTCTGTATTATAATACTCTGAAATGGGAAATTTTTCTCTATTCCATTCAACATCTTTAGTTATATCGAGCAGTTATTGAGAAAAGGATGTGTTTCAATATTAACTCGCCAGTCCGTACGCTATTTGCATTTCTTTTCGTTTTTATCGTCAATATTTCCTTAAGCATGTTGGGTTTAAGCATCAATTACTCCATCATTTCCAGCTTTATTATTGTCTTTTTGTTCTTTGGATTACCTCTTTATACGCCGCTTCTTGAAACAGATTTGGATCGATTGGAGAAATTTTTAATTGCCCAGCGTAAAAACCCTGCCTTTTATATTTTATATGCATCTTCGAACAGACAAGATGAAGAAGTTGAACGTCTGATGCCTCAATTGCTTCTCAAGTATAAACAGCGCCACAGACAAGCATTGTATATGGCCTTTCATGGTGCATATCGGAAAGATGTTTCCTCGGTAAAAAACCAAATCGTACATATACGGCCAATGGATTACCAACATTATTATGCAGCCTTTGTTCATTTGGAAGAAGGAAACATAGAGCTTGCTCGATCAAGCGCTGCTAGAGTTTCCAAGCCATGGATGAAAAATGCATTACTTTCCGAAATTGAAGAAAAAACAGGAAACCAGCTAGAAGCAGCTTCTTATGCAAAAAAAGCGCTGTTAAGCAGCCGGGGACTGCAGCGTTATGTTTTGCATAAACACTATGAGCGCGAGCTGCCTGAGGCTCTAGCAGGATAATAAATTTATTTATATCATCCTATACAACTGCAAAAGAGAGGCAATGGAGATTATGCTGCTGTGTTGCTGCATTGCTCCATACCTCCTCGAATACCTTCAACCACCAGCGCTTCGCTGGCGGTTTTTCGTATGTGTGCAATTCACCAAGAAAAAGTATTTTTTTAACACATGCAAACTATTTCTGACCGGACTTCGAATATACAAGCAAGCGGCAATTTACTATGCGGGAAAGAGAGAGCGATATGGACACAGAAGCAGCATGGATCAAGCAAGTTCAGCGACAATCCAGTGAAACGGCAGCGAATGCACTCGTTTCCCGGTACTACAAGGAAATGTACAGCTACGCATACAGGCAAACTACGAACAAACAGCTGTCCATGGATCTTACACAGGACATTTTCATTCATATGCTGCAGTCGATTGGAAAATTTGACGGAACACGCGGTTCCTTCCGTACTTGGCTGTACAAGCTTGCCACAAACCGAATTGTCGACTACTATCGCTCCAAATATTACAGCTATGCCCGTCATACCGCTCCGATAGAGGAGGAAATGCCAGATGACGGCGATTTTACATTGGAAATAGAAAAGAGAGAGCAGATTGAAACGATTATGCTCCAGGTAAATCAAATGGATGCTGCCTCACAGCATATTTTCCGCTTGAAGTTTTTTGCTGAGTACACATTCTCTGACATTGCGCCGCTGCTCAATATTCCAGAATCAACAGCGAAGACCAAATACTACGCCATGATCAGAAGGCTAAAAAAAAAGCTTGGAGGCGACAGCAATGAATGAGCAAAAATTTCAGCAAGTCGAACTGCCGGATGAACTTGAGATAGAACAGCATATCCGCAGCATTGTTGCAGCTGGCCTTGTTCCAAAGCAAACGTTCTATCACTATTTACGAACGATGTATCGTCGTCTCGGCTTCAGGCATCTGTTCCATGACTGGACAGAAATCGTCTTTGCGATAACTGCCGGGTTCGCTCTTATCATCTGGTTCGCGCTCACCGCATTTGAACGTACAAGAGTACTGAGTGAAGACCTATATTCAGCCATTTTCATCGGATCTCCCGTTTTGTATCTCGTCATCGCTCTCCTATTTTTTGTCCGCCGAAAATACAGCGATACCTATGAGACAGAAATGACCTGCAAGTATAATGTGTACCAGCTTGCCTCACTGAGGATGCTCGTATTCAGCCTCGCCTGCATGGTCGTTAATGCGGTTTTAATTGTCGCGGCAGCCATCATTTACAGCCAACTAAACGTTTTATTCGCAATATCGCTGTCAGCCGCTTCACTTTTTCTTTTCTCTGCAGCTTTCTTGTACATCATGGTCAGCGTACATTCGGACATGATGAAATATGTGCTCATTGCAGGCTGGTTTATTTTGAATCTGACTCTCCTGCAGCTAAACAAAGAGTTTTATCTACATTTCATATCCGCCATTCCCATTTCGATTTATATTGCAGTCGCCATCTTTGGATGCGCCATATCCTTAAAAAATCTTAAGAAGCTAACGACATTCCAAAGCTCGGAAGGAGCTGTCTGACATGCTAACCGTACAAAATGTGTCCAAACACTTCGGTAACTTCAGCGCGCTGGAGCAAATTAATCTTGAATTCAACAACGGCGTTTACGGACTGCTCGCTCCGAACGGAGCAGGAAAAACGACGTTGATTAAAATGTTAGTCACACTGCTGTACCCCAGTGAGGGTGAAATATTGTACAACGGTGAAAATATTATAAGGCTGGATGAACGCTATCGCGAGCAGCTCGGCTATCTTCCCCAGCATTTCGGCTATTACAAAAATTATAGTCCGCGGAAATATCTTCTGTATATTGCGGCTTTAAAGGGCATCGAGACCACTGCTGCGAAGTCCAAAATCGTGGAGCTGCTGAAGCTCGTTGCGCTTGAAGATGTGATCGATAAAAAGATGAAAAAGTTTTCCGGAGGCATGATCCAGCGTGTTGGCATTGCACAAGCGCTGCTGAATGATCCGCGAATTCTTATTCTGGACGAGCCTACAGCGGGTTTGGACCCGAAGGAACGAGCCCGTTTTCGCAATATGTTGACCAGCCTAGCGCGTAATCGAATCGTTATATTGTCTACACATATCGTGTCGGATGTTGAATCGATTGCGAATGAAATTATTTTGATCAAGGACAAACGTGTGCTGCATAAGGATTCCATTGCGAATATTTGCAGCCTCATCGACGGTATGGTGTATGAAACTACGGTTGATTTCGATGCTGCGGATGCATTTCGACATTCGTATCTGTCGCTTTCTGAGAAGCAGGAATCAGGTCGGATGAAATTTAGGTTTATAGGCACCGGACATCCTAAGCCTGATTGGAACCCATCAGCGCCAAGCCTTGAGGATGTATTCATCTACATATACCAGGATGAAGCTGCTGCGGAACAACCGGTATGAGCTGGAAAATTCGAGTTTGCGAGCTGAGAAAAGCGCTTCTCTCACCCGTCATTATCGCGCTGCTGCTGGTGTTTACCGCTTATAATCTATTCCTCATTGCTCAAGAGGCTTATAAAAAGGATGAAATGAGCATATTGAACGAGCTTGTTGCACAGTTCGGTTCCGAGATTACTAAGCCGATGCAGGAGGATTACAAGTCTTACTATTTGTCGCGACTGGACGATATGAACAAGCTGACGAATAAACGGACATCTCAAACGTATGAGATGCCCAGCGATTTTTTTGAATATGAAAATTATAAGCGTTACGTGACCGATCAACCGAATCTTTACAGCAGAGATGAGCTTGATTTGTTTAATGAGCTGCAAGTTATTCAAAATTATTATTATTTGATGCAAGACATCGATGATACCTATGCTGGGTTCAATATGAAGCAGATCGCCGAGGGCGAGATAAAGAAATATGGATTCAGCGGCTCGGCGGCTGATTTGGTGAGACAGCGGTATGACCACATTGCTGAGAGACTACAGCAGCTTATCGAAAGTGGCGAGCACAAGAATCTATTTTTCATTGGTCAAATCTATCAATCACATTCGATGCTGTTCAAAACGCTCATTGGATCTATTTTGCTGCAGCTGATGATTTTAGTTGTATTAATGACCGGGTATATAAGCAATTACGAATTTGAGCAAGGTACACATCTGCTGCACTACTCCACCAAACGAGGCAGAAAGCTGCAAACGGATAAGCTGCTTTCCTCCTTCGCAGCCAGCATAATCGTGACGACCGCTCTAACCGGAATATCCTTGTCCGCTTACTTCCTGACCTTCAGCTACAAGGGGCTTTGGAAGGTGCCGGTCAGCAGCTTTTTCAATTGGGAATTCGGCATGCCTTATCCTTATTTAACATGGCACTCGATGTCTTATATTACCTATTTAGGCTGTGCTATCGCGCTCATCTTTGTGCTCCTGCTTATCTTTACCGCCATTACCTTTGTGTTAACCGCAATTATTCGCAACAGCTACTTGGTATTTGGAGCATTTGCCATTCTTTTCGGCTCTTTTCTCCTAATTACCAACATCGTACCAAGAGATTTAAAGCTTATTTTATTTACAGGGTTTACTCCGTTTCATCTTGTATTGAATCCGAAAGCGTGGTTTACAGCAAGCGGCGCCTTCATGAGCCTTCCAAATAACGAATGGATTACAGCTGGCATTTGGCTGGCGCTGTTAACACTGTGCTGCTTCCTCTGCTTGCATCAATTTAAACGACAAAATATTAATTAGAAAGGAGCTCCTATGACAATCGTGCTGCATGAAATAAAGAAGGTATTTGGCCTGAGAATGGTCATTATGCTTCTAGCCATCAATGTTGTATTTTATTTTTTATTCATACAGTTTTATTTTCAACATTTTCCTAACGGAAATCCCGATACTGAAATTCATAAAGCCAGCATTGAGATGAAAAAGGATTATGGCACGCATATGGATAATGCTGAGTATGAGCTGTTTAGACAGAAATACGATGAAACAATCGAAAAAGCAGAACAATTCATGAAGACCGATCAGCAATTCATGGATGCTGGGATCACTACCTATGAGCAATTTTACAACAGTGATTATAACAATGAGCAACTGAACAAGCTCCATAATTATGCTGTATTCGAGTCGGATACCGAACTGTTCTGGGAGCTGCAAGCACGCAGGTACATGATCGAACGCTATGAAAATAGTGAAAAATATCCTTACAACGCATATGGCGAGGTTGATGCGAAACAGCAGAATAGAATGGAGAAACATGTTGCTTCCGATGAGGGTGACTCGATATTTACCGATGTTGTATTCAGCAATTATATGAGTTTAATCATCTACATGACCGTTCTTATCGGTTTAAGTATCCTCTTTATGGTTTCACCTATTTTTCTTCACGATAAACGAAGCAATCTTATTCATTTGCAATATACTGCGCGAATCGGACGAAGGCTTTTCTTGCGAAAGCTTACTGCAGCGATGATTTCCACACTCCTTATCGTAACCGTACAGCTTGGCGTCTTCTTCCTCATGTATAGCAGGCTGGGAACAGGATTATTTCTGGACTCGGGCATCAATTCAATATTTAATATAGGTTACTTTTGGTATGATCTCACATTCGGACAATACATTTGTCTGACTGTAGCAGCCATATATATGCTCAGTCTAATCACCGCCGTGTTTGCAGCATGGATCTCAAGCATGGCAACCAATTACATGGTCATCATCGGACTCCAAATCCCTTATGCTTTTCTGATGTTTGGATGGATGGAAAAATTACTAATCGGTAAACTTGCCGATATTTTATACGCGCAGTATGTGCAGCCGCTAACTTATTTGCTTCTTGCCGCCGGCGCAATTCTACTGTTTGTTCTTCGCTGGCGGAGTGAGCGACGAGCAGATTTGCTCGTATAACTGTTAGTTAAAATGCTGAGGCAGCCTAGAATTGAAAAGAAATATTTAGGCTGCCGCAGCCATAAAAAAATTAGGCTTTACAACAAAATGGAAATATATTATATTTGTATGCACAAACAACTTTTATGTAAAAATGAGGTAACTACGATGCTGGATACGTATTTAAAGGAATGCCTGTACTTCACTGCAAACCGATTGGGCAGAATTATTACGAAGATGGCAGAAGATGAATTTGCCGTTAGCGGCATGTCACCCACGGCTGCTTTTTTATTAATGGCTGTGTATGAGAAGGATGGCATCTCACAGAAGGAGTTAGGCGAGATTCTCCATCTCCAGCCCTCCACAGTGACCCGTCTGATTGAGAAGCTTGTTATCAAAGGGCTGCTCACCAGCCGAGTAGATGGGCGTTTATCACTTATTTCCGCCACCGAGAAAGGCAAAGCATTAAATGACACGATTAATGAGTGCTGGATGAATTTGCGTAAACGTTACGCCTTATTGCTCGGGGAAAAAGAAAGCGAAGAGCTGTCCTTTCAACTATGTGCGGTAAGTGATCAACTAGAAAATAAAGAATGACAACATCTTCTTTATTTAAGAAAACATTTGCTTGTGCAAACAAGTATAACTGTTTTGTTGAATATAAATAAAAACGCAAAGGAGAGATTTTATGAGAAACAAACCTATTTTGATCATTGGAGGCACCGGTAAAACGGGTCGCCGCGTAGCAGACAGATTGAGCGCTCGTGGACTGTCCGTACGAATCGGCTCCCGCTCAAGTGATCCTTCGTTCGATTGGGGATATCCGTCAACATGGGCAGCGTCCCTGCAAGGCGTAGAGTCTGTGTATATTACGTACTACCCCGACTTAGCGCTTCCCGGTGCTGCCGCATCGATCGGTGCTTTCGCTGATCTAGCAGTGAAACAAGGAATCAAGCGCTTGGTACTCTTGTCCGGCCGAGGTGAAGAAGAAGCTCAGCTTAGTGAGAAAGCATTGCGCGACTCTGGCGCTGACTGGACGATTTTGCGGGCGAGCTGGTTTTGTCAAAATTTCAGTGAAAGCTTCCTGCTGGACTCCGTACTCAGCGGAAGTGTTATACTCCCTGCCGCGGACGTAGCTGAACCATTCGTCGACGCGGATGACATTGCCGATGTCGCAGTTGCAGCGCTGACTGAGGATGGCCATATCGGCAAGCTTTATGAGCTGACTGGCCCGCGTGCGCTTACCTTTAAGGAAGCTACCGAAGAAATTGCGAGAGCCTGCGGCAGAGATGTCCGCTACGTACAGGTAAATTCCGAGCAGTTTATCTCTGCGCTTGCGCAGCAGGATATGCCTGATTACGTTCTCGCGTTATTGACTGAGCTATTTACTAAAGTGCTGGATGGACGCAATTCACACCTGACAGATGGCGTTCAGCTCGCTCTAAACCGTGAGCCTCGGGATTTTGCCGACTACGCTCGAGACACCGCAGCTGCAGGTATATGGGGGGTTCCAAATGTTTGATCGCTCCATCATTGTCTTAACCTTTTTCTCTGCTCTTGGCTCAGGTTTGATGGCAGGATTGTTTTTTGCCTTTTCGACGTTCATGATGACCGCTCTCTCGCGTCTTCCTGCAGCGCAAAGCATTGCCGCAATGCAGTCCATTAACCTCGTTATACTGAACCCGTTGTTTGGTCTATTGTTTTCTGGGACAGCGTTAGCAAGCATCTTACTTGCGATCACCTCTTTTTTCCGATTAGGTGAACCCGCGGCAACCTATTTGCTTGCCGGCAGCCTTCTCTATCTCATTGGCTCCGTGCTAGTAACGATTGTATTTAACGTACCTTTAAACGATATGCTCGCCTCAGCGGATCCAAGTGTTGCAGGTTCCGAATTATGGACGCGTTATGTTGCGAGCTGGACGCCATGGAATCATGTGCGAACCATTTCCACCCTTGCGTCGTTGGTTTGTTTTATTATAGCGTTCCGACATTCGAGCTAACGGTGGTACTTAAAGCTTCTTTTCAAAGCAAAGGCTTGAATCGCAGGAAATATATTCACCATATCTATCAATTTCATAATAATGATGTTTTTTATAAAAATGAAGCGCTTCTGGCTGAGGAGCCCCTGCTTCCAAACGGATATATTGATAATTCATATCCTTCGCTCTGGCTTCTAAATCATTCAAAACTTGTGCGGCTATGCCGTTCCTTCTAAATTCGGGGCTGACATAAAATCGTTTCAATTCTATATACTCATCATCCAGCGGTTTTATGGCTCCACAACCAACCGCTTCTCCTTGCTCGTACGCAACCACAAATACAATTTGCTCAATTCCAGGATCACTAAAATCTACTGTAAATACTTCCTCTGCCGTATATCTTTGCGCTAAATCCTCATCCAGCTTCTGAATAAGCCTGTGTAAATCCTTATCGTTATGTGATACTTGAACAATCTCCACTGTCATTTCTGCACGTCCTCTAGTTTGAATGGTTTGCCTGGTTATCAATCGATAATACTAGTCCTCTATTATTTTACAGAATTCGCTTCACCCTTGCCACCCTAAAGCTAACTACAAAAGTAAAGAAAGCTCTCATGGATTATACCATGAGAGCTTTCTTTTGGGCGGTTTCATGAGATTTCGCTTAAATCTACATCACACATTCATTTCAAACTGATGACTAACCTCTTATTTGCCACCGTGCAGCCAGACGGTTTGCCTTCCAACTGGACTGCTAGCAGCCTATAATTCATCTGTAGAAAACGATTGAGGATGCTCCATGCCTGTTTTACTGTCCTTTAAAAGCTTTCAAAAACTGAACGGCTTTGCTAATATCCGCTTCTGGGCTCGTACCAACTTCACGCTCGATCGTCAAATAACCTGTATAGCCAATTTCCTGAAGCGCTCGCAAATATGCCGGCCAGTCTACAGTACCATCACCAAGCGGCACTTCGCGGAACGCAGAACCTGTTTCGGCCATCGCAGCAATTTTCTCATGGTCGAGGGCAACCTCGTAGCCATAATCGCCATAAACGTCGCGCGGATCAACATCTCCCAGCTTCACGCCGTCCTTCGCATGCGTATGAACGATATAATCCTTAAGCGTGTAAACGCCTTGAACAGGATCATCTCCCGTAACCATAACCATGTTGGCAGGGTCAAAGTTAACAGCTACGCCTTTGGTGCCAAGACCATCAAGAAACGACTTCAAATGCGCAGACGTCTCAGGTCCTGTCTCAATCGCAAAATAAGCGTTCATATCATTCGCGAATCTAGCTAGCTCTTCACATGCCGCATGCATCGTCTCATAAACACGGCTGTTTTTGTCGCTTGGAACGATACCGATATGCGTCGTAATAATGTTTGTTCCAAGCTCCATGCCAAGCTCCATAATCCGTTTGGATTTATCGATTTTCGCACGGTTTTCTGCCGGGTCCTGAAAACCATGGCCGCCCAAATCGCCAACTAGAGCGGAAATATCAAGGCCTAGCCCATCAATATAAGACTTCCATTCTTTTCTTGCAGCTGCGTTCAGGTTAGCAGGGTCCAGCTCGCCATGTACCGCATACATTTGCACGCCATCCGCACCAACCTGCTTCGCTTTAAGCAAACCTTCCTTTACACCAACCTGAAAGCTATCCACGATAACGCCGATTTTGTTCGTAATGATAGGTGATGTCATCTTCGAGTCACTCCTTCGTTTAAATTTCGTTCCATACACGTCTTACGAATTCAAAGCCAAGTCTCGTTCCAAGACGGCAATCTTCCAAGCCTTCAAACTCGATGGAAATATAATCATCATAGCCGCTTTCTTTCACAGCACGCAGTACTTGCGGCATTGCGATGTCACCATGTCCGACGATTGCTCCCCGAAGCCAATTGCCGCCTTTGGATTTAAACCAGCCTTCACCCGGATTTTCGGTAGATGGACGATAGTAGAAATCTTTAATATGGACCATAGAAGCCAGGCTGACATTGTTTTTAACAGCAGCAAGAGGATTCTCATCCACACAAAGGAAGTTCCCGACATCAAGCGTTGTCTTGAAGTTTGGACGATCTACAACCTCAATGAGTGCCTGTACCCGGTCGCTATGTTGTATAAAATAACCGTGATTTTCTACACTTGTTGTAATTCCAAACGTTGCTGCATAATCCGCAACTGCTTGGCAAGCCTTCGCTAGCTTTGGCAGCTCCAACAAGAAGTTAGAAATGGATAGGTTTTGCGATGATGCCACGTCGTGACGCATCTTCTTCACACCAAGTGCTGCCGCAATATCCACTTCACGCTTCAAGCGGTCAAGCTCCTGCTCGAATTGTTCTTCATTTAATCCGGAGAAGTTTGCACCTACCGCATAATTCGATATTTCAATACCGCTTTCCTGCGCTTGCTTCTTAATCACTTCGATCAGTTCCGGATTTTCAGTAAGGTTAAAGCCAAGCGGTACAATTTCAACATGCTCTCCGCCAATGGATGCGATATATACGATAACATCCTGTATCGTCATTTCGCCCGTTCTCAGTGCATTATATAAGCTGTATGTGCTGATTCCTAATTTCATAGACGCACTTCCGCTCCTTTTGCTGCGGATTCATAAATGCCGACTAATATCTTCATAATTTCCACGCCATCCGCCACTGGGCTGATTGGCTGTTTTCCGTTAGCAACACAATCAACGAAGTGGTTGATTTCATTTTGAAAAGCGCCAACAAAATCAAAGCCAGCGTGATCCGTCTGCGGATATACGTTTAAGATCGTGTCATTTTGCTCTGTTACAATAACGGTTTCCGGATCGATCTCAAAACCGCCCTTTTCCCCATACAGCTTAACTGTGTTTTCATTAGACTTGGCATGCAGCGTGAAGCTGACATCTACGAGCAGCGATGCGCCATTCTCGAAGCGAATAAGTGCATTCGCTAAATCCTCAACTGTGTTTTTCTCCGCATCGTAATCCGCCGCTTGGTAGAAGCTTAAGTTTTTTACATTGGCACGATTGCCAAGCTTGCGATACGTATTGGCACTAACGGATACCGGCTTCGGACGTCCCATCAAATACCAGCAAAGATCGATAACGTGTACGCCAATATCAATAAGCGGTCCGCCGCCTGAGCGCTCAATGTCGGAGAACCATCCGCCTGGATTTCCAAGGCGTCTGAGCGTTGATGCTTTGGCAAAATAAATTTCACCGAACTCGCCTCTGTCAGCCATCGCACGAATCAATTGTGCACTCGTATCGTATCTGCGGACGAAGCCCACTTGAAGGAGCTTGCCGGATTGCTCTACAGCCTCTTGCACAAGAAGCGCATCTTCAACCGTACGGCAAAGCGGCTTTTCTACGAGCACATGCTTGCCAGCTTTAAGAGCCGCAATGCTGATTTCAGCATGCGTATTGTTCCACGTACAAATGCTGACCGCTTCAATAACTGGATCGGCGAGCAGCTCGTGATAATCCGTATAAATTTTTTCGGCGCCATATTTCTCAGCTGCGGCTTTTACGCGCTCTTCATTTAAATCGCAAACCGCGTAAATGTTCGCATTAGGATTTTTCTTATAGGAATCTAGATGAGATGATGAGATAGAGCCTGTTCCAATAACCGCGATTTGTATCGGTTTCATTGCTAATCTCTCCTTATGAATTCTAATAGTAAGGTTTTGCATGTCTACACTTTCGTATTATAATGGTTTCAACCTGCAACTCCATGTAAAGCTGTGCGGTTTGTTTGTACAATTGTGCTATCCTACTGAGGAGGTCTTTCAAGTTGGAAAAATTCGAAGAACTGCGTGAGCCTATGGACATGCCAGACCCTCATTTTCCGATAAAACTGCATCACAACACCTTCGACCAGCAGGGAATGGTCATTTTCCCGCATCATTTTCATGAACATCTTGAATTTTTATATTTTGTGTCGGGCAAAGCCTCGATAGAGTGCGGTTCTACTACGATAACAGCATCCGCTGGCGATCTCATCGTCGTGAACAGCAATGAGCTTCACTACGGAATTAGCCTATCATCAGATTTGTACTACTATGCGCTCATCGCCGACATTTCCTTGCTGCACAGCCAGTCGGTGGATGCTGCCGAAACGAAGTTCATTACGCCCATTACGCAGAACCGCCTTCTGCTGCAAAATTATATTGGCGACGACAGCAAAGTAACATCCTGCATGCATGCCATCATCAATGAGCTCGAACAGCGCGAGTTCGGTTACGAGCTGGCCATAAAGTCCGAGCTCTACCGCCTGTTGACGCTGCTGCTTCGCGGTCATGTCGCTACCGTGCTCACCAAAGACGAATATGCAGAGCGTATGAAGAACATTGAGCGCTTCGCACCTGTCTTCAAGCATATTGAGGACAGCTACAAGGATGAGCTTTCGGTGGACCAGCTGGCAAGCATGGCAAACCTCAGCCGTTACCACTTTAGCAGATTGTTCAAAGAGCTGAGCGGTCATACCGTTACAGAATATATAACGATGACTCGGCTCGGCAAAGCCGATTATTTGCTGCGTCACAGTCCACTTACCGTGTCTGAGGTTGCAACAGCGACAGGCTTCAACGACATTTATTACTTTAGCCGTACGTTCAAAAAACACAAAAAAGTTTCCCCGTCCTCGCTTCGGGGAAACTAATTAGGCTACTTCTATTGTTAACTACTCGTTCAAGTAAGTGGTCACCTTGTTCTGGATCAGCTTCGCAACTTCTTCAGCAGACTTTTGTTCGCTAAAAAATGAGCTGGCCTCATCTCCTACAATAGAAAACACTTTACCGTCCACATCTGAATAGTTATCCGCTGTACTAATCAGTTCCTTAAATTGATTAAATTGTTCATCGGTTACCTGCGGCACTTTCCCGTCCGGAAGCTTGTACGTTCCACCTTTAATTTGTTGCTGAATCTCATTCAGCTGTTTTTCATTCACAGATTTCAGTAATGAAAACCCTACTCTATCTTGCAAAGATTGTCCTTCCACAGATAACAAGAAGGAAATAAACTTCCAAGCTTCTTCTTTAACGGGAGATTGGGCTTGAATGGCGAACCGGGAATAAGTAATAATCCTTGTTCCGCCTTTTTGTTCCGGTTTTTGCAGCAGCTTCGGATTTGAGAAATAGAGTAGAGGAGCATTAATAAAGTCTGCCGGCGATTCAATAACAATGGAATGGAACATTTGCTTACCGATATCAGCATGTTCCGCAGTCATAACTTTATTATCAAACATCCCTTTAATTTGTTGCATCGCCTCCATAAATAATGGAGAGTCGAACTTTGCCTCTTTCGCTGCATGATCCACAAACTCTGAATATTTATCTATAAGCATTTCTTGCAGGAGCATTTCCGGCGGGTCATTTGCCATAGCATAGCGGCGTTCCGGCCCATTCTCCCCCAATACCTTCACAGTCTTCTCGAACTCTTTCCACGTCCAATTTTTATCGTCAATATCCGTGTTCCCTAGAATGTCCCCATCGCCAATGAATGCCCGCAAGGAGAAACCAAAAGGCATAGTATACATACCATCATTCGACTTTAATTGATCCAAAATATTCATTTGCAAGTCGCTCTTATTTATCGTTTTGTCCTTCTCCATAAGCTCATCCATATTTAGAATAAGCTTCTTGCTCACATAATCTTCTATAGGCAAGCTGCTTATATCAAAAATATCCGGTCCTTTCCCTGAAAGGAGCGCTGCGTTCGTCGTTTTTGTATATTTTTCATATTCCTCTGTGACTTGAATTTGAATATCGATGTCCGGATACTTATCTTCAAACTTTTTTTCTGCCGTCTGCAAAAATATGCTCGGTTGTCGCGCTGCCAATGTAACGACCGTTTTCCCCTCACTGCTTCCGGGCTTATTCGCGCTTTCCAACTCCTCGCCGCCCCCAGAACTGCATGCGGTCATGACTAGCATCAAAACCATAATAAACAGCATCTTTTTCATGGTATACATTTCTCCTATCCTTTTCTCTTCTACTTGCTTTACTACTGCAGGCGAACACGATTTCCGTCTTGAAGAGGCTCGCTGCTCTGCAAAATAATCAGTTCATCCTCATATAGGTTATCCGCTTGAATCATCGTTACTATGTCGTTTTTTTCGCTGAAAGGAACTCTGACCTTACGGACAACATAGGCATTGCCTAATGCTCCCCTTTGCACTTCAAGCTTATTGATGAAAATGCCTTCTTGATCCTTATGAATAGCCTCATTGGAGATGAGCAATCCCTCTTGCTGCGAGCGTGCATCCAGTTTAATTTTTGCCTGTTCACCTCCTTTCAGCTCTGAATTTGCGACTTTTATGCGAAGAATATGTTGTGAAACCGTTTTGGTCTGACCAGTATCTTCACTAGATGAGCTATTTGTACGGGGTTCTGCATTTACTACCTCATCAATCATGCCGCCCAGCATATGTGTCTGTTGTTTCTGAGCAGTATCTACCTCGACTTCTATCTTCACTCCGCTTGATAGCCCGAAGCTTGTGAGCAGCCTTGAATCAACTGTTATATCCAAGCGATAACCAAGACTGCTGTTCGAAATAACAACATCAGGTTCTCCTGTTGGTGCTAACCCTTCGACAGCATTCAATTGCGTAATAATGCCATCAAAAGGAGCTGTAATTTCTTTTTGGCTTATTAGCCGCTCTTTCAAATCGTCAATTTTACGTTGCTGCGTGCTAAGATCAAGTTTCATCGTTTCAAGATCCCGTCTTGCTTTCCGAATTTTCAGCTCATCCCCTTCAATCATTGTTTGGATGAACTGATCTTGCATATTTTGCTGCTCAATTTTCTGCTTGTCCAAATTGGTTTTCTCATCTAACAGTTCTCGCTCGGCGGATTTGCTGTCGTAGAGAATGAGCTTTTGCCCCTTCGTTACTCGATCGTTTTCTTTCACGAGGACCTTTCGGACTTTCCAACCAGCAGGGTTCGATAATTTGGCTTGGGCGATCGGTTGCAAAATACCGCTGCCTTCGAGCGACAAGGCAAGGCTGCCCTTGACTGGTTTTTCCGTACTTACTTTCGGCAATGCCAGCGACTGCAGCGTATTGCTAAGAAGCGTAAAAAATAGTAACAGTCCCATCAGAATAAAAAATACAACTAAAATGTTTCGTTTGCGCCTGCGATCTGGTGGCTCTTTTTCCAGCTCCATCTCCCATCTTTCCCCCTAACCTTTAATTCCGGACAATTGAATGCCTTCGATGAAATATGTTTCCGCATAAAGAAACAGCAGCATCATCGGAGCCATGAAAAGCATAGATGCAGCGAAAGCTATCCCCATCTCACCATTCAACCTAGATAAAAACACCGATAGCGGCTGCATAAATGGATCGTCCAAAAAAATAAGCGGCTGCTCTACCATATTCCAATAATCAACAAACAAGAGAATCACAAGCGCAGCCAGACCCGGTTTGATCATCGGAGTAATAATCTTAAAAAAAATTCGCAAATGTCCAGCTCCGTCCATTTTGGCCGCTTCTATGTAAGCATAGGGAATATCAAGCATGAACTGTCTGAGCATAAACACACCAAAAGCCGCGAATATGCCAGGTAATATAATCGCATTCGGATTATTCAGGAGCCCTAGCTTATCCGCCATAATATAATTGGGCACTAGCGTGACTTGGAACGGCATGAGCATTGTCAGGATATAGACGAGAAACAAGTGTTCTCGACCGCGAAATTTCAGCTTTGAGAAAGCGTACGCAGCAAGCGCTGCTACGAGGGTTTGTCCTATGATGATTGGCACGACTAAAAATACCGAATTCCAGAACATCATCAAATATCTCGGACTGCCCACCAACACGTTGTAAAACTGCTCCAGGGTCAATTGATCCGGCAGCAATTTTAAATTTACAAAAGGATTTTCTCTTCCTGCCTCCACTTTTTCTATTTGCCCTATGGGACTATAATTGATGGCAATTTCTTGCTCTGTCATGAATGAGTTTGTGAACGTAATCACAATGGGAAACAACAATAAAACTGCTATTGTACACATGACTCCCGTTAACACTATTTTTTGTACTACTTTTACAACTAGCACAGCCTTCCTTCCCCCTACTCCATGTACTGCCGAAAACGGCGTTCCATCACAAACAAACCCATGACGATCAGAAGAATACATCCTGCCATCAATGTCGCGGCGGCTGTCAGCTTTTGAATATTAAGCGACGTGAACATATTGTTCATGTAATGCTGCATCATGTATATGCTGTCATGCGGATATTCGCCTGCGATCAAATACGTTTCCCGAAATACTTTAAACGAATTAATGATCGACATAATAACTACAAAAAACATCGTGGATGTTAAATAGACCAGCGTAATACTACGAAACTGCCTTAACCGCCCTGCACCTTCAATCTGGGCGGTTTCATAATAATCCTTAGGAATTTGTTGCAGTCCCGCCAAAAATAAAATGACGTTATATCCGATGTTCTTCCATAGATAAACGATAATGATTACGTTTCGGGCCGCATCGGTTTTCATCCAATCCACCCGTTCAAATCCGAACCCGGCAAGCCATGCGTTCAAAGAGCCGTTCCAATCGAACAGCATCTGCCAAATGAGTAGAATCGAGGCGACAGGGACGACAAGTGGCAGCACATAGGCAGTGCGCAGCCAATTTCGCAAATATATATTTTTATTTAAAATGATGGCAAGACCTAACGACAGCACAAGTATAAGCGGAACACTCACCACGCTGAAATAAAACGTATTGGATGACGCTTTTCGGAAGGAGTCGCTCGCAAATAGCTCGCGGTAATTATCTAATCCAACAAACTGGCTATCTACCGTACTATCCATAAAAGAATAGAATACTCCAATGGCAAACGGAATCAGGTAAAATAACGCAAACCCGAAAACGCTCGGCACGAGAAATAGCAAAGCCGCTGAGGAATCCTTTCTGAACCACTTTTTCATATGTTTCCCTGCAATGAAGACATGCCAAAAACCCCACTTCTTCATTCTTCGTTCCACCTCCCATTCGTACATTTAGAATAGGGGTGAATGATAAAAGAAAAAGTAGGGTAAACATAAAATTTTCCTTAAATGAATATTATTATGATTTCTAGCTGCCATCAGATCCTTTATCATGTGGCAACCGAACTTCAAGAATCGTATGAATAAAATTGCTCTCTGCTGAAATAGTGCCTTGATGCTGCATCGTTATGTTTTTCGCAATGAACAGGCCGAGTCCTGTACTTCCTTCTTGATAGGTTCTAGATTTATCGCCGGTATAAAACATATCAAATATATGCGGCAGTTCTTCCTCTGGGATACAATCTCCGTAATTGACAATGTGCACGACCACTTCTTCTCCATCAAGTTTGCCGTTTATATCGATAAACTTGCCGTCTTTTCCATAACGGATTGCATTCGTCAGAAGATTTTCAAATACGCGTGCCAATAAATCCCCGTCACCTCGTATGTTCAAATGCAGAGCGACATTCAGCCTTGTTGTGAGGTGGTTTTTCTCAAAAGCAGGATATAATTCCTCGTTTAATTGAATGAGAAGCTCGCTAAGATCGACTTGTTTTTTTACAATCTTATTTTTTCCGTAATTCATTCTCGTAATTTCGAATAATTCATCTATGAGTTTTTCCAAACGTTGAGATTTTGTATAAGCTATGCTCGTATAGTGGTTTACTTGTTCTTTGGACAGTTGATCATCCTGAAGGATGAAATCTAAATAACCTAAAACAGAAGTTAGTGGTGTACGCAAATCATGAGCTAAATTCAACACCAATCGTTCCTTGCTGTTTTCTTCAAAATCTCCTCTTTCCAAGGCCAGCTTTAATTTTTCGCTTGCTAAATTTATGTCTCTGGCAATATCCCCAAACTCATCTTTGGATGAAATGTTAATGTGGTTGTGAAAGTCGCCCTTCGCCAGCAGGTTAATTCCCCCCGATATTTCATGAAAATACGCTGAATATCGTTTAGTAAGCAGAAAGAAAAACCAAATGGAAAGAGGAATAAATAGGATAAGAAAAAAGTTTACATCTCCAATATCTCTTATGAAGTAACGAACTTTAGTAAAGCTATCCTCTACTTTAGTCGTATAATAATAGAGTTGGAGAACTTTATATATCGAATAGGTGATTACCCCGGAAAATAGCATACTTAGACCAAAAAGTAGAATCATTTTTGAGCGAAAGCTGCGGATCATTTTAGCCATAGAAGCTATAACCTACTCCCCAGACGGTTTTGATCAACTTATTTTTATGTGAGTCTTCTCCGAGTTTTTTCCTTAAGGTGCGGACATGTACCATGACCGTATTGCTTCCTTCATAATAAGCTTCACCCCACACCTGTCGAAATATATGTTCTGAGCTATATACTTTCTTCGGATTACTAGCTAGCAAATACAAAATATCAAATTCTTTCGGCGTTAATCCGATAGGCTTGCCATAAAAAGCGACTGTTCGTTCTTCTAGGCAGATGACTAATCCTCCAGCCTCCAACAAGAGACTGTTAACTGGAGCTACTTGGTTAAACTGCGTAGAACGCCGGAGTTGAGCGTTCACACGCGCTATCAATTCCATAGGATTAAACGGTTTCGTTACATAATCGTCCGCTCCTCTTACTAGCCCTGTAATCTTGTCGAGATCAGACGACTTGGCACTTAAAAAAATGATAGGTATATGATGTTTTAGCCTAATTTGTCTCGTTGCTTCATACCCATCCAACTTTGGCATCATAATATCTAAAATCGCTAAATCGATCGAACGCTTCTGAACAGCATCTACAGCTTCTTGGCCGTTAGAAGCTTTGACACATTGGTAACCTTCTTTCTCTAAGTGCAGCTCGATCAAATCGATAATCTCCGTATCATCGTCAGCTATCAGAATTGTAATTGGCTTCATGCTCTCCGCTCCCTACAAAATGTCAACGTTCCATTACTTTCGCCCAAAATCAGCTTTAATTTCACCCCACTCCTCGGTGTTCCATTTCAACACTTTAGTCGTGTATGTATTCGTGTGCAGCCATTTCACCGCTTCATCCGTTAGCTCCCATATTTTTGCGGTGGATGCGTCCCTTTTTAAGGTGGAGGCTACCTTCTTATTACGTAGCCAACTCAGAGCCGTTCTAGAATCACTATAGATTGTCTTCGTGCTGCCCTTCTCCTTCAAGTACCTAAGTGCATGAACCACAGCGATAAATTCACCTAAATTGTTCGTACCATTCGGAATGGGCCCGACATAAAACAAAATTTCGCTCGTTTGTGTGTCCACACCCTTGTACTCGACAGGCCCTGGGTTCCCTCGCGTTCCTACGTCAACAGAAATACTATCGTAGTCAATAGAAGCCGTTTCTTCCTGAAGCAGTACAGGCTGCTTTACGCTGCTCCCTGTTTTTGCGCTCGAAGCAGCAGCTTTGCCTGAGCCTGTCCCCCAATGACTGCGCCAGCCGTCTTGGAAAGCTTTTTCCGCCAGCGGCTTCGTCTCGAAAGATTTAAACTTCGCATCCTGTACTCCACTAACCTGCGCTTGGCACTCGGGCCATGAAGTGAATATCCCTGTTTTCTTGCCAACCCAGACGACATAATATTTTCCTTTTGCCATTTACCAAAATACCACCTTTGTTAAAGTCCTTATTCATACTTTCTTTCCTGCTGCTTATATTCGAATAAAACGCGATATTACATTTAGTTCTATCTATTATAAAACGTCCATGCCTTAAAGCAACTATGCTCGATAACCTTCGTTTTTATTTGGTCTGCCCTTAGACGTTATGGTGCATGAAAGCAAATATCCCAGTCCCAACAAACAAAGCGGAATCGTCGGATAAAAATATCTTGGCGTAGGCGAGAAGGGAAGATACAGCAGTATGCTAAACACGGCGAGCAATGCAATCATCATATACATCGCATTTCTTCTTTCATGGATAATGATCTTTACGAGTCCACCCAAACCAATGACCATAACGATCATATGCAAAATGGTTATCAGCTTGGAAAATAGCTTATTTACTGTTATATATCCTAAACCCGGAAAAATCTCACTAATATAAATTAGCAGCTTGCCCCAGCTGTACCAGCTCAGGTAAGTGAAAAACTCATTGCGGAAACCATTGATAATTCGCTCATAAGCTATTCTCCCCATTTCCGCGGGATCTTGTTTAACGTCTACATGAGGACTCCGTTCAAAAGGATAAGAACCCCATAACAACGGATTTCCCGTCTGCTCCGCGAGCAACAGCACCTTATCTAAGGTCATCCAATTGCGAATCCACCAGGGCAGCATCATTACAGCAAATCCGATCGTAATAACGGAAATCGCTTTTAGCACCGCTGCCATTCCATATTTTCTGCCGTATACCGCTACACCAGCTAGCAAAACAACTATAAAGGGAACGATCGTTGGCCGGATCAGTACACAAATGCCGAAGACTACACCTAGTGATAGAAACCATCTAAGCTTTGTCTCCTGTGCACACCTCACTAAAAGATAAATAAATATTAGAAAAAATAAACCGTATAACGTTTCTGTTAAAAGATACATTGGCGATAAAATAAACGTGGGATGCAATAAATAACAAGCCATCATAAACAGGCTAATGCCCGTATGCGCAAACATCCGTCTCGCAATCCCATACATGATAACTGCACATATAAGCTGAATCAATATTTGCAGCGCCTGAATTTGTACGACTGGGGGACGATCTCCCGCATATCCAAATACGGCATAACAGCCAGCCAAAAAAAGAGGATAACCTGGTGTTGTAAACGCATTAGGTTTTTCTGAATAAGCATATGGCGCATATCCGTAAACGCCCTCGTGAAGCAGCTGCAGCACCATTTTATTATAGCCAACCTCGTCACCCGTCAGCTTTTTATCCCAATCCGTATAATAACAGCGAAGCAGCAAGCCTAGTACAAGCAATATGGTGAAAATGACCGTTTTGGTTCTGATAGCCATATCGTCTTCAACCCTTTTTTAATATATTGTACGATATCTAAACTTCCTTACATTTCCAAATGACCACACTTGAACGATTGTAGCAT
Source organism: Paenibacillus sp. 01T47 (assembly GCF_056398245.1). Lineage (NCBI taxonomy): Bacteria > Bacillati > Bacillota > Bacilli > Caryophanales > Paenibacillaceae > Paenibacillus > Paenibacillus sp. 01T47. The sequence continues at coordinate 32,375 of NZ_JBFTPA010000014.1, forward strand.
TATTATAATCTTGCAGCCAATGAAGTTTTTTTCATAAAAACACAAAAAAGGCTGCTCCTCTTGGCATGTTGCCTTTGGAGACAGCCGTCATTTATTATCCATTCGCATTTTACTTTATACGAGTACTTTACTGAAAATCCCATCAAAATAAGCCTGCAAATCGACTTTTATCGGCATAAAATAAATGTGGCTGTTCGTCTTCTTCGTAAACGCTAATGCTTGCCTCGCAAAATCGATATTCCACTCAAGCGTCGGTTGAAAATCAGCAGGGAATACAACATGATTTCTTGTTTCCCAATATTTTTGCGATTTGTCCGATACGACCGGCGATACGCCCCAGAAAATTTCGGAGCCCTTCAGCATATCTGAATACTGCTCCATCAAGCTCAGATCAAAAAATGGCTGCGTGAAGAAACCGTCTGCTCCCGCTTCAAGCTTCTTTTGTGCATACTCATATTCCTCATCCATGCTGCTACGATAAGGATCTATCGCTGAATACACCTTAATATGGGGGTAATCCTTCTTGATCTTGGCGATCAAGTCTAAACAAGTCGTCGGATATTATTGCATATTAATACATATTAACGAATTTTAATTCAAATTACCAATCAATTTAATAGCAGCTTGCTATCATTTTCTCTTATAAAGGGTAGTAGTTGCTCTGGTATTACGAAATATTACTTAGTCGAAGCTTGCAATAGCTCATCGATATGGAATAAAGAAATGTAGGTTAATCCCGCCTCTTCGAGATTCCTCCTGCCCAGCGGCTCTCGTTCAATCACCGACATAACGGACTTGATCTCAGCCCCATATTTCCTCAGATCATCCGTGCTGATAAGAATCTGCCCTCCTGTTGTAACCACATCTTCAATAATACAGACCTTTTTCCCTGCTATATGTATACCTTCAGCAAGCTTACAGGTACCGTATTTCTTTGCTTCTTTTCTTACAAATGCTGCAGGTATACCTGTTTTCAGTGAAAGAGCTGTTGCAATCGGAATGCCGCCCATCTCGAGCCCTGCCAATACTTCGGTATCGCTGGGTACTAACGGAGCCAGTTTCTCTGCAATTTCTGCCAAAAGCTTAGGATTGGACTCAAATAAGTATTTATCAAAATAGTGATTCGAAACTTGACCTGAACGCAGCTTAAACTCTCCCTCTAAATAGGCTGCTTCATAGATTGCTTTCGCCAATTGTTCTCTCATCATTTCTAAAACACTCCTTCGCGTTTTTAAGTATAAAAAAAACACTAAAGCAGCAATCGCTTTAGTGTTTCATATAAGAATGGAAATATAAAAATGATAATCGAGGTCTTTCCCGAAGCGCCTCTATCATCGTCTTCATACCTCCACCCCTTCCAGTCATTCCTATTATTGTAAAGGTGAATTTACCATTTTACAACTAATTTTTCATAGATGGGGAAAAGAGCTATAGACAAGCAATGACTCTAGACACCTGCAGATCGTTTTTCTTTTCCTCTAATGTAAACCATGCGATTCCTTTCAATACCTGCTCATCAGCAGAGAGCTCAGGGTCTACTCCAAGCTGCGCCTCTTCCTTCGCATCAACGGTAACAAGATAGCAATAATCCGGCCCTAATGAATATTCCGCTTCAAATAGTAGTCTTTCCGCTTTGCCGTTTAGACAGACTTCTTCCTTAACCTCACGAATAACCGCATCCTCATTCGTTTCCCCAGCATCTACGCCACCGCCGGGCAATGTCCAGAAGCTCCGATTCTCGAGGGGATGATCTTGAAAGACCATCAAAATTTTCTCATCACGAATAATTGCCGCACAAACCCTCGGTCTTAGCTCCATTTTAGCTTTCCTCCGTTATTTCCATTGTTCAACTAGATGTCTAATTTCTATTAAGTCCTTCACCTTCGCGTCATACTCAAATGTCTCCGTATAATAGTTGTCTTCCTTCCATATTCCCTTCATGCCTGTCGCTTTGCTCGCAGTGATGTCATTGACTGGATGGTCTCCAACATAAACACATGCCTCTGTCGCCACATTCAGTTTTTCCGCAGCTCGCAGGAATATAGCGGGATCAGGCTTGCGAAGGCCTTCCCGCTCCGAAATAAGAATTTCATCAAAATAATGAGCGATTTGGAGGGCCTGAATATTGCTCGCTTGAAAGTCGCTGAATCCATTCGTAATCATTGCCAGCTTATAGCCTTTCTCCTTAAGGCCATCGAGCAGTTCTATCATATTAGGAAATGAAACCGCATGATCTGAGAAACCTATCTTATAGTCGTCTAGCAACTCATTCCAATCCAGCCTTAGCTCAAACTCTCGTATGAGCTCCTGGTATACTTTGTCCTTCCAAACATAGCCACGACTGTCTAATGCGATGAACCTTTTAATATAACTCTCTTTATCCACCTCGACGTTCGGACTAATCAATCTCTCGAATTGCTCCTCTACGAACTTCAATAAGGAACGATCACGATCCAGCAGCGTACCGTCTAAATCAAAAATAACGGCTTGTATCATGACTTAACACTCTTCACTGCTTTTTTTACGCCGCCAAACAGCTGAACCGTTAATTCTGGTACAGATCCGGTATCGGTATAAGTAATCTTTCCGTCCATTCCATTCAAGAAAAACAGCAGTTCTCCCTCTACTGCGGAATAAGGACAGAGCTCAAATTTAAACCACGTATTTTGGGTGAGATAAAACTTCTCTTGCTCTTGCGAAATGATTAATGGCGAGCCTGGCTCCCCTTCCACATCGTAGCTGCCAATGAGATTGTTATACTGATTGATTTCCAGCTTGATCGGCGTATGCGATATCGGAAGCTGCACTTCCTCGCCCAAAACAAGCCGCGCCAGCTGCTGACTAATCGGTCCTACCTGCGTCGTTACTAGATTAGATAAAACGATTACCGTTACATCTTCTTTTTTATAATGCCTCATTTCGGTTAAGAAACCATTAATGCCTCCGCCATGACCGATAACTTTTCTGAGGCTGCCCATAATTTCTTCCTCATATATAAATAATCCGTAGCCATATGTTTCTTTGAAAGGTGTCGTCATGCTCGCATAAGCCTTCTCGCTGATCTGCCTCTGTGAATGCAGCGCCAGTCCCCAAATATAAAGGTCCTCAACGGTCGAATACATGCCTCCAGCACCGGATGGAATAGTCATTTCCAGAAACTCTGCATTCACTACTTCACCCCAAACCTCGTAGCCGGATGCACGGTTTTTCAATATTTTTTTAGCATGATCATAACCGGTATTTATCATTCCGAGCGGCTTCAATATGGCATGGTAGATATAGTCCTCGTAAGTGCGTCCGGATATTTTCTCGATAATTGCTGTAAGAAGCACATAACCTGAATTGCTGTAATCAAACTTCTCCCCCGGTTCAAACAACAAGGGCTTGTCTGCAAATCTGGCAATGAGGTCGTCTGTAGAAGAAACAAGTCTCATCTTTGATACAAAATCCTCTAGGCCTGTGTAGTTCGGAATTCCTGATGTATGTGTTAGCAAGTGATGAATCGTAATTTTATCGCCATTTGGGTAGCTGGGGAGGTACTCGGAGATCGGATCTTCTACGTTCAAAAGCTTCAGTTCATGCATCATAACGATTGCTGCTGCCGTAAATTGTTTTGTAATCGAGCCAATACGGAATTTCGTCTGCGGGTCATTCGGAACATCTAGCTCAAAGCTTGCCATCCCATAACCCTTGTTTAATATGATTCGTCCCTCGAATGCAACCAATACACAACCGTTAAGATAACCTAGCTTAGCTAGACAATTGCAATGATTGTCTAGTTTTTGTTGCAATTGATCGATAGATGTTACGTGTTCTGTATTCATCAGATCATCTCCCTTTAGAAAGAAGTCTATTCTATTAGCTAATAAACATGAATAATCAGCCACCTCAATAATACCGTACACACGTTCGTAATGTAAACATTTTCCTTGTTGATATCGTTTTATAAAATAGGTAAACGCAGCCCTATATTTAGACTGTGTTGGCGCTCGAATGACTTCAATACATGTAACGAACTCAGGAGACGTTATTTCGCACAAATGATCGTTTTCTAAATTCTAACGAACTCCAGTAACGTTATTCTACAAAATAACTTCAATATATGGAGCTACAACGTAAAATAGCGCCAGTGGGATTCGTTACATACCAAAACGAGTCTAATTTGATCATATAGCGACTCTGGAGTTCGTTAGCGATCAGTCAAAGCTCCAATCTTCCGCTTTCAAGCCTTCACCGTTATACGAAATTAATGGCGAAATTTCAATATCACGACCTTGCAGCTGTTCTTCAGACACACCAGCGGCGCGCAGCCAGCTTCGATGAAGCGACTGAACGAGCTGACGTGCACTAAGCGGACTGTCTTCACCCGATTTATTTTTGACTGGAGCGAATTCCTCCTCACGAGTCCCCTGCACAACAGTAACTTTATCCGCCAATGGAAAAAAATCAAAAATAAAGCGTTCGAGCTTATAGGCGTTTGGCTCCATAGGTGTGATGATGCTTCCTTCGGCGTCCATGTATTTCATCTTTTTGGAGGCAATATGGAAAGGAATATCCGTATCTGCATGCTCTTGTATGAAGTCCAGCTTAAATAAATGGATAGATATATGCCCTAAGCTATAAAACAATCGCCCTTCATTCGTTCTTTTATCCTTAATGGATGACGGAATTTCGTTATACTCGAGCACAGCCGGACGATCATTTTTCAAACATAAAACCCCGATTTTCTCGTCAACATCCGTTTTTTCGATAACCTTTGTTGCAACCATCTGATTGCGTGACGCAGCTAGTCCAATAAATGCAGGGTCTGCGACCTTTATGAGCGCATTGTCTACATTATAATAAAACAACCACGCTAAGCCTCTTTCCTTCATATCAGCAATTGCTCCTGTGCGTTTTAACGACGCGAAACATTCTCCATTGCCGCTAGGGGCCAGCATAAGTGTTCCGTCTTCCGATAAAAGCAGCTTACCGTCATGATCGAGCGCAGGCATCGTATTTTGCTGGAAGAAAAAACAGTCCTCCGCTGGATAACCAAAGTAATGCAAGGAATGAAAAAATGCCTTCGTTGCTTCATGATTATCGGGGCTAGTCATGATATACCATGGGATAGACTTGCCGGCTTTTCTCGATAAATACAGCAGCCGCTCTGCTTGAAGCTGAAATAAAGATTTATGGGATGGAAGTCCAATATCCAGCGTACCCTTAGGCCCATCATGGCCAAGCCTGCTGCCCTGTCCGCCAGCAACAACGATAACTCCAGCTTTCCCAGCTCGCAGCAGCTCCCAGCCCTTTTCGGTATATGCCGCTTTTTCTCCCTGCTCAAAATCTTCCCAGTCTTCAAAAGGTATCGCGGATATCGCATCGTTGTTCAGCTTCTTAGTATCGCTGCGGTCGGCTAAAGCTTTGGCTATCCGCTCAAAATCAATTTCTAAAATTTGCGCAGCCAGCTTGTTTTTCTCCTGCTCCGGCAGGTTTGCAAGCATCTCCAGAACATGCTGCTGCTCATACATACGAAGCTTGGCTTCCGCTAATCTTATAGGTAGTTGATCCAAGTGCTGTCACCTCCTTTATTACATTTCAGTACGAAAGCTTTCAATAAATTGCTGCGCGCGCTTGGGCAAATAATGATCCTTCAGCCATAGAATGCCGACACCCGACTGAAAGTCCGCATCCTCAATGTTGAGCATTTTGACGACGGTGCTTGGAAAAGAAGACATAACCGATTTCGGAAATACGGTCGCCCCAATGCCGCAAGCGATAAGGGACATAATAATGGCGACACTAGAGCATTCGCATATAATATTAGGAACGAAGCCGTGCCGTTTGCATTCGTTCACGACCTGCTCATGCATGCGAGTCGTTCGATCCGTCTTCAAGGTGAGGAACGGAAACTGGGCAAGCTCCTTCATGCACAATGCTTCTTTTCCTGCATATTCCGTCCATGAGCTTGGAATAACGGCAACAAACGGATCTGATGGCAGCGGCATAATGGAGTATTGCTGCGGATGTTTCTGTGCCTCAAACGGCAGCCGAGCGATAACTAAATCTATGGCCCGCTTCTCCAGCTGTTCACCAAGATAGAAGTGATCGCCCTCCGATATTTTAAACGTAACTTGAGGATATTTCTCTCTGAACAGCTCAATATTTTTGGGCAATAAGGAAATGCAGGAAACAACGGACCCGATCGACAGGACGCCGCGAACCCCCTCCTCCATCCCCTTTACCTCTCTGAGGGATTCATCAAATTGCAAGAGCAGCGACTCCGCCTTCTTCTTGAGCAGCTCTCCTGAATCGGTCAAAATCAACCCTTTGCCGTTTCGCTCAAACAGCTTGACGCCAAGCTCCTCTTCCATTTGCTTCAATTGCCTGCTAAGAGGCGGCTGTTCCATATTAAGCAGCTTTGCAGCGCGCGTAACCTGTCCCTCTTGTGCTATAGTTAAGAAGTATTTAAGCTGCCGCATGTCCAATTCGATCACTCCGTCCGTTCATACCCTAAAGGTATGGACATTCAATAAAATAGATATTTTAAATATATCGCATGAAGTGATAGCATTCAATTAACGATCAATAAAGGGAGATGGGCCATTTGCTACAATCATTGGAAATCGAGTTAACCAAAAACAAGAAACAACAACCAGAAGTGGACCAGCTTGGGTTCGGCAATCATTTTACGGACCATATGTTTATTATGGATTATTCGACGGACAACGGCTGGCACAAGCCGCGTATTCTGCCTTACCAACCGATCGTACTAGACCCTGCAGCTAAAGTGTTTCATTATGGACAAACGATCTTTGAAGGCTTGAAAGCGTATAAAACCGACGATGGTCGCGTATTGCTGTTCAGACCTCAAAAAAACATACAACGAATGAATCGCTCTAACGAGCGTCTCAGCGTTCCTGAGCTCGATATCGATTCAACGATTGAAGCTTTAAAGCAGCTTATTTCAGTTGATAAGGACTGGATTCCAACAGCACCTAGCACGTCGCTTTATATTCGTCCATTCGTCATAGCGACTCAACCTCAGCTTGGTGTAGCACCGTCTACAGAGTATAAATTCATCATCATTATGTCGCCGGTAGGCGCTTACTACACAGAAGGCGTGAACCCGGTAAAAATCTTCGTCGAATCCGAGTACGTTCGATCCGTAAAGGGCGGCGTGGGCGAAGCGAAAACGGCCGGCAACTACGCTGCTGGTCTCAAAGCACAGGAGCTTGCTAAAGAGAAAGGTTATTCTCAGGTGCTATGGCTCGATGGCGTACATCGCAAATATATTGAAGAAGTCGGCAGTATGAACGTCTTCTTCAAAATCAACGGTGTTGTTCATACACCTGCACTAAACGGCAGTATTCTCGATGGGGTGACTCGCAATTCCATCATTCATATGCTCCGTCATTGGAATATTGAAGTTGTCGAGCGTCCGATTACGATCGAAGAGCTGTATGAGGCTGGGCGCAGCGGCGCATTAGAGGAAGTTTTCGGAACAGGTACAGCTGCTGTTATTTCTCCTATTGGAGAACTGAACTGGCAGGATGATGTTCTCGTCATCAATGGAGGCCATACAGGCGAAATCTCCAAGAAGCTTTACGATACGCTAACGGGCATTCAAATGGGCAAAATTGCAGATCCATTTGACTGGATGGTAGAGGCTACTCCTGTTAACGTCTAGCTTATTTTAATAAAAGGCTGCCGAATCCATTGATCGGCAGCCTTTTTACTATTTTAGTTGCCTGGGTTGCCATCTGTTCCGCCAAATGCAAAGTGGTAGCCATCCGGATCCTCGATGACGAACTCTTTCCATGGTCCTCCGTCTGCATAAATGATTGGTTCCACGGAAATGATAACATTTTTACTGCGGAACTCCTCGTACAGCGCATCCAATTGTGCCCATGTTTCTGTATAAACCTGTACATCCACGGCATAACCGCCGCCAGCTGGACGCTGATTCGGCCTTACATCCGAAGGGGCGGCCGCTTGAAATAGCTTGAGTGCTACGCCATGCAAGCCGCCGCGCTCTGCCCACCAATCGGTTACATTAAAACCAAGCGAATCGCGATAAAAGTTTTGAGACTTTGCTAAATCGGATACCATTAATACGGTAAGAGAGCTAAGTTGATTAGACATTTTCGCTTCTACTCCTTTGATAGCATCGTAATCCATACTTTTATTCGCTTATTTGTTTATATTTCCTTTTTTCCTTGAAGAAAATGAAGCTGGATCAAAAGGGCAAAACCATTCATTTCATGGATACGCCATCTAGGAAACACTAACATTTCTTTTAACTAGATTCTTAAATACCGAGTATTTCTGATTCGACTTAATAAAACTTAATATCTTTTCGGCACATTCTATTGGATTCATCTCTTCCGTATCTACTTCGAGGTCATATTCATCAATGCTATATGCTTTGCTGAACTGTGAAGCTGCTAGTCCAATATTTCTATCTCCTCTTGCTTGCTCTCTTCTTATGAGTTCTTCTTTCGAGCATATTACACCTATAAATAATGTAGGCTGATTGGAAAATATATCAAGACACTCATTAAACCTCTTGTCATTCTCGATTACAGTATCTACTATTACATTCAAACCCATTTCTGAAAACAATTCAATTGTCGAATAGTACATTGAGACTAAGGGATCAAACATTATTTGTGCGATAACTTGCTCATCTACTTCTCTTGTAGGTTCAATATCTGAAAATTTATTATTAAAAAAATCTTTGATAAAATCATCAATTGATAAATGATAAAAAAGAATCTCTTTCTGATTTATCAGTTCATTAACCAATACTTTTGCAAGTACAAAATCTGTATCTTATAAAGCCAATTCTATTTTCGTTTCAACTGATTTTTTCTTTTGTTCAGTTTCTAAATAGTCTCTATCTAAATGACTAGCATAAATCATCTTTCTAAATTTTTGTATACTCATTTTTCGAATCGTCTTATCGTCAATGATTAAAACATAATCCATACCATTTACCACAAAATAGAAATCATGAGAATCGCACCTTTATGGTCTTCAATGGCTTTCTCCAGTGCTATTTGTGTATAGGTGTCTAAATGACTTGTCGGTTCATCAAGAAGCAATACGTTTGCTTTACTGGCAGAAACTTTAGCCAATTGAAGCATATTTTTTTCCGCCAGATAAAGATTCTATCTTTTGATTAACAATTTCTCCTTCAACCTTCAAAGCAATACTTTGAAATATATGATCTAATCTCTTCATAAGTTTTACACCCAGCATCGATGAATTCTTCTAGTATTGTATTAGAATCCTTTAGCATTTCGCCTTGAATATGAGATAAGTAAGCCACTTTAACATCAGCATTTATTTGAATTGAATCCTGATTATTTTCAAAGATTTCTCGGATCAATCGTTTCCATAGATTCTATATTTTGACAGGTTGAAAACCTGGTAAATATACCACATCATATAGTTGGGCGTTTGTCAAATTGACAATGTGTCCGAATACGATGCGGGTAAGCCGTGGGCGCACCGGATCGAAAAATAAGGAGGATTTTCATTTATGCAAAAACGATTTAGCAGAATGCTCGCGTACCTCTGTTGCTTGGTAATGGTGACGTCGCTAATGCCTACCAGCTATGCCGCCGACACTGACAACATCGAGAACGCAGAAGCGAATGAAACGCCGACCGCCATTTTCGGAACTCCCGAACTCGGGTCAGACGACCCACTGTGGGCCCTGACAATGGAGCATCACATCAACAAAAGCACTGTGCCCGGCGACTCCAGACCCCATGCCACGGGCACAGCCAGAATCCTTTGGGACCACAACTACCTGTATGCCCGCGTAGTTGTGGAGGACAGCAATCTATATCAGGGAGCCGGCGGAGATCACCAGTACGACAGCCTGGAGTTTTATGTCGGTACCGGAACCGGAGGCGCAAACCAATGGCGCGTCAGCGCGACGGGCGTGTTTTCAGGGCAGGCCGCTCCGGGCAGAGCTGCGTGGACCCAGACCACGGAAAAAGGATATATCGTGGAGATGAGAATACCCAAAAGAACCTTGACCTTGGAGGAGGGCATGCTTACCTTTGAGGTTTATATCAATAACTCGACGGAAAAGGGCGGTGACCGCTATGAAGTCGTTTCCTGTTTCGGAGATCCGGACGCGGCTTATACCAGCGCTGCTTCATTTACAAACAGCCTGGAGCTCTCTTTAGCCAATGAAGTGGACACCAGATTCTCAATCACCGCCACGGCGGGATCGGGCGGCCGAATAACGTCGAACCCACCCGGCGATGTTCTGAGAATAGATAGGGGCTCAAACAAAGAATTAACGTTTACCCCCGATTACGGCAAAATTGTGGATACCGTAACGGTAGACGGCGAGGCCGCGACTCTATCCGCTGGCACTTATACCTTTTTAAATGTTAACGCTGACCATACAATTCACGTGACATTCAAAAACGATCCGGACGCGGAGCTGCTTCCCTTTATCGTATGGAATGACAACTTCGCCAGTGGCGAGTACACGACGGCTGTCATCATTGACTTAGGCGAGGGGAAGGCGGCGTTAGGCTCCGAGCTTAATCCGGGCTTGTTTACCTTGTCGGCTAGGAACACGACCCTGAACGGTGACTCGGTGACCTTTGAAGGGACGCGCAAAATCACAAGGGTATACGCCAATGTCAAACCGAAGGTGCGCGGCTATCTGGGGACGGTAAGCAATTCACCGGATTATCAGGCCGGACTGGCAAGCGGCCGTTACATCGTAGTTGAGTCTGAGTTTTATTCAGCGAGCGGCGGCAATATAACGCTGGATGGCAGCAGTAACTCGACAAAGCAGGTTTACAACATCGTCCAAAACGGCGAGATCGTACTGACAGAAGGGAGTCCGCTTCGCAACGTGGTTTTTGAACAGGAAAAAGTTGTGAATCCGATCCTTGACAAGTTTACAACACCCACGGGCAATTCGGTCAATCGCGCGCTCTACCTTCACAAGGATGAAAACGGTGAAGTGTTGCAAGGATTGCCGCTGTATGTCTATACCCACGGCATGGGACGTGGCGGCACAGTCGCTACGACAGACCAAAAAGCGGCCATGAAATCCGCCAACGGTGCGGTCGCTCTGATGAAGAAAATGGAAGAAAACCCCGGCAAATACGCCAGCCATATACTGAATATTTCCTATAATGGCACGTCTACTCCCTCCACAGTCAATGTTAAGAAGGTTATAGACGACCTGGTTGCTAGCGGCGCAGCAGACTCTAATCGTATATATGCGGCGGGCTTCTCATGGGGTGGCCAGTATACGAACAACTTAGTTAACGCCTACCCCGGCTTCTTCGCGGCCGCCGCACCTATGTCCCCTGTAAGCGGCTCACCGAACGCCAACGCCAACGACGTTCACACCAACCTGGCCTATTGGATGTTTATAAATGCTCATAACGTTGGAATATACCAGACTAACCTCACTAGCTTCATAAACACCAATATGCCGAAAATGATCAACGCGAGGGCTTCGCGCTTTGAGAGCAATGAGGCTCTTACGTGGCCCTACAATCAATTTGATCAGCCGAATCAGAGGCCGAATCAGGCCAACACACCTGTCCTGGCTGATTATGTAGCGCACGAAGTTGAAGCGGCGGTTCTTTACAACCAGATAACTACGGGGACTTGGAGCATAGCTCCCACGGCGCAGTCCTCTAACTTGTCGGCTTGGAACAATGACTACACAGACGTCTTTGATTGGATGTTTGCGCAGAGAAAAACGGACGTGCCCGGTGCTCCGGGCGGCTTCAAGGCGACGGCGGGCGACGGACAGGTCACATTGAGCTGGACTGCTCCGGCTGACGACGGTGGCAGCGCGATATTGGGTTACAAGGTCTGGTACGGCAACGTGACGCCAGTCACACTGGGTGCGGCGGAGACCAAATATACCTTCAAGGGCCTGACAAACGACCAAGGCTACACCTTCAAGGTCGTTGCGGTAAGTGCGAAGGGCGACGGCGCGGAGATCAGTGCAACGGCTACGCCGACGAAGACGCCGACTCCCATTGTGCCCGATCCTTCTGGTGGCAACAGCGGCAATACGGGCACCGGGACAAACGCTGGATTGTCGAAGGCGAACTACACAGTGAATACACCTAAGGATAAGCCCGCGGTCACTGACAAAAACGGCAACACCACCCTACCCGGCGGCGGCGAGATTGCGACCAAGGGTGGGACGAAGATTAAGGTACCCGAAGGCACAACTATAGACTCAAACGGTAAGGTGACTATTCCGGCGGACAAGAGCGCCGAAGTGGCACTACCCGGCGGCAACAGCACAGTGACCATTCCGGGCGGCTCGACGATAGCGGGCGACGGTACGGTCACAGTGGGCGGCGGAGACGCGCATGTGAACCTGCCGAACGGCAACCAGGTGGATATCCACGGCGGCTCGAAGATACAGAGCGGCGGCGCGGTTGTGGTAGGACCGGGCGGCGCGAGTGTCGGCTTAGACAACGGCATGTCGCTGAACATCCATGAGGGTACGGAGCTTGTGTTCGATGACGACACCCCGCTGGGCTTCCTCGTGATGTCGGGCAATCCTTTCAAGGATGTCAACATGGACGACTGGTTCTACAGCTACGTAAACTTCGCCTACACATACGGTCTTTTCAACGGCACGACGTCCACGACGTTCTCACCTGGCACCTCAATGACGCGCGCGATGTTCGTGCAGGTACTGGCCAATCTTGAGAACGCAAACCGCTCCGGCTACACGAGTTCCCGCTTTAGCGACGTGACGGACGGGCAGTGGTACACGGCGGCAGTCGAGTGGGCGGCCGAAAGCGGCATAGTCAACGGTATAAACGCAGACCTGTTTGACCCCAATTCACCGATGACGCGCGAGCAGATGCTGGTGATACTGTACAACTACATGAAGTACAAGGGCTATGAGATACCTGAAAGCCAATCTAAGTCCTTCGCGGACGAGAGTGAGATCAGCTCATGGACGTTGGAGGCCGTTCAGGCGCTGCGGGGCATCGGCATTGTATTAGGCAAGCCGAACAACCTCTTTGACCCCAAAGCCACCGCCACCCGCGCCGAAGTAGCCACTATCTTTGTAAGGTTCGTCGAATATCTGGCTAAGTAAAAGCGTAAACAGAAAAATGCGGACCCTTCCGGCTGGACAATATCCAACCGGAAGGGTCTCCTTCTATTTACAAAGAAAATCTCCGGTCAGATGCCTCTAAACACACGACAGTAGCATAGGGTTTTGGTCTATGACTGCTTCATTATCACTTGGGTGCCGCTGTCGATGCACGCGCTATCAATGACGGTCTGTATAATAATCCCTCATTTCCCGGACTATCGGTTTGAATCATATTCAACAAAAACTCGGCGGCTTTTTTGCCGAGTTTTTGCTTTGGATACTTGACGGAAGTCAGCGGAACCTCGCAGGTCGCGGCGAGACTGCTGTCATCGATTCCAACGAGCGAAAGGTCCTCCGGTACGCGACCAAATTCTTCACCCGTTTTCAGATTAGTTGCTTTTAATTGATCATCTTCAAATACAACTTCATAGTTTCTAGTATTAATAACGGCTCTATTAATCATTATCATATTTCATTTTCTTCAATCCCGATATATCCTTACCACACACTCCACATGCGCTGTCTGAGGAAACATATCGTCGCGGGATATGCTCGAGTAATAAATCGATTAGACTGCTTTAAAATAGAAACAGCGGTAGCCTTGGACTCAGATATTAAGTCCAAAACTGCCGCTGTTTATTGAACTAACGTTCTCCGTTAGCTCAATCCCGAAATCCCTCGGACGCTGAGGGGCGATAGCCCTAATGCTTGAATATGGTGGTATCTGGATACGCCATCTAGGAAACACTAACATTTTTTTTGCTTAATTTCTTAAATACCGAGTATTCCTTATCGGACTTAATAAAATTTAATATTTTTTCGGCACATTCTTTTGGGTTCATCTCTTCCGTATTTACTTCGAGGTCATATTCATCAAAGCAATATACTTTGCTAAACTGTGAAGCTGCCAGTCCAACTTTTCTATCTCCTCTTGCTTGCTCTCTTCTTATGAGTTCTTCTTTCGAGCATATTACACCTATAAATAACGTAGACTGATCGAAAAATTGATCAAGAAACTCATTAAACCTCTTGTCATTGTCGATTACGGTATCTACTATTACATTAAAACCCAGTTCTGATAACAATTTAATTGTCGAATGGTACACTGAGAATATGGAATCATCAAGTAATTGTGAGACAACTTGATGATCTATTTCTCTTGGAGGTTCATCTGGAAATTTATTATTAATAAAATCATTGTAATTATTAAAAAAATCATCAATTGATAAATGATAAAAAGGAATCTCTTTCTGATTTATCAGTTCAGTCGATATCGAGGTCTTTCCAGAACTTGAAGTTCCATTTAGATAAACTAATATCCCTTGCTTCAATTTAATCATCCCTTCAAAAAATAATCTTTGCGTATTTTTCAGATAACGTTATATTCACAGTTTATAAAATTATTCAACTCAGGGAATATTCTAGAAACGATTGAATTATCCTGCCCATTAGCTTAATAAAAACAAGGAGCAGCTACCGTAGTATCTGCTTCTTGTACTGTTCAACTAATGTTCCCTGTTAGTTCAAGCGTATTGGAGAACCCACTCTTTTATCTGAGAGGCAACTTCGGTTACATCAGTATCCGTTGTATCAATAGTAGGCATAGGTGGGTTATAGACCTCATCAGCAATTTCAAGCAATCGTTTTGCAAAGTTTTTGTGGTTTTGAATCTCTTCCTCTGACCAATTTCTTTCACGTAGACGTTTTTCGCGAGTTTCTTCATCACAATGTAGGTTTAGGTAATATACATGCTTAAAAAATGGATAGTCCACACATTTTTCAATATCCCAAGGCATCATTGTTCCGCATATTATAGTCATGCGCCCACTTTGAGCGATATTTCGTGCAACCCTAAGCCAAATATTTCGCATTTTCTCCCAATCATGCCCAATAAATTCAACAAGATTATCAGGGTCAAAAATATCAAAATCAGGCATCAATCTCCGTAGTTCCTTAATGACATATGTTTTCCCTGACCCACTTGCACCTGTTACGATAAATAAAGGCAATTTATTTTCCATTAGTTGTACAACCTCCCATTTACTTATATTTACAATTATAGCACCTCACAAATGATATAGAAGGTAGTAAACAATTATAACTAAACTGCCAGTTAGCATAATGAAGCAGCCGATCATTGTTATCGGCTACTTCCGTTTTTTTATTGAAATATCGTTACCCGTTAGTTCAATTGGTTGGGGGGTTATAAATTGAAAGATTCCAATCAAGATGAGCAAAGTCACGAGTACTATTATAAAAGTTAAGCTCAACCTCAATATATTAGATGACTGAAGTTGTTTGTTCTGAACTTGCTTTTCCAGAAAGCCAATACGTTTTTTAAGCTCCTGAATCTCATTCTCCATTGGTAATCCTCACTTAATACCACATGGCTGAATTGCCTTTACGCTTTGCTTTTTCGGGGTTTAAAAAAATGGAATGGCGTCGTGTGAAATTATTTTAAAATGATGTGGCTTTTTACCTCCCTTCGGTGTCTAATGAATTGTAAGTTCAGGAGGAGGTACTACTGGTGTCACGAGCTCAAGACAAAAAGAAAATCCCTGTTCTTCCGGAGGAGCAGGAGCACATCCAGCATTTCGAAGGAATTTATAATCAATATCGAGATAGAATTCGAAATTATATTGCAGTAAAGACAAATTCGGCAACTGCCGATGACTTAACGCAACAAGCTTTTTTAAAAGCAATGGAAAACTTTCACTTGTTTAAGTGTAACTCCAGTATATTTACTTGGCTATTCAAAATCGCGCAAAATATTGTGAAAAACGAGTATCGTACGAGATCACGAAATAAAGAAATGGTGCACGAAGTAATCGATTTTCAGTCCCAATCGATATCCCTCGATATTGCTAGAGATGTCGATATCCGTCTTGATATTAGTGCTGCATTAGCCCGATTGAATGAATTAGATCAGCAAATCATATCATTGCGTTTTTTCGTCGATTGCACTTTATTGGAAATATCCAAAATCATCGGGATGCCTGAAAGCGCAGTCAAGAACAGACTCTATCGTGCCTTAAACAAACTAAAAAAAGAATTAAAAGAATGGGGTGACATTTCAATCATGTCTATTAAAGAATTGGTATCGATTGTGGATAAAAGCGAGGCTCCCTCCAAGAATGATGGTATGAACAAGGTATACCATGACTTATTTGAAGAGTTGAAAAGCAATGTAGATCGAATTATTACAACCTATCGTCATCGACCTTCTCAGAAAATCGCTATTGAGATCTATCCGGATCTGCCCACTTTTCATCAAGCAATGAACGAGCCGGATGCGCCCAATTGGTTTATGGGAACCTATGAAGACAATAAAATTAAAATCGTATCCCCACTCAACCCAGGCCCTGAACATACGTATCAATCGGTACTACGGCACACTATAAGCTTGTTTACGATGTGGTTAGTGAAAGATATCAATCCGTTGGCACCGAAATGGCTTACACACGGGCTCGGCGGGCATGAAGCCAAACAAATGTCACAAGAATATATCCAGTATAGCACCTCCGAAGCGATTCAAAATAACGCTGTCCCTAGCTTTCAAGCATTAACTAATGATACCTGGGATTTCGAGAAGATAGGGGGATATGGATTCTCGCACTTGCTCGTAGAATATCTCATCCATTCATACAGTTTAGATGCGCTCAACAAATTCATACGCGATGCCACTGATTTTCAAGGCGCATTTCAAGTATCGGAAGCTGAGCTGCACGGGATGTGGGTGCAATATTTAAAATCTAGGCTATGTTAAATTTTGATACTAGTATTTGACCATAACAAAACCACCTTCGAAAAGGTGGTTTTGTTATGGTCTCCCATAGCTCAACAGTACACTATACATTGTTCTATCTAGTACAGCCTTATAGCCCCAATCATTAAACTAGCCTGCCCGTTAGCGTAATATCATCAAGTGAAATCGGCTCTTTTAGAATAAACTTCAAACTAACAGCTAATTGATTGTAAACTCCGCCGCCAAAAAGTATGTATCGTAGTCGCCTGCTTTTCTAAAATCGAGTATATCTTTCACTATTCGGTATTCACCAGTAACCAGTCTTCCATAGAGCCAATTCCAATCAACTGTCCATTCGCTAACATTTGAAGACTCCAAGCCATGTCCAATACTATTAAATCCGTAATTACCATCTATAGCAACAGGGACTTGATACCAACTACCATCCATTTTCTTTTCCAACAAAAAATATTCACCATAAATACATTGCTTACCAGAGTTATTATCAAATACTACAGTCAATTCAGTAGTGGTGACCGTTCCTTTCTTAACAGACATCGTTACTCCTTCAAGGTCGTTGACAGTTTTATATTTTGTAAGTTCCCAATCAGTATTTTCTCCTGTATTAGTCTCTTCATTAGCATTAGAGCATCCGACTATTAGAATAAGACAAAGTACGATGCACAGAGTAAGAACAGATGAACAAGATAACTTCTTCATTTAGATACCACCCTCATTTGTTATAAATCCGTTTCAACATAAAAACGAGCTCGTCAGCAGTTTTGTTGCGTTAAACTGCCCGTTCGTTTAATAATCGCTCCTCGTTTAACCCTTGTGTCTAATCGCTTAAAAATTCATACGATCAAGCTTCCATTAAGAGTACCTCTTTTTCGTGCTATGAATGACGCTGCAATATACAAAAAAAGAACCTTCAAGCTGCTCCATAGGCGGCTGAAGGTTCTTTCGTATTTAAATATGCAAGCGATCAAGCAGCCTGAAAATCATGGCCGCGGCTTCCGCTCGGCTTGCTGCACGACCGGAACGGAACGTTAGATCGGTATAGCCCGTTATAATACCTTCCGAAACCGCACGGTTGATGGAGTCCTTCGCCCATGCCGGGATAGCAGCTGCGTCTTTAAATGTCATTTCCGCACTTGCTGGCTGCTGCTCGTTAGCCTTTAAAGCATTCGCAATCATTACTGACATCTCAGCGCGTGTAATCGTTTGATTTGGCTTGAAAAGCATTTTCCCGTTTTGCTCGTAGCCTTTCAAAATACCCGCTTGCATAGCAGCAGCTACATCAGCTCCAGCCCATGCTGGAATGTCGCTGTTATCCGCAAAGCTTGCAGCTCCTGAAGCCGCTGGCAGTCCCAGAGCTTGCACGATCATTTTTGCAAAGGCAGCACGAGTAACCTTCTCTTCTGGATGGAATGTCCCATCCTCAAAGCCTTGAATTACGTTCATGCCAAGCAAGCGATCCGCAAATGGTGCCACCCAGTGCGTTATCGCATCGGAGAACAGCTTCGCTTCTGCTTGGAAAACGGCAAATTTAGTAAAGTGGTTCACCTTGGCTGAAATTGTGCTATCTGCTTTGAAAGTGCCGCCAACATAAATCCAACGCTTTTGCAGCTCGTTATAGTAATAAATGGCCGCTTTTTTGCCCGATTGGACTTGATCCTTCTTGTAGTTGAAGCTAATCTCCACCGGTTTGTTGAATTGGTTGCCTGCTGTGCTTTGGAATTCGACCACCGGACTAAGCGCCTCAAGCGTCCCAGCCGACGGTGCCTCATTCGCCCCTACAACCTTAGCGCTTATTTTTCCGTTAACAGCTGCAGCGCCTGCTGGCACATTAAAGCTGACAACATCTTTAATTGCGCCATCAATCCCCTTCGACACATCTAAGTCTACTTCTACAGACGTAGCTGGAGCCGGAGGAGGCGTCACGATCGGTCCTGGACCTGGACCTGTGTTACCATCGTCGTTTGGCTCACTCGTTACAAAGATAGGATTCGAATAAAACCAAAGATCCTTGTAGTTGCGATCGTTAATCTCATTAAACCGTTTCATATAACGGATATCTAGATCCTCAATCGTTGTATCGTCTTCTGTTCTGACGTCAATGAGCGGCTCGCCGTTTTCAGTTTCGCCAGCTACATTTTCGCCAAGATTAGTGCCTCTTAGTCTAAAATACTGATCTTTGTACGCTGGATCGAGATCATACGTAATGACATTGTAGCCTTCCGCGTCTGTTGTCCAGTCTTCGCTCGTGAATCTGGCAATGACCTTCGTTGAATCATTCGTATCTTTGTTGTATTCATCCGTACCAGGCTTAACCTCACCTGTAACATCACCGGCAATCAAATCAACGTGGTCAACATTAACGGCATTTGTCACGTCACTTTGGTAAATATATTTGTCATTGATTGCTGGATTTTCACTTTTAATCACGGCGTAATTGTTTGTCTGCGGGCTTTTGAAACGAATGGTCAGCTTAAGCGCATCGCCATCCTTCACCTTCAAGTTTTGCCCCATTTCGCCTTTGTTTGCACCGTTAGTAATCGTGAAATCTAGAGCATTAATCAGATCACCTGTTGTCGAAAATGATTTGCCTGAACGCATGCCGTCCAGCACAGCTGACATGTCGCTGCCTTCTACCCATGTATAATTTTTGGAATATTCACCCGGCGCGTAGCCACTGGAATAAAGACCTTGCGATACTTTAAAATGGGAATCAGAGTTGGTGAAATTCCAAAACCGGCGACCTTCTCCAAGCAGCGCATCCCACACCCCGCCAACCTTAGCAATCATATAGTCGGAGCCGCCGTACGTCTTGGTCTTGGGATTATTTTGATTCAAACCGGCTCTATCTGGCTCCATCTGATTGCCTGGCATGCCCTCCATCCCAAAAAAGATGTTTGGCGCTATATTGTTAAAATCACGTATATCTGAAATTCGAAAAATCGCATTGCCATTGACAAGCTTTCTGGATGGATGATTAATGATCATATAGCTGGAATCTGCATAATTTGTTTTCAACCACTTCACAGCATCGCGCGCCGTATCCGCATTTAGTGCAGGCCGCGTTGGGTACTGCAATTTCCACTCTGCTACAACTGCCGGGTCAAACATGCTCTCCGGGCGATCCGTATATAAATATTCAAAAAGGCTCGTTGCCTTTAAGCTGCTTTCTTCGCTATCCGCTAATATGCCTGCTCCGACATGATCGTAGGTTGGCATATCCCACTCAAACCCTGAAAAAATAATTTTATCCTTGTACTTTCCTGCGTCTTTTAGTTTATTAATGATGTTAACCTGATATTTATTAACAGCATCTGTAAATGATATCGGAGAAGGAAGCGAGTTTCCTTCTTCATCCCGCTTTGAAGTTCTCAGATGATCAGATAAATTCATCCAGTCCATCCCATAGGTTTCAAAAGCTTGATCGAGCACCGTCTGCACTGATTGCTGCGTATCATCTGAAACGTAGGTATGGGCATGGTATTCCCCTGCCATCCATTTTCCAGTGCCTGAAGTCCCAGCCGACTGGTTGCCCGCTTCTGCGAATGTTGTTGTCAACGCTATATTTTGCCCTGCAAAGCTTGCTGTTAAAATAAAAGCTGCTGCCAGCTTGGCCCACTTACTAGATAACATGTTATAATCCTCCATTATAATGTTGTAATTGCTTCATCTGCCTATCTCATGTTAACTATGCCGCTAATGCTGACCTCCAATTACTATTGATTTGAACAGCTCCACCCAAATGACCACATGTCTAAAATAAGAGATTGCTCAGGCTCTGTCTATACTTTTGGAGCAAACGATATAATTTCTTAACATTAGAGATTGGCGCAAAAAACCTATTCACATAGGAGCTTCGTTGTAGACTGGCCCCAACTATAAAAAAACAGCGGCAGTCGTGGACGAGAAAAAAAGCCCTAGACTGCCGCTGTATTATTGAGTTAACGTTACCCGTTCCCGTTTACCACACACGCGTTCAATCAGGATTTCCCGGAAAACGCCAGTGTCTTATTCAATCCTATCTCTCCGACCGACGCAGCGCCCCGACCAGCTCTACAAAGTGGCGCCCGCGCTCTTCAAAGTTGCTGTATTGATCAACCGCAGTGCAGGCAGGGCTCAGCAGCACCGTGTCGCCCGGTGCGGCCAGCTTGTGCGCATGCGCCACAGCCTCGGCCAAGCCTTCACAACGAAAAATAGGCGGGCAACTCGGCACGCTGCGCGCTGCAGCCTCGATTTGACTGGCCGCTTCGCCGATCAACAGCAACACCTTGACATGATCAGGCAGCAGCCTAGCCATCTCGTCAAAAGGTACGTTTTTATCTCTCCCGCCGGCGATCAGCAGCACTCGGCCCTCGTGTGCGTGCAGCGTGGCAACGGTACGGGCGGGGCTGGATCCGATTGAATTGTTGTAGTAATGCACGCCGTCCACAGTGGCCACCCACTGGTTTCGGTGCTCCACGCCAGCAAATGTGCGTACCGTCTCCAGAATTGCCTCGTCCGGCACGGTCCCCCTCACGGCGGTCATGGCAGCCATAACGTTTTCCACGTTATACCACCCGGGCAAACGAATGTCACTGATAGGTACCAGACCATCGATCACTCCATCGCAGACTGTGTGACCGCCGAAATACTTGGTCCGCCCCCGCCCGCGCAGTGCGGCGGTAGCCGGGTTGTCGCCGTTAAGAACGGCAAGGTCGTCAGCACTCTGAAAATCCAGCAGGCGACGCTTGGCGGCGATATATTCATCCATGTCGCGGTGCCAGTCGAGGTGATTGGGCGAGAGGTTGGTTATAACCGCCACATGGGGAGAGCGCGTCATGTCCATCAGCTGGAAGCTGGATAGCTCGACCGCGCACACGTCCAGCGGCGACATCTCGCCCGCGCGCGTCAGCAGTGGCGTGCCAATGTTGCCGCCCAGATGAACCGTACGCCCCCCGTTTGCCAGCATGTCTGCAATTAACGACGTGGTGGTAGTTTTACCGTCCGAACCGGTCACGCCGAAAATGGGACAAGGGCACAACGCAAAAAACTCCTCCATCTCACTGGTCACACGGCTGCCGCCAGCGCGGGCCGAGTCCAGCGCCGGATGGTCTGGGCGCATGCCCGGAGTGCGGAACACGATATCGCCCCCAACGCGATCTAGGTAATTCTCCCCTAAGCGGAGCCCAACGCCTAGATCGTCCCACTCGTCCCGGGGCAGGGCCGGATTGAGGTCGCGAACGGTGACGCGCGCCCCTGCTGAGCACAGCATGCGGATCAGCGGTGAGTTGCTGACGCCTGCGCCGATGATGGTCACGTCCTGGCCAGCCAGCGATTCGATATAGTTGTCAAAAGCAGGATTCATAAGCACCTCCGCTTAAAGAATGTCATTAATTCAAATATACCACATATTGGAACTGCCCTGCCTGCCCGTTAGCCGTTCATTCAGCGTAATAATAAGCACATAAAGGATGAATTCTTTCTCTTTTGACAA
Organism: Paenibacillus sp. 01T47; assembly: GCF_056398245.1. NCBI lineage: Bacteria > Bacillati > Bacillota > Bacilli > Caryophanales > Paenibacillaceae > Paenibacillus > Paenibacillus sp. 01T47. Next base: position 54,719 of record NZ_JBFTPA010000014.1, read on the forward strand.
CGAATGCGCCTCAAAAGCTAGAGATAAAAAAATAGGACTAGAAACTAGCCCTATTCCCCTCAATATAAATTAAACCACCCAAATAGATCCAGAAACTACACTTATGCATGAACCATACTTTAGCACTCAGCTAGAAATTTCTACTTTTGGCACCTCAGCTGCTTTCGGCCGAAATCCAAAACCAAGCAGCGCGAAGATAAGGAAGGCCGCACCTAAAAACAGAAAAATACTATGAACAGAAACATAACGAATCCCATAACCGCCAAGCGTCGGGCCCATGATGCTTCCAATACTAAAGTGGATCGAAGCGATAACATTCGCCGCAGGCAATATCGCCCGAGGCAGTATATCAGCTGCATAAGCGAGACCTAAAGAGTAAAATGATCCAACCACTCCGCCAGCAATTGCAAATAATACAAAGAGCAGCGCAATATTATCGCCAGCGACAGGTATGGTGAAAAAGACGAGAGCACCTACCACTGCACATCCAATTAACACCGGCTTCCTGCCGATCCGGTCACTCCAAATGCCAAGCGGCAGCTGAAGAATTAGAGCCCCGACTCCGAATGCCATAAGCAGAAGCGAAATCCAATGCTGGCTCAGGTTGATCCGTAATCCATACAACGGAAAGTTGCTATTCATAGAAGCTTCCATCAGTCCATATAAGAAGCCAGGTATAAGGACAAACCACGCGAGACGGTAGGTTTTTACAAAGCGATTCTCAGACGCCGTTCCTCGTGCTGCCCGCTCCGGCATTTCATTCTTCATACGCAGCACAAGCATCAGTACAGTTACAAAAAATAAACTGGACACTAAGAATGGAACCGCCCTTCCAAGTGGAAGAAGATTGATGCCCAGCGGCCCTAAGCTGAAGCCGAGTCCATAAGCCATACCGTACAGCGAAATAAATTTCCCCCGTCGATCGGCTGGACTTGAGCTTACAATCCATAACTGTGTCGCATAATGGAGCGAGCTATCGCCGACACCAACCAGCAAACGCAAGACGAACCATATCGCCAACGAATGAGTAAATGGAAACAGTAGATTAGCAAGTGTAACTAATGAAATGCCGACTAAAATGACTTTTTTGTACCCAAAACGCATGACCGGCTTCTCAACGAAAAACATTGTACAAAAAATTCCGATATACATGGCAGCTGAATTAATCCCGTTCATATCTGACGATACGCCTGAATCCTCCAGCATAATCGAAAGCAATGGCAGCAGCAGCCCTTGACTCATACCGGCTACTACAACAACTAAAAGCAATGTGGTTAAACGAACATGGAAAGAAGGCGAAGCTGAAGCTAAAGCACTTGATGACAAACCTGTTGCACTCCCTTTACTAAAACTATCATTCTGATTTTCTCCTTACACATTGTATACCTGACAGTAAAGACTGACAACCGCTCATTCATTGGCAGCGCCTCTCGTAATCGCCTATGCTGATTCAGAATTGCTAGGTGCAACGATAAGTGATAGATTTTTCTCCCTAAACTACAGGAAAAATCCCCCTTTATTTTTACTCCTTTCCCCCTCAGAATAAAAGTTGTTTCCTCTTGAATTAGTCTCCTATTTGCCTATCAAGTTTTCTTACTCCATTGCAAGAAGAGTCGAACTCTATTGTACCTCTCGGTTTTTCGCCACACTCTAAGTACATCCCATTTATACGGTTAGGAGGTGATGTTTTTAAGAGATTGAATGTAATCGCTTACAAAAAAGGTAGTGGTCAGAAGCTTTATATTGAGAAGGGAGATAGTTGACGATGAAAAATTATTCGCGATCAACGAAACGAATGATGAAAGCTCTTTTAGCTGCCCTAGCAGCGCTGCTAGTATTGACTGGATTGCCCTTAGGAACGGATAGAGTAGAGGCCGCAACAGCTCGCAACAAAATAATCGTAGGCTACTGGCATAATTTTGACAACTTCTCTACCAATATTCGTTTAAAAGATATTTCTCCGGATTACGACGTGATCCAGGTCGCTTTTGCTGAACCAACAGGTGGCGCACATACTGGCAATATGGTGTTCACCCCTTACAACGCAACAGTTAGCGAGTTTCAGTCTGATGTTGCTTACCTTAAAGCGAGAGGACAAAAGGTGCTCATATCCATCGGCGGCGCTAACGGTGCAGTGGAGCTTACTACACCTCAGGCCAAAACAACATTTGTGAACACGATGAAGGGTATTATTAATTTATATGGATTTGACGGCCTCGATATTGACCTTGAAGGCAGCTCTCTTGCCCTTAACACAGGAGACACCAACTTCAAAGCTCCTACCACCCCAAAAATAGTAAATTTAATTTCTGCTACGCGTGAAATATTAAATAGCTATAGTTCAGATTTCCTTCTGACCATGGCACCGGAAACCGCCTATGTTCAGGGTGGAGCAGGAAACTATACAGGACTTTGGGGAGCATACCTCCCTGTCATCTACGATCTGCGAAATGAGCTGGATTACCTGCATGTTCAGCATTATAATACGGGTCCTATGTTAGGCCTTGATGGTAAAGCCTATTCTCAAGGTACGCCTGACTTCCATGTGGCTATGGCTGAAATGCTGCTTGTTGGATTTCCAGTCGGAGGCAATCCGAATAATATGTTTCCGGCTCTTCGTCCAGATCAAATCGTCATTGGTTTGCCCGCTTCACCACAAGCAGCAGGCGGAGGTTATACAACACCGGCTAACGTGCAGAAAGCTCTTGATTATCTTATAAAAGGTATACCTTTCGGCGGAACCTACGTTCTTCGCAATACCGCTGGTTATCCTGATTTAAAAGGATTGATGACCTGGTCTATCAACTGGGATAAATATACGAACAATCTATTTTCTACGAGTCATCGTACCTATCTCGATCAATATGGTTCTGGTGGAGGTGACATTACAGCTCCGTCAGTTCCTGCAAATCTTCAATTAACTGCCAAAACGTCCACGAGTGCGAGCCTGTCTTGGAGTGCATCTACCGATGATCGAGGAGTAACGGGATATATCGTCTCATATGGTTCAACTTCAACAACCGTTACAGGTACAAGCACAACAATCAGCGGTTTGACAGCTAACAAAGCGTATTCATTTACTGTAAAAGCGAGAGATGCAGCGGGCAATATTTCTGGCGCGAGCAACGTGATTAATGTAACTACTGATGCACCCGTTGTGGATGTAATAGCACCTTCAGTACCTGCTAATTTACGCACGACAAGTACGAGTGCATTCAGTGTCAACTTAGCATGGAACGCTTCGACGGATAACGTTAATGTAACCGGTTATACCGTGACTTACGGTACAACAAACGTGAATGCAACGGGTACAAGCGCAGCAATTAGCGGATTATCCCCTAACACTGCCTATACCTTTACAGTGAAGGCATATGATGCAGCAGGCAATGTGTCTGGTGCAAGTACGCCAATTACGGTTACTACAAGCCCCGCAAATGTTTGCACCGTACAGCAATGGAACACCGACACAGCCTATACAGGCGGACAGCGTGCTTCCTACAACGGCTCTGAATACGAAGCTAAATGGTGGACAAAAGGAGAGCGCCCAGATATTAGCAGCGTGTGGAAATTAATTGGTCCATGCGGCAATGCAGGACCAGCCGATACTACAGCGCCAACTGCCCCAAATAATCTTCAAGCAACAGGTGCTACAGCTTCTACCATTAGTCTTTCATGGGGAGCATCAACGGATAATGTCGGAGTTACCGGTTACACCGTTTATTATGGCTCTTCCAGCCTCAATGTTGCTGGAATTACAGCTACCGTTAGCGGTCTTACAGCAAACACAACCTATAGCTTTACAGTGAAAGCAAAGGATGCTGCAGGAAATTTGTCGGCAGCTAGCAACGTACTTCAAGCCTCAACAACAGCTGGCTCAGGTGGAACAACGACTTGGGCTGCTCAAGCAAGCTATGTTGCTGGAAGTACAGTAACCTACGCAGGCCTCTCCTATGTTTGTCTCCAGCCTCATACCTCACTGGTTGGCTGGGAGCCGCCAAATGTGCAATCTTTGTGGCGGCTTCAATAGTAAAGTAAAAAAATGGACTATGGGCGCAATAACTCATAGTCCATTCCTATCTTATATTACATTTCTAATTGAAGTTTACGGGTATTCAGCATGCCCTCCAGCCCCGTAGGATCGTTGCTTACTTTATATTGTACAAACGCTTCAGCTTTATCGGATGTACGAATGCGCAGCGGCTTCGTCTCCATATTTACTAACTGAAGCACAACATCAGCAACAGATTCAGAAGTTTGAGGAACGGAGTTTCGCTTGGAAAAGGTATTAATAATGGTGTCATACGTTTGTTTATATTCATCATCTGGAATACCGCCTGTTTTTTCAATATGTGCAAAAACAGTATTGTTGAAATGGGTCCCAATTGCTCCAGGCTCCAGCAGAGTCACATCAATATTAAATGCAGGCTTGTAGTAGGTCGCTAAGCTCTCCAACAACCCTTCAACTGCAAACTTGCTTGCGCAATAAATTTCATTTAATGGTTGTCCGACCAATCCGCCTACGCTCGTCGTTGCGATCAAATGCCCAGAGTTTGATTTGCGAAGGAGTGGCAAACCCGCTCGAATCGTATGCATAACCCCGTACACATTCGTATCAAAAACAGCTTGAATTTCCTCGAAAGTAGCTTGACCTAGTGCACGTAATAGCCCAAATCCTGCGTTGCAAAATAAAACATCCATATAACCGTGTTTTTGCTTAATGACCTCAAATGCCTGCTCTAATGATTCCGGTTTAGTTACTTCCATTTCAATGAAATGGAAATTTGGCTGATCGCTATACTTTGTTTGATCACGTTCTGCATGCCGAGTTCCAGCGTAGACGATCCATCCCTCTTCAGCAAATTTTAATGCTGTTGCAAGACCTATTCCGGATGAGGCACCTGTAATGGCAATAATTTTATTCATGCCTGATTCTCCTTTTTTTAAAATATGGAAACGATCTGTGCAGTATGATGCCGATTATGCCAAATGAATCGTTGAAGCGCAGCATCAAGACTCATGGCGCCATGAGTTGGACTTGTAAACGTTCGTTGAAAATCGGATGATTGTAAAGATCGGAGAATTGCTGTAAACCGACCATGAATGGATTCTAGGAGATTCAGCGATGTTTCGAGCGGTGTTTCATAATCGCTTAATTCCGCCCATAAATTTTCTCTATACGAGCTAGCCGTGGGATTATTCTCCGTTAGCGCTCTCTTGAAACGGATAAAAGCATTCATATCGTTGTCAGCCATATGGTGAACAACCTGCCTGACGGTCCAACTGCCCGGACGGTATTGTAAAAGCAGCTGCTCAGACGTTAAATTTTGTACCGTGTGCCGCAGAGTCGGAGATATTTGCGACACATCCTCAATCCAGCTTTGCCGAAGCTCGGTCGTTGCATGCTGTATGAGTTCAAATTGCCCGATTGGATAACGTAAATCATTCATATGCTCACCCCCCATTCTTTAATTAACCTTCAATAAACATAGGGATTTCCATATGGTTAGGATTAGAAATCCATTGTGACAATACATTTCTCGTTGGCGCTCCCATAATAAAATTCAAGTCATTATCGGGATGCAAACTATAGTCGGTTATCTCATGCAATGGAATCCATGCTATGCCAATCTGATGAAGGTCTGGTGTTTCACCGACCGATGCTTCATTGTCGGACGTAATAGCACACAAAAACGTAAAATCAATTTGATGAACATCCGGTTCTAATTCAAAAAACGATGAATCTCTTTTTGCGATAAACTCATTAATAAAAAGTAATTGTTCAATTTCAACCTTTAAACTTACCTCTTCTAATACTTCTCTCTTCAACGTTTCATGGATACTTTCACCATGTTCCTGCCCTCCTCCTGGGAGAACATAAAATTCTCCTTGGACACCAGCCCTCCGTAAGACGAGCAATTGCTCGTCTTTTATAATGACTGCCCTAGCTGCCGTTCTAATTCTCACGTTATCACCTCATTATTGTTATCGCGTTTTCCTTGAAGATTTACATTTGCTGATTGCCTTATTGCTCTTGCATTTTTTATGCTTGTCGCTTCTAATAATTTGTTTAAAATATGTACTGGAGTGTTGGCGTTTTGGGATAATGACAGCCAAACATAGGGCTCTTTTGTCTCAAAAAGGGATTGAAACTCTTCAAGTGTTAAATCATTGCGGTTCGCATATTTAGCAGTGTCCACCACAGTAAGCAATCTTTGCAATGAATCTGCATCCATATTCCTGTTTATAGCCGCTTCGAGCAATCTTCGCTTTTCAGGTGATGACGGCTGTTTATAAATCAAGCTCTCCATCATCCATTTATGATAATCGTATTTGTTAAACAGCAGCTCCATTTCTTCATGGCTAAAGGATAGTTGAGTGTAGACGTCTATCGCTAGTGTCAATAAGGCTTCGTCTACGATCTCTGCTAATCTCCACAAGACATCGTAGTCTTGTTTGGAGTGACCTAAATCCATAATAGCAATATTCCTATCTATAAGGGAAAAAGCGATTTGTTTCGGGAGAGGTTTATCGTATAACGAGATCAGGTTTTTCCAAACCTCCTCCTCCCCATCCGTATTCTTAGCTTCATTGTAAATTTCAAATAATATGTCTTCCGTTAATTCTATTTCCATTTGATTAGAATGTAACAATTGTTCGATAAAAGGATTCATTTTACTCCACTCCTTTCATTAAGAAACGTCAATCCATAGCATACAGATTATTAAATTATTCAATAGCTTGATCCAATAGTTGTTGATTCATATCCGAAATCGTTTCATTTGTATAATAGGCAAGATGTGGTGTACATACAACATTAGGCAGATCATATAGCTTTCGAACGTTTGCTCTAATTTATTTCGTTCCTGTGCTGTTAGATGAATTGTTTTGTCTACTGCACATTGCCATTTCTGCTTCATTTCTATCCTCATCTCATGAATTCTATAGGTTTAATTTCATAATAATAGAGAACCTAAACCGTTTCCAATATCTAGTTTATATAGGAAAAATAGATACAACCTATAACAAAGCACCTCAGAAATTGAAACAGCGACAGCCTAGGATATGAAAATAAAGTCCTAGAGTGTCGCTGTTTTATGAACTTTCTATCCGCTCATTTTAGCATCGCACTGGCAATTGTCAAAAAGTCCTCTCGACCAATCTCAAAATGACCGTAGCGGAAGGAATACCCCCAATTTCGGTTCCCGCGAGTGAAGCTAAGCTTTTCTAAAAGACCTCTAATCTGTACCTCACGGCATGAAATATAGCGGATATTTCTGCGTAATGGCACAAATGATTCTGACATCTGATATTCGTAGACTATATCATCATCCACTTCCCCGATAGCGGTAAACGCTTGGAGTGGTGCCCCTTTCCTCATTTCTGTTCGCGGGGAATAGTAGATCAACCAATCGCCTGCTCGCATCTTACGTAAAGGTGCTGACTTGCCGTGACAGAGCTGAGCGAATCCCCCCGACTCTCCACATTTCACATGGGACGCGGACACAACACCAATCCAGAAGCGGCTTTGCTCGCTTATTTCATCCATTTGCATGCCTCGAAATCCTTTCCTTTTTTAATAAATGTTTATGTCGCTTCCCTTACCAATCCTTGTTTTAAGCGGTCCAGCTGCAGAAGATGATGACGGTAGTGCATTTCAACAAGCAGAAACCATTCCTCCGCACACAATCCGCCGAATCTCGGATGGGACACTTTATGTTGTTTGGACACTTTTTCAAGGGTAGGTTCAATGTCCTTCATTCTCTGGATGACAGTGTGTAAGCCTTGAATTAGCTGCTCTTTGCTTTCCGGCTGCTCCGGAGTATATTGTGGGGAAGGCGGAACATGAATACGAATGGGCGGAAAGCTTCCTTGAGAAAATATAGCCACACCAACCTCGGTTTTTTCCGTTCCAGGTACCGTGGGATCTTGGCTTGGCATCAGGCATTGATCAAGATTACGAAGCTGCATATAAAGCGCCGAGCTAATGAGATGTTGAAACATCTGTCCGATTGACCACTCGTTTTCACTTTGCTTTTGCTTCAGCTGCTCCAGACTGAATTGATCCAGTTCATGAATATAATGTGCCGCAGTTTCCTCAAATCGTTTTAATGCTAACTTTGTTGTAATCATCGTCTATCATCGCCTCTAATCATCTTTTTTCTAAGTATACAAAAACGCTACTGACACCATTATGTCAGTAGCGTTTTAACGTTTTTTTCAGTTCGTTTCTAACCCGATGTCGGAAGGATTCCGGCTCCAGCACAACCACTCCGCCTCCCCAGCTGAGCACCCAATGCAGCAATTCCTCAGGCTGCCGAACACGTAAGGTCACCAGCAGCCCTTCGGTATGATTCTCTATGGTTTCTATATAGAAGTTGTTCGATTCCCTTACCCTATCGGCAATGTCAGGTTGGACACATATGCGCACACGAACGTTGCGATCGTCTGGAGGCTGGTATACATCTAAATTGAAATCTGCTGGCAACATAAATCTATCTTCCAGCTCGATAAGCTCCGACATCCGGGACAACCGAAAATGACGGATGTTTTGACGCAATTCACACTGTGCAACGAGTACCCATGACCCTTGAAGAAGCACAAGTCCATAAGGAGCAACCGTACGAACACTTTGGCGGTTCCCATCAGCCTCGGCAATTCTTTTGGAATAGCGGAATCTTATTTTTCTTTCCTCCAGAATCGCTCGACGAATCGCTTCCAAGTATGCCTTCTCTTGTATTCGTGCTATATCTTCAACGGAAGCAAGCAAACGAAAGCTCTTGCGAATCCGGGATGCCTCGCTGCGGATCGGTTCCGGCAGGATGGCCTCAATCTTCCCTCTTGAAGTTCGAGACTTACTGCCATAGTGAACATCAAACCATTGCTCGATAAAATCTGTCCCGATGAGTAACGTCACTGCTTCTTCCACCGTGAAACTGACTGGCGGTAGGAAATACCCCTCCATTAGGGAGTATCCCTGCCCTGGCGCTCCTATCACGGATACGCCGGCCTCACTTAAAGCCTGAATATCCCTGTAAATGGTTCTCACGCTTGTTTCAAATGTAGCGGCTAAATCCTCGGCTCGTAACACTTCGTTACGCTGCAGCTCAAGCACTATGGCTAACAAACGATCCGTTTTGTTCATGCACTGCACCCTTTTCCGAGAGAATGTTTATACCAGAGTTCCTCCACTGAAAGTATATCACTAGGGTATCCTCACCGTTAGCTTAATGAAGCAACGTCAGTCTACAACTCTATTTTCTTCTGACAACATATAATTTATAGAGAAATGAAGTCAAATAATGGTTAGGTTCGTTACAAACGTTAAAATGAATAAGCTACCGACTTTGTCGGCAGCCTGTGATCATTTCACTATCCTATATTGAATATAACAATCATAAATTTCCAAGTGCTAAAAACCAGTAACACTCATCTATCAGCTATTCGCGAAGGCGGTTAAGAAGAGCTAATGCCATTTCTCTCGCGGCTGCAACAATTTCTTCGTCCGTACGCTCCGTTCCACTGGCGGCCAACAGTGCCGAGTTAATACTGAGAAAGGCCATTCTTACAAGTAATTTCCGTGTAGGATCAGCATCCTTGCCAGCCACAAGCTCAGCCACTGCCCCAAGGCTGTCACGGATTTGACCACCGGGATTGCTAACCACGCTCCGCATGAGATTGGGATTCGCATTTACGAAGCGGATGCCGCGCAGCTTGTCTACAGAAGTAGAATCCACCCAACGAAGCACCGTGCGCTCCAGAAGGTCTGGACTCGATTCTTGGCTGACGGCCCATGCGAGAAGTTCAGCCGCCTCGTTACCGCGGGAGGACATCATTGAATTTACGATGTCATTTTTGCTTTTGAAATGGTAGTATAGCGCAGCCTTGCTGATCCCGAGTTGCTCAGCGATCTCACGAAGTGATGTTGCCTCAAACCCTTTAGCAGTGAAAAGCTCCAAAGCTACACGCTGAGCTTCCGCTTTTGTTTCACTGCCTGTCCGTTTCACTGACTCACTCATACTCATGATTGTCACACTCCTTGCCTTTCAATCATTTTAGCCATACTCATCATACTTGACAACTTACCTGTCGGCAAGTAAAGTGTGTTTTATAGTTATCATTTCAATTTTTCTTCACCACAGTTTGAACGCTCGGTAATCGAGCCGTCATGAAAACAACCATAAGGAGGATATCCTAGTGACTAACATCGTTCTACTATTATCTCCCCTACCCTCGGCTTATACACTGGGTCAGAGCTTATTATGAATCATATCATTATAGAGTTCATCAGTTTATTCCTTGCAGGCATCCTTGCTGGTGAAGAGCTCGTCATTCGCTATGGGGTGCACTTGTCTCTGGCTGGTCTAGACGACCAGTATCAAATTAAAGTTCGTCAAGCACTAGTACTTAAACTGCGTGTGCTGGTGCCCGCTATCTTTTTACCTACGGCCGTGTCGGGAGCTGCGGTGCTAGTACTGAGCGGCTCCGAGCCAGGTTTGTTCTTCCGCTGGGCTGGCGTTCTGGCCTTACTCATCTTCATCCTAGTCACGCTCATTGGCACTGTCCCCATCAACAAGGGTGCGCTCGAATGGAAACCCGACGCGCCGCCTAGCAACTGGAAGTTGCTAATCCGACGCTGGGAGCTGCTTGATGTGGTTCGTTCATCGGCAGCAGTCTTGGCATTTGCATGTTTCTTGACAGCTATTGCACTGCAGTACTCGAGCTTGCAATAACAAGCTTTAGACTCCTTTTAGCGAAAAAGGCAATGGTTGCTTCGGACATGGAAAAAGTCCTAGCTGCCATTGCCTTTTTAAAATCAGATAACAGTTGGTTCAACTATTTAGAAGCCGCTTTCTGCTTAAAATCTTCAATAAAATGCTGTATATCCATTTTCCAAACTAGAATATGCAAATTGATAAGATGACTATTCTCATATGTGAATCCAGTAGTTGCATTTTCCACCTTCATTAGCTTCTAATACACCATTATTTAACTCAATGACTCTTCTAGAAGCGATATTACTTTCCACACAAGACAGCATTACATCCTTTATTCCCATGCTTTCTGCGTTTTTTAGGAGTTCATTTAACATGACCGTACCGTACCCTTTTCCTCGTTTGCTTGGTCTGATCGTATATCCTATATGCCCGCCTGATATTTTTAAGTTATCATTCAAATAATGCCTCAGCTTCCCGTAGCCTACGGGATATGAATCAACGAATAACCAGAAAACAGTCTGGGGAACGTGCTGGGGTAAGAGATCGATACCTTGCGAGATCGCTATATTTTTTCGAATAAATGCCGGAAATTGGCTATAATCGATATCATACGCACTATTCACAAACCCATTTTCTCCCGGGCCTATTTCTACTAACATGTCAAAAATATCACGTCCATCATCTACACTTGCTGCTTTTAGTTCAATCATCTTCTTTAGGCCTCCTATTTATAAGTCTCTTAATCTATTATTATTTCCCGCGTTATAAATGGGCCAATTCCAATATTTCTCACCCTGACATATGATAAACCGATCAAACCATTGCTCAAAATTCATATGCAGCGGCCTCGCATCATGAAATTGATCAATATGGCCTTTGACCATTAAGTAATGGTCTGAGCCTTCATTAAAAGCTTTTAAATGAATAACAATGTCATCCTGATAAATGTAAGCTACTTTCAAATAACCTTCATTAGGCTCCTCGTACGTTACTCCAAATGTATCCTGCCACCCGTATAAGTAGGCCTCTCCTCCGTACTCCGGATGGTCAAAGAGCGAGCAGCCATTCGTTATTCTAAGGAAATTCAAATAATCCTGAGGAAGTTTACAACCCAATTTTTCCTGAAAAAGCATTAAATCTTCTTCCCTTGCAGGAGGTCTAAATGTACATTTGGCCTCATATAGTTCACCTTCACGCAGCTGTAAGCTTAATAACCCGCTCGCCTCTAATCTTTGCTTTAAGGAAGTGATAGTTTTCTTAATAATGTTGCCTTGAATCATCGAGCACCTCCATAACTGCGAAGCAGATCATATGCCATATTTCCAAACTTTCTAATGTCGTATAAGTAATCATACCCGCTCGAATCCTGCAGCTGGTTATACATGCGAACCACTACGGCATCGCAGCTCGGAATGACCAAACAGGCGCAGCCTGTAATTCCAAGAACTTGATAAGCGTCGCTCGGCAGATGCTCCCCAATTTGATTTAAAGGAGTATCACTTTGCAGCCACCATATAAAACCATTTCGAGGCAGGTGTGCCGGAACAGTGAGTGGCGTATGCAGCGAAGTAGCTCTTGCAAAAACAGTTTGCGGCAGCAACTGCTTTCCATTTACATTGCCGTTTTTAAGATGCATATGCCCCCACATCGCTAGATCGCGCGCACTAACGAACAAATTGCTTTGATCACCCGCATCACTATCGTTTGACCCCACCCACGTATTTTCATCATCGTAATAATTATATATACGCTGCTCCGCTGCTTTTGTTCTCCAGCCCGTTTCCTTTAACCCATATTGATTAAATACATGACTCGCCATAAAAGAACTTAAGTTTTGCCCCGAAATATGCCTAATTAATTGAAAAAGCATGCCAATTCCCGTATTGCGGTATTCCCATCCATATCCAGCAGGGAACTCTCTTGTTATCTTCCCGTTCTCTTCGATTAATCCATGGGTATGCGTAAGCAGGTGCCTCAACGTTACCCCTCGCGCTGCATCTTTATAATCATTGAGATACTTCCCGATTTCATCATCCACACTGCCTATTTTCCCTTGCTCTATTAATAAGCTGACAGCAAGCGCTAGATACGTTTTACGGATTGATGCTACGTTGAACTGCGTTTTTTCATCCACGAGTCTCGGCGCATCTGATGCTGCATGTGTACCGGAATACCACTCGTTTACAACAACATCGTTCTGAATGATATACGTTGCGGCAGCTGTGGCGCCGATACTTTGTTGAATAGCATAGACATACTCATTCAGGCTTTGAAAATGATTCGTTACCACTTTCTGCACATAATCCTCTCCTGCTTCAGAGTTGATTTACCAATTCTGATTAACAATAATCCGCTGCTCTTACATTGTCAAATAAACCCAACAAAGAGATTTCCAGCAGTAATAAACAACTATAGCCATTGTTTCTATCCCCTTCGGCTCACGATTGCTATAGGATAAATAGATAATGTGAAAGACATTGAAAGGATGATTGTGACATGCTGCAAATCCCTGCCGTACATACTGTATTTCATAAGGAAACGCTTTTTGAAGCCATGGCCTTATTATATGATATCGGTACACCGCTAAAGAGCCAATTCGTGTCCAATGGCTTGAATGATACCTATTCGGTGGATACGAATACCGGAAAATTTATATTGCGAATTTATAAGCATTTGTGGCGAGCAGAATCCGATATCCGTTTTGAGCTGGATTTGTTAACCTATCTTAAAAACTGTATCCTGCCGGTTTCCTATCCAATCCAAAGACGAGATGGCGAATGGTTGACTGAGCTTGACGCACCGGAAGGCACTCGTTATGCTGTGCTATTCTCTTATGCGGATGGGGCCGGGAAACTTAATGTCGATACAAGCCAAGCTTACGGAAGCGCTATAGCGCAGCTTCATCATGCCATGGATTTCTATGAGCCCAAACATGAACGGTTTGAACTTGATGCTGCCCATTTGCTCGACGAGCCTCTTCGGGCGATGCTTCCGTCTTTACAGCATCGCCCGAACGATGCAGCGTTTGTTCAAGAAACAGCCGGCAGGCTGAAAGCTCGCCTTGCAGAAGCCGCGGATGGTGCATATGACTGGGGAGTATGCCACGGGGATCTGCAGGCTGGAACGTCTTTCATTCGGATGACGGCAGCATGACACACTTTGACTTTGACTGCTGCGGCGTAGGCTGGCGCTCGTATGATCTATCCGTTTATTTATGGGATCGCGTCCATGGCAGATCGGATAGTGAGAGCTTTGAGGATGAATGCTGGGATGCTTTTCTGGAAGCCTATACGAAGGAACGCCCGCTAAGCGAGCAAGATCTCGCGATGATTCCCGTATTCGTAGCCGTCAGACAGCTTTGGCTGATCGGACTTCATACAGGCGGAAGCGCCGTTTGGGGATCTTGGCAGGATGATGGTTACTTTGACGGGAAGCTTAAATTTTTGGCGGCTTGGGCAAAGGCGCATAACCTATAATGCGATGAAAGAAAAGGAGCTGCTTGCGGCTCCTTTCTTCTTTTATACGATTACGGAAATGCTTGTTGTAAAATAAAATGAATGCTTGCCTGTTTACATTCGAATATCGATATGCTATCTTATTTCTACAAATATAGAAATAACGACTGCAAGAAAGGTGAAGCCACAATGACAGAAGATCATGCGGACGTACGTCAAGCTGTAAAAGTATATAAGGCGCTCGGTGAGCCTACCCGTCTGAAAATAGCTCTGCTGCTTACTGAGGAGAAAAATTTATGCTGCTCCGATATTGGCACAAAGCTGGAATCCGTAGCCGGCTCTACCCTCTCACATCACTTGAAGCAATTGACGGAAAGCGGATTGCTAGATCTCCGCAAGGACGGTACGTATATCTACTACAGTGTGAACCGCGAAATGGCTCGCAAGTATGCGCCATATTTGTTGGAGTAATTTTTTTTAGGTTATATTTCTATAGATTTAGAAATATAAAAACAGTGGAGTGGAGAGAGGAGTATTTTTTATATGTCTAACGCGTGGAAAATTTACATGCTGGCTATAATTAGCTTTTTGGTTGGAACGTCAGAATTTATTATTGCGGGTATTTTGGATAAGGTAGCCGACGACATAGGTGTATCCGTATCTGCAGCAGGCCAGCTGATTACCGTTTTCTCGCTAGCTTACGCTATTGGCACGCCGATTCTTATGGCAGTTACGGCGCGTGTTGAGCGGCGTCAGCTGCTCCTCTACTCATTAGGTGTATTCGCGATCGGCAATCTTATTGCCGTTGCTTTGCCTGGATTTGAGTTTTTGATCGTATCCCGAATTGTTCTAGCGCTCAGCACAGGGGTGTTTGTCGTTACCGCTTTGACCGTCGCTTCTAAGCTTGCACCCGTTGATAAACAGGGCAGTGCCATTGCGACGCTCGTTATGGGCTTTAGCACAGCATTAATCGTGGGTGTCCCTCTAGGCAGGGTAGTCGCATCTGTATACGACTGGCATCTCATCTTCGGAGCAATCGGACTGCTGGGCCTGCTTGCAATGCTCCTCATTTTATCCAGCATTCCAAAAACAGATGGTGAAGAGCCCGTTCCACTTCGCAGCCAGCTTGCTCTCTTGAAGCAGCCGAAAATTGTAACGGCACTGACGGTCACCTTCTTGTGGATCGGCGGTTATTCCATCGTTTACACTTATATTTCACCATTCCTGCTTAGCGTAACGAAGCTGAGTGAACAGGGCGTGAGCATCGGACTATTTGCATTCGGTATCGCCAGCCTGATCGGGTCTAAATTTGGCGGCTACAGCACCGATAAATGGGGAGCGCCGCGAACATTAGTCAGCGGCATGCTGTTCCATACGATAGCACTTGTTCTACTCTCATTGGCTGGACAGTCTCCGGTTATCGTATTTCCTCTGCTTATGATCTGGGCCTTTACCGCTTGGTCATCCGGTCCAACTCAGCAGTACCATCTGATGTCACTAGCTCCAGAAGCTTCGGGTATTATGCTAAGCTTGAACAGCTCTGTACTTCAGCTGGGCATGGCTGCAGGAGCCGGGCTTGGCGGGGTTGTCGTTGAGCAAGTATCGCTTACCTCTATCAGCTGGATTGGAGCTACAGGCGTCATTCTCGCCGCTGCTACAGCCGCAACCTCCTTCGGGTTCTCCCGCGCGCGTTCTCGCCGGAAGATAGCCGAGAGCAGCTTAGCAAAGACTAGTGCTTAAACTTTAGCAGCTTTGCTTTGATCATTGATTAAAGTCACTCCTATTTTTAAAAAATGGGGCTGTCTCAAAAGTCATTTTGCGATTTTTTTGAGCACTAATTAGATCTTATTTTCTTTGAGAAAAAGGACCTCAAGCTCCACTTTACAGTGGAATTTGAGGTCCTTTCATCTGAAAACGGAGATGTTCCCCTGTCATGCGAAGACATTTGCGGCAGCGCCTGCAGCAGCTTCATCTAAGCGCAGAAATGCACTTATTTAACCAAATCTTCTTCAAATCTGCTCAATTAGAGGTATTTGTACACCCATTTACATCATTTCAATCTTGTTTGTTAAAAACAGGTGCACTTTTGCACTTATTTACTCTACGCTAACGGTTAACGCACATCACTATCATACAACATGCATAAGCCACTTACATAATCAAATCAGACTTTAATACTAATCGAATTTCAGAGGGCGCAGCCCTTGGGGGGAGGGTGTCAATAGCCATAGGCTCCAGAGGCACCCTCTTTCTAATCCTGAGCTAATATGTACCTCTACACTACCCTTTATCATTGCCTATACTGCATAATCGCTGGATAGAAGCTGCTTTCTCACACTTACATGGAGCTATACTGCATTCTATACAATATAGGTGCACTTAAAAAGCTAAAATGGTCAATCGTATAACAAGATATTGCATGAATACAACATAGATCTCCATCACAGCTCAATATGGGCGAAGTTCCTGCAAATGTACAGGATAGCCAAACGCTGGTCGCAGTGATTGGTGTCGGATAATAGCTAAACGTTGGTCGTGGAGTTTAGTATCGATGGATAGCCAGACGCTCGTCGCGGAGATTGATGTTGGATGATAACCACACGTTGGTCTCGGAGAGCGTAAACTCGACTTCCTAAAGTAGATCTAACATTCAAAAGAAAACCAGACTTCCATTATCGGAAGTCTGGCTTATTTTTGTCCTATTCAAATCGAATCAAGAAGTAATTTTTCTTGCCGCGGCGCAGCACGACAAATTTGTCATAGAGCCTTTGCTCCGAGCCGATGATGGATTCTACATCCGTGTTTTTCGTGCCATTAATTGAAATCGAGCCGCTCGTAATATCTTGTTTCGCTTGGCGGCGAGATGGTGCAGCTCCAGATTCGATTAGAAGATCCATAAGCGCAATCTCTTCTCTATTCGTAAGCACCGTTGTAGGCATGTCCTGCAAAGCTTCAATTAGCTCAGCTTCACTCAGCTGTTTTACATCGCCGGAGAAAAATGCCTGCGTAATTTTCTCTGCGCTGTCGAGCGCTTCTTGTCCATGAACAAGGCGAGTAATTTCACGCGCCAATTCACGCTGCGCCACCCGTTTCTCTGGGTGCGACTGAAGCTCTGTCTCCAAAGCTTCGATTTCTGCACGAGAGAGGAATGTGAAATATTTCAAAAATTTAATCGTATCGTTATCTTCAGTATTGATCCAGAACTGATAGAACTGGTACGCCGATGTCTTCGAACGATCCAGCCAAATCGCGCCAGATTCGGATTTCCCAAATTTCTTGCCGTCGCTTTTGGTAACGAGAGGCATCGTCATGCCGTAAGCGTCGCCTCCGCCCATTTTGCCAATCAGATCAAGACCTGCTGTAATATTGCCCCATTGATCGCTGCCGCCAATTTGCAAGGAACAGCCATGCTCTTGATGAAGCTTATGGAAGTCATACGCCTGCAAAATCATATAGCTGAACTCGGTAAACGAGATGCCTGATGAAAGACGGGAATCGACCGAATCCTTCGCCAGCATGTAATTTACAGTAAAGTTTTTCCCTACATCACGTAAAAAAGTAATGACATCCAGCGGCGCAATCCAATCGTAGTTGCTTACGAGCTTAGCCGCATTATCCGCAGCATTGAAATCAAGAAAGCGGGAAAGCTGACGCTTCAAGCTCTCTGTCCATTCGGATACCGTATCCGCTGTGTTCAGCGAGCGTTCCGTCGAGCGGCCGCTTGGATCACCAATTAAACCTGTTCCGCCGCCAACTAGCGCAAGTGGAATATGGCCAGCCTGCTGGAAACGACGCAAGCACAAAATCGGAAGCAAGCTGCCGATGTGTAGGCTGTCCGCTGTAGGGTCGAATCCGCAATAAAGCACGACGCGTTCACTCGTAAGCTTCTTATGTAATTCCTCGCGGTTAGTAAATTGCTGTACTAGCCCTCGGTATTCTAGATCAGCCAATAGATCTTCATGATTAATGGTTAATGCTTCGTTTGTCATTTAACTCTCTCTCCTCTAATGTTTCCTACAGTTTACGTTGATTTCGAGTTTTTTAAAAGATGTGGACGGACGATTACATGGTTTTGGTCATTTCTCTACGTCTACGAATCGTTCTTCTAATTAAAATATCACAAATAAGCAGCCCTACGCCAACAACAAAGTCGACAAACCCTACAAAAATAGCGTTAAACGGATAACCGCCCATTTTCGAGATATAATATACCGTAAAAGCAAAAATCCCAAATGCACTGATCGTAAATAAAATACTTTTTCTAAAAAACAGCGCAAGCGCTGCAGCAATTACCGTTAATGCGGCGACTGTTCCCAGCACCAAGAGATTATGATCCTTCTCTATATTCGTTGGATACAACAATCTTTTGGGATACGTGTAAGAAAAATACCAGTCCTTGCTGGGCAATTCATTAAAAACAGCTTTGAATGTTTTGGAGTCCGTTTGTTCCATTGCTAAATTCGAATGAAGCGCAGCACCGGGTTCGCTTAGCCGTATTTCCAGCTCGACATGCGGCTCGCCCTCCCAGAAAGCTGCTGGGGTCAAAAAATAAAGATGGGAAAAAATCGTCGTAATTACACCTTTATTATACATCCCCCCATTTTCAATATAGTTGATGACAATATTTTTCGTTTCGTTCGGCTCAAAAGATAAAGGGAACCTCGCTCCTTGTGCTGGACCAATTTCCGCTGAGTAATTGGATAAACGCAGCTCCTTGCCGCTTACTGGATCAATGACCGTATTTTTCAATAGGGTATTCTGCCAATTAACCGTCTTTACATTCGGATCCATGATCACATTAATCTCTTTGTTTCCCTCTGATACCATAAGAGCCTCACTTGCAGGCGTTACAAATAAAACCTCCAAGTCCTTAGCGGAATCGGACGTATTGTGAAGTTCATACTGAACCGTTACTTCCGCATGGCTTTTGTACCTTTCGATATCACGGAAGGTAAACACAACCTTCTCCCGAACCAAACTCACTTGCGATTGATCATCCAGCTCCAGCCTGCCATAACCCTCCGCAGGATAATGCAGCGGTCCCCCGTTGGCACTTGCTGCTTCTGGTAAAAGCATAAATAATAGGACAGCGGACAAAATCAATGGTCGAAGCTTATGCAGGAACACTCCATCACCTCGTTCTCCGATTGTAGAGCCTCACAAAAAAGAAGCCTCCATATGTATTATTTTACCACATGAGAGGCTTCATCTTGTTATCGCTCTATTTTTTCTTCCACGTATCCTTAAGCGGTACGATGCGATTGAAGACTAGCTTCGTATTCGTTGTATGTTTTTTGTCCACGCAAAAATAACCATGCCGAACGAATTGGAACTTATCCTCTGGCTGCGGAAGAACCTCAAAAGGCTCAATTCTACAATCTTTCACGATTTGAAGTGAGCTCGGATTAATGACGCTGTCCCAAGCTATATCGGTATCCTTCGGGATTTCATTACCCCGCAGCAGACTCTCATAAAGGTGGACATCCACCTTAGCCGCGTGACTCTCTGAAACCCAGTGGATCGTCCCCTTCACCTTCCGGCCGGTAAAGCCCGTTCCGCTTTTCGTTTCGGGATCGTAAGTGCAGCGAAGCTCAATGATCTCACCTGTGGCTTCATCTTTAATGACTTCCTCACATTTAATGAAGTAGGCACCGATCAGCCGAACTTCAGCTCCGGGCGCTAATCTGTGAAATCCTTTGGACGGCTGCTCCATAAAATCATCTTTCTCTATAAATAGCGTTCTAGAGAAGGTGACCTTGCGTTTGCCAAGCGTGTCGTTCTCGCTATTGTTATCAATGGACAACAGCTCGGTTTGGCCCTCCGGATAATTAGTAATAACCACTTTCAGTGGATGGATGACGGCCATTACGCCTTTGACCTTCGCCTTCAAATCCTGTCTTGCCGCATGCTCCAGCATCGCGATATCCACGGAATTTTGCGCTCTAATCATGCCGATCTCATCGATAAAATTTCTAATGCTCTCGGGCGTAAAGCCTCTTCGCCTGAGTCCACGGATCGTTGGCAGCCTTGGATCATCCCAGCCGTCGACGAAGCCGCCCTCAACGAGCTGTCTCAAATATCGCTTGCTCGTCACGACACCCGTTAGATTCAGCCTGCCGAATTCCCTTTGCCTTGGCGGCTGAGCAAATTCCAGCTCCTCCAATACCCATTCGTACAAAGGACGATGGTCTTTGAACTCAATGGAGCATAACGAGTAGGTAATGCCCTCGATGGCATCTTGAATCGGATGCGCAAAATCGTACATCGGATAAATGCACCACTTATTTCCCGTCCGGTAATGCTCAGCATGGATAATGCGATAAATAACAGGATCTCTTAAATTAATATTAGGCGCACTCATATCTATTTTGGCACGCAATACTTTGGAAGCGGCCTTAAAATCACCATTTTTCATTTTCGCAAACTGCTCTAAATTTTCATCAATGGAGCGATTTCGGTAAGGGCTATCCTTGCCCGGCTCCGTAAGCGTCCCCCGATATTCCGTAACTTCTTCTGGTGATAATTCACAAACATAAGCCTTTCCTTTACTTATGAGCGCAACTGCAGCATCATATATCGCATCTGAATAATCCGAACCATAATAAATATGGCTGCCCGGACTATAGCCAAGCCAATTGATATCTTCGATAATGGCATTCACATATTCGATGTCCTCCTTCAGAGGATTCGTATCGTCAAATCGCAAATGAAACTTCCCATTATACTTTTGCGCAATCGTATAGTTTGTATGGATGGCATAGGCGCTTCCGATATGCAGGTATCCATTAGGCTCAGGCGGAAACCGCGTGCACATTTCTCGTGTAAACACGCCTGCTTGAAGATCCTCATTTATGATTTTGTATAAAAAATGATCCGTGTTCGGCTCTAATTCGCTGCTCATTGTAAAACCTCCAATTTAGGGTTGCTATCGATACTTTGATTTTTCATGTCCCAAAAAACAAAAAAAATTCCACCCCCAAGACTTCGCGTCTTGGGGACGAAATTTCTCGCGGTACCACCCCAGATTCGTTAATATGTCGCCATATTAACCTCTTCAAGTACGGCACCAAAGGATGCTTATACTCTAGCTCTATAACAGGAGCTCCTGTCACAGCATCCCCTTGCTCAGGTTCCGATGTGATGCTCAGAGACTTGTTTCGATAAACCATTCCTTGCCCCTTTTCAGCTGCCGGGGCTCTCTGCGAAAGAATGTGTTTATGTACTCTTCTCGTCATCGCCTTTTTCAATATTTCATATATGTTAACAAATCGTTCCCTGAATTGTAAATGGTTATTCTACACAGCAAGCTAGATCATACTAATGCCTTGGCGCCCACAGTATAACTGAAACACCGACCAAGCAAATAGCAGCACCTATCCAGTCGTATAAATCAGGTGTTTTTTTATCGACTAGCCAGCCCCACAATACGGCCATCACTATAAAAACGCCCCCGTACGCCGCATAGACTCTCCCGAACGAAGGGAAGGATTGAAATGTAGCAATAACACCATATAGTGCTAAAGCTACGCCTCCGACCATTCCCCAATACATCGGCTTACCTTCACGCAGCCATAACCAAATCAGGTATCCCCCACCAATTTCAGCTAACCCAGCTAATAAAAATACCAATATTCCTGTAATCATCTCTTTCACATCCAATAACCCAAGCTGATTGAATACTTATTTCTTAGCCTGAGGCAAATTTTCAAAAGCTTGTACATATTTATCGTATTTCATTTTCCATACGTCCTTGCGAGAGGCAATGGTTTTTCCGTCCAGCAATGCCTCGATAACATCCAAACATACATCCCAGCCGGCAATATCTCTAGGGGTATGTGCTGTAATTTGGACAAGCTTCTCGATTAATACCAAGCGGCAGCCCTCTGGCTCTGCATATAATTCAAAACGAACGATATCCTCAGCCCACGTAAACTCCAAAACCGATAACGCTTTGAGCTCAATGATGGCCATCTCTTCAAAATGTCCATTCTGCATATCAAATTTTATTAATCCGCCTTCACGCAGGTCCGCGACACGCAGTTCGGGGAACCACTGGGCGAGCTTCTCGTTGTCAGTCAGCATCGACCAGACACTCTCCACAGCATGCTTCAAATTGCGCTCGAAACGGACCGAATATCCATTCTCAGCTTGGGTAATGGATGCCAACATGTATACTCACCTCGTCCTTATTTATTCCTGATTATATTTTTTCTCAAACACAGACCATCGAATCAAAGAAAGAGTAACACCCACGACAACTGAAATAAAAATAATAGGCGCCATTTCGATTTGATCTACACTTTTACGACCAAGTACAATGAGTACTCCCTGAATAATTAAAACGTAAATCAATAAATAAAGCACCCATCTAATAGCGTACGACAGCTTGCCCTTTGTTCTTATCTTGCTCCATTTCTCGCGATTGAATTTGTTGAAGTCATTCACAGGTTATCCCTCACTCAATTACATATTTCTAGTGGTACATACTCCCGAAATAGGATTCAGCACCTTATTTAATATGGCGATTATAACATATGTATAATCAAAATTAGGCTGCAGCAAGAAGAATAATCCTTCTTCACTACAGCCTTGCACGTCAACCGACAATTCATTTTTTGTTATATGAAGCTACGAAAACAACAAAGAATCGCTAATTGCAGGTACATCCATCCACTGTCTCGACTCGGCAGAACGCTCAACAGCTTCAATAACGAGCTGATTTCTATAGCCGTCCTCGAAGTTCGGAGCAGGATTAATCCCGCTCTGCAGCCCTTCCATGAACGTCGCCATCATATTCCATCATATTAATAAAGGTATGCTCGTAGCCGATAATATGACCATCAATCAGCTTCTTAGCTAGCTGTATCGCAGGCGCAAAACGATAATTATGGCAAATCATATGCATAACGCCTGCTTTTTTTACCGCCTGCAGCATCTCCGCTGCTTGGCTTGCACTGACCGCGAGCGGCTTCTCGCAAATGACATGCTTGCCCGCTTCTGCCGCAGCGATTGCCTGAAGCACAGGCTCTACCGGCGTATCGAAGTAGAATGGCAGGTCGCGATAGGCGTGGCTATGCGCTTTCCCCATAATACAAAAAAAATCGAAATGATCCCGTAGTGAACGCAGAATTGGCGCTCCAGCGCATTCTCCTTGATTAAGATCGCGAAACCGTGGCTGTTCAAGTGTTTGTTTTAAAAAATCACCTAAAATCCTCTAAGATATACCCGGTTGAAAGGGTATCCTTCGTGATTATTGGGGTGATTAAGAAAAGTCAAGGGATTTTTTGGTTTGTTCAACAATATACTGACTTTTGGTGATTTTCCATCAGTTGGGATGAACTGCATAAGTCATGTCATCTACAGGTATTATAGCAAGTTTCCAATACCTAATAGAATAGAGCCTCCAAGCCTGCACCTGAGCAGGCCTGAAAGCTCTATTGGTTAACCAACCTTCAATGGCTGATGTCAGGGCAGCAGCAATTTGACTAATAGATCAAGCTGTCGGCTCAGCATAACAAATTGCCTTTATTTGCTCGCTGCTAGATCATCCAATATATATTGAATGATAGCAACGACTTCAGCTCGAGTTGCCGATTCAGCCGGAACAAATAGATTCTTTCCCCGACCCTTCAGGATGCCACGGTCTTTAGCTGTCTTCACAGCATATTTGGCCCAATTTGAAATAAGACGATCATCAGCAAACCCAGTCTCTGGCGCAAGCGCGCCTCCCTCAGGTTCGCCAAGCGCTCTCATAGCTATTACGGCTAACTCCTGACGATTAATTCCCCCCTTTGGTTGGAGGCTTCCATCCGGATAGCCAATAAATAAACCATGCTGGTAACCAAGTGCGATCGCATTCGCTGCATAAGGGGCGATTTGCTCCCCATCACTAAAGCTCGGTTCACTCCCTTGTGCTGGACCAGACCAACCTAATGCCTTAACCAGCATGACGATAAAATCCTGCCTTGATACTTTCTCGTTAGGCCTAAAGGTCCCATCAGGGTACCCCGAAATCCAGCCCTGCTGAACTGCTGACTGTATGATCGGCTCTGCCCATGACCCCAAAATATCGTTAAATGAAATGGGCTTGACGGGACCAACAGGAGTCTCCGTAGTTGGAGTCGGAGATGGCGGAGTATACGGAACAAAAGCTCGGTTTACCCTAATTGTGTATAGCAGTTCTTCACCGCTCTGCGAGACGACTTTAATATGAATATCATTGTTCCCTTGACTCAACAGTAGATCTACGCTGTCGCTAGCACTTGCAACTGGGACATAGGTCGAGTCATTTACTGATACGCTTACTAAAGCATGACTCTCTGCTGCAACTGGTTTTACCGTTATCGCATAAACCGAATAACCAACGGATGCTTCGTAGTTTACTGTTTCAGGATGAAACAAAGGTGTAAGTGTTCCTGCTGACAAACTCAAATCGCTCAGTGTAGCATTGTGGCTTGGCCGCAAGACTTGTACGGTGTAGATTTGCTCATTTCCCTCCTCGGCAGTTACGCGTATGGCAATCGTATTTAGGCCTGCCTCCAGCGGCAGGGGAGCGCTTGCCGTACTGTTGGTCAAGCTTTGATAGGAACCTCCATTGACACTTACCGCTATAGACGCATTCGTTCCCGCTGCCCAAGGCGTCAGCGTAATCGCACTCTGATTACTCCCCACTTCGGCTGAATAGCTATAAATTCCAGCATCGAATAATGGGCTGAGCGTACCAGAAGAGAGAGATAAGCTGCTTAAATTCGCATCGTTGCTCTGCCTATAAACTGTCAGCACATATTGATTCACCGTCGCTCTGTCCTCGGCGGTGACGCGTATCGCAATCGTATTCAGGCCTGCCTCCAGCGGCAGGGGAGCGCTTGCCGAACCGCTGGTCACGCTTTGATAGGAACTGCCATTGACACTTACCGCTATAGACACATTCGTTCCCGCTGCCGAAGGCGTCAACGTAATCGCACTCTGATTACTCCCCACTTCGGCTGAATAGCTATAAATTCCAGCTTCGAATAATGGGCTGAGCGTACCAGCAGAGAGAGACAAGCTGCTTAAATTCGCATCGTTGCTCTGCCTATAAACTGTCAGCACATATTGATTCACCGTCGCTCTGTCCTCGGCGGTGACGCGTATCGCAATCGTATTCAGGCCTACCTCCAGCGGCAGAGGAATGCTTGCCGAACCGCTGAATATGCTAGTGAATGATCCCCCATTAGCACTGTAGGCGATTAAAGCATTCTCTTCTGATGCTGTAGGCGTTACCTTGATGGAATCTTGACTATTTGCTACAACAGCCTCATAGCTGAAGCGTCCGCTGGCGAAATCCGGCTGCAGCAAAGCACTTCCGGATAAGCTTAGCTGCTCCAAAGTTGCATTCGTGCTAGGCTCAGAACGAATAACTTCGATAGTATATTTTCTAGTTTGGGAGCCATCCGCAGAAATCGTTTCAACTGGAATGGCCGTGCTGCCCACTCCAAGCTGGATAGCGGAGCTAGCTTCGCCATCTGTGCCCCCTATTCCATTTATGGACAAGCTACCATCGGCATCGTTTAGAGTAGGAGTGACCTTCGTAGAGACTGTCGAATAAGGAACATGAACGGTGTAATTAAGCGTATTGGCATCGAATGCAATCGTCCCGGCTGAAGTTTCCAGCTTCTTTAGAGCAGCATCGTTGGCCATCGGCCGATGCACATGGAAATTGATCAGTCGAGTGACTGTGCCATCGGAAGAAGTAATTTTTATTTCTATGAGGTTATTAGCCGGATTTAGAGGAAGATGGCCTGTAGATGTCCATTGTCCAAGATTTTTCCAATTATCTCCATTCATTTGATATTGTATCGTTGCATTTTCATCGACGGTCTTGATAGCGAAATAGTACGTAGAAATCGAACTTCTCGGAATGTAAACATCATACTCGTTAATCGTGTTCGAAAGAGAGGGGGTATGCGGATATGTAAATTCAACCCTGTCCACATCCACATTATTGCTCCCAGCCGCCCTAACATAATGACTCAAAGATGCTGGAAGCAGCATGCTAACTACTAACAAGATTAGGCCTATTTTTCTTAACATTAAATGAATTCCCCTTTGCTATTCACTTATTTTTTCCTAACGAAAACCACATCTAGCAAACTATGTTTATTATATCATATAGACATCACTTATACAGTTCGATGAATTAAGTGGGAATTGTGAGAATCTATGCTTGAATAAACCGGCCACCTGGTCATGAGCAGACGCTTGGGCCAATAGGCAGAAATAATGCTTGCGAAAATTCGTACTTCTGTGTCAAAATCGATATCGATTCGTTCAGATCCCTTTTGGTTTCTTTTACGAACATGGCAACGAGTTTTGAAGAGTCCGCGAACCATTTCGCCGTGGGTGCAGCTCTCATTACTCCTTTTTTCTTTGTTTGCTTGCCATAACGCATAGGCTACTAATGCCTCCGTAGCGAACACGAATTCCATATGCGCGGTTGCTAATGATGAGATAGGCTCCCTTGTACGTTGCAGGGCTGTATTCATAGTCCTCTATGCCAACTTCTTTCAAGCGAACAGTGACGACCGCGGCAATAGGGACACGCTTATCTTTCGAGATCGCTTGCCCTTTCTTGAAGGACAACCAGATTCATACACCAGCGATACGTTTTGGATGAAGAGTCGAACAACCAGCATAAGAAAGGCAATTTTTTGGCGTAGGGATGGGCAATAAGCGTATCATCCAAGTTTATGACGTCACCTGGTTTTAGTGCCGTAACGCTAACTTCTTGAAGCCTTGCCGCACGTTTATGACCAAACGTTCTCCATGCAAACGAAGTTGTGAAAAATCGACTAAGTGTATACTGCGCAAGCTTATAGGGTTTGAACATGGTCGCAAGTAGAGCGTCCTTACTGGTTAACAAAGCCATTTGGTTCACAGACGAGTGGTTTTCCATCTGTTGGTATGAACTGCATAAGTCATGTGATTTTTTTCTATAGGATCTTTCTATACCGTTCATCAAATTAACCACCTGCTCTGAACATTTAATAAAAATGATCAAAGAGCCGCAACCATTAAAGAAAGCCGAGCGAAATCAGTTTATGGTTAACTGAAGATCGTCGGCTTAGCAGTAAGCTTATTAAGGTGATAAGATAGCTGAAAGTGAGTCCACACCTTATAGATTTGCACACTACGTTAATACAATGAAGTCGTTCCCTCTGTCTCTTCTATCCTTTAGTCGCGCCTGCCGTCAGACCGTCAACAAAGTGCCTCTGCAAATACATGAACAGCAGCGTAATCGGTATGGCAATGAATACCGCTCCCGCGGAGATCGGCAATATTTCTTTACGCAACTCCGCAAAAGTTTGCATTCCCTTAACCGCACCCTCGTTGTTTAGTCCAATGTCAGCAGAATCCGTGCCTCCGCTCCCGAAGATATAACCACCAGTAGATCCGATGAACGGATAGCTGTAATAGAAAAACGGCACATCGAACATAAACGCGTATTTGTTGCTTTCGGGATCGTTAAACGATCGCCCGAACTCGATGACTTCTTCCATCGTCTTCGGAGGCTCAGAAATCAAATCCTTATTGTAGAACATGGCATAAGTCATGACCTTGATGGGATAGCCGAACAGCTTGTTATTATACGAAGCCGCGGCGACCGCCACGTCCTCGTGCTCGCTGCGCGTCGCGTCCGCAAACTCATCGTTAGGCAGAATCAGCCCGGCGCTTGCCGCCTTGCCCAGATGGTCCTAGGAAGTCGTAATGACGTCTGCCGCAATGCCAGCTGGACCGTCCAGCTCGAATTTTCCGATTTGATCCATCGTTCCAAGCTCCTGCATCTTCACTTCGACGCCGTATAGTTCCGTAAATTCCTTGATGATGGCATCCACAAAAGGCCGGGCTTCTTTGCTCTCCTATACCAGCAAGCTCGCGCCAGTCTCCGGTACAAGCTCCGTATCGATCTTCTCGAACGCCAGATCGAACTGGCTTTGCACGGGAGTTACGCCCGCTCCGGACTCGGTTGTGCCGTTGGAGCACGCGGCTGCGGCGAGCAGCGATAGCGTTAAGAACGCGCCGCGAGTCAGTGTTTTACCCCGTATTCATATCGATTGACTTAGCATCCAACTTTGGACTTCATAATGCAACGTCTTGTTGCTGTCGGCGACGAACCGCCGCTTCGGGACGTCCGCCCCCTCCGGGCCTGCTTCCCTTAGACCAGAATGCTCTGAGACGTGAAAAGCAAATCCCGTATTTCTCGGCAGGAAAAGCCGCCTTCGGTAGGAGCGAGGTCCGGACTTCTCCAGTTCCGCCCCCGCATATACTCTCGCCGTTGCCGAGGTATCGTCTGGTACGACAACTTCCAGCTCCACTTCGACCTTTTCGGATAATTCCGGCACGATCCTGATTATTGTCAATGCGTTCAGCCCATGTCCGCTGTATGCGATCTCACAATCCCCCGTCTTGACTGCCCGGATCAAGCCTGTCGGATCGACCGCCGCTGCGCCTTCGGGCGTTACGCGAAAGCTTGCGTCCAGGTCGACCGAAACTAAACCGCTTTCATATGAGACAAGCGGGTATACCCATGCCTCGGCTCCCTCGATCCCGGCGATAGGATCACCGGTCAACTCGGCTGAGACGGACGATCCTTTGTCTCCGAAGAAGAAGACAAGCGGCGCGTATACCCTCTGCTCCCAAGCTGCCTCGTTATGCTCTGCCATCGGTTCGTAGCAGAACACGAGGTCGTCTCCAGACCGGTAGCCTAGCTTCAAGAAATGCTCCACCATGTGCCTGACGTGATCGACACGCACAGTCATGCCTTCCATGCCGCCAGCATCTATCCATAATTGAAACGGTCCTTTTCCATCGAAAGTCTGAACGATGGGCAGATGCGTCATCGTCTCCTCATTGTATTGGGCAAAATAAGGCGAAACCATGGCCAGCTTGCCAAAAACGTCGGAACGGCGGAACCCGATATGGTAAGTCGCGAGCCCGCCTCTGGACGAACCCATCAGTGCGGTGTGGCGGCTCTCATGCTTCGTCCGGTAAGTACGGTCGATGTAGGGTTTAACTTCCTCCGTCAGGAAACGTTCATAGAACTCTCCCCGGCAAGGGTAGTCGAGCTCCTCCGCGAACGAGCCTTGATGCGCGAACTCGCTGTTTCGCTCCAGCCCCATATTCGAAACCGCCACGACGATCAATTTTTCGATGCGTCCTTCCGCAATCAGACGGTCGCATACGCGGTGCAGGTTCCATGACTGCCCGTTAAATGCTTCATGGAATACGTTCTGCCCGTCATGGACGTAAAGTACCGGATACGTCCTGTCCGCTTCCTGCCCGTAGCCGGGCGGCAAATAAACGAAAATGTCCCTTTCGTTGCGCATAATTTCCGATCGGAAATTCGCGATGGTTTCCACTCGCGAAGGCTGCGTCATTCAAATCTCCTCCTCTCTTCCCGTAACTGGCCTTAAGTCTATCCAATTATGAACCGTGTAAACGACTCTCTTGTCCTCGTCCGTGACAAGCCTTCTGTAAGGCATCCGCCCGAAATCCCGATCGACCTCTTCCTTATCGTAGCCCCGGGTGATGAGAAAATCGAACGTTAATCCTCTAGGCAAACTGACCGTTCCGCCATACAATCCTTTGCCGAGCTTCGGAACGCCGAACGTCGCATAAATCTCGGCATCTTCCGGCGTTGTATCCGGCACGCGAATTTCAAGCTCGACGACGACGGTCTCAGATAGCCGTTCCACGACAGTATACATTCTGGATGCTTCATGGCCCCCATAACGGCAGACGATCGTCGCAGTGCCGGGTTTCCGTGGAAGCAGCCTTCCGTCTGGCGAAATCCCGAGGACATCCGGATTATCCGTCTGGTAATCGGCTCTGAGCAAACTGAAGCGTATGCCGTTGTGAAGCGCGGCAACCGCATTAACGACCACTACAGGCCCGTCGACACCGACGATACCGTCCCCTTCAAGCGCGAGAACCGACACATCGGCGGCTTCGCCAAAGAAGTGCAGCAGCGGCATGTGCGCCCGGCGGCTCCAGTCCCATTCGGAATGCGCGGCTTCCATGTCCAGATAATAATAAAGCTCCTCACCTTGCTTCCAGCCAGCTTGCTGCATATTCTCCGCGACGCTCCGCACGTGGGATGGCATGAAGAACCCCTCCGCCCCACCTATGTCCATCCATATTTTCTGCCCATCATTATAAGGATACAGCCGATACTGCGGCGTTTCTTCCAGCGTGCCGGGATCTACCTGGACGAAAAAAGGCGACAGGATGCCCAGCATGCCGAATACGTCCGGACGGCGGAGCCCGATGTTGTACGTTGCAATGCCGGCCGCCGAGGAGCCCATTAACGCCGTATGCTCCGCATCCGGCAGTGTCCTGAATGCGCGATCTACGATTGGCTTCAGCTCTTCGATTAGAAAATGCTCGTAAAGCTCGCCGACGCAGCGAATAGGATACGCGCACAGGTCGTGGAAATATTCACTGGTTCCGTCCTCGTACTTATGTTCGACCGCTACGATAATAATTGGCCGAATCAGCCCTTCCGCCAATAGTCGGTCCGCTACGCGGTGCATACCCCAGGACTCTCCGGATGGCTTGCTCGGCTCGAATACGTGCTGGCCTACGTGCATGTACAACACGGGATACCTTACGGACGGATCATCGTCATAGCCCGCAGGCAAATAAATGTAGATGTCTCTTTCGTTCCCCAGCCGGGATGCGTGCACCCCGGGTAATACGATCAGCTTCGATTGAGCCGAATTTTCCATATTGCATAGCCCCTCCTGAGAACTTCATTCTTCAAGTTTTAACTTAACCGGTTAAGTGGCTTCAGTATAGGGCGTTTCCCGTGGCTTGTCAACGGCAAGTTTGACATCCTTCCAAGTTCGGACTTATGATTATCTAAACTTTTGATCCTAACGAGGCGGTTACTGATACGATGAAAAAAACGACACTTCGCGACGTAGCCAAAGAAGCCGGCGTCTCCGTCGCCACGGTAAGCTATGTCCTTAATTACGTGAGCACCCAGACGATTCCAGAAGAGACGCGGCAGCGGGTCTTTACGGCAGCGAGCAAGCTTCATTACGTTCAAAATTTGACGGCGAAGTCGCTCTCACTGGGTAAAACCAACGTTCTCGGCGTGCTGTTCGTCAGCACCGGAGACGCCCGCATTCCAAAGCCGGTCAGCTACGGAGCTTTCCTTGACGGATTAGAGCGCCGATGTCGGGAGAAGAGCTATCATCTCCTTGTATCCCAAATTGATCCGGCCAAACCCAATTTCGAGATCATTGCCGAGCGCAAGCTGGATGGCGTCTTTCTGATTGACGCTATGGCCCAATCCTTCCATGCGATATCGAGGAATCTGCAATACGGCTCGCCGCTGGTTATCGTGGACAGCTTAATCGACGATTCCTTGTTCCGGCAAGTCAATCCTGATTTCCAACGATTGTTCAGTGATCTGAACTCGTCATTGCCGGCCGGACAGCCTTATGCTCTCATTCACGAACACATGTCGAACGAGCGGTATCACGAAATCATTCGATCCGCTTCGGGATTGGACGAATCGCTCGTATTTGCGGCCACCAGCGACGAAGAGTCGCTCAAGCAATTTATCCAGCAGCACGAGAACAAGCCTCTCGTCGTCTTCAACGAATTTTTGGCCTTGCAGGTACTGAAGTACCTGAGCCCGGAGAACCTTGTCGTCGTCTGCACCTCGGAATGCCCGGAACTCCTTCCCGAGCAGGTCACAAAGTTCGTTTTCACTCGTTCCAAATCCGAGGTCGCTTTCGGCTTGATGAGCGCGCTACTGCACACTCCTTTCGGCACTTCCGAGGATCAGTACATCTCTCTGGGCAAGAAGGATTAAACGGCTGGGGCTCGTCATGAACCTATGAGACATGGAGGATGAACAGATCCATAGAACGAGTAGCTCGCTGTATCTTTAAGACGGATTTCGCTAACCATGCGCATTTCCTCGCGGAAGAACAGTTTCACATCGAACCCCATGATTACGTCCATTGGTTCAATTTCCAGAAACCACGGGACACTAGATTATTTTATTAAATGACATGGTTATCTTTAATACGTTTACAGATGATGAATTCTAATATGTTGTGATATGAAGTTAATCCACCAGTTGAACATATACATTTTTCAATTAGTCTTATTATTGAAAAATAGAGTTGCACCTAATCAATTTACAGGAATTCTAAAGGTACCTTAATTAAATAATCTAAAAGAAATGCTCGCCTTTGAATTAGGCGAGCATTTCTTTCTTTAAAAAAAGCTTGGTAATATTCAGAATTTCTTCAGAAAGTTCCTAGTCAGTAACTGAGCATTCTTCTCTATACTGATATTGTCGGGCGACCTCAACACTATTTATGTCTGCCTTTTTCAATTGTTGCTAGCCTCTTTCATGAACACGCGTTTATGCCATTGTCATATACATTTCATAAATTGGCTGTCAATCCCTTTGCAGCAACAATATTTTATTTTTTCAATGTGCTCATCCTTATCAAATAGATTGATCTTGTATAAACACGTGTTTATGTTATACTTTGCTCAACATAAGTTATTCCTGCTAGCGAGAAAATATTCGAACAAAGGACGGGGTTTCGATGAGGCTTGGAGGTCAGGTTTTTCTAGAAAATAAAAATCCTGAAAGTTGGTCAAATGCACTTATACAAGCGGGCTTCCGCGCAACAACCTGCCCCATAGACGGCAATGAAGATATTAGCGAGCTGGATGATTACTTAGCCGCAGCAGCAAAACATGATATTCTGATTTCCGAGGTCGGCGCATGGAGCAACCCTATTAGCCGAAATGAGGAAACAAGGCGCAAAGCGATTGCCTACTGCACGCAGCGTCTGGAACTCGCAGAACGGATGGCTGCGCAGTGCTGCGTAAACATTGCCGGGTCACGCGGTGAACAATGGGACGGACCCGATCCAGAAAATTTCAGCGATGAAACCTTTGAGCTGATTGTAGAGACGACGCGTGAAATTATCGATGCGGTTAAACCAGAGAGAACCGTATTTGCCTTGGAAATGATGCCGTGGGTGTTCCCAGATTCGGCCGACTCCTATCTTGCCTTGATCAAAGCGATCGATCGCAAAGGCTTTGGCGTACACTTCGATCCCGTCAATATCATTAGCAGCCCTCGGGCCTATTACCAAAATGGCGAGATCATCCGTGATTTTTTTGCAAAGCTTGGGCCATATATTCGGAATTGCCATGCGAAGGATATTTTGCTGCGCGGCCAATTGACCGTTCATATGGATGAGGTCATCCCAGGTCAAGGCGTGCTTGATTACCGGACATTTCTTACCGAGCTGAACAAGCTGCACCCGGATACGACGCTCATTATCGAGCACCTATCCACCAATGAGCAGTATCAGCAAGCTCGTGAGTACATATGCAAGACGGCTTCAGAGCTTAATATATCGCTGTAAAGGAGATCGGCATAATGAATCACGAACAACTCCTGGATGAATTGAAGCGCGAGGAAGAGGAGCTGCAATTCGACTCCTTCACGAACGAAACCGCCCTGCAAATCGGGCTTGGGCTCATTGAGCAGGCCAAATCGGAGAACAAGTCGGTAACAATTGATATTCGAAAAGGCGAACAACAGCTGTTTCACTATGCTTTTCCCGGCACCTCGGCAGACAATGATGACTGGGTCATGCGAAAAGCACGCGTCGTCAATCGTTTCGGAGTCAGCTCCTATCGTATGGAAATCGAGTTGCGCGCTGCCGGTACAACGCTTGCCGAGCGTTATTCGTTATCCCCTTCGCTCTATGCTCCTTATAACGGAGCGTATCCCATCCACGCTCGAGGGTTCGGGGTAATCGGAACCATTGCTGTATCCGGATTGCCGGATGATCAAGATCATAAGCTGATCACTTCTGTGCTCCGAAATATACTTAAACGAGCCTAAATGTAGGTTCCAATAGAAAAAAGGCAGCAGCGAAAGGATTTCTCCTCTAGCTGCTGCCTTTTCCATCGTATCCAAGCATTCATGATTATGCGTTATAAAATGCTTCTAATTCGCTAACGACCGCTGCAAGCGATCCGTCTACGCGAGTCTGACGCTGTTCTTTGCTGAACAGTGAAGCAATTTGCTCAGGGAATTGCTGCTCGATGCCGCAAAGCTCGATGGCTTCGTTGAACTTAGCCGGATGAGCCGTCGCAAGCGAGATCGTGATTCCTTGTTCATTGCTGTATTTGTCAGCCGCAGCGACGCCGCAAGCTGAATGCGGATCAAGCAGGTAGCCGTTTTCCGCTTCATATTTCTTAATCGTGCTCAGGCACTCTTGGCCTTGTACGCCATGCGCGCCAAACTCGGCTTGCACTCTGCTCAGCGCATCGCCGGCAATGACGATTTGTCCTTCGGCTTTGAACTGATCCATCAGACTGCGAATTTGAGCAGCATCCTCGCCAAGCACATAATACAAGTAACGCTCAAAGTTGCTGGCTACTTGAATGTCCATCGATGGGCTGTACGTGCTGCGGAAGTCGCCCGGCTTGTACACGCCCTCAAGAATAAAGCGCTCCAAAATATTGTTCTCATTCGTAGCTAGAATGAGCTTGCCTACAGGAAGTCCCATACGCTTCGCTAGGTAACCTGCAAAAATATCACCGAAGTTGCCTGTCGGTACGCTAAAGTTAACCTGCTTCGCATCCGTCTGCTTCGCCACTTGGAAGTAGGCATAGAAATAGTAAACCGTCTGCGCCAAGATTCGAACAAAGTTGATGGAGTTGATCGCCGCAAGCTGATTGTTAGCTTTAAAATCAAGGTCAGCGAACAAATCCTTAATCATGCGCTGGCAATCGTCGAAGTTGCCATCTACGGATAGATTGAGCACATTGTCGTCCTGAACCGTCGTCATTTGCAGCTCTTGTACTTTACTTACTTTGCCATGTGGATGTAGAATACAAATCTTGATGCCGTCTTTGCCTTTAACGCCCTCGATTGCCGAAGCTCCTGTATCGCCGGAAGTAGCACCGAGTATATGAATTTTTTTATTTTGCTTCGCTGCAACATACGTATAAAGCTGGCCCATGAACTGAAGCGCGATATCTTTAAATGCAAAGGTAGGCCCGTGGAACAGCTCCAGCAAATAAAGATCATCCTTCAGCTTGCGGACAGGCGTTACTTCCGGGTCACGGAAAGTAGCATAGCTCGCGTACACCATATCCTTCAAATCCTGTGCTGGAATCTCATCATTCGTAAAATGTGAGAATATAGCAAGTACAAGCTCTTGATAGCTAAGATTCTGCCATTCCTTTAATGTTTCAGCTGAAATAACTGGAATTTCGCTCGGAACAAGCAGTCCTCCATCGTTGCCTAAGCCCATCATAAACGCATCGATAAACCCTATTTTGCCAACATTTCCTCTTGTACTAATGTACTCCATCTGTAAATAGCCTCCTACATGCGCACAATTATCGTCAAATTTCGTTATTTAAATCATATCATCGTTTTCCATAATAATCGATTGTTTTCACAACAGTATATCATTTTTATCGTCTAACAAGCTAAAACGCATTCGGCGTTCTTTAGAAAAAAAATATACTGCCTTATATTTAAATAAACGAAAGACATCCCTTATTTTGGGATGTCTCGCGTTAAGCCTGCTATTTGACGAAGTTTGCTACAATCGATGCAATCTCGGCGCGTGTAATCTTTTCCTTTGGCCTGATTGAACCATCCTCATAACCTTTAATGATACCCGCTTCCGTTAATGCTGCTATCGCTTCTTTTGCCCAGCTGGACAAGCTGGGCTCATCCGCAAAGGATGGTTTGGCCGCTCCGGAGGCAACGATCATTTGATCTTTAACCGCTCTATACAAAATAACGAATGCTTCCTCTCTCGTCATTTCCTGATTCGGCTTGAAGCTGCCATCATCGAAACCAGTTATAATTCCAGCGGCATACAAGCCATTCACATATTTACTATACCAAGCCGTCGGCGTAATATCTCCGAAGCCAGATTCACTGCTTTCTGCTTTGAGGCCTAACAATCTGTAAATAACAGCTGAAAATTCCGCTCTGCTCATTTCCTGATTCGGCTTAAAGCTGCCATCTGGAAAACCGCCCAAAATGTTTTGGTCCGACAGCTTGTTAATCGATGCTGCTGCCCAGTGCCCTGCTGTATCCTTGAAATGCGGCTCTGGTTCTGGGCTCGGTGTTGGAACCGGACTTGGCGTTGGGTTTGTTCCAGGGTTTGGCGTCGGACTAGGCGTTGAATCTGGACTCGGACTTGGTGTAGGGTCCGGGCTAGGGCTCGGTGTTGGATCTGGAGTTGGATCTGGAGTTGGGCTAGGCTCTACGCCAGTGTCCTTCTTTTTCTCCACCGTTACGACAACCTTAGCTGTAAATCCACCGTCTACCGTCACAACCGTAAGGGTAGCTGTTCCTTCTTTTAGAGCTGTAACAATGCCGTTTGTATCGACTGATGCAATGGCTGCTGCATCGCTGGACCATAACACGGCTTTATTATCCGCGTTCAGCGGTGCAACTTCTGCATTCAGTTGCAGCTGCTCTTCTTCCTTCAGCATAACCGCATCCTTGTTCACCGTAATTCCTGTTACATGAACAGCCGTATCCGGCTGCTTTAACACAGTAAACGTGAACGTTCTTGTTACAGTCGATTTTCCATCTGATAGAACAGCGGTCAGTGTTACAATCTGATCTCCATTTTCAAAAACAGGCCGTGCAACAGTACCGCTATTACTAATGATTGACTCATTATCTGATTGCCAAGTAATGGTTGCTCCATGCAATCCAGTCGTTGGCAGCTCGAGATCCGTCAGCACTGCATCCTTGCTGCTATTCTCCCCAAGGAAGCTCAGGTCGTCTAATTGATCGGCCGCATGTTGAAGCAGCAGCACCTCCATGCTTGCCAGCTTCTCATTTGCCGCCACATTAAGCTCGCTCACTTCAGAGGCAAGAAGTGCGCCATTATAGATTTGGAAGTCTGCGATCATACCGCCAAAATAAGCGTCTCCCGCATAAAAGGATTTTCCAATAAAACCGCTGATGCCGTTTTTATTGTTAATTTGATCGAGAGTAAAGCCGCCAGCATTACCAGACGAAACTAGCTGGCCGTCTACATACAGCGACAGCTTGTTTTCTGTACTCGACATTACTGCCGTAACGAGCTTCCAATCATCTGATTGGAGCAGCGGCGCTTTCGTCGCCACTTCATTGCGCCACCCATTCGTTGCGATACCGAATCGCGCCGTGTTGTCTGCATTATATTTTGGCGTCATATACAAATAATGTGTATCGCCTTGTCCAAGCGCAAACAGCCATTCTGCACTGTTCTTGCCTTTCCAATTGACAAGGGCAGATACCGTGACATCCGTCAGCCCATCCAAAATACCCTGCGGCATTTCAATATAAGAGCTTGTATTGCCGCCAGCAAAGCTGATGGCTCCTGCTGCATCTGTCTTAATCCACTCCGCGTTGGCAGGGTTAATCCATTTGCCATTATATTTGCCAGTCTGGTCAATGACCGACGTGCCTTCCAACTTGCTCATGTCATAATGGACAATCAGCTCTGTAGGAGTCTCAACAACATCGCCTTTGCTATCCGTTATCATAATCCAGCTAATTTGCGGATCGGAACTGGTGGCGCCTGCATTCGCCGCTCGATGCACCGTCAGCTCCAGCTTTCCGTTATCAACGGCTACATTGCCATAGCTAAGCACATCTTTTGCTGAGGAGAAAACATACCCGCTTGTTTTCACCGTTCCGTTCAGCAAAACATCAGCTATCCGTTTGCCGTTTGAATACTGGGACCACGGATCGTACAAGCCTACATAAACA
Organism: Paenibacillus sp. 01T47; assembly: GCF_056398245.1. Lineage (NCBI taxonomy): Bacteria > Bacillati > Bacillota > Bacilli > Caryophanales > Paenibacillaceae > Paenibacillus > Paenibacillus sp. 01T47. The sequence continues at coordinate 92,719 of NZ_JBFTPA010000014.1, forward strand.
TCGTAGCTTCCATTATCAATGTCGAATTGGTACGAGAGATCATTGCCGGCATTGCTTTTCAAATAACGCAATCCATCAAAAATATTGCCGCTGTTCGTACCGGATGTCAGCGTATTGTCTCCGATATAACCCCAAGTTTGATTGTTCGCCGGATCGTATTTCTGATCGATAACGTTTCCGTTTAGCAAATGATCTTCGCCAATCAATTGAGCAATATCTTTATAATCTGACGTTTCCGCACCGCCTGCATGAACAAAATAAGTACTGCCCTCTGGAATGACATACATCTGATGTTCGATTATTTTATTGGAGAGCTCAGTCAGCTTGCCGCTGACGCGCACCGTCCCCGGAATTTTGAATGACGCTTCATTTATGCTCCAGCTCATCGGCGTATCCTTCACCGTTCCATCCGATAAGGTCACTTGTACAGTAGTCGGAAGTGCTGGCGCTTTGCCAATTGTTGTACTTGTAGGAAGCGGAGTATTCAATTGCACCTTCCCCATGCTGTCGAGCAAATCAAGCGACCACTCATCATGCCATTGAAGTGCAATTTCATCATTTTGACCAAATTCAATCGGCAGCCAAATATAGCGGGAATTCGCAAGATCGTTTTGATTCCAGCGGTCACCCATATAGATGAATTTCCCCGCAGCCGCGTCTACTGTAATCACTTGAGTGCTCTGCGAGCCAAAGGTCGTTGAGCTTCCAGGCGCAACATCGCGCATCGTTTTCCACGGTCCCATCATGCTGTCAGCAACCGTATATTTGCCCACGTTCGGAGCCCAGCCCGTCGCACCGGATGAAATCATGTAATATTTCCCTTGGTACTTAAATAGTGCCGGTGCCTCGCGCTGAGCAAGCGGGAATACGCGCACATAGTCCTCGCCATGCACTCCCTTGTACTCCGTATCTCGCTCTTCGTTGCCGTCTTTATGCCAACCAACAACATCTGTATACGAATCATTGAGCTTGGAGATGTACATCGTTAAATTTTCTTCACTCGAATAAATCAAATAACCGGTGCCGTCGTCATCCTTGAATAACGTCATATCCCGAGCCATGCCTGGCTGGTTTGGCTGGCCGTTATCAGTTGCTCCCTTAGGCGCTTGGTCCATGCGATGGCTCTCCTGATAGACAAAAGGTCCGAGCGGAGAGTCGCTAAGCGCATAGCCGGCTTCTGCTTTCGCATAGTTGGCTGTCGATGTCTCACTTGGGCCATCCGTGTGCATCCACATCACATATTTTTTTGTATGATCGTTATAAATGACTTTAGGACGTTCGATGATGCGATCCGTACCGATGTCGTTCAAAATATCGGCTTGATCTGTCCGACCAGCATATAGCTCTGAAATAAGCGGATCATTCTCAAAGTCATCTATCGAACCGATCGCTGTCAGGGCGAGTCCGTGATCCTCCCAGTTGTACAAATCCTTGGACGCGTAAACCCTTACCCCTCTGGCAGGCAAATAACCATAGGTTTTATCCTCGCCATACCAGTAATAGGTTTGTGTATTCTCATCAAACATCATGCCAGCGCCGTGCGCTTGAATGAGCGCTCCGTTCGTATCTCTCCAAACCGCACCGGGTTTAAAAGAATTGTATGTCTCTTTAACCGCCAGCTCTGATATCGCCTTTGATAATGCTGCGATAGCCGAAATAATCTGCTCCTGAATTGCGAGATCCGTAATATCTGCACCGCTGCCCACTAGCGATTGCAGTATGGAATCACTCTCTTGAATAACCTCGTTCAGTACTGCGAGACTGAATGGCGTATATTTCGTGTTTGTTGCTTCAGCTCTTGCTGCTGCAATCTTGTCATCTAAATCAGAAAGTGGAACCGTTCTGTTCTGTCTAATGATGAGATAATTAATGAGTGGATCGTTATAGTTTGAGAGCGCAGCTGTTGCCGGCCCTTGTATCCTTACGTTTAACATCCCATCGGTAACGCCGATTTTGCGATAAGTAACCGATTTTTCAGCCCCTTCACCGCCAATTGCAAAATCACCGCCAGAAACGTTATTCCCTTCCAGCAGCAAGTTCACGCTTCTTCCGCTCCACGGATTATTGAAGCCAAAGGTCACGTCATATTCGCCTGTTGGCAGCTCAAAGTCATAAGCCAGTGCCTTATCTCTAACCTGCGTACCGTTATAATATCTTAACGATCCGGATTTGGTCGCTGCATCCCAGACGTTTGTGCCGCTCGTTGTCGTCACCAAGCCCCATGATTTAGATGTTAGGGGATCCATTCCATATACCTGCTCCGTAACCGAGCTATACAAGCCCAGCTTGTCGTTCCCTTCAACCGTCTTCGGGGTTGAATCACCTGCATTAACGAAATATAAAATATAATCGTTATCCTTCAGCTCCTGCTCTGTAAAATCGTCGGTGACAGCTAAAGCTTCCTCTAGCCCTTCACTTGCTGCGTTTACAGGGGCAAGCGAGGTTAGAAAACTTGCTAATAGAGAGAAGCATAGCGCCAAAGACAGCCATTTCTTTCTTTTCAACAATTGAATTCCTCCTTTAGTTTGGGTATCGCTCTTTATGTATGCGTTTGCAGATCATGCTGCTTAGAACGTCTCCATGAATGTTAGCCTAGGTGTACCGTCTCTTCAACTGAACAATTTAGACAGCAATGAACTTCCATTAGACCGCCTAATTCTCCCGAAAACGAAGCGGTTATGTTCACTCAGGTTTGATTTTTTCACCTGCTCAAAACGATGTGCACACATGTGAAAAAGAAAAAGACTGCCCGCGGGCAGCCTCTACTTCTGTGCTATTTATGCAAATCTCGTCTCTTGATAAGCATTCGATTATTGGAAACGATACGAATAATACCATAAACAAACAACCCAACAACGATCATATACAAACCTAAAATGATTAATGACCATGGGTTGAACATTTGTAACGGAAAAATGTTTATCAGTATAATGGGAAACTGTGCGAATAATACGACTGAAAGCAGAGACAAAATTCTTTTGTTGCGATCAATTAGAGAGTCCAGATCGGAGTAGATTTCAGGCCGCACCTCACTGTAGGGCATTCGCCAAATATACCAGCCTGCGCCGGAATATACGAGCTCCCAGCCTGCTTCTTTAAACAGCTGCACATAGTTTGGGTCTTTGTTCATCTGATAGTCGAGGCAATATCTTAGCTTTCTAGTCTCACCCTTCTGGAAATGGAAACGAACGACATTGCCGCTTACTTTCCTCAGATGCCATCCTTCAGCTTCCTCTTGCTCAAGCCATCTCTCTATTTTTTCCGAATCCCAGCTTACCCACCATTTCGTCACCCGTTTCTCGTTATTCATGAAGTTTCCCCTCCACTTTTAAACTATTATGATACAGCTCTCCAATCCGGTTCATCTCTAGTTTGAGCAAGGTTTTACCGTCATCCGTGATGCGATAAAACTTACGCCTATCCTCTTCAAGCACAACTTCAATCAAGCTGTCTTTTTCCATGCGCGACAAGCTTCCGTACAAAGTCCCGGCGCCTAAATGAATTCTGTTGTTCGTTAGTTCATCTACATGCTGCATGATCCCGTAACCATGACGAGTCTCTATAAGCGACAGCAAAATATAAAAAGCCGTTTCCGACATAGGCAAATAATTGCGAAGTAATTTCTCCATTGTGACTCGGCTCCTTTTGTGTGGAACTACTGAAAGTGTATATCACCCCATGTTATATCGCATCTCGATATATCATGATGTGATTGTATCACGACACGATATATAAGTAAATCATTCCCATGCAAAAAGAAGACCACTGCTCGTACGCAGTGGTCTTCTTTGTTACCATTTAGGCGTTGGTATACTGCTCGCCATTATGTTCCATCATTCACAACAAGCCCAAAAATCGTCGCCATTGTAATCGCCTGTGCAGGCGAGATGATGCAGCGCCGCAAATCCTCTAGCGACGCGCCTAAGCTGTTAAATTCACAGCTGCTAATATCGATGCCACCAAGCTTCGTCTGTGAAAGCTGCGCTTGATCGATATTTGTTTCATGCAGAAAGAAATTAGCTAATGTCATATTGGACATGTCCGCTTTGGCTAACGAGCTTTTGTCGAATTTAACGCCTTTGGCATTGGTGAAGCGCAGTACCGCATAATCCGCCACACATTGCTCGAACCTTACGTTGCGCAGCATTGAGCCTGTCAAATCCATGCCAAGCAGCTTGCAATTATGGAAGGAGACCCGATGAAATACCGCTTCGCTTAGATCGATATTTGATAAATCGCAGTTGTCAAAACGAACATCGGTAAATTCCGCTTTTCGCAGGCTTGTCGCCCGAAACGATACGTTATTAAACACCACACGATCAAAACAAGGCTTATAAGCCGATTGATTATGAACACCGCTGTCTTGAATGATGCTGTCGCTAATCTCAATCTCATCCGCCCATTCGTAATCAGGAACGTCTAAAGATTGCAATTCGCTTGATATTTTAGGAGCTTCAATTTTCTCTTTTTTGCTGGACATAAGTATGAGGACCTGCCTTTATTATGAAATAAAATCTATACAACCTCAGCTTCTTTATATTATACACTTTCAAATCCTGATAGGACGAATTCGTTTTTTTAGCAACAAATCTTAAGGTTGCGGATTGAACATTATGAAAAAACGGGTAATGAGTTGTATAGTTTGGCATCGCTAATGACTTCTTGTGCTCCCCCATCTATAATGTGAATAAATAAAGTATGCAATAAAGGGGGACTTCACTCCCTTTTTAGACGGAATAGAGGTGTGTTATGAAATACGAGATGTCGCTGGAGCAGCGCGATAACATAATGGGAACGCTCACGGAGGAGCAACGTCATTTTTTGCACCATGAGCTCGTTAGAGGCAGAAGAACGTTGTTCGCACGACAGCTTGCCCGAAAAAAATGCCAGTTCATTCCTGAGGATGCTGAATTCGAGGATATTGAATCGTTTATTGAAGAATGGGACTATATCGGGTTCACCGATAGCGGTGAAGTGTCTCCTCATACAAAATGTGAATGCGGCCGTTCCTTGCGCTACCAGCATCAGGTGCTTCATCTCCCTACCAATACGATTCGCTACTTCGGTATCGAGCATTTACAGCTGCATACCGGAATTGATGCGAAAGCCATATCGGATATTATGAAAGGCTTCGACATCCTCGATGGCGAGATGAATGAAATGTTATGCAAATATAGAGATGGCTGGCAGCTCGATCAGCATCTTTTTTTGCCGCTGCCATCTGAGCTTGAAGTACCTGCCGACATTCAAGCACATATCGATGCCAATCTTCCGCTGCTGGAGAGACAGCTGTCCCGTATCCGCAGAAGACTGCATGAACTGGACCTAGCGAGCAGGAAGAAGCGAATAGCAGCCGCTTTAACCTTCTATGATCAATCATCTTCAGAAGACGATGAACAGCAAATACCGGAGACCCCGAACCTGCATAGCGACTACCGTTCTGACAAGGACATCATGGAGAACAGCAATCAGCCTGTTGACCCTCCAAACCATTCGCAAGGCTCCTTCGATTTTGGAGATAACGAAGTAACGCAAGGCGTACTCAGCTTTGACAATTCCAATGATGGCCAAGGTGCATTTGTATTTGATGAAATCGAAAACAGTCAAGGCGCATTCGTCTTTGATGAGATTGAGGAGAGCCAAGGCGCGTTTGTGTTCGATGAGCCTCCGGTGAACCAAGATGCGTTTGCATTCGAGGAGGCTGGCAAAAAATTAGGCGCTGCCGCAATGCGAGAATCTGAGCTAAGCAGCTCGAATGCCAAAACTTCAAGTCCCTTTTATTTGTCACAGCCGGCTCAACGTGTCGTTGATGATGCTCTTAAATACGGACGTATCAGCGCATTAGCGATCTCTAACTTCTTAATTGAACAGAAGCTTGTACAAGATATACGAATGTCTACCGGAAAACCTGGCATCTATATTGCAGTGGCAGCCTATTTGGACAAGCTTTCAGCTGCAGGCCAATGTGAGCTCGTGCTCGGCAATTCCGAGGATCGCGTTTATTCGAATTCGAAGACTTCGTAATTGCTTTTTGTATCAAGCGTTCATCCAGCTTTCATTTTAAATCGAATTTCTATTTTTGAGTCCACTCTATCGACCTCGTTTTTTTGTGAGAGCTTGACCATCGATATATCGAAAAGCATTGCTGCTTCATGGTCAAGCCTCTCCTCTATGGCAAAAACTCCGCGTAATCACTCATTTTTCTCGTTAAATAAATAATCATATTGTTATGAATTATTAACGTTATTTTTTACCATAATAATTAAACCTGCAACATTAACTTAATATTTTCCGTTTTTAAACTTGATAACAAAAATGACACCGAGGAGATTGATTACGATGAAGAAAAGATATTTTGCATTTATGCTTGTCATTGCTTTAGGTTTGGTGCTGACGGCATGCTCAGGTTCAAACTCAAATTCAGGAGCTAACTCCAATACATCAGGCAACAAAGAAGAGCAGTTCGTAACAACAAAAACGACAAAAGAGATGGTTGACGGCATGTTGGCCAAAATTGAACAACCCGCGCTAGCAGAAATGACAGGCGACATGGTGAAACAAATGTATTACTTCGACCCATCTATTCTGGAAGAATATACAATTATGTCACCGTTAATGAATGTTAAAACAAATGAAATAGCTGTTTTCAAAGTGAAGGATGCTAAAGATATTGCTGCTGTTGAGGACGGAATCAAGAAACGTGCTGCGGATGTTCAAAAATCGTTTGAAACTTATTTGCCGGATCAGTACGAAAACGCCAAAAACTACAAGCTTGTAGCGAAAGGCAATCACGTCTTTTTCGTCATTTCTGAACAAGCGGATAAATTTGTAACTGAATTCGATTCCTACTTCGCTAAAAAATAAGCAATATGGTATTCAGCAGTCTACTTTTCCTATTTCTATTTCTGCCTGCTGTATTGCTGCTGTATTTCGTGTCTCCGTGGCGAATTAAAAACTTTGTTTTATTCGCCACAAGCCTCGTATTCTACGCATGGGGCGAGCCCGTGTACATCGCAATTATGCTGCTCTCGACGGTTACTGACTACAGCTTCGGACTTGCTCTTAGCAACCCGAAGCGGAGCAGCCTGCAGCGGAAATGGATTGTCGTCGCCTCTGTCGTCGTAAACTTAACCTTGCTTGGTTATTTTAAATACGCTGATTTTCTCATTAACAATGTGAATGCACTATTAGGTACACAAATACCATTAACTGAACTGGCGTTGCCAATCGGTATCTCCTTTTATACTTTTCAATCGATGTCCTACATTATTGATGTTTATAGAGGTACAGCAAAGGCACAACGCAACTGGATTGATTTCGGTACGTTTGTCGCTTTGTTTCCTCAATTGGTCGCAGGACCAATCGTGCAATATTCTACAATTGCGGAGCAATTGCGCCATCGCACAGTGAACATCGAGCTGTTCGCTGAAGGCGTTAGACGATTTATTATCGGTTTAGCGAAAAAGGTGCTGCTCGCAAACAATATCGGACTGTTATGGAATACGATATCAAGCACAGGAGCAGATACGATGCCTGCCTTTACCGCTTGGCTCGGCATTATCGCCTTTGCTTTCCAAATTTATTTTGATTTCAGCGGTTACTCCGATATGGCCATTGGGCTAGGCATGATGTTTGGTTTCCGGTTTAACGAAAACTTCAATCGTCCTTATACGGCACAAAGCATTACTGATTTTTGGCGCCGCTGGCATATATCGCTCAGCACCTGGTTCCGCGACTATGTGTACATACCGCTTGGCGGCAACCGCAAAGGTCCGTGGATACAGCTTCGCAACATTATGATCGTATGGCTGCTGACCGGTATTTGGCATGGAGCCAGCTGGAACTTTTTACTTTGGGGCTTATACTTCGGCGTTGTTCTTGTGTTCGAGAAATGGTTTGGACTAAAGCTGCTGCAGCGAATGCCAGCTTGGGTTAGGCATATGTATGCGCTGCTGCTTATTTTGATCGGCTGGGTATTCTTTGCCTTTGACGATTTAGGAAATATGGGTACTTACTTTGCTGCTATGTTTGGCGCCAATGACCAGCCATTATGGAACAATGAAACTTTCTATTTGTTGTACACAAATGCAATTTTACTCGTATTATTAGTGCTCGCATCCTTGCCTAAGCGCAAGCTCAAGGAAAACAGAAGTACGCGACCCGTTTTACAGCTTGGCTGGCATGCTTTGTTGTTCTTTATGTCCGTTGCTTACTTGGTTGATGCGACGTTTAACCCATTTCTTTACTTCCGTTTTTAATGTAAAAGGAGGCTGGCGGTTTTGAGCAAGAAGACGGACCACGTTTTTGTGTGGGGTTTCGTCGGTGTCCTATTTGCTATGTCGTTATTATTTTTTTTACTGCCCGTACAAGCATTCTCGGACGTTGAGAATCGCACGCTCCAGAAGTCACCTGAGCTGACTTGGGATAATCTTTGGTCTAAGAAGTTTGCCGATGATACGGAAAACTACGTAACCGATCATTTTCCTTTCCGAACCAACTGGGTATGGACGAAGTCTGTATTTGAGCAGCTTCGCCTGCAGCAGGAAAATAACGGCATCTACAAAGGCTCTGACGGCTATTTGTTCGAGAAATTTAATAAACCGAACGATAAAGATATAGAAGAATACACTGCTGCGGTGGAGAAGTTTGTACAAAACCATCCTAACGCCAACATCACCTTTATGCTTGCTCCGACCTCCATTGGCCTGTATCCAGAACGGCTGCCATGGCTGGCTGATGCTTACCCGCAAACGAAGGTAAACAGCTTTATTGCCGATCAGGTTAAAGGGAGCTTGTCGTTTATCGACGGATTCGAATTTCTGAAGCCTGAAGCCGGCAGCAGCAGACCGCTTTATTACAAAACAGACCACCACTGGACGACTTATGGCGCCTATCTAGCCTATGTTACTTACGCGGAGAAGATGGGCTGGACGCCAATGGCCGAGAAGGATTTCGACATCGAGACCGTTACCAACTCTTTTCTAGGCAGCTATCATACTCGCGGTCAGTTCAGCGGTTTAACACCTGATTCCATTGAAGCCTACAAAGCTAAAAACGGAATGAAAACAGACATGTACGTGGCTGATACGGACAAAACCTTTACGACCATGTATGATTCGAGCTATTTGGAAAAGAAGGATAAATACTCGTATTTTCTTGGCGGCGTGCACGCTTTAATGACGCTTCACAGCGAGCTTCCTCCGAAGCAAGCCGATAAGAAGAAGCTGCTTGTCATTAAAGATTCATATGCGCACAGCTTCCTCCCTTTCCTGACGCAACATGTCGAGGATATCCATGTGATCGACATTCGCTACTATAACGGCAATATTAGTGACTACATGGAAGCCAACGGGATTGAGGATGTCCTGCTGCTGTTTAATACAACGACCTTCATTGCGGAACGCAATTTATTGAAGCTGAAGTATTGATGGTGGGTGGAAGTTCAAACAATGGATTCGCAAAACAAAGGAGCAGCCGAGATGGCTGCTCCTTTGTTTTTTGGCGTTCCTATCTGAGGTAACTTAGCAGCTGCTAAGCCGTTTAACAGGAAATACTCCCGCTAATTAAAACGATTATTTGCTCTCAAAGCCACTAGATGGAAAAACTCCTGTTATTTTCAGCATATCCTCACCAAATGGGCCTATTTGACGAATATAGCAGGAGAATTTCCTGCTAATGGGGCAAAAAGCCATTTATTTATCGAATTAACGGGAGGTCTTCCTTTAAGCACTAACAAAAAATTCAATCCATAAATAATACATTTTGCTGTGGCTTTTTCAATCTCCCTGGTGTCTAATAAACGTGAAGACAGGGGGAGGTTCACTTGATGTCAGGGGCCCACGACAAATTCGAGGACATTTTCACGCTATATTACGATAGAATTAGAAGATTTCTCTCGCTGAAGGTCGACATTCAGACTGCAGAGGATTTAACACAGCTAACATTTATGAAGGCTATGGAGCACATCAATAGTTTTCGTGGTGATTCTAGTCTATTCACTTGGATATGCCATATTGCGAACAACAATTTAAAAAATGAATTCCGAAGAAAAGATCGTAATTGCGAAACCTATGTAGACTTAAACCACTTAGAAAATCGTTTTATATCTTTTGAATTCACCAAAAATGTAGAGATACGAATCGATATCACCTTAGCTTTAGAACAATTAAGCGAGATTGATCGTGAAATCATTTCGCTCCATTATGATGTCGGCTGCACTTTGAAAGAGGTGTCCGAGATTACTCAGATGAAATTAAGCGCAGTCAAAAATCGCCTGTACAGAGCTTTAGAAAAGTTAAGAAAAGAATTGCACAATGACGAGGAGGTTCGAAGCTTTATGTCTGTAATCGACTATATTACTGTTATTAGTAAAAATGAGCTTAAGGGTGCATCCGAGCAGGATAGCAAGGTGTATCAAGATATCATCAATCATCTGAAAACCAGCGTTGATCGTATTTGTACGCAATTAAGACATCAACCTTCAAAAAAAATATCAATAGAAATTTATCCAGATCTTCAATCCTTCCATCATGCGGTTGGTGAGCCAGATGCGCCCAATTGGTTTATGGGTGTAATTGAGAATAATACGATAAAAATTGCTTCTCCGCTCCATCCAGGTCCAGAACATACGTATCAATCCATTCTTAAATCAACACTCCATCTCTATACGATTTGGTTGGTGACAGATATTAACCCTGCCGCTCCAAAATGGTTATACCAAGGACTAGGCGGATACGAAGCTGGTCTCATGACAAAGGAATACATCGATTCTTCAATAGCAGAGCTTGTGAAACACAGCCAAATTCCTACTTTTGAGGATTTAGAAGATAACACATGGGAATTTGATGAAAAAAAGGGGTTTCAGTTTTCTTATACGCTCTCTGAATTTGTTTTACAACACTATGGCATTGACGCCCTTAATAAAATCATCAGAAATCCACTCGATTTTGAAGATGCATTCAACTGTTCTGCAGCAGAAATTCACAAGCTTTGGTCTCATACACTCAAAGCAAGGTTGAATTAACATTCCTAGTGAAATGAGCCTCACCAGAAAAAGGGAAATGAATTAAACGAAGCGAATCTAATGTTAGAATCCAAACGTTTGGAGGTATAACAAGTGAAAATGAACGCTAATTTCAATTTTTGCTGTCTGAAACCAAGAATGATCCGTCCTTATTCATTTTAAATTTAGGGAGGATCTATACATGAGTAAACAAAAAAGATTAATTATTATTGACGGTATTCCTGGCTCTGGAAAAACGACAACAGCTAAATCCATTTTAGATAAACTAAATTCAAAACAAGTAGCAGCAAGGTGTTTTTTAGAAGAGGAAGCACTACATCCCCTGCTCTTACAAGGACCGGAGTTCAGTTCTTTCACAAATGAAGCAGAAGCAGATCAGTTCATACAGCTTCTCACCACTCGTTATCTTGACTTTGTTCAAGCTGAGCTACACAGTGCCCATGAAGTCATTATTATTGAAAGTGTGTTTCTTCAAGACACCATTAGTGTCGCTCATCTCATGGGCATGGATAAACAGAAGCTTCTCGTTTTCTCTTCTTCCCTACAGCAGATACTGGCACCACTGGCACCTAGCCTTATTTACTATTATCAAGTGGATGTTGAGAAACAATGGCGGTTTATTTGCAGCGTAAGAGGAAATGAATGGGGTCCTGTCTCCCTGCATACAGATGAGGATTTCAAACAAGCTGCAGAGGTGTGGTCACGGAGTCAGTCCTTTGTCCGTGCAACTGTTAATGCGTGGGACATCCCAAAACTAATCATTGAGAATAAAGACTATCTCTGGGATGAATATCACCAGCAGATTAGTGAATTCATTGATTCGCTGCTTCCAGTTCATTAAATAAGCTCATCTAACCCCAAAAGAGGCTGTTCTAAAAGTAGATAAATCTACGTTTAGAACAGCCTCTACTTCATTTAAAGCAGCTATAGTTTAGAAGAACCTCTTCTTCCAGAAGATAACGGCAGTGACACTCGATAAAATAACGGAAATGGTCATCGCGATAAAAAAGGCATGAGGGTAATCCTGAAACGGAATTTTAACGTTCATCCCATAGAAGCTTGCGACCATCGTAGGCAGCGATAAAATAATCGTAATCGATGTCAAAAACTTCATAACAATATTCAGATTGTTGGAAATGACCGAAGCGAAAGCATCCATCATACCGCTTAATATCGTCGTATGCGTTTCAGACATTTCAATAGCCTGTTGGTTTTCTACAATGACATCCTCTAGCAATTCTTGGTCATCCTCATACATTTTCATGTATTTGCTTTTCAACATTTTCTGCATGACGATGTTGTTGGACTTTAATGAGGTTGTAAAATAGACCAAGCTTTTCTCCATATTCAATAAGGAAAATAGTTCTTTATTTTTCATCGACTGATGCAATTTTTTCTCTATTTCGTCTGTCATTTTAATAATTTGCTTAAGGTACTTCAAATATGAAGTCGCTATTAAATATAAAATTTGAAATGAAAACCTAGTTTTTTTGTACGTGTAAAATTGTTTTATTTTATTTTGTGCAAAAACGTGAAAAATCGGATTGTCTTTTAGACACACTGTAATAAAACAATCGTCCGCAATAATCATCCCTAGTGGAATCGTATCATACATGGGAATACCCTTGTCATCCGTCGAAACCAATGGCAGATTTACAACGATAAGCACATTGCTATTATCATTTTCAATCCTTGACCGTTCTTCTTCATCTAATGGATCCTTTATAAAATCCAAAGGAATTTGTGCTTTAGCAGCTACTAGATTCATTTCTTGCTCCGTTGGTGCTACAAGATTGACCCAGCATCCTGAAGTAATCTCATCCGTTTCTTTCAGTATTCCGTGCTCGTCAGTAATATAAATATTCAACATGGTTACAACCTCCTCAGATTAATGAGGAAGCCAGAAATGCCCCTGCCATACAAAAGAGTTGACCTTCAGTTCAGTAATCAATCTTCTGAAGATTGGTTTGTTCATGACTTCCCCCTGCAACAAGCTTGGCTCGGGTTCGGCGCTACTTCGACTATCCATTACAGAACTCAACTCCTTTTTTTCGCTATGGTTAAGCACGCTCATTATAATACGCCAAATAAATGAAAATGTCATGAAATTAAAAAAATCATAAAAAAAGATGGCCCGTGCTTGCAGGGACCACCTCTTGTACGCCTAAATATGGCATTTGCTTATTCAAGCGCTATCCTCAGACAGCGCTGCTTTTCACTATTCAACCTATTCATTTAACGCTGGAATTTCCGAAGGAACCCATAGATTAGCAACGTCGATCCCTTTTTCATCTCTACTCTTTAAGTCTCTCAAAAACTCAAGAAAACCATATGCCGGTTTCCATCCAAGCATCTCCTCTGCCTCTGATAGATCATGCTGCTCAACTTGTTTTGGCAGCGTCAACTCATACTTCTTCAACAGGCGGCTTGCGCCCGGCACTTGTGTCTCACACCATTCTGCGCCAAGCTCGCTGAAGTTTTGAACAACCTCTTGCGGCATATGATGATTGGTATGTACAATTGTGCGAAATAGCCCAATCTTCTTTTCCAAAGCTGCTTTGACCGATGCCACTGTAGCTGCCGCCACATCTCGTCTATCTACCCCATTGCGAAGTAATCGTTCCCCAAACTCTAAATATGGCCGAGGAATAAATTCATGATAACGCAGCATTGCAATCGATGCGCCTGTCATTTCATGATAAGCCTTGCAGAGGTCTTCCCCGATGACTTTGCTTACTCCATAAACCGAGCCCCATCCGAATGCCATAGAGGAGGCATAGACAATCGCTTTTATACCCGCTTGCTTGCATGCTTCTAATAGATAAAAAGTACCATCGACATTAACAGAAAAAATAGTTTCATCACTAACTGGCGGATTGTGTGCACAGTGCCATGCTGCCAGGTGAACAACGGCATCCATGCCCTCCACCGCACGCTGTACATCGCCTGGCGTCCTAATGTCACATCTAACAAACTCAAGCTGCTTCAAATCATCAGACTGAGGGGGCATAACGTCTGCCATCCGAACGGTATAACCAGCTTGGGCCAATGCTTTGCATACGGCCTGACCTCCATTGCCCGCAGCCCCTGTCACAACAACTCTCATTTCGTTCACCTCGTCAGTTTTATCGTAATTTAAAATGGTATAGCTTGGTTGGTTACTATCATGATAACGCTTCCACAAATATCTGAATCATTTGTTTATTCCTCTGCTTAAGCCTTACAAGTCTAATAATAGTACAACGATATACAAATATGAAGTACGCAATTTCTTTTTACTTAGTAACCTATAAGTAACCTATGGATATACATGGCAGTAAGCATGCAAATCAGAGGAGATTCTCATCTCCTCCTAGTTTAATGTCCGTTGGATTGGACGATTCTCATACTTGAATTTCCTTATCTTGTTTAAAATATTCAATAATTTTTTCTTCTATTTTATTAAGATCCCCCTAATTTCATGCGGTTGATCGACTATATAATTCGGACTCTCTCCCAGCAATGATTCTTTTGTATCCAATCCCCAAGACACTGCAATGACATCGATTTCGCATTTCTTACATGCAATAATATCCCGTGTTTCATCACCGATATAAATTACATCTTCACGATTTAATTGATTATCTTTCAAATATTTTTTTAGCGTTTGATGTTTTCCAAATAGTCCATTTGACGATCGAACTTCATTGATACCCTTGAAATTTTGAGTTTGTAAAAAATCAGAGACATTCGCTGCAGAGTTCGATGTAATAATTGCGATTTTATAACCTTCACTTTGAAGAGCATTTACCACTTCTCTCATCTGATCAATAAATAATATCGAGTTAAGATGCTGTTTGTAGCACTCCTTAAATTCCTTTCCTATTTTTCTAATCAAAAGGAACTTATACATCGGAACGTTTAAAGCTTTAAACCGTTCTTTTAATGATAGATGGTTTAATAATTTGTATTCTTCATGATTTACTTTTTTAAAATTATATTTTACTGCTAATTCGTTATAAACCATCATTATTTCCGACGTTGAATCTACTAGTGTGCCGTCAAAATCAAATATTATATGTTTATACATCTATTAAATACACCCTCAATCTATCACTGCTGCTTTAGGTAGTTGAACCTCAAATTCATGAACGTAAATAGCGTTGCCAGTAATCTCGATATCGAGCTGATCATTATTCCTCATTACTGATACACCAACTCTGCCATTGCGGCCAATCTCTTGCCCTTGTTCAACGACAAGATGAATTGATTTTTCCGAGTTGTTATCTATGTACTTCGCGTAGTATACACCCATTACACCAGAAGCCGTACCTGTTACGGGATCTTCAATCGTTCCTGAATATAGCGATGAGAAATGACGAGCATGCATCTGTGCATTCACATCGTATGTTTCTAAACAAAACGGATGGATGGACGCCCTTGGCATTTCTTTTAAAATATGCGGAAACAACGAATTGTTTGGCTTCATTTTACTGAAAGTGCTTAGGCTTTTTATAGGAATTAATAAGGTCCACGCACCGGTACTTCCATACACAGTGGGGAGCTCCGTCTCGATCTCACTTTCATCGATGCCCATAGAATGAGCCAGCTCCAATAAAGAACCATGGAATGGCTGAAATTGAGGAGCGGCTTGCCGCATCGTAATAAGAGGTTCACCATTTGCATCAAAATCGATTTTTATCGGCAATACTCCAGCTTTTGTTTCAATCGTGAATGCTGACGGATGTTCCAGCAGCCCTTTCGTTTGCAGCGCATATATGGTTGCCATCGTTGCATGACCACAAAGATTTATTTCATGGCCTGGCGTAAAATAACGAATTCGAAGATCAGCCATATCCGATTTCAGCGGAAATGCCGTCTCATTGAAGCCTACTTTTTCTGCGATGGTCAGCATCTGCTCTTCGGAGAGATCATCACCATTAAATACGACTCCTGCAGGGTTTCCCATGTTTGGAATATTGCTGAATGCGTCATAGTGATACACATTGATCGTTCTCATAAACAGTCCCCCCGCCTACTCAGCGTATTCAATTTTTATTAAAGTGGAGAATAAAGTTGTACTCACTTATTGTAGAGAATCGGACTCAAACCAATTGGTTATACTTTTCGTTTTCGTAAAACCTAAATATTTGTACGTGATCGTTACATTCTGTATGGGTTGATGTTCATAGCGAATTCGGAGACCGTATTGCATTGGTGTATGTTCTTTTTTCTCTAGTGCTGCTTGAATCTCACCTCGAGAAAGCGCTGGATAAATAGAAGAGGCTGATAGTTTCATAAAATGAGTAGCCGGATCTGAATTCGGAAGGACCTGCACCATATGAGTAGAATCATAAGAGATGCCCAGTTGAACGTCATCCGAGCGATCTTCACCATTCACGCTGACCTTCTTAATGTCGATTTTCTGAAACCCTTCATTGCTGAGCTCAACGACATACTCTACTACCTTTCCATCATGATTATTGATTCGTTGAAGTCCGTTATTTACTAACGGGTCCATTATTCGATACCAAATAATTACGGATAAAACCAATGCGATAAGAATGAACAAGCTGAAGCTCACAACTGTTCTCTTCACGCTCCATCTCTGGTTCATATCAAGCCTCCCATTACATTAATTGGATGATTTTGTATTTACTAAATTATATTCGTCAATCTAAAATAAATCCAACTGCTCGATAATCGGGGGCGGCGGCTCATTCGGACTTTCGCCGTTCGGGCGAGTCAGTCCCAGTATCTCCATCATCCGCTTCGCGTTGTCTGCTGCGTTCCCTCCGGAATTGTTGTTAAAAATGACGTAGATATGCTCGCTCTGCTGCTCCAGCAGCCGCAGCTTATTCGCCCAATCTTGCAGCTCTTCCTCGCTATAGCGATATAAATACCGAACTTCGCGCCAATTCGGTGCACTGGCTTGATTCCAGCCAGACACATTGCGTCCATGGAACCTGACAATAGTTGATTGTGCATTGGTTGCTGTGAGAACGATCGGTATGGAGCCTATTCCTGCCTGCGGCTCATCACAAACACTGTGCATCCACTGCTCCTGCCTCATGAAATCCAGCGTTTTCTCACAGTACTCCTGTGTAAACCAGCTTTGATGACGGAATTCCAGCGCGCAAGGAATGCCATTCATTCTTGCTTTCGTCTCCCGCAGAATTCGCACATTAGCTGCTGTACAATCAAACCACGGCGGATACTGGAACAAGGCTGCCGTCAATCGGCCTGTCTCCATTACAGGCTCCAGCATTTGCCGGAATGCACCGAACATTTCATTTGTCTCCGAAGCCGGCACAGTAGGCCCGCGCTGATGTCCGGTCATCCCTTGATAAGCTTTAACGACGAAGTGAAGGGATTCCGGCGTATCTGCCAGCCATTTGCTGAATCGCTCTTTAGATTGTATGGCATAAAAAGTGCTGTCTACCTCTACTACCGGAAAATGTTTTGCATATTGCCGCAGCTTGCTGCCCGCTTTGCTAACTGGAACATACAGCTGGTCATGATCGCCCCATCCTGCAAGGCCAATTGATATCATATCTTCACCCTCTTAAATACATTCATTCATGGCGTGCTCTTAATCTAATTATTTCTATTAATCGAATACAAATACTCACTTTTCACTTCCGCGATCATCGTCCGGTTTCTTCCCGTATTCTTAGCCTTATACAAGGCTTGATCTGCCAGTACAAACAGCTCATCCGCATTTCTTGATTGTGATGGAAAATGAGCAATGCCAAGTGAAATGGTAATCCTATGCTTTAAGTGATTCTCACTGTTTTCCATCGATTCCCGAATGCGTTCAGCAACCTCATAAGCATCATGCACATTAGTATAGGGCAGCAAAACAACAAACTCCTCGCCTCCATAGCGGCTGCATAAGTCTCCTGGCCTTATCGTAGCCATGACAATTTTCGACAAATGCTGAAGTACTCTGTCCCCTTCTTGATGTCCGTATGTATCATTAACCAGCTTGAATCGATCAATATCCAGTACGATGATGGAATAGTTTTTTTGCTCCTCTATCCATTGCTTCATCGTTTTTTCTAAGCTTCTTCGGTTGCTTAAGCCCGTTAATGCATCCGTCATTGCCGCCTGGGTTAGCTGATCCGTTCTCAATTGTATGCCATTCAAAGCAAGCACTACCGTTTTGGTTAGCACATCCGCTTCGCGATTCCAGTGCTGATCCATCGTAAGGACCTTTTGTTCCTTGTTCCCCATGTTGCCCACGATATTGGCAAGCATAACAAATGGCCTTGCTAGTCGGTGAGCAAACCAAATCGTAGCGAGCATTAATAGAATAAATGGTAAAAGCGAATAAAGCAAAATCTGTCGGATTTGGATATTAAGTTGTGCTTTAATCGTACTTATTTCGGAATATACTACAATTCCCCATTTATTTTCCGGCACATAGGAATACCCAGCCAATAAAGAAATCCCATCTGTTTTCGTAAGCTTATACCCGCTATTTCCTTGCATGAGCTGCTGAACAATCGGATACGAGCTAATATTTTTGCCAATTTGAATGATATTAGGATCGTAAAGAAGACTTCCATCAGAGCCTACAACATATAAGCTCGATCCGCTTTCATTAAGACCGTAATTTCCAAAAATCATGTTTAGGACATTATCTTTTTGCAAATAGATACTCCCGCCAATAAAACCGCGATAGATTCCTTTTTCGTCATATAAAGGCTCACTGATAAATACGATAAGCTGTTTCGTAGATGGGCTCATGAATGGTTTTGATATATATGGTTTTTTACCTTTAAATGCCTCAATCGCTGCATCCGTAACAATTTTCTCCCCTTTAGCCCCAATAGAAGAAGGAGAAATGTTCCTAATTGCACCTGATTCATCTACGACCATAATCGAGTTAAAATAGTTGCTGCTTTTACGGATGAGATCAAGATAGTCCGCATCTGCCGCATTAACCACTGAATAAAAAGAAGCAGCATTTTTGAGGCTGCTGCGCATGGATATAAAGAGAGAATCCATCGTTTGACTCATTTTAGAAGCGGTTGAAAGATTTAGAGTTAGCGTTGTTTCATATAATGATTGTTTCTTGTATTCATAAGATACGAAAAGCAATATCGATAACGTAAGTAGAACTGAAATCGATACTAAACCGATTAAAAGCGTAGCCAAACTGATTTTATTTTTCTTTTTCTCTGTAATTTTGCGCAGTATATACATACCACTCACCCCTTAACAAGTCCGAAATCTCAAAAAATTATAAGTTGCTATATTACGAATAGTTACCTCCTTATCGTTCTCAAGCCTAATATTACCATGTAGTGACAAAATCGTCTTTCATTTGTCAAATATCGACATCAACCCATTGAAAGAAAAAGAAAGCCACGTTTCGAAAACGTGGCCTGACCTTTATGATTAAATTATAACTGTCGCTTCGCCTTGCTTTTGTGAATAAGATTGATCTTCACATGCTACCCTAATTACCCTGCTTTTTCACTCGTCCAATTAATCCGTGCAATGTTTGAATAAACCCATGTCCAGTTAGACGCCCTAATCCCCCATACGCACAATCTAATTCATTATATTGTTTGGTTCGATCTATTCGAATACTAGGTCCATTGATTAAAATAGGCACGGGATCGCCGGTATGCTCACCGATTTCACAAGGGGTAGAATGATCAGCCGCCACAGCCAAATATACATCTTCAGATATTCCCTGCGCTATAATCCCTACCATTTGATCAAACAATTCAATCGCTTTTGCTTTGTCAAACGGCTTATTATCATGCCCCTTAACGTCGGGTGCTTTTAGATGCACTAATACAAAATCATTTTCAGAAATTTCTTCAAGTGCCAGCTTAGCTTTTAGTACAACGTCCGTATCCATATTTCCTGTCATTCTACTATCTGTTACCGATTTAAAGCCAGCCAATTTGGCAACGCCAAGTACGGTACTCTCTCCAGCAATACAGCTGCCCTTCATATGAAGAGCATCGGTTATGGGGTCAAGCTGAACCATCTGTCCAGCTCCACGCGTGAGAATAAAATTAGCTGCTAATTCCCCTTGCTTCATACGCTCTACATTAACAGGGTGATTGGATAAGATGACATGCGCTTTATGAAGAAATAAATTTAGAACCATCGCTGTTCGTTTGGACTCCGCCGAGGAATCAAGCGAGACTATAGTATGATATGGGCAGCCATCGTTTGGCGCTTTCGGATCTGAATCGCTGATTTGATCACTGAGCCCAGTTCCTCTTAATATAAGTACAGCACGATGCTCTGTAGCCGGTTTGAAATATATGCTCACTCCCATTATTTCTAACCCATTAATCGCGTCAGCAAGCTCTTCTGTTCCATTGCGTATCCGTCCTGCCCTGCGGTCAACGACAATCCCATTCTCATCCACTGCAGCAAAGTTGCACCTCAGCACGATATCGCCCGGAAGAACATCCATGTTAATTCCTAAAGCCTCAATTGGCCCGCGTCCCGGATAATGATGAGGCTGATAACCAAACAAAATTAGATGCCCCATATCGGTGCCTACTGGAATGCCAGGGCTAATCAAATCCATGATGCCTGTAACCCCCGTAGAAGCTAATCTATCTAGATTAGGTGTATCTGCATATTCCAATGGCGTTTTGTTTTCAAGCAAAGGATGTGGAAGATCCCCTATTCCATCTGCAATAGCTAAAATAACTTTTCTGTTCAATATGGCTCCCTCCTGCTCTCTCTATATTCCGATTACTTTAAACCAAGTAAAGATCGCCAAGCTAATTACGCATGCTCCGACAAAACAAGTAACTACCGCATATTTCACTTGATCCAACACCGAGAAGTATCCTGTTCCAAAATAGATCGTATTTACCTTCGAATGCGGCGGAAGTGTAATGGTATAAGTCATGGTCATAGCTGCTGCTAATGCGAGAGGCACAGGGTCCATGCCGAGCGTTTTCGCTAAAGCGATGAATGCTGGTATTAATATAGTGACCCTCACTGTTTTACTCGTAAATATAAGATGACTGTACATGCTAAGGAATACGACAACGACATATACCCAAACATGATTCATGCTTTCCAATCCGAGCGCAGCGACTACTTTTCCAATAATCCATTCTGCGCCGCCGGATTTATCCAATGCATTACCTACTGCATAAGCGCCTGCTGCAAAAATCATGAGCTCCCATTTGATGTTCGTTTCTTTCCAGGTCAACAAACCTACCCTTGGAAGCAAACAGAGAAGTGCTGCGAGTACTGCGGTCTGTTCCGTACTGAGTTCAAAGCCAAACCAAGCGTTATGGTAATCTCCTGTAGCCCATAATGCCACCGTAAGGAGGAATATCGTTACTGCCTTTTTCTCATCTAAAGAGAAGGAACCTAATTTTAACAACTCATTTTTTAACGTATCCCTCGCATGATCGAAGTGGGATTCACTTTTGATGGAGAAGAGCTTTAAACCAATGAAGAAAGTAATCATCATCGTAATAATTGCAGTTGGCATAGAGGCGAGAAGCCAATCCATATAACCAATATCTCCGCCCGCTTGTTCATTAATGAAACCAACAGCTATGATATTGCCAGAAGTAGCTGTCATAACACCCGAGGTAGCAAGCGCATCTGCTTGCACGCCTTGAAGCATCATTACTTTTCCAAGATTGCTCTCACCTGGCAGCGCTTTATACACCTCTAATAAAATCAAGCATATAGGCACCATGAGCGTAGCTCTTGCTGTAGTTGAAGGAACAAAAAAAGCTAAAATAAAATTAATGACGATTAATAAAAACAATGTCTTTTTTGGCGTTTTACCAAACTGCGTGACCATCCATAAGGATAAGCGTCTACCCAAATTTGATTTTATCATGGCCGAAGTGAGGATGAATGCGGAAACCATCAGCCAGATCACATCAAATCCTAACGTACCGAATGCCACTTCTTGATCTTCAACTGCTCCTACTAATGGAAGAAGCAAAATAGCGATGATAGATGTTAAGTAAATAGGCAGCGGAGTCGTAATCCATAAAATCAATGCTCCTGTAAATATTGCAATTGCTCTTTGAGCTTCTAAGCTCATGCCTTCCGGTGTAGGCATAAAGAACAAAAGCAGCCCCACAATAAGTGCAAGTGGAATACCAAATCTTTGCATCCCTTCTTCAAGACTCCCTTTTTTCTTCATAGGCGGCTTTTTAGTCTCATTTTCTACATCTCGCGAGACTTCACTCATCTTGCATCCTCCTCAAACTAATAATGTTACCGTTTTCATTTTATAAAACCAGAAAATATAATACAATTTGATTAACTTTGAATAACCATAACGTTTCGTTATAGATTATTTTTAAATGATAAGTCGAAAGGTGTCGTGGAAATGAATATCAATAAACTTCAGACCTTTATTACGCTAACAGAATGCTTAAACTTTACAGAAGCAGCGGAACTTCTCTACTGCTCACAACCATCGGTAAGCATGCAAATTCAAAGTATAGAAGAAGAGCTTGGCGTTCCTCTATTTGACCGAATTGGCAAAAAGCTTTATTTGACGAAACAGGGAGAAAATTTTAAGCCATACGCAGAGCAAATTATTAACCTGCTTCATACAGCCAAAGACCATATTAAGCAGCTGGAAGACTTATCATACGGAACTTTATCGTTTGGTGCGAGCAATTTTGTAGGCGTTTATTTGCTTCCTATGATCCTTAGAGGTTATACCAAAAAATTTCCGCAGATTAAAATAAACATGAACATTACAGCTTCAAATCACCTTGTTCATATGTTGGAATCCAACAAAGTAGAGTTTTTAATTATTTCTGATCGTATTGAAATCGATGAATCCCGGTTTCAACGTAAAACCTTTTACGAGGATGAGCTTGTCTTAATTGTGAACCCCTTGCACCCGCTTGCTCATAAACAAGAGTGCACACTCGAAGATTTGGTCAACGAAACGTTAATTATTAAACCCGATAAATCAGCAACACGCATTTACTTAGAGAAAAAATTTGCTGAGTACGGGCTTGAGTTTCCTACACAAATGGAAATTAGCAATTTAGAAGGAATTAAACAAGGGGTTATTCATGAGCTTGGGGTATCTATTGTTTCTAGCTTTGCTATTCAACAGGAGATCAAAAGCGGCTTATTGGTGAAGGTGAACATTAAAGGAGTAAAATTCAATAGAGGAATTAGTTATGTCTATCATAGGAATAAGCATCTTTCCCCTGCGGCCAAACAATTTATTTCTTTGCTGGATACTAATTATTTATAAACGCAGATATCGGATTGCTTTCCACTATTTCTGCAGATTGCTGCCCGCAATACACGAATTAAATTTTGCAGCTGTTTTACTTATTCACTTGTAGACGTATACTTAGTCTATACCAAATGTAAGGAGCAACTATCCAATGAGCTATGAATCCTATTTTCAGAACCTAAGAGAACAACATTTGGATGAGCTGAAGCAGTTTTTGACGATCCCGAGTATTTCAGCTTTATCCACTCATAAAAACAACATGAACGAAGCAGCCAAATGGGTTGCAGCCAAATTAGAGAAGGCTGGTCTTGAGAATGTGGAGATCCATCCTACAGCTGGGCATCCCATCGTGTACGCCGAGCATATCCATGCACCAGGCAAACCGACAGTACTTATCTATGGCCATTATGACGTGCAGCCTGTAGATCCGCTTAACCTTTGGGAGACTCCTCCTTTTGAGCCAACCATCCGCGATGGCAAATTATATGCTCGTGGTGCAACCGATGATAAAGGCCAGCTTTTCCTGCATGTAAAGGCGGTTGAGGCGCTTCTGAACCAAGAAAATGCGCTTCCAGTCAACGTCAAGTTTTGTATTGAAGGCGAGGAAGAAATTTCAAGCCCTAATCTGCCGACCTTTATGGAGACGAATGCAGATAAGCTGAAGGCTGACGTCATTGTCATCTCAGATACATCGCTTCTTGAAAAAGGAAAACCTGCTATTTCTACTGGGCTGCGCGGACTGTGCTCCCTTGAAGTAACGATACTTACTGCCAATACCGATCTGCATTCGGGTTCATTCGGCGGCGGTGTTCCGAACGCCCTTCACGCCATGATTTCCTTGCTGAGCTCATTGCATGATGATCAAGGCAGAGTTTCAATCGAAGGTTTCTATGAAGGTGTGCCAGAGCTTTCCGCTGCTATGCGTGAAGAGTTCCTAAAGCAAAATCATAATGAAGAAGAATTAAGAAAAAATCTCGAACTTGACGCCTTATACGGGGAAGAAGGATATTCCTTTGTTGAGCGAACAGGTGCAAGGCCAACTCTTGAACTAAATGGCGTTTATGGCGGGTTTCAAGGCGAAGGTTCGAAAACGGTCATTCCAAAAGAAGCTCACGCCAAAATCACTTGTCGTCTAGTTGGCGATCAGGACCCGGCTCAAATACTAGAGCGTATTGTAACTCATCTGGAATCGCATGTTCAGTCCGGTGCAAAGCTAATTATAAAACGCGGCGAAAAAGCTCGTGCCTTCGACATGGACCCATCAAATCCAATGCTCCAAAAGGCAGCCGATGCTTACGAAAAAGTATATGGCACTCGCGCGCTCTTCACGAAGGATGGCGGCTCGATTCCAATTGTCGAGACATTCTCCCGTGTATTAGGCGCTCCTGTCGTCATGATGGGCTTCGGACTTCCAGACGAAAATCTGCATGCTCCTAATGAGCATTTCAACCTTGAGAACTTTGACAAGGGACTTCTGACGATTGTTGAGTTTTTGAAACAACTTTAAGCCGAGGCATAAACGGAGCTGTTCTAGGCGTAGATTGATCTACGCTTGGAACAGCTCCTGCTTTTTTTCTGATGGAGCTTGGGCAGAACGATGTTCTCCCCTTATCATCCGTATAGCTAACGAACCTAGTAGGTCTTAATTAAACCATTTGTTATGAATTAAAATTGTAACGAATACCAGAATCTTTATTTTGAGAAAATTGACTCATGACACCCTATAAATCAGCCTATAGTGTTAATACGGTTCGTTAAAATGAAAGAAAAGTAGTTTTCATCATAATAAGCATAATACAGTTCGTTAGAGAAATGATCCTGCGACGATATGCGCTTAGCTTTATAAACAATGGCAATAAAGGCAGCTGTGCACTCAATTTTTTTGAGCTGCTCAGCTGCCTTTTCCATGAAATTATGACTGTTTATTAAGCTTCTTCAAGCGAAGCAGCGCCGTCAAAATGATCAAAAACGCCACGAGAGCCAGCATTGGAATGGTAATAAATCCAAACCAGTTCAAATAGTCTCCCTGACAAGAAACGGGGCCGCATGCGGCAAGCGGAGAATCATGCGGCAGCTTTTGCAGCACCGTATGATAAAGCGAGAAGCCCCCACCAATTACAACTAAAGGCAGTGCGTACGATACGATGCCTTCATCTCCCTTAGAGTAGGCTATGCCTAGTATGAGTGCCAATGGATACATGAATATTCGCTGGAACCAGCATAAGCTGCATGGTGCAAAATGCATAACCTCACTCAAATACAAGCTTCCCGCCGTCGCCAAAACTGCTGTAGCCCAAGCCACAAACAACCAAAATGATTTTTTCTTAGCCAAATCCTCTTCCACATCATTCGCCTCGGCTTCCATAGGTTATATTACTTTTTTTCTATCTCCTATTCTCCCTCGATAGGGAGGGTAAAAACATGACTCGAAAGGGCTATTGCATGTGAATTATATTTGTGAATTGTAAGCATCAATGCGTGCTTACAGCTTCTTTTCGGTGTCGGCGAACGTGCGAACCATTGCTGTAAGAACCTATGTGTGCTTACAGCTGCAAAGTAACCTCAGTTTGTCCGGTGTAAGAACGTATACGTGCTTACAGCTTCATTTCGGCGTCGGCGAACGTGCAAACCACTGCTGTAAGAACCTGTGTGTGCTTACAGCCACAAAGTAACCTCAGTTTGTCCGCTGTAAGAACATATACGTGCTTACAGCTTCTTTTCGGCGTCGGCGAACGTGCGAACCACTGCTGTAAGAACCTATGTGTGCTTACAGTCACAAAGTAACCTCAGTTTGTCCGCTGTAAGAACGTATACGTGCTTACAGCTTCTTTTCGGCGTTGGCGAACATGCAATCCACTGCTGTAAGAACCTATTTGCGCTTACAGCTGCAAAGTAACCTCAGTTTGCCCGGTGTAAGAACGTATACGTGCTTACAGCTTCATTTCGGCGTAGGCGAACGTGCGAACCATTGCTGTAAGAACCTATTTGCGCTTACAGCTGCAAAGTAACCTCAGTTTGTCCGGTGTAAGAACGTATACGTGCTTACTGCTTCTTTTCGGCGTAGGCGAACGTGCGAGCCACTGCTGTAAGAACCTATTTGTGCTTACAGCCACAAAGTAACCTCAGTTTGTCCGCTGTAAGAACGTATGCGTGCTTTCAGCTTCTTTTCGGCGTTAGCGAACGTGCGAAACACTGCTGTAAGAACCTATTTGTGCTTACAGTCACAAAGTAACCTTAGTTTGTCTAGTTTAAGAACGTATGCGTGCTTACAGCTTCATTCCGGCGTAGGCGAACGTGCGAAACACTGCTATAGGAACCTATTTGCGCATACAGCTGCAAAGTAACCTTAGTTTGTCCGGTGTAAGAACGTATGCGTGCTTACAGCTTCATTCCGGCGTCGGCGAACGTGCAAACCACTGCTGTAAGAACCTATTTGCGCTTACAGTCACAAAGTAACCTCAGTTTGTCCGCTGTAAGAACATATACGTGCTTACAGCTTCTTTTCGGCGTCGGCGAACGTGCGAAACACTGCTGTAAGAACCTATTTGCGCTTACAGCTGCAAAGTAACCTCAGTTTGTCCGGTGTAAGACCGTATACGTGCTTACAGCTTCTTTTCGGCGTTGGCGAACGTGCGAAACACTGCTATAGGAACCTATGTGTGCTTACAGTCACAAAGTAACCTCAGTTTGTCCGGTGTAAGAACGTATACGTGCTTACAGCTTCATTTCGGTGGAGGCGAACGTGTGAAATACTGTTGTAGAAACCCATTCGTTCTTACAACAACAAAAAGAAGGCCGCTCCTAGGTAGAATCCTACCTAGGAGCAGCCCACCGGAGCACGCTCATTTACAACAATTACTTGCCGTTAATCAAAGCAAGGTTTTCTTGCCATCTTGCAGTACGATACTCGTTAACTTTATCGAAGCCAAGCGAGGTTGTTGTCTTTTTCGCTTCCTCGATCAAGCTAAGCACCTCTGCATCGCTTTTCGCGAACAGAATTTTACCGAAATACTCGTTAGCTGTTTCCGTCACTTGCTGATTAATGATTCCTTCATCCGTCTCAGGAGCCGGATCGATGTTATTGAATTGCGTCATATTCATCGATGTTTTCCATGCAATGTTAAGCTGTGCCAACGAACCCCAGTTGCGTTGTTCTTCCGGCAGCGTTTGCTCGATCTTTTGCTTGCTCGTATCTACAAAGGTTGCGTTTCCTGCCCATACATAGGCTTCCAGCTTATCTTTGTCCTTCTCTTCTTGCGGCGTGCTGAACCATTTGTCGTTCGGTATCGGTGCGCCATCCGCATCAAATTCATCCCAGTACAAGCCTTTTGGCCCGAAGAACATGATACGAGTGCCTTCCTCGCCCGTCATCCAATCCAAATACGCAAAAATACCTTCTGGATTTTTAGCGCTTGTTGTAATGACGTTAACGTTCCAACCTAGTGCGTTATAACCGTTTGGATAAATTTTGTTTTTATCCAATCCTGATTTAGCAATTGGCCAAATAAATTCATAACCTGCATTTGGATCTTTTGCCTTTAATGCGTTATGGCCTTCGCGTCCCACATTAGTCGCATTACCGCCAACAAATACAGCTACTCTGCCCGTTGCAAGCTTCTCTTTTACCTGATCATCCTTTTGAGTCATTGCATCCTGTGTCATAAGGCCTTCTCTAAATAACTTGCTTGCGAACAGCATCGTTTCTTTCCAAGCTTCGTTGTTGTAAATCGTATCAAACTTATCCCCATTAGGATATGCTTTCATCGAGTGGAACGCACCGTTTGCACCCTCCTGGAAGCTAGGGAACATTACCTCAACACCCGAGCCATTTCCGCCTACCTCTAATGGAATCACGTCCGGATATTTATCTTTGACCTGCTTTAAGTAAGCATACAAATCATCGATTGTTTCAAGCTTCGGTGAGCCAAGGTCTGCGTAAATTTTCTTGTTCACAAACCAGCCGCCGTTGCCCGTAGGCGCTGCTGTATACCAGTTCGGGAATTGATAGATTTTGCCGTCGCTCGAGCGGAGCATGTTTAGCGTCTCTTCGCCTGCCCATTTCTTCAGGTTCGGATATTTGTCGATATAATCATCCAGCGGAACAAGTGCTCCCGCAGCTCTCAATCGTTCTACTTCAGGTCCCCGGTCCATCATAATTGCACCCGGAAGCTCCTTCGACGCAATCATCGTGCTCAACTTTTGCGCTGCAGCGCCGCCGGATTGAATAGGCTCTACGGTTACTTTTAGATTATCTTGTACCCATTTACTATTCGGATTAGCACCCCACGGCTCCGTAGTCCACCAATCATAATGAACATAATAAGAAAAGTTAACCGGTGTTTCTCCCAAAACAAATCCATTGCTAGTCTCTGTTTTATTCGTGCCTTCCTTACCTGTATTGCCCGAATTGCTTGATTTTCCACCGTCGTTACTGGAGCAGCCAGCTAGAAGCACAGTACCGGCAAGACCAGCGGTCATAAGCACAGTTAACAGCTTTTTTCCTTTCATGTTCGTAAACCTCCCAATTTTTAATATATATACTCATACCCTTCACCGAAGCGCTAAGGTCGAATACCCACATTACTCCTTTAAGGAGCCGATCATAACGCCTTTTACGAAAAAACGCTGTACGAACGGATACACCAAAACGATAGGAATCGTCGCTACCATCATCGTAGCCATCGTTAAGGATTTGCTCGTCACACTCTGCATTCTGCTTAACGCATCTGAGGCAGCACCGCTTCCTTGTGAAGCGATCGAGAGCTGCTCGCTCATCGTGTTGGAGTTCATAATTTGCTGCAGTAAAGTTTGAATCGGATATAGCTTAGCGTCATTAATAAAAATCGTAGCTGTAAACCAGTCATTCCAGTGATAGACAGCTGTAAATAGTGAAAGCGTTGCCAAAACAGGGCCAGATAAAGGCAAAACGATTTTGAAAAAGATCCCAAACGTACTGGCTCCATCGATCTTCGCAGATTCCTCTAGTCCATCAGGCAGCCCCATAAAAAAGGTACGGAATATAATCATATTCCACACGCTTACCGCTGTCGGAATGACCATAACCCAGAACGTATCCATTAAGCCAAGCTCGCGGTTCAGCAGGTAAAAGGGAATAAGTCCCCCGCTGAAATACATCGTAATAATCGCAAAGATCATATAATACTTTTTGCCGATAACGCCTTTAACGGACAAGCCATAAGCGAAGATGGCCGTTAAGAAAATAGAGATCAACGTCCCGACAACGGTACGGGACACCGAGATTAGGAACGCATCAATAATCCGGTTATTTTGAAATACGATTCTATAATTATCAATCGTGAACACCCTTGGCCATAACGTTATTCCGCCTTTTGCCGTGTCCAGCCCTTCGTTAAAGGAGATCACCGCGGAGTTCCAGAACGGGTACAGCGTAGCGAGTCCAAGTAGCACTAGTAAAATATAAATCCAAACCTGCAATACTTTATCGCTGCTGCTCAGCTTCACTAGGCTTCACCACTTTTCTGAATATTAATATAAGTTCGCTGTATTACCATAGGCTTGAACCTGCTCTCCTAGCCATGTAGTTTGCCATCGTCAGCAAGCCTACACTTATAATCGCTTTAAACAGACCAACTGCCGCCGCATACGAGAAGCGGTTATTAATAATGCCTACCCGGTAAGCATACGTATCGATGACGTCCGCCACGTCTCGGAGCATTGCACTCCTGCCGAGCAAGAGCAAATCATCAAACCCTGCATTCAATAAGCTTCCGATGTTCAGAATTAGAAAAATAATAATAACAGGAGTAATTGATGGAAGCGTTATCAAAAATATTTGTTTGAATTTGTTGGCACCATCAATAGAAGCCGCTTCATACAAGCTGGGATTCACGCCTGCGATAGCTGCTAGATAAACAATCGTTGCAAATCCGATTTCCTTCCACAAATTCGTCGTCACGATAATTCCCCAGAAATATTCGGGCAACGACAAGAAATTAATCGGCTTATCAATGAGCCCAAGCGCTTGCAGTGAAATATTTAAGCTGCCGTTATCCACGGACAAAATGGAGATCGTAAAACCAGACACGATAACCCATGATAAGAAGTGAGGCAAATAACTGATCGTTTGAATGATTCTTTTGAAAGCCATATTTCTTACTTCGTTTAACATCAGGGCAAGCAGAATCGGAGCCGGAAAGTTAATGACCAGCTTAAGCAAACTGATCACAATCGTATTCCGAATGACTCTATAAAAATCCGGCGAGTTAAAAAACATTTCGAAATGTTTAAAACCCGCCCATGTGCTGCCAAAAAAACCTTTAAATAAGCTGTAGTCCTGAAATGCCATCAAGACACCGTACATCGGAAAATAATTAAAAACGAGTATAAAGATCAGTGCTGGAAATATCATGAGCTGTACTTGCCATTGCGCCAGAAACCGCCGCCACAGCGGTTTCTCTCTTCGCGAGCTCTTTACTGCTGCATTTGCCGTAACAGGTGTTTGCACGCTACCTCAGCCTCCTTATACTCTCCTTATTTAACCCTTAACTGCACCAGCCGTAATTCCGCGTGACATTTGCTCTGTAAACAATAAATAGATAATAACTGTCGGCAAAGCGATGATGGTCATTACCGCGAACTGTGCGCCATAATTGGATGAGTACTGACCGGTAAACTTCATAATGGAAAATGGCAGCGTCTTGAAGGTTTCGGATGTTAGAAATGTATTGGCCATAATGAATTCATTCCACCAGCTGATGAAGTTCATAATACAAACCGTCGCAATGGCAGGTTTCGTCATCGGCATAATAATTCGGAAAATAACGCCATAGACCGAACAGCCGTCCATAACCGCCGACTCCTCTATGCTCTTCGGAATGGTTTCAAGAAAACCCGAAATAATGAGCAAGCTTATTGGCAGCGAAAAAGCAATGTAAGGAAGGATCAAGGACAACGGGTTGTCAATGAGATTCAGCTTGTCGAACAAAATAAAGTTCGGCAGCAAGGTCGCATGAATCGGTACGATCATACCGAGCATAATGAACGCCATCGCAGGACCGCGCAGCTTCCATTCCATCCGAGTGAACGCATAGCCGAGCATAAGCGCTAGAAAAGCAGCAACCAAGATCGTTACAGTCGTAATAAAAACACTGTTTAATAGAAACTTTGGAACGCTCCCGTAATTGAATGCATTCACATAGTTATTCCATTCAAATGTTTTGGGCCATTTTAATATGCCGCTGCCAAAAAAATCTCCGCTCTTCAGAAAGGAATAATTGATGAGCCAAATGAGCGGAAAAATTTGCAGAAGCGCTACGACCCATAAAACGAGATGAAGAATGACCTTTAATGCGGGCGATGCGGCGTCCTTCTTCTTGCCGTTTTTCGCTTGGCGATTGGTCTTAGCTGCAAGAGCTTCCACGGGCATGCCTCCTAAAATAATTCATATACCAAATGTGCATATACAAGGGTGAGTATTAAAACTCACCAACATCTTTTTTGAACGCTTTGTTCATCGCTACCGTAATAATGAGACAAATGATAACGAACACAACGGATATTGCGTTTCCATAGCCGTACAGCGACGAGGAAAACGCCGTTTTATAAAGGTAATTACCAATAAATTGTGTCGTATTGGCAGGTCCTCCGTTCGTCATGAGGAATACGGTTTCCATCTGCTTCAAGCAAGCCGTAACCGCGATGACGACTGCAACTCGAACCATTGGCGAGAGAAGTGGAATGATAACACGCGTATACAGCTTCACTCTTCCAGCTCCATCAAGCTCTGCCGCCTCATAAAGATCCTTTGGTATGCCTTGAAGTCCGGCGTAATAAAGCAGAAGCGCATAACCAAAGCCTTGCCACATGACCACAACGATAATGCACCAAATGGCAATATTTGAATCGCCCAGCCAATCCTGTTTCCAGGTGCTTAGACCAACGCCTTCAAGCAATTTATTTAACATCCCAAAGTTCGGATGAAATACGCTTACCCACATTTTCGAAGTAACAACGATTGAAATCACTGCTGGTATAAAAAAGATAGCCCGAAACCATTTCTCTAGCTTTCCTGCATGCATCACAAATATGGAGAACAAAAGCGCAATCGGGTGTTGAATCAGAAGCGTAGCTGCAAGCAGCAGTAGGGCATTAAGCAATGAACGCCAAAAAACGCTGTCATGAAACAAAATCTTTTGGTAATTCTCGAGTCCAACGAACTCGTAAGCACCGATTCCTGTCCAATTCGTCGTACCGTAATATGCACTCATAATGATAGGAAAGCAAACCATGAAGAGAAACAGCATAAAACCCGGTGCGACTAGCCAAAAAATGGTGATGCGATTGCTCATCAGTTTGTGCATGGTTCTCCCCGCTCTCTCTTTGGTAGAAGGCGGGGCAGACCGAATGAATTCGGCTGCCCCATCAGCTAACTAGCTCATTTGTTTACTTCAGAACACCGACAGCTGCGTCCATTTCTGTTAAGAACTGCTCAGGTGTAATTTGTTTTCCAAACAGCTTTTGGTGAGCTTCCATTACTTTTGTCTTGAATTCATCCGTACCGTTATCATGTACCGGTGTACCGCTGGAAGAAGTCATTGCGCTGAAAATGCCAACCAATTGTTTTTGAAGCGCTGTTTCGTTGCCAGTCAGGAATTGATCAAACTTCTGAGCTGGAGTGCCTGATCCTGTTTGCCATACTTGCTTCGCCCAGTTCTCAGGCTTGAAGAAATATTGCAAGAAAGCGACTGCTGCTTCAGGGTGCTTCGATGTTTTCGATACGGAGTAACCGCCGCCATACCATGCAGCTACATCTGTTGCTTTACCTTTATCAGAAGCCGGGTAAGAGATCGCTCCTACGTTATTGCGGAAATCTTCAGGGAAGTTCTCGTCTGTTGCAAGACCTGCTTCCCAGTTACCCATCACGAACATTGCCGCTTGGCCTTGCCCGAACAAGTTGCGGGAAGTGCCGTAATCTGCTGTCATGAATCCATCTGCAAGTGCTTTGTTCTCTGCCAGTGCAGCGATGTCTTGTGCTGCTGCAAGGAAGTCAGCGTCGCCTGAGAATTTAGCTTCACCCTTCAATACCGCATCCATTTTGTCAAAATTGCCTGTGTGGCGCTGTGCTGCATACTCAAACCAGATTGGCAGTGACCAGCCTTCCATTGCGTTTGTTGCAAGCGGGTTAATGCCTTTTGCTCTCAGCTGCTTGGATACTTCAAGCAATTCTGCCGTTGTTGTTGGAACCGTTAAGTTATTGTCGTCAAAAATTTTCTTGTTATAGTAGATAACCAAGAAATCTGTACCACGCGGCAATCCGTATAGTTTGCCATCTTGGGAGAATCCATCTTTTGCACCTGGTACAAAGTTGCTGCTCTCAAAATCTGCTTCATTTAACTCAAGCAGCATGTTGTTGTCGATCAAAGGTTTAATAAAAGAAGTTTGGCCCCACGCCTGGATAATGTCAGGTACTGCATCTGTTGATGCATATACTTTAATTTTCGCTTTGTAAGGCTCATCTTGAAGCGCTTCTACTTCTATTTTCACATTTGGATTTTCTGCCATATAACTATCAATGATTGCTTGCTCGATTTTACCTGCTCCATTAGAGCGGTCAGCCAGCGCTGTGAAAAACTTAAGTGTTACCTGCTCCGGCTCCTTCTCTTTCGGCGCCTCCGTTTCTTTTGCTGCATTAGTTGGACTATTCGTCGCTTCGCTGCTTCCGTTTTTCCCATTATTGCCGGAGCTGCACGCTGCTACTGTAAAAACCATCATTATTGCTACTAGCGAAATCCATATTTTTCTCATCGCTACCCCACCTTTTTTTATTTGAGCAGGCGTTCCCTGTTCTGTCCCCATTATATCGTGTTATATCTGCGACAAAATATGAGCCAAATTTAAGAATAGATGCCTCATTTTTTGGATCATTCCCAAAATCAGCCTAACTGGATTTATTTCTTGGTATACTGAAGTCACAAATCTGAATGCTACAGGTGAACATGATGCGATCCTTTTTTACTCCCTTTCGACATATTACGCTGCAACGGAAACTGCTAACCTTAGTCATTCCCCTTCTGATTGCAACCGTTGGGATTACCGGGCTGTATTCTTATTACATTGCCTCGGGAGAAGTGGTAGATAAGCTTCATCAATCTCAAATGAACATGGCGATCAAGACAAAGGATCAACTCGACTATTTTGCCAAAAACACGTTAAGCTTCTCTAATTACTTGTTTCTAAATCCGACCGTTCAAAGCATGGTTATGAATGGCGACACGCAGCAGCGCCGTGATCAAGTGTTCAAAAATTTGCTGCCGCTTATGGTTACCGGTGAAACGATCCAATCGCTAGTGCTTTATCCCTCTACGAAGGATGATGTGCCCGCTCAGCCGTTTGCGATTACACAGACCGGTATTGCAAGCGCTATCAGCCTTGAGCGTTTTATGAAAACACGTTACTATGAGAGGCTCGCTAATACAGAATCAGGACAAATTTGGGATATGTTTTACCCTTCGGATGGCATTCTGCTTGGTGACACCCATCATAAGATCGTTTTAGTGAAGCCGTACAAAAACTTTTACAACTATGTTCGAAGCGGCCTTTTAATTATAGGGATGGACGCAGATAAGCTAAGCAAATCCTTATATCATGACGATGAGGAAGCTACACAGTTTGTAATGAATGATCAAGGCACCATACTCGCCTCAACTGATTTGCGCATGATTGGCAAACCGATAACAATGCTGCCTGTATTCGATCAGATGGATACAGCTGCCATCGAACCTGCAGAAGGATTAGCGCTGCTTAAGGAAAACGAACATTATATCGTTTCAGATTCCTTATCGGATATTACCGGCTGGCGAACTGTCGTTATCCAAGATCGCAGCAAGCTGGTGCTCGAATTGAAGCATATCGGCTCCGTCACCTTCTCGATCATGGCGATCGTAACGCTCATCACGATTATTGTCTCTTGGGTCATTGCCCGCATTATTACGAATCCGATGAAAAAGCTGATGTTCTCCATGAGGGCTCTCCAAACGGGGGATTTTACGCAGAGGGTACACTTCAACGGCAACGATGAGATCGGCAGACTCGGCCATTTGTACAATACGATGGTTGGACGAATTAAAACCTTAATTGATGACGTATATGCTTCGCGACTGAAGCAGAAGGAAGCCGAGCTGAAGGCGCTGCAATCGCAAATTAATCCACATTTTCTATACAACACTTTAAATATGATAAACTGGAGCGCCGTGCAGAAGGGGGATAAAGAAATATCCGAGATGGTCCTCTCACTCTCCCAAGTGTTCCGACTAAGCCTGAATAGCGGCAACGATTTTGTAGAGCTGAAGCACGAGATCGAGCTGGTACGAAACTATTTATTTTTGCAAAAGAAACGATTTACGACGAGGTTTAATTTTGAGATTGATTTGGAGCCCTCAATTGAGCACTTTCGTATGCCTAAGCTGCTCCTGCAGCCGCTCGTCGAGAATGCGATTATCCATGCCATCGAGCCCTCAGGCGGAAATGGACATATTCACATCAAGGCTTATACAGAGGACTCTCTTATTATTCTAGAAGTCACCGATAACGGACCTGGCATGCCGGAGAAACAGGTATACCTTCTTAATCAACCAACCGTAGAGGAGCCAATGCGCAACTTGCAAACGGATGACGCTCACTCTGGGATGGCACTGGCTAACATCAAGGAAAGGCTCGCTTTATTTTATGAACAGGCCGAATTCGAGATCGTAAGCAAGGAAGGCTTAGGCACGAGGGTGCAACTGCGAATTAAACAAGGAGGCAATGGAAATGGTGCTTAAAATGATCGTTGCAGAGGATGAGCAATCGTTCCGAGAAGGCATTCTTACACTTGTCGACTGGAAGCTGTATGGCATTGAGATTGCCGGAGAAGCGGAGAATGGCAAACAGGCTTTGGAAATGATTCATAACAATCCCCCTGATTTGCTGCTGACCGATATCCGTATGCCTTTTCTAAACGGTCTTGACCTTATTCGTGAAGCCAAAGCAGCCGGCCATGAATTTCATTCTGTGCTGCTGACCGGCTACAATGAGTTTGAATATGCCAAGGAAGCGATCAAGCTTGGTGTTTCCGACTACCTCTTAAAGCCTTGTATGCCGCATGATATTATTCGTGTAATTATGGACTTAAAGCGAAAAATTGAACAATCCGAAAATGAAGATAAAGCTTTAAATGCCCTTAACCGCAGCTGGAATCGCAACCTTCATCTGCTGAAAAATCAGATTTTATCGCAATGGGTTCAGCACCCGCTCATGCCTCTGGAGGATCGATCCAGCGTAATGAGTGAAGTGGACATGACGCTCTCGTGCGGACCCATTCAAGTCGGTCTGATCCGCATTGACTCCAACAAGGCGCAGAACGTCACCGCATCCAAACGTGATTTAGAGCTTATACGTTATGCGCTGCTGAATATTGCAGGTGAAACCCTTCGGCCGTTATACGATGGCAAGCTTGAGGTGTTTCGCCATGGCGACGAGATGTTATGGATCGGAAATTATCCAGAAAACACGACCAACGAGGCGATTGAAGGTGCTATGAAGGAGCTCCAGCTTAATCTTGAAGCTTATCTGAAGCTCTCGATCAGCATATCAATCAGCTCTGCAGCTGCTTCGGTTGATTATGCGCATATCGGTTACCAGCAAGCGATTGAAGCGATGGAAGCCAGATTCTATCAAGGAAGAGGCGGCATATTTTTTCATGCCGAGACTGGTAAGCAAACCGCTGCCAAAAGCTCCATTCTAGACGATGCCTATTTGCATCGACTCGAGAAAGACCTGCTTCTCGCCTTGCAGAACGAGCATTATGAGCAGGCAGTTGATGCCATTGAAGCGAGCATGTCTCATATTCGGAACAATTCGAGCTATTCCAAAGCTGAGGTTCATCTGCGCTCCACAAGTCTTATTCTAGAGCTGCAAAAATTCGCCCAAGAGCGCAAAGTTGCCTCTATCGAATGGCAGGACAGCTTCGTGAACTGGATCGAGCAAATCCCTAACATGGAGACGCTTGATGACTGCTCCGTCGTCCTGCAAAAAATCGTGCAAAGCATCGTCGAGGCTGTATCGAACCAGAAGTCACTTCATCGTACCGTACATGCTACCATTGAGCTAATTAAGCAAAAGTACAATACAAATCTCACACTAGAGCTTGCTGCCAAGGAAACCTTCGTCAGCAATTCCTATTTAAGCTCGCTGTTCAAGCAAGAGCTTGGCGTTAACTTTCTTGATTATTTGCATCAATATCGCGTAGAGCAATCGAAGGAGCTGCTGCGCCAAAGCTATAAAATTTATGCGGTTTCCAAGCTGGTCGGCTATCAAGAGGAACGTCACTTTAGCTCAACTTTTAAGAAGTGGACCGGGCTTACGCCTCGGCAATATCAAAAAAACTACAATGCGGGTTGATTCAAGCCGTGTGCCGCATAACAAAAAAACTACGACGGCAAGAGGCCACTGAAAATCTTAAGGATTAAAGTTAATACATTCTCCTCTACTATCGATTTCAAGCTGTGAAAGTTAAGTTAAAAAGTCCCAGTGAGCTCTTGCCTCACTGGGACTTACTTGTTTTCCTATTTACATTAAGCTTTCAAAAAAACGGTTTTAATTGAGGTGAAAAATTCGATTGCCGCTTGCCCCTGCTCTCTCGAATGCGAGCTGGATTGCTTCATTCCGCCAAATGGTGCCTGCAGCTCTACACCTGCCGTTTCCGCATTTATACGTACCAAGCCTGCATCCATATCAGAGATAAAGGTCAGAATATGGCTAATATTTTGTGTATAAATAGAGGCACTCAGTCCATATTCCACGTCATTGGCCAGCGCTAACGCTTCCTTCAAGTCCACAAAAGGTATGAGCGCCAGTACCGGACCAAAAATTTCCTCCTTGGCTATCGTCATATCCACGGTTACCTTTTCGAAGACGGTCGGTTGCACGTAATAGCCATTCGACAATTCCTCATCCTCCGGTATGCTTCCGCCATAGAGGAGGCTAGCCCCTTCCGCGATTCCCTTATTAATGTAGGAAAGAACGGTATTACGCTGCTTTTCATTGGCACAAGGCCCCATCCATGTGGTGGAATCCTTCCCATTTCCCAGCTTCAATTGTTTGACTTGATCCAGCAGCTTCGCCCGGAACGCTTCATAAATCGAGGCTTGCACGAGGACCCTGCTCGTAGCCGTACATTTTTGTCCCGTGGATTTCAAACCGCCGCTAATCGCTGCTTCTACGGCAAGATCGAGGTTAGCATCTTCAGCGACGATAAGCGGATTTTTCCCGCCCATCTCCAATTGATACTTGGCTCCACGCGAAAGAGCCGCTTGGCCAATCTGCTTCCCTACTTTATTGGAACCCGTAAAGGTAATACCTTGAATATTGGAATGATTGGCAATACCGCCTCCAATTAGAGCACCGTCACCTGTGACCATATTGACAACGCCAGACGGAAAGCCTGCTTCCTCAAAGCATGCAAGCAGCTTTGCTGCCGTAATCGACGTTTCAATGGCTGGCTTTATGACAATCGTATTGCCATAAATAAGCGCCGGCGCCATTTTCCATATCGGGATCGCAACCGGAAAATTCCACGGCGTTATGACACCTACGACACCTAGAGGCACTCGAGTTGTGAACATGATCGCCTCATGATCAGTTGAAGGAATAACGTCACCTGTCTTCCGCATGCCTTCCCCGGCATAATAACGAAGAATGGCAACTCCACGAGCCGTTTCACCTTTACATTCCGCAAGGGTCTTGCCCATCTCGCGCATCATGGTTTCAGCTATCTCTTCCAGTCTTGCCTCTAGATGGTTAGCAGCCTTGAACAAATATTCGCCCCGGGCCGCTCCCGAAAGCCTGCGCCATGCTTCTTTGGCACGATTAGCGGCGCTCACCGCAAGCTCAAGATCCGCTTCGTTGGAATCTTGTACATATCCGACGATCTCAGACGAATTCGCAGGATTAATGCTTTCCGTCAACCTTCCGGTTGCGGATACGCTCCATTTTCCATCAATAAAATTCAAATAAGTCTGCTCTATAGTCATTTCTCTATTCACTCCATCCCTTGGGTTATCGCTTTAGCTCACTGAAGGAATTCCCAACCCCTCGGCAAAACTGTCGGATTGAATGGCAGACGAATGATACCTGTCGAGAACTTGAATGCCCAAATGAGCTCTGCGCACTTTCTCCCTGCACTGGGCGATGGCCAGCTCCTTGTTATGAATCCCCGCCGGATACACGCTAACAGCATTCCGAAGCCCGAATTTCAGATAAACCGGTGAAGCGATTCTTACAATTTCCGGAATTTCATAGTTGCGGATAAAACCGCCCAAATCATCCGGCGACTCAATATAGAGATCAATCGGAGCATCAACCACGGTTCGAATCGATGACAGCTGTGGAAGTGTAATATCGCCAGGCAAATTCAAAGTAGTGCCGCCAAGCTCCGTAAAAATCCGAGCATTTACCGGGTTGGTCGGACTCATCAGCGCTGAAATCTTAACGACCAAATTGGCTGGCAGCTGTCCCTTGATTTTCGCTTGATTGATCAGCCATAATAAGCCTTCATCCGCCACAAGAACGCTTCGAATGCCTAATTCAGCCGCACGAAATATTTCTTCCAATCCATAGAGCAGCTGATCCATTCCTGCATGCCGCCCGCCAAGCAGCTTTCCGCTGCTGCTAAGAGACATCGCTCCGATATCAAAGCTCATGCGAGGCCCAACGAAGAGGCATACCTCCATCCCTTCCGCCATGCCCATTTGTACCATATCGCTAATTTCGGAATCACTTAACAGCATAATTCCGCTGCCCTGAGAGACGCGGTTGACCGTTAGTCCAAATTGCTTGGCTTCTGCAATCACGCTCTCCATTATTGCAGGACCCTCTACCGAAGGGATTTCCACACGGTAATGGGCTCCATCTTCAAATCTTTTAGCACTTGTCGCGAGCTGATACTGCTCTTTGTCCGGCAGGCCCAGACTAGCCGCAAAGGCTTGAGCTTTGTTCATCGTTGTTTCCCCCTCGAAGCATTCCATGTATGTGAATGACTAACTCCCACTAGCCTCTTCCGACGATTGGTTCTATAAAGCTAACTTCCTCTTTGGAATTTGGACGCAAAAAATCAAGGTCGCAGCCTTCGTCGGCTTGCAATACATGATCCGCATGCAGCTTCATAAACCCTCGCTTATGCGTACGAACAGGCGACCAATCACGCAGACGCTCACGTATTTCCACATCCGTCAGCTCTACGCTAATCGTACCGTGATCCAGATCGACCACAATCCAGTCCCCGCTTCGAATGGCAGCGATAGGCCCTCCAAGCTGGGCTTCCGGTGAAACATGCAAAATATTCGTTCCGAAGCTAGTTCCGCTCATTCGGGCGTCGCTGATTCGTACCATATCCCGAATTCCCTGCTTTAGCAGCTTCTTCGGAATCGGTAGCGCTCCCCATTCGGGCATCCCTGCTCCCACCGGTCCGCAGTTTCGCAGCACTAACACCGAGGTTCCATCAACCTCCAGCTGTTCGCTATCTATGGTTTCATTCATCTCTTCATAGCTATCGAATACAATCGCTTGGCCTCTATGTTGATGATTAATTAAGGAACTAGCTGCTCGTTTCAGAATAGCTCCCGAAGGCGCCAAATTACCTGTTAGTACAGCAATGCCCGCTTCCACTTTATAAGGTTCGGCCAGAGAATAAATAACATCATCCCGGTAAGCGGGATAATCGCGATAACATTCTTCAAGCGTTGTTCCAAGCGCGCTCAGACAGGTCGCATCGAGCTGGGGCAGCAGCCTTCTGATCACAGCGCCAAGTCCGCCTGCTTCAAAAAAGTCATCCATACTGTGCTCTCCACTTGGTTGAAGATTGACCAAAAGCGGAATTTCACTTGATCTTTCTTCATATCTCTTTAAGGGGATATGGATCCCGAGCCGCCCTGCAATCGCAGTTAAGTGGATAACGGCATTGGTAGAGCCGCCAAGCGCTGCAAGCAGCTTGATGGCATTATCAAATGCAGCTTCCGTCATTAGACGAGCCGGAGTCAATTCTTCCCTAACCATCGCAACAATTCGTTTGCCCGTTTCTTCGGCCGCCCATTTACGGCTGGCATGCGTGGCCGGAATCGTGGAAGTGCCCGGCAGCATCATGCCGAGAATCTCCGATAGGCATTTCATGGTAGAGGAGGTACCCATGACGGGACATCCTCCCTGCGTGCATGAAATGCATTTCTCCAGCTCGTTCCATTCCTCGTCTGTCAGAAGGCCCGCATTGTAATCATCCATCAGCTTCCAAAGATCCGTCCCATAATTCACTTTCTTCCCGCGAAAGGAACCTGATGCCCGGTGTCCGGCAGCAAGCTGCAGCGAAGGAATATTGCTGCTGGCTGCACCCATAAGCTGGGCGGGTGTTGTCTTATCGCATTCGCAAAGCAGCACTGCACCGTCAATTGGCAATGCCCGAATGGACTCCTCAACGTCCATCGCCATCAAATTGCGATAAGGCAGATCCGAAGGCTTCATAAAATCAGCAGGCGTCGTGATCGTATGCATCTCAAGCGGGTATCCTCCGGCAAGCAGCACTCCACGTTTGACAAATTCGACTAATTCTTTATGGGGCGCATTACAGCTATTCAAATCACTCCATGAGTTGAAGATGCCAATAATCGGCTTGCCTACAAATGATTCGGGAACATGCCCATTAGCCCTCATGGCCGACAGATGCTGGAATCGCGTTTCCTTTGACGGGTGTTTAAACCATCGGTCACTGCGCAAAGACATGCTCAAATCACCTCTTCAATCCGAATTCGTGTTGTTGTTGTCACTTGCTCGCCAGGCTGAAGAACACGGAAGCCCGTCAGCTTCTGCGGAAGCTGCAAGTTTGGTGCATTCGTTATCCATGTATAAGGCTCTGGGCACAAATAACCCTGCCGTGCATCATGGTTGTAGACCACCCAATGCTTAAATTGCTCGTCCGCGCTGTACACAACGCGAATGCCGGAATTCAGATCGGTCAGCACCGCTTCATTGGCTCCCGTTCCCGCTGTCTGAAACGCATCGTCCAGCGCGTGCTCGACTAAGCTTTTTCCCTCGCGCAGCTCCTCCAAATAAGGAATATCTACTAGTTCGCCGGTTGGCAAGAAGCGTTCGTCCAGCAACCACTGCTTATCCGCATTCAGAGAAAATCGGCACTGGGCCAGATCCCCTGAGGGATCAAACGGATAATTA
Source organism: Paenibacillus sp. 01T47 (assembly GCF_056398245.1). Taxonomy (NCBI): domain Bacteria; kingdom Bacillati; phylum Bacillota; class Bacilli; order Caryophanales; family Paenibacillaceae; genus Paenibacillus; species Paenibacillus sp. 01T47. Next base: position 135,183 of record NZ_JBFTPA010000014.1, read on the forward strand.
AACGTCGTATGGTAGCCGAGTCCCCAAGGAAATGGCGCGGCATCCCGGCTGCTGATTGTCGCTTTAATCGTGAGCGTTGCCCGCTCCAAGATGTAACTCATTTGAACACTAAATGAATGTGGAAACCGAGCTAAAATCGCTTCATGCTCATCGGAATGAATGATCGTCTCCAGTACGATCCTCTCTCCCTCTGCCTCTGCCCGTAAAATCTTCCATGGCGCATCAAATAATAAGCCATGGGTATGATTGTGTTCAGCAGCATCATTAATATCAAACTGATAGTCCCTGCCATTAAATGCAAACTTGCCATCCGCAATGCGATTGGGAGGAAAGAGGATCGGCAGGCCATACAAGATAGGATCTGCCTTGTACGATTCCTGATTTTCTGGAAATCGCAGCAATTCAAGATCTTTATTTTTTAATCGCAAAGACAATAGGTTACTTCCCCAAGCCGGTACCAGCGTGAACGCCAGCTCCTCATTCTGTACCCTTATTGCCGTTTCCCCGTAAAGCTCAAACTGTTCGATAGCCAATTCTGCCTGCCCCCTTAATTAAAGTGCTGTCTCATCGCAGCAAGGCTGGGCAGTTCAAGAATATCATCCAGCAGCGCACGAGCCTGTTTCTCGGAACGGGTCCACGGATCCATCATGATTAACTGGACAAGATCTTCAAGATTCCCGCTATCATAGGCCTGCAGCTCAATTTCCACCGGAGCGACACGATCGCGAAGCGCAAAGTTAATCAGAGACTTAGGCAAGCCTTTGGTCTTAATGCCTTGAACGCCGATTCCACTGACGTAACAAGGAATTTCCACCTGAAAATCGAGTGGGATGCCCGGCACGTAGTTGCTGTCATTCAATATATTAAGGATCATCACTCTAGGCACATCACATGCTATCGCTTCAATAAACGGAATCATCGGTTCCGACGAATGCACCGGCGGGAAATGATCCATAACTGCTTCTGTCGTATTTTCGGAAACCTTCCGAATCCTCTCAACACCAGCAGCGCCTCCTGCGAAGTAAAGGTCCCGCCACCAAGCCTCAGGGTCTTCCTTATAGAGATGCTCCGTTTCTTGATCCGCATGGTGCCAAGCCGGCCAAGAGCCTCCGCCCGGATTTCCCGTATCGCCAATTGGAAATACGCCAAATTTCTTATAGAGATCAAGCGCTTTGGGACCTAACCAGTCGCAAGTAGCGCAGTTCTCAATGTAAGCAGCCGATTTTTCTTCGATCCAACGATCCAAAATAGGAAATGCATTTTCCCCTTTGTATCGGAACTCGGTCAGCCAAATAAAGTGATTCACGCCTGGAATCTCATACGTAATATGATTCGGGTCGAGTCCAATGACCTCAGCCACAGCTTTTACCCCGTTAGAACCATGGCAGAAGCCTGCCAGCTTGGCCTGTGGATACTTGCGCTGCAAGTAGGTTACCCCCGCCATGACCGGATTGGACACGAGCATATACCAAGCGTCCGGACAAATCTCCAAAATATCCAGCATAACCGATTCCATGAGGCGCAGCTGATCGAAATTAATCCAGAAGCCTTCATCATGCATCACATGCAGGCTCCCGCCAAACCGATAACCGTGCTTCTGGGCTATATCCCATCCGTCCTTCAAGCGCTGATGGCCTCCGACCAGCGCAGCAAGCACGACGAAGTCGGCTCCGCGTAGCGATTCTCTACGATCCGTCGTCTTCTCCAGTACCAGATGGATATTAGCTTCTTTGGCGTAGCGTTCGCAAAGGGAATATGCGCTTTCCAATCTCTGCTCATCGATATCCATAAAGCTGACGACACTGCCTTCAAGAGAAGGCGTCAAGCAGATGTCCTTGATTAGGCTGAGGGAGAACATGGCAGATCCTGCTCCGATAATACTAATTTTAGCCATAGGTATAACCTCCATATGAGAGTGAATGATTTTGAATGAGGGCTTGTTATCAAATCGCAGCCGATGCTGCTCCGTCAATACTTAGATTAGAGCCGCTAACGACAACAGATTCGTCGGAGGCTAGGAATAACACGGCATACGCAACCTCGCGCGTCGTTGCCATTCTTCCGAGCGGCTGCTGCTGCTTGATGATGGGATACAATTTATCCATTCCGCCCATGCTTTCGGCAAGACGGACGTTCATATCCGTCTCCACCCAGCCTGGCGAAATCGAATTGCAGCGGATGCCCTTCTCGGTATAGGAGACGGCAATCTCTTTGGTTAAACCAATAATGCCTGCTTTGGAAGCAGAATAAGCGGTATAGCCAGGCTCCGTTAAGGAGGCCATAACTGAAGATGTATTAATGATGGAACCGCCATTTCTCTTGAGCATTTCGGGGATCGCCTTTTTACACATTAAGAACATCGACTTCAGGTTAACTTGAAGCACTTCGTCCCATGTTTCTTCCTCATAATCCAAAATATCGCCAACAGGCATAATGCCCGCATTGTTAAAAACGATATCAAGCCCGCCGTAAGCGTTGACCGCGCTTGCCACAGCATCTTCAGCCGTCTTCATCAGGCCCACGCTGCCGCATACGATCTCGCAGCTTCCGCCCATTTGGCGAATTTCGGCAGCTACCTCATTTAATTTCTCCTCGTTGATGTCGACCAGGATAAGACTCGCGCCTTCTTCAGCAAAGAGCAGCGCCGTTCCTTTACCGATTCCTGATGCCGCTCCTGTAATAATCGCTACCTTTGAAAAGAGGCGTCCTTGCTTCGTACTCATGTGATGACATCCTTTCCTATCCTCATTCGATATCGTTTATTTAACAGCTCCAATAACCAACCCTTTACGAATATAGCTTTGAAAAATAATATAAATCGCAATGGGCGGCAGCGAAGCAAGCAACAGCCCTGACAATAACAGCGGGTAGTCTGAGCTGAACCGGTTTAGCACAGTCGCCACCGCAACGGTTACGGTCTTTAAGCCATCCGATTGCAAATAGATGAGCGGGGTTAACAAATCGTTCCACCAGTTCGTCGCATTAAAGATAGATACTGTGACCACACCCGGCAAGCTCATGGGCAAAATCACTTTGAACATCGCCTGATGATATTTGGCACCGTCTATTTTTATCGCTTCGAGCACTTCATCGGGCATGGCTCTCATTAGTGAAGTGAGTAAGAAGACCGTGCTCGGAATAGCCGAGACAGACCAGATAGTCACCACGGATATGATATGGTCAGTCCAGCCGATCTTTGACATCAACAAATAGTTTGGAATGATAAAAGTAATACCCGGTATGGTCATCGTAGCGATCATAATAATATAAAACCCGTTGCGGTATTTGAATTTTAATTTGGCAAAAGCATAGGCTGCCGGAATAGACAAGGCTAGGGAAGCAACTAAGCTAAGTCCCACATAGACGAGCGTATTGCCAAACAACCGAACAAGAGAGAAGCGATAAATGAGTGCGATGAAGTTATCAAAATACCACGTTTTCGGAAGACCCATCGGATGTTTGATATATTCTATCGTCGGCTTCATACTGCTGATAGCCATGTAGAACAACGGATACATCGCCATGAAGGCAATGACAGCGAGCACGATAAAAATCAGAAATCTAACCATTCTTCTAGAGGCTGTTTTCATAATGTCCTCCTATTGCTCCAAGCGCTTGGATATTTTCAACTGAATCCAGGTAATGAACATAACAATGAAGAACAAGAATACCGAAAGCGCGCTCGCATAGCCCATATTTCCGCTTCGGAAAGCTTGAATATAAATCATATAATCGATCGGTGTTGTCTCGTAACCGGGCCCGCCGCCTGTGATCGAATAAACAAGGCCAAACAGCCCGACAAATACGTAAATAACATTGACGATCGTAAAGTAAAATATCGCTGGATATAACGACGGTATGACGATGTACATTAATCGCTGACGCCAATTGGCTCCGTCTATTTTGGCCGCATCAAACAATTCATTGGAGATCGAAGATAGCCCCGATAAAAAAATGAGCGTTCCTTGGCCTAGCGTCTGCCAGTAAAAACATAGAATCAAGATCATAAATTCGGTCGGCACCGTATTCAGCCAATCCGTCGTAAACGCGCCAAGTCCGGCATTTTCCAGAAGCGTATTCACGATCCCTTTATTCGTAAACATGGATTTTGCCAAAAAACCGATAACGACCGAGGAGAGGATAGCCGGCAAGTAATACACCGAACGAAACAAGCGCCACCCCGGAACCTCCTCATGCAGCAGAACCGACACCGTAAGCGATATGAACAAGATGCCAGGTACCGATAGTAAAAAGATCAGATTGTTACGCAGCATAAGCGGCAAATCGCCATTACTGAGGATCGTCTTAAAATTATCCCAGCCAACAAACGTAGAAGTGACTCCATCCCATTCCGTAAAGCTATGAAAAAACGTGTTAAACATGGGATAACCTACGAATACAGCTAGTAACAGAAAAGCCGGCAGCAAGGAGAACAAACCTACCCATCGTTCTTGCTTGAGACCCATCCTTCTATTCCTCCTTGCCTTTTGGTAGAAGCGACCTCCTTTCCTATGAAGGCCGCTCCTTAACCGCCTATTTATTTTTTAGAAGCGAATCGCGTTTCTGGTCGATTTTTTTCATAAATTCCTCTGCTGTCATTTTCCCGCTGGAAACCAGGGATTGCAGCGACATCATCTCGCTTGTCAGCTCCGCTGGGTAAACATTGTCCGGCCAGAAAATAGTGCTTGGTTCATTGGCCATATCCTGCATCGTTTTCACTAGCGGATCGGATACGTACTCGTTCACATCCACATCGTTGACGACTGTAATACGTGCTTCGCCCGATTTGATTTTGTTGATTTGCTCTTCCTTACTCATCAGGAATTTGACGAAATCAGCCGTTTCTTTCTTGTGCTCTGAGTAGTTCGTCACCACAAACGCAGCGCCCACCCCGCCAGGACCGCCATCGTGGATTTTGACATCCTCGCTGAAGTCTGGAATTTTCATAAAGCCGACCTTGTCGCCCATCTCCTTGCTGAAGTTCAAGATGTCCGCATTTGCTCCAACCGTCATGCCGAGCTGCTCTTGAATAAACAGTTGTCGAACTGAATCATCGGCAATGACCAAGTTTTTCTCGAACAGTTCGCGCCAGCCCTTCATGACATTCACCAGCTTAGGATCGGAGAAATTGGTTGTGCCTTTGACCAAGCTGTCCAGGCCCGGAATATCCACCGTTTGAGCAATCCAATAGTCCGGTACATGAAGGAAGCTGTCTTTAAATAAACCAAGCGGTGTAATATCCTTCGTCTTCACTTTCTCCAGCATAGCTACAAATTGTTGAAAATTTTTCGGGCGCTGGGCAATGGGATCGATTCCGGCATCCGCAAAAATTTTCTTGTTATACGCTAGAAGAAAAGTTCCGTCTGTCCCAAATGGAACGCCATAGGCTTTGCCATCGGCCGTAAAGTCTTCCGTTGTTGCGCTCCATCCAACGATTCTGGATCTTTCTTCACCTGAAAAGTAACTATCCATCGGCTCTAAAAATTGCTTAAACCGAAGCATATAGGAACCTGACCAGAGTACCGTTAAATCAGGACCGTTCTTGGCAATGCTGGCCGTTTGGAATTTAGCAAACAGCTCATCTCCGGATGGAACATCCTGCACATCAATCTTCACATTGGGATTGGCCTTCTCATATCGGGCAACAGCCTGAGAAATGTAGAAGTCTTCTTTTTTCTTCGCTTTGTTATTTTCATCAATGGTCGCAAACCCTGAATTCCAGAAAACAATGTTGACTTTCTCCTGTCCTTCTCCACCTGTAGAAGCGCTTTCATTTTCATTCTTGGAACATGCAGAAAGCGACATTGTAACTAGCATCATTAAAGCTATACTTAAAACAGACCATCTTCTCATTCTCATGGAAACCTTCCTTCTTTCGTTAGTTGATGTCTTGCTTCCTAGTATAGAAGCTTTCCATAAGCAGATGAATCTCCTAAGCCAACCATTTGATTTATCACTTTATATCCGAAGAGGATACCATTTATCATTTTTCAAGCCGCAGTTAACATCTTTTAATTCTTTTCAGCATCTGCATAGTGTGAGGGTGCAATCCCCTTAATTTTCTTAAACATGCGGGTAAACGAGCTTAAGTTTAGGTAGCCCAGCTTGTCCGAAACCTCAGTTAAGGTCATTCCGCTGCGGATCATCGTTTCGGCCTGCTCCACCTTGGCTGTCAAAACAGCGGTGCTGAAAGAAATCCCTTTCTCTTCCTTATATATTCTGCTGAGATATACAGGGCTTACTTTAAGATGCATCGCGATGGCATTTAAACTAATTTCATCAAACCTGTGCTCTTGAATAAACATTTCGGTGGCTTCAACAAACTTCTTTCTTTCATGACCGTTCTTCTCTTTGAATGCCGGTTCTTGCAGCACATGGATAGCGTTGTATAACAAATGCACCGCTTGCGTTAATGAAACGCAGTCCAGCAGCTCAGATCTTTGGAAATAAGTCTCCGATGGACGCCGTCCCGACATTTCGCAGATTTGTTTCAGTTGAAATAAAATATCCTCCAGTACATTGTGCAGCAGGTTTGGTTTGGGATATGGCGGGCCGACGACCTGCTTGAGGTTTGCAAGCAGATCTCCTGCCTGCTCGTATTGAAAGCTGGACAGTTTGTTCATTATCGCCTTTTTCCAAATAAACACGGCATCGGAAAGCGTTGCTTCAGGCAGCTCGCCCTGAAACAGGTGGTCATTTTCACAAAAATATTTGAGGCTTAGCAGGTCGCTAGCAAAACGATCATACACGGTCCACTCCCGCCAGTCTGTAAACCTTTTACTCACAGCAATGGATAGAGTATGGCCCATATACTGCGAAACCGAGTCGATCAACAGCTTCGGGTCGATATCCGAGCTATTCGTGCTGCTTACCAATACATGCCATCGGTTATCATTTATGTTTTCCACGAACCCAATTAGCCTGCTGCGGTAAAGTTCAACAGCCATATGGTCAATCGAATGGCCTATTTTAACGATTTCTTGAGAAGTTAATTTGGATTCATCCTGAGAAGGATCTAACGCCACAACCCATGCCTCATATTCTCCCTTTTGCAGAAAATATTTATACTCTCCCAGCTTCTCGGCAAACGCTTCTGTCTCTTCACTGTTATACAAGCCGTGCAGCCAATCTCTTAATAAGCTGGCTTTACGAACGAATCTTGAACCCGCTTCCGGCGTCCCTTCCTCCTGAAAATGATGCTCCAGCAGCTTGGCTTTCATCTTGGCTGTCAGTTGCTTCAAAATGAGCTGAAGCTCCTCAATTTCCATTGTGGATTTTACAATAAAGTCATGAACGCCCAGGCGCAGCGATTTGCGAACCGTTTCGAAATCTTGGTTGCAGGTCAAAATAACAAATTCCCCGTCAGGATTTAAAGGCTTTACCTTCTCAATAAAATCAAGCCCATTCATTCTGGGAAGCAAAATATCCACAAGTGCGATGTCCGGCAGAAATCTCTCGTACAACTCAACAGCTTCAACTCCGTCTCTGGCTTCGCAGACGACCTCCAGCCCCATCTCAGACCAAGGAATTAATGATTTGATCCCCATTCTAACTAGCATATCGTCTTCAATAATCATCACTTTCATTCCGAATCTCCTCCATTATGATCGATATAGGGAAAGGTAAGCGTTACGTTCGTCCCTTTACCCACTACACTTCGAATTTCGATGCCATACCTCTCGCCATACTCCAGCTGCAAGCGACGATGCACATTTTTAAGCCCGATCCCCGAGGTTCGTTCCTCATCCTCGTACTCATTGGAATCCGTTATCAGCATACCGGCAATGGAGCCTTCTTCAATTCCGACTCCGTTATCTATAACCTCCACCCGTACCTGCTCCGCTTCCATCGCGCAAGTAATTGTCAGCTGTGGCGTAATTCCATCAAGATTAGTAAATCCATGCATGATTGCATTCTCGACAATCGGCTGCAGCGTCAGCTTCAATATTCTTGCACCCTGCACCTCATGCGGCACATCCCATATCGTTTCAATTTTGATGAACATCCGTTTTTCCTGAAACGCAATATAGCTTTTGACATAATCCATTTCCTCGCCGACCGTGCTCCATATGGTTCTTGATTTGCTTAGTGTATAGTTCAGCATGCTGCTTAAATTAACAAGGGTCTGGGCAATCATCTTCTCGCCCTTCATTTCCGCCATCCAACGGATCGAATTAATCGAATTATGCAGGAAATGAGGCTTGATCTGGGACAGCAAGAGATTGAGCTCCAGGCTCGACTTTTCCCGTTCATCCGTTTTAATTCGCTCAATCTGTTCATTAATCCGGCTTAGCATTTGCTGAATGCCCGAGAATAAAATTTCGATTTCCTCCAAGCCTTTGTATTGGAAATTTCCAATGACATCCTGCCCCTGCCCAGCATCATTAAAGCGTATTTTCCGAACCATCCTCGATAAATTCAGCACAGGTATCATCGCTTTTCTTGTGAATATATACAGGATAAGTGAAATCAAAAGAATGGACGACACGGTTACCGTGAGCGTATGGCTCCACAATTGCTTAGTGGGACTTGCCAAAAGCTCTTCCGGCGTTAGCGCAATTAAATACCATCTTAAGAAGGGAATGTTTTGGATGGAGCAAAAGTAGCTTTGGCCGTTCCACTGAATCAGAAAGCTTTCATATCCCCCACCGTCCACCTTCGCCTTCGATATCGCCTGTCTGGATAGCTCCTTCAGGCGGTCGTCATCATCTTCGCTAGAAATGAGCAATTCGCCGTCTTCCTGACTTATGAATGCAAGGGTTGAGCTGTTCAGTTGAATTTTGCGCAGCAGCCGCTGAAATAAGCTCTCGTTGACCTCTACGTTTAAGAGGCCTAGCACCGAATTGCCTTGTACAATATTTTTAGTGAAATAAAAAGCGTTCTGCCCCTCCGAGAGATCGTGAAAGTTGGGGCCCACATTGCGATACATGACGTTATTATCATAAGGTATCCTCTCCGAAGGCCAATTAAACTGCTGCACGACTTGCTTCAACCGCTCAACCTCGGTATCATGCAAAACGTTATTGCTGAATACTTCCCCTTGATCGTTAATAATTTGTACGTATAAGGGCACTCTTAACCGATACGCAGCAGTGAACGACTTCAGCCGGTCTCTGACCGCCTGTTCATTTATGGGAGCGTTATTATTTCGACTTAACAGCCTCTGTAATTCCTGATCCTGCGACAAGGTGCGAATATAATCCTCGATATGGTTCACATAAAAGTCCAAGCTGATGGAGAGCGACTCCATATTGCTCGAAACCGATTTGTCGTATAACGTTTCCACTTGCTTAACCGCTCCTTTGCCCAACATATAACCTTGGATAAGAACCGGAACAATAATAATACACATGAGCAGCAAAATAAGCGTAATTAAGTTTAGCCGGCGTTTTATCCGTATCATCTATAAACCCTCCTCTGCGGCTTCACATTGATTCATGCAATGAATATTGTTTATTTATTTGTTTATTTATTTGTTTCTGCATTCTTATTCAATTATTTCTTATCTTGTAGTGCTATTATATCCGGAATAATAATCAATACCATGATTTATTATATTTTGCGCAAGCACACCACGCGCCTCGTGTAATTTTATCGGTAGCTATGATCAGCATCCATAATTGTTCTGTCGTAGAAAAAAAGCCCGTACGGGAATGACCCCGTACGGGCTTTTTACGCTTGCTCTATTAAACCATTACTTTGCAAATATCGTTCGTAAACGCAACTGGATCTTGAATTGGCAAACCTTCGATAAGAAGAGCCTGGTTGTAAAGTAGGCTTGTATAAAGAGCCAGCTTCACTTTATCCTGCCCAGCAGCATCCTTCAACGATTGGAAAATTTCATGGTTCACGTTAATTTCGAGCACCTTGTCTGCTTTTACATCTTGGTTGTTCGGCATCGAATTCAATATTTTTTCCATTTCAATCGTTACTTCGCCTTCAGTAGATAAGCACACAGGGTGTGTTTTAAGGCGTTTTGAAGCTTTTACGCTTTTTACTTTATCGTTAAGAATTTCTTTCATCTGCTCGAAAAGCTCTTTATTGGCATCCTGCTCTTCGGCCGTTTCCTTGTCCTTCTCGTCCTCTTCAATACCAAGATCGCCGCTTGATACCGACTTGAATTCCTTATCCTTATACTTCGCAACCATCTTGATGGCAAATTCATCAATATCGTCCGTGAAGTACAAGATTTCAAAGCCTTTATCCGTTACCAGCTCGGTTTGCGGAAGTCTATCAATTCGCTCAATAGATTCACCGGAAGCATAATAAATGTACTTTTGATCCTCGCTCATTCTTGACACATACTCGTCCAGTGTAACTAGCTTCTTCTCTTTCGAGGAGTGGAACATAAGCAGGTCTTGCAGCACTTCTTTGTTCACGCCGTAATCGTTATATACGCCGAATTTCAGCTGTCTGCCGAATGCTTTGTAGAATGACTCATACTTCTCTCTGTCATCCTTCAATATGCCAAGCAGCGCGCTCTTGATCTTGCTGTTGATGTTCTTCGCAATCAGCTTCAGCTGACGGTCATGCTGCAGCATTTCACGAGAAATGTTGAGCGATAGATCCTCCGAATCAACCATACCTTTAACGAAGCTGAAATAATCAGGCAGCAGGTCTGAGCATTTATCCATAATTAGAACGCCATTTGAATAAAGCTCCAGCCCCTTCTCATATTCTTTTGTATAATAATCGAAAGGTGTGCTCTCCGGAATATACAAAATCGCATTGTACACAACAGCGCCATCCGCACTAATATGAAGATGCTTGATCGGTTTGTCGAAGCCGTAACGTTTTTCAAAATAAAACTGATCATAATCTTCCGATGTCAGCTCATTTTTGTTTTTACGCCAGATCGGCACCATGCTGTTAACGGTTTGCTCTTCTTGATATTCCTCAAACTCGTTTTCTGCATCTGCTTTAGGCCGTTGGCCCTTCACATCCATCTTAATTGGGTAGCGAATGAAATCAGAATATTTTTTGATGATCGACTTCAAACGGTACTCTTCCAAGTACTCATCGTATTGATCATCTTCGGTATTTTCCTTAATATTAAGTACAATTTCCGTACCAACGGAGTCCTTCTCGCATGACTCAATCGTGTAGCCGTCGGCGCCAGTTGATTCCCATTTGAACGCCTCATCGCTGCCAAGAGCTTTGGTCACAACGGTAACCACATCCGCCACCATAAATGCAGAGTAGAAGCCCACCCCGAATTGGCCGATAATGTTATGTCCATCCTTAAGCTCATTTTCCTTCTTAAAGGCAAAAGATCCGCTCTTCGCAATAACGCCAAGGTTATTCTCCAGCTCTTCCTTCGTCATGCCAATCCCTGTATCGGTGATCGTTAATGTTCGGTTTGCCTTGTCGGCAACGACTTTAACATAATAATCCTCTTTGTTAAATACCATTTGGTCGTCAGTTAGCGCTCTGTAATATAGCTTGTCGATCGCATCGCTGGCATTCGAGATAAGCTCTCTCAAAAAAATCTCGCGCTGCGTATAAATGGAATTAATCATCATTTCCAGCAATCGTTTCGATTCTGCTTTGAACTGTTTTTTGGACATGGATAGATCCCCTTTCCATTCATCAATAATTAGTAAGCCTAAAGGTAACGCAACAGGAAGGCTTGTTCAACGTTTATTAAACCGCTACCTTATATTTTAGCACTCAAACTCTTTGAGTGCCAATCCTTCTTTTTATATATCATAAACTATTTTTCGATGTCAACCTTCTTCCTATAATATCCATCCTTTGTCTATTAAAAAAAGAGCTGCCCCGAAAGTTAATAAACCTTCGGGCAGCTCCTCTTACGCTGTTGCAGCTATTTCCTTAAAACAGTTCTTCTTGAAATGGCTTTTTCAGCAGCTCGCGATAACGGCTCTGATGCGAATAAAACTTTTCGCGAATCATATCCGTTTCTTTTTCAATTTTGGCTACTCTGTCCAGAATGCTTTTGCCAAGTGCCGTATCGCCGGTGGAGAGCACATAATCCTGAAGATCCACCGAGCAGCCAAAGTCTATGCATTTGAATCGATATCCAAGGCTTACGAACGGTACCCCTGCCGCTGCTGACAGGTAACTAGCATGCAATTTGAAATTGACCGTCAGCGCATAGGACTTAAGCTTCTCCATCAAATCCTCATGATGGTACAGCTCCAAATCAAGATCCACATTCGTCTGGTTTCCCAGCTTCGCATACAGACGCTTGCAAGCTTCTCTATCAGGACCCCAAACGGAGAAAATATTGACGCGATAACCCTGCGATATTAATATACGCAGCGCCTCTACCAATTGCTGCTCTACCTTTTCCTCGTTGCCGCCGAAAATTCGATTATAAGCAGTTCCCCAGTTCACACCAATCGTTCTGCTAGCCTGCCCATTCTTGCGTGGCGACGGTGCAGGCAGTAGAAATGCCGGGTCACCGCTTATGATCGCCTGCTCCATTCGGACGCCAGAATCCTCGAGAAACTGATAGGACAACGGACCTCGGACGCCGCAATACTTTGACATCTTCACTAGCTCAGCTAATTTCTCATTCGTTGCTAGGTTCTCACCGGTGTAGGCCAAATGGGCTGCGACCTTCCCCGAGGCATCAATTACAGGAAACTCCTGTCTATCATGACCGCTGCCCCAAATCATTACTTTTTTATGGTTCCGAGCCGCTTGGTAAGCAACATCGATATAACCTGGAATGAGCAGCGAGCCGCCGCCGAGCACGACAACATCATACGGACCCGAATTCCGAATATCTACGCCCGGTATTGACGGAATGACATCATATTTTTTCTCAGGCAGATAAGCTCTACACAAGTCGCGAAACAATAACCACATTAACTCATCACCAACATTGTTAAACCCTAACCAGCCTACATACAAAATTCTTTTCATTCCGTACCGCCCTTCATTAAATCTCCCCAATTGCTGAACGATACACGCTCATCATTTGATCAATGGATTGATCGATATGAAACTCACGTTCCACCCACCGTCTTCCCTCTATTCCATTAGCGCGCAGCCCCTCCAGCCTGCGGCATCCATCTGCAATCTCGCTTGCAAACAAATAACGGGAATAAGCAGCAGACGAACCGTGGTCTCCAAAATAGTTAAGCCAAGCCTGCTCATAATTACCCCGCTCCACCCAGCCAAAATAGCCATGGTTGCCAATGGCAAGCACTGGCTTCTCGCAAGCCATTGCCTCCAGCGCAACGCGTCCTGTACCGACAACGATATCTGAAGCATTGTAATACTCTCGCATTTGCGATTGTTTCCCAACCATATGAATGAAGCGTCTTCCGCTTTCTGCCTGAATAAATTCCGCAAGTTCTGAAATTGCATTATATTTAGGGCCATCCCCGACAACAACAAGCTCAAGCTTATCCCACCCATAACGATAAAGATCCTTCATCGCCCGCAGCAGGACATCACATGCTGTTGCCTTTCCCCAAGCCAAGCGGCTAGCATACATAAGTACAATTGCATCTTCAGAAATACCTAAGTCTGAGCGAAGCTTTGCGCCGCTGGATGGATAAAACTCCGCTAGATCGATGCCATTCGGGACAACGATAGACGGAAAGCCAAACCGCGTGATGTAGCTTTGAAGAGGAGCACTTACACATATGACCGATTCCGAGTAAACAAGCAGCGATTTTAGAGCAGTTTGCGGATAATAGGTGCCATGAACGGTAAATATAGACGGAATTCCTAATAGATTAGCTGCCTTTGCCGTAAATAGACCTGATGGAGTCTGATGCACATGAACGCAATCCACTTTCTCGCTTCGCATAATTTCCTGCAGCCTAACGATTCGCTCCGTTTGAACTGACGCTCCAGCTGGCTGGAATTCAAACAAATATACATGGCACCCGGCATCCTCAAACCGAAACCTCATAGGGCCGTCCGCGGCAATTATACCCACTCTTTGACCTATTTTTATTAGTGCTTTTGCTAGACTTAATACATGTGTTTCCGTACCACCGGCATCCATACTGTCCAGAGCCATTAAGACGGATAACGGCGAACCTGCCATTTCACCTCACTCCTTTTTCGCATAAAAAGCCAATGAACGTTGGCTCGCATGCAGACGATAGTAATAAAGAATTTCAGGAATATTTTCAATACGAGCTTTGTTATTCAAAAATTTAACGATGAACTCATAATCCTCCGCCCCGACAATTCGTCGGCTCAATCCGCCAATTTGGTCAAAAGCATCGCCGCGAAACATGATCGTCCCATGGCAAACAGAGTGACCGCCGTTACGGTAAACATCATGAATATCATCACCGAACCGCAGCCATTTTTCCTGAACATACTGCCTCTTCTCGGCCTCATCAAAGCTAGCGTAGCTCGTTCCTACCAGTGCAACCTCTGCATGGCTTTGGAGATACGCTACTTGTTTCTCTAAACGCTGCGGATGAGAGAAATCATCCGCATCTTGTACCGCGATATATTGTCCGCGAGCGTGGAAGAAACCCGTCGTAACAGCTCCAGAAAACCCAATATTTCTAGGAAGTCTAACGAGTACGATAGATTCTGTGCCCGCTACTCCGTTCGCTTCGCACCAAGCCTCGATAACATCCAGCGACCTATCGGTCGATGCGTCATCTACAATGATGATTTCTTTATTCAAATACGTTTGACTCATCAAGCTGTCCAAACATTCAATGAGATATGCTGCACGATTATAATTTGCAATAACGATACTTACTTTTCCAAATTCCCGCTGCACCCTATCTCTCCTTTCTTGCCCTCTCTCCTGTGAATGGCATGCAGAGCCTCAAAATGATCCCCTATTATTTGCATCGTTGCAATGGAATGGTCTCCTCCGGCATTGCTGTGTTTGCTCGGACGATAACGGTTTAAGCGATCAACTTCTACGCAGTGAACAGCCTTGACGGTTAACCCACCGAGCAGTCCCAGCGCATAAGCCTTCGGCGGACATAATAAATTGGACCAATGAATAACATTAAGCGCCCGCCTATTCAGCGCGAATGGAACATGCACGAGTGAAGCATTCGCCAGATCCTCGCGGCCAACTGCCATATTCAGTGCTATTTTCAGCGTTGTCACGGCACTCCAAGGCATGCGCATGCCGAGGTGGTGATCCAGCTTATTGACAGCCAGATCACATTCGCTTAGCAGCGCATTAGGAAAAGGAGCAAGCTCCTTCCAAGGGATATGAAAATCACCATCCACAAACAGCAGCGCATCGCAAGTGGCTGCATATGCGCCAATAGCTCTGCCAACATCCGTTCCGAGAGGCTCCTGAAAAACGATAACCGACGCGCCAAGCTCTCTAGCAATACTCTCTGTACGATCATTGCAGCCATTAACAACTACGATAATTTCAGCTGGCGACAGCAATATTATTTCTTGGATGACACGTCCTATTGTCCGCTCCTCATTTTGAGCGGGTATAATCACTGACAAGCGCTGGTGAACCCCGCGCCGATTGCCTGTTTGGGAGAAATCTCTTCCTTTTCGTAAAGGAGGCAGCACATCCTTATCCGCGGTCAATCGCTCGACATAGTCACGCCTTCTTCCATCATCCGTACAGCCATTCCTATAAAATCCGGACATATTCGATGACCCGTAAACGTATCAACACATCTTCCGTCCCACCGTATCCAGGTACACTCAAGGTTCGAACCACAATGTATGAGAAGCCTACCGTCAGCAGCACACCCGCAACCACATCCCCATTAGAGAGAATAACTTCTACATCTCTCCCTAGGTACGTGCGCAGCTTAAAATAAAATGACACATAATCAACTCCTACCGTTTGATACCCTCATCCTATTCGCTAGATTAATAGTGAGAACGGCATACGACTATTTTGAAAAAATTTTCATAGAATAGGCAAAAAAAAAGAGAAGCCCTCTTTCCCACTTTAACAGTGAGTTCGAAGGCTTCTTCCTTGTCATTCAATTAGCCGCATCGCTCATTCCAATCTTATTACTTGTTGTAAATGGCATACATAATAACTGCTGCTTCCGCACGGGTTGTATAACCAAGCGGGTTAAGCTTAGCGCCGTCGCCCTTCACAATGCCGTTCGCTACGAGAAGAGCAGCACTGTCCGTTGCATAAGCTGCTAACTGCTTCAAATCGGTGAACGATTTCAATTGCTCCGAGCTTCCTGCTTGCAGCTTCTTGCCAGAAATATTTAACGCTCTTGCTGTCATCGCGATCATTTCTTGCCTTGTAATGGAGGCATTCGGATCAAACGTACCGTCCGCACGGCCAGTTACTACGCCAAGCTTCTTCGCAATGGCAACCGCATCATAATAATAAGAACCTTTTGCCACATCGGTAAACTGACTATCATACGCAGCATTAAGACCTAAAGTTTTCACGAGCAAGGTAATAAAATCTGCCCGCTTCACATTTTGAGCTGGAGCGTATGCTTTATCCGATATGCCGTTGATGACGCCTTTTGCCGTCATAACCTTAATCGCTTGTTGCGCCCAAGGATATTTGCCAAGATCGTCAAACGTTTTGCTTACGAATACTACGCCATACGTACTGAAATGATTTACTGTGAAAAGCACAGCACCTTGCGATTTATCATACTTGCCGCTTGGCACTGCAATCACTTTACCTGCTGCATCGAAATACCACACTGTAATTTGCTCACTGCTCGCCAGCTCATCAGCTGTTGGAGTATAACTAAGCGATACGTTTACAGCAGCTTCTGGATTGCTCCATTCCACTTTAACGCCATCAACGTAGAGATTCAGCTCAACCGCAGGACGGCTGCCGATTGCTGCTCTCGTTTCTTCGCTAAGCTTTGTTTTATCGATGTTCGCAATCACAATGGATACGTTTTTCGCATCCGAAGGCAGTGATTTCAACATATGGCTTGGTACAACAATCGTACCCGTACCTGACTGAATTTCATACTGTACCGACAGCTTAGCCTCGCTAATAGTCCCTTTAGGCAATTGCACCTCGTAGCCATTAGCTCCATTTACACTCGGTACTTTAATTGTAATGGTTTGAACGGTACTATTATTTCCTTCTACTGATTTCAAAGCTTCGTCGATAAGCGTTTGGCTTATCGCAGTTTTACCAAGTCCGCTAGCCGTGTCCATGACCGGAGTTGGTGCAGGTATTGTGCCCTTTCCACTCGGAGGCGTCGTAGGAGCTGGCGTTACAGCTGGCCCCGTCGGTGACGTCGGTGTTGGTGTTGGCTCCGTTGGCGTCGGTGTTGGCGTTGGTGTTGGTGTTGGCTCTCCCCCTGGCGTAATGATATACGTAAATGGTGCAACAAAGCTGTCCTTCATTCCTGCTTTAATCGCGATCGTGCGGAGCACTGTCAGCTCCGAGAGCTTAAGCTCTCCTTTGTACAATTGCCCGTTTGTACTGCTAGGCAGCGATCCATCTGTTGTATAGTAAATGGCAGCCCCTTCTGTAGCAGTCGTTAAAGCAACCGTTTTGGTTCCTTTGTAGGCTCCAGCTTTCAGCGAAGCAGTCGGAAGCGCTGTGGTACCTGTAATTTGCGTAACCGCTTCAGTCTGCTCAAGCGTGATCCAATCAAGGTTTGCCCCATCATTATTGCTAGTAAACTGAATCGTTTGCACGCCTTCTGCAAGCTCTACAATGCCAGAAGCCTCCACATATTTATCCCATCCACCACTTGCTCCTAGCGGCGTAGTAGACAACTTTTGCCCATTCACGGACAACGTTCCACTCACGCCTGCTTGCGGCGTTGCATAACGGTAGGTCACTTTGTAGAAGCTCGATTTTGCGATACTTACGTCAAAATAAAGCGAGCCTGCTGCCGCGATAAAACCTACGTTTTTGAAGAATAGCGTTTGTCCGTCCATATTGCTTTGAACAGCAGCCGCATCCGCATGGGTGTAGCTTTCCGCTTCAATTTTCATAACACCGCTCTGATCCATTACCTGTACAACATACGGCTCAAATTTAATGCCTCTAAGCTCGTAGCCGGATGCTCCAGCCAGAATACGAAGCTTTTGATCACCTTCAATGAGATCAATGACAATCCGCATTTCAACGACCTGGTTGTAAAGGTTTGGTACGTTAATCGTTTTCCGAACAGCGCCATCTTGCGCCTCCAGCACGATGCCATTCACAGCTTGGCCGCCAGATGTAGCCTTAAAGGTTGCAACATAGGAACCAGTAGCTGGAACATGTACCAAATAATCGGCATAATCGCCCGCATCAATTTGGGTTAGCCTGCTCGCGCTTCCTGTTCCAGACACTGCGAATCCTTTTAATCGATTGAACTGATCCAATGAATCAAGGGACAAAAGATTTACTGGCTCCTTCACATTTTCGGTTCCAAGCAGCACTGCCTTAGCGTTTAACGCCGTACCTCCTGTTGAATCATCGTAGGCTTGCAGTGGAACGTTAACCTGCAATTCCAATTCATTATAGTGAACGGTTCCGCTCCAGTTCAGCGTAAGCTTCACTCGATTAGGGCTGAGAAGCTCCGCCGAGCGCAGTGTTACGCCTCCTTGCGAGGTCGCCGCTCCCGATACGGTTATCGCTCCAAGCTGACTCTGCACGAAAGTACCGCCAGCAAGGGTAACGATTAACTCCTTGCCATTTACGTCATAAGCAATCTGACTCTCTGACAAGGATAACGACTCCGCATCATCAATAGCCTTAATGATAACTTTAGAGCTCATCGTCTTACCGGTGCTTCCAGAAGCAGCTTCATATGTGCTGACTGTTACTGTGACGGTACGATCAGAGTCATAGTCTCTAGTCGCCCCTCCTCCTAAGGTAAGCTTAGCCATATGGTCATCAACACGATAAACGCTATCTACAACCGTTCCGACATACCCGTCGATGGACCAATTGGAGGAAGTCAGCTCCTCTTTATACGTGTCGTTAAGCAGCTGGACAAAAATATGGCTTCCAGCCTCTGCACCTTCTGTTACGGCTGAGGCATCTGCGATAATAGCAGGCCCAACCGCAATGGCATTCAAGTTGAAGCCTTGATCAACGATTCGAACTCTTAGCGTATGAACACCTTCAGTCAGAGCAACTGTATCTGAAGCCATTGCCCAAGCATCCCAGCTCTCGCTGTTTGGTAGCTCAGTCATTTTCAGTACATTTCCTCCTAGTGAAAGCTCTGCTTTCGCTCCGTCATAGGTCGTGGAATATTGATACGTTATACCGTAGTTTCCATCCGCTGGAACCTGCACCTCATATTCCATCCAATCATTCGGATCGGCATAGCTGACCGCTGAGCCGTTTACGAGTACATTAAAGGCAGATGTGAATTTACTCGCCTCTATAGATGCGGGAAGTGAAATAGCTGCCTTATCCGCCTTCGTGAACGCAATACTTCTAACATTGAAGTCGTTTTTACTCACTTTCATCGTTAATTTATGCGCACCCTCTGGAAGCATAACGCGCTCGCGGCGATTAGCGAAGTACTCCCACTGGTACGTCGTCTGATTGATCGGCAGTGACACAAGCGGCTGGCCATCCAGTTCAAAGCTAACCAGACCATCCGTTTGGAAACCTGCAATCGCCAGATCGAGTTCATACTCGCCTGCTTCTGCTACATTTACAACATAATCGAACGAAGCTGTTCCATTTGGTGCAAAAGAACCTAAGTATCCGTTCGGATTAACCTGGAACTCGCCTTCTGCTGAAGCGAAGCGCGTAGCGTCAATCGTTGCTGGAACGTTTGTTATTTGCGTACGATTCCAGCGATAGGTTGCTGCTGATTTGGCTGGAATGACCGGTTCAATTTGAAGTCCATCAACTATAATTTTAAATGGCTGCGGGTCACTCGTTTGGTTGATGACAACCGTTACAATTTCTTTGCCGTCTGGGCTTGCAAATGCAACGTTGGTTACTGTCGCAGCCGAGCCGTAATTGCTATCGATTCGCACATAACCAGGCTTCACGAATTTCGTAAACTGCCCCATCAAATAATACTCCGGCAGAAGCCAGTAGTGATCTGGATTCGAGGAATCCTGAACGACTGGGGTCGGATCAGGAATACCTACCCATTGATGGGATGAAATATCGCTGTCCAGCATCGTAACCCAGCTGTTATAGCTTTTAGCATAGTTGCGGAAATATTGTGCGATTCGGTCAGCGCCCGTTGTCCCCCATACCGCACGCTCCGTTAAATACACGCTTTTCTGCGGGAACAGCTTTTGAAGCTCCGTCATCATGGACAGCTCGCCGCCATAATCGTGGAACGCCGTCCCTTCTATGGCATCGTAAGCCCCTTCTACGGAATTACCCAGAATTTGTGCTGGATAAGCCATCGTATCGCCAGGATTGTGGTCGAACATCCATAGCTTTACACTTTTGATTTTTGCATTGCTATTCTGATCTAGCTTTGCCCGCAGCAGCTTGGCTAGACGTGACGCTTGCTGCCATGACATCGCTGTACTTGGATAATCAATTTCGAGCAGCGGCTCATTTTGCAGCGTCATGCCTTCAAAGTAGATGCCATGCTCAGCGTATGCCTCTAAAAATTTCACATAATAATCTGCAAGCACAGGAAGATATTCTTCCTTCACTTGACCTCTTACCATGCTGCCCGTTGTTTTCATCCAGCCTGGAGGGCTCCAAGGCGATGCAAAAAACTGTACATCGGGATTAATCGCTTGTATCTTTTTGACGGTTGGAATAATGCCAAAATCAATATCCTTCTGAATGGAAAATTTCTTAAGCTCAACGTCCGTTTCACCGGCAGGCAAATCATCGTACGAATAAAACTTTTGCGCTGTAAAATCGGAGGTTCCGATTGTTAGGCGAATCAAGCTCATGCCGATGCCGTTATCCTTGTCGATCAATTGGCGAAGCAGCTCTGTCTGCTTCTCCGGAGACATTTTCACAAGATTATGAATCGTCGCTTCTTCCATGGACGAACCGATTCCTAGCATCGTTTGATATTTTTTATCCGGATTTATCGTAATCGTTGTCGCTTTGCTGTTATCTGGAAGGGTAATATCTAAATTCGTCTGCTGCTCCAGCTTCTTATCGCCAGCTTGATAACGATCCGCATAATACCATTTGCGGTCACCCGCATCACGTTCACTGGAGATCCATGCCTCAACAGCTCCGCTAATAAGGGCTGGCTGTTCGCCGCCTCCATTACCTGGATCAGTGCCGCCACCGCCGCCAGCTGGAACATCGCCTGTACGCGTAAACTCTACCCAGTTAAAATTAATGTCTCCGGCAATAAACTCAAGCCTCAGCTTTTGAATGCCTGCTTGGCTTAGCACGATATTCTCGACGGTGGCCGTTTGCCAGCTTTGCCAGCCTCCTGTGGAGCCTACGCTCAACGTACCAAGCGTCGCTCCCGCTTCGCTCTTAATCTTAATCCCCGTTGCACCGCCGTTGCCAGCATAGCGGAAATCGGCTTTATAGGTACCGGGTTCGCTCACTTTCACCCTATAATCCAGCCATGCGCCGCCGGACGTCCAACCAATATTTTTGCCGCCGCCAATGTCCTGCGTGTCCTCTGTATTCAATCCGCTGCTCTTCGCATCGAACGCTTCCGCCTCGACCTTGCCCGGGATAGGCAGTGAAGGCTTCTCTGGTTCTACAGGTTTGCTCGGCAGATCAGGCGTAGCCTGCCCGCTCATCAAGCCGTAACCGATAGGAAACAGTAAATTCGGACTGACATCGGTCATAATTGGATAATTATTCGTTACATAAAATGGCCATTTAATCGGGTTTTTCCCTTTAAACGGTTTGCCCCCAATCAGTACATCAGCCACGCCTTGACCTTCCGTACCTGGAAGCCATGCTGCGACAAGCGCATCCCAGTCACCCAGTTGATCCGCTATCGTAAGCGGGCGTCCGGATACAAGAACAACAACGAGTGGAATGTTCGGATCAGCTGCACGAATATTTGCAATCGTTGCGAGATCCTCTTCGTCGAGATTCAGGCTCGTACGATCTCCATTCGTTTCTGCATAAGGCGTTTCGCCTACAACAGCAATAGCTACGTCATAACCAGCAGCGCCGCGGCCATGCTTGTTGTACGTTACCGTCTTCGCGGCTCCTGCAACCTCTTTAAGTCCTTCATAGATTGTCGTTCCGGTCGTAATCGCCCCGGATGCTCCCTGCCAAGTAATCGACCAGCCGCCAGATTGGTTGCCGATATCGTTCGCATTTTTACCTGCTACGAAGATTTTGTCCATATCCTTCAGCTGAGACATAATCGGTGAACCGTTCACCTCATCGTTCTTCAGAAGAACGAGCGACTCCGCCGCAGCTTGACGCGCAAGCGCACGATGCTCAGATGCACCGAAGTAGCCTGCCAAGTCCGTATCTGTCTTTGGATTCTCAAATAGACCAGATGAAATTTTTACCTTCAAAATACGGAGGACTGCATCATTGATACGCTCTTCCGTAATGCTGCCATCCTTAACAAGACTAATTAAATGCTCAAGGCTGGCTCTCCAGTCACCCGTCAGCATGAACATATCTACGCCTGCATTAACGGACGCTTTCAGCTGATCTTTCAAGCCGCTGACTGCTTTGCCGTCTTGATCACGCGTGATTTGCTGAATCGCGTTATAATCCGAAATAACAAAACCTTTAAATCCAAGCTCACCCTTCAGCACATCCGTAAGAAGCCGCTTATTCGCATGCATCTTGAGGCCTTGAATGCTGTGGTAAGATGCCATAACCGTTTGTACACCTGCATCAACGGCAGCTTTGTACATCTCTAAATCACTTGCAATGAGCTGATCCTCTGTGTACTTCGTTATATTCCCTTGGTTAACGCCGTTATCCGTATAGCCTTCACCTAAAAAATGCTTCGCAGCGCCAACGACATGTTTCGTCTGACTGCGCTCCGCAGCTGTTTCTCCTTGCAGCCCTTGAATGTACGCTGCACCAAGCACTTTGGATATCGCTTGATTGCCGCTGTATCCTTCATAGGTCCGGCCCCATCGAATATCCTGCGGGGCTGCAATCGTCGGCGCAAAATCCCAATTTGCTCCGGTTGCGCGTATTTCCTTTGCTGTCGCGGCGCCGATTTGTTTCACCAGCTCAGCATTATTCGCTGCACCCAAACCGATATTATGCGGGAACAAGGTTGCTCCCTTCACATTGTTATGTCCGTGTACTCCGTCCACGCCATACAGCAGCGGAATCCCAAGACGCGTAGAAAGCGCGCCATCCTGATAGCCGTCTATAAGCGTCTGCCAATTTTCACGCGTGCTGTCCTGCTGCTTGCCGTTCGGGAAAGAACCGCCGCCGCTAAGCACCGAGCCGATAAAATATTGCTTTACTTCCTCAGGTGTAATATTCGACTTCTCTGGCTGTATCATTTGTCCTGCGCGCTCTTCTAGTGTCATCCGGGCAAGCAAATCCGCCGCCCTTGCATCAACGCTCTTTGATGGGTCCAAGTACGTCGGCAATCCCCCATTTGACTGCGTCAAAGGCGCTGCTCCTACTGAAAGCAAGCTCGTCATTAGCGATATGACCAGCAGCATCGCCGTCATCATCGACATTTTTCTTTTCAAACCAAACCCTCCCCATAACTATAATTGTCGTCTCACGGCAAACCCCTTCTTTATTGAAATGGACAGCTGTAGACGAGATTACTTACAAGTATAAAATTGAAAACGATTTCATAATATGAGTCATTTTTAAGATGATGTGCGTTGTTTTTTGTATAATGTAATCGATTTCAAAAATACATCGTCTTTCCTTCTATCGTTCATCCTATTTCCTTCTCATTCAACGATCTAATCTAATAGCATAAACAGACAATTTACCGCAAAATTTGCTAAATGACCCCAATTAAATCTACAATAGAATAATAAGATTAAATTCACCCTAGGAGGCTGAGCTAAATGAGCTCTTTCAAATCATGGCTGCAAACAAGTAAGCAAGGACTAACCGATCAGGTCAAAAAATTCAAAAATAAAGATTTCCTAGATGCGGTAGTAGCTGGCTGTGCGATTGTAGCAGCAGCAGACGGTTCCGTCGACTCCAATGAAAAACAAAAAATGGCCGGCTACATAGGCCGCAGCGAAGAATTAAAAGTTTTTGATATGAGTGATGTGATTAACCGTTTCAATCACTTTGTAGGCAATATGGAGTTTGACGCGATGATTGGCAAGCAAGAGGCGCTTAAAGCGATTGCCAAATTCCGCAGCAAACCAGACGTTGCTCGTGTAATCGTTGGTGTGTGCAGCGCAATCGGAGCAGCAGACGGCGATTTCGATATGAAGGAACAAGCTGCTGTGCGTGACATCTGCAATACCCTTGGACTTAATCCAAGTGAATTCAGTCTTTAATAGCAAACCAAACAAAAGAACCTCCAAAGCCACTGCAACAGTGGATCTGGAGGTTCTTTTGTATTGTTATTACCCCTGCTTACGCATTGCGAAAAGCTTCATTATAGCAGCGTCTGCATACAGGCTTATAATCCTCGTTGCCGCCAATCTGGATTTGCGCACCTGCATTCATCGGCTGTCCGTCATTATAGCGTATAACCATCGTTGCTTTCCGATCACAGAACCAGCAAATGGTTTTAATCTCTTCAATTTTATCCGCCTGCACGAGCAAGTTGTAGCTGCCCTCAAATAATTGATTTTGAAAATCATTTTTGAGTCCAAACGCCATTACCGGGATGTTAAGCTCATCCACAACTTGTGTAAGCTCCAAAATATGATGTTTCTTCAAAAACTGCGCCTCATCTATGAGTACGCAATAAATTTTGGATGGTGCATCTCCTGCAACGAAGCTTTTCACACTTTCAAAAAGGTTCGTATCCTCTTGAACCGGAATGGACTCCCGCTCGAACCCTACACGAGAACCTACACGATCCACCCCGCCTCTTGCACTTACCGATGGTGAATAAATAAGAACCTGCTTGCCCTGCTCTTCATAATTGTGAGCCACTTTAATGATTTCGAAAGATTTACCGCTATTCATTGTTCCATATTTGTAATAAAGCTGTGCCAACCTAATCTCCTCCAGAACCATTCAGTGCTTCTATTATACAGGAAGTGACTCCGTTATTGTATCGTTTGGAGCCTTGTTTTCGCTTCCCCATATGTTTTGACAATTTGTTGAATTTTCTGGAATTCCGGGTCGGTTGGACCTAGATCAGCCATGAACATTCGGTGCAATATTTGATTATAAAGATTTTGACGCGATTCAATCATTTGTAATTCGAGCCGAATAAGATCCTCCAGGTCATTTTCTTCAATTAACTGTTCGATATTGATTTCTTCTGGCTTGGAAGAACGCTCTTCGTCAAAGATCAGGTCCGAACCGCGCCCTATACGAGGAAGCGCTTCGTACTCCACCTCTGTCTCCTGCTGCTGTCCAAGCGGAATGGACGTATTCAGCTCGGAAAGAAGAATGCCTTCTTTCGCTAACATCACTTGAAAAGGTTTATGCTGGATCAAATCTGCTATGACAAGCCTGCTCATATCTTTATTGCGAATCAAAGAGGAATCAAAAGGATGAAGGACCCATTGCTGGTCTCGATTGAACAGATTAAAAGTAAACCACTCACCGCCATAGATGAACCGTACATTAATATTTGACTCCGAAATAATTTCATAGGTAAACTCCAATTGGAACACCTCCGATCAGCCAGTATAATTCATCCTATTATACCAAATCAGAGGTGAACACAAACAGCGATGCTTAAAAATCTTTCAAAATATCCTCCGCCCGTTCAAAGCTGGCAACAACAATTAAGACGACAATGAGTGCAGCTATGGCAATTTCGCCAATCATAGCATGATCACCTCGTTTTTTCTTTAAGACTATGCTGTTTCTTTATGCTTTATGAGCCATTACTTGTAGGACATCCGTCATTTCTTCTCAAAAAACGCAAAAAAACGAGCCCTTGGAGAGCTCGTCCTGCTAATTATTTTTTTTGATTTACTCCAAAAATCCTGTGGCTGCTGAAGAAGGAAGCTCCGCTTGACTAGCTCCAGAACCCGCTTGAATGCCTAAGCGTTGTCCAACCTTTTGATTAATTTGCGTCATTTTTTCCGTTTGCTGGGATACCGTTTGAATAATTTGTCGATTGGAGTTCTCGTACTTGTCCATCGCGGAGAAGAGATCCGACATTGCCCGCTCCACAAGCTCCATGCTCATAGCCGGCTTCGTTAATGCTTGATTAGCTCGCTCGCTCGTTTCATTCAAAAGACGCGCGTTCTCAGCAAATTGATTGCCTAACATTTCATTCGTTGAATTGACTGCTTCTATAGCCTTCATCTGGTCATCAATCGCACTCGCAATCAAGACTGAAACCGACATGAGATGCTGGGTTTTATCTATTGAGCTGTCCAGCGCATCCATCAGCTTATCATTTGTATCATTAATAATATCCGTTGCGGCAATCGCTTGCTGATAAAGCATGATCATTTCCGTATACGTTTGGAGCTTCGTTACAACCTTGCGAAGTCCGCGCTCCAAATAAGTTTTCCGGTGTTCGTTCTCGGGCTTAGCAATTTCCTCTTCGAACATTTTTTTGAGACGATTGCCATATTCGACAAGCAGCTGCAGGTCATATACATTGTCTAGACTGCTGCGCTTCAAATTTCTCATGTGAATGACGTTCTCTTCCAAGTTGTCGCGACCATCTCTGAGCGATTTGACGATCACCTGCACGTTAGACTTGGCAGATTGATATTTATAAATATAAGCCTTCATCGGTGCTTTCCGAAGCAGCTTCTGAACGAGTGAGAGCTGCTTGCTTTTGCTCAAATCCTCAACCTCGCTGCGAAGCTTAAGCATGTTGTTTGCTACCTCAGACCGTTTGCCTGACATGAGATCCGACAGCGGTCTCTCGAGCATCGTAAGCGTCTGGCTTGAGCGCTCAAGCGTCTTCTGGCCTTTTTTCGTAATCTCATCCA
Organism: Paenibacillus sp. 01T47; assembly: GCF_056398245.1. Taxonomy (NCBI): domain Bacteria; kingdom Bacillati; phylum Bacillota; class Bacilli; order Caryophanales; family Paenibacillaceae; genus Paenibacillus; species Paenibacillus sp. 01T47. Next base: position 162,027 of record NZ_JBFTPA010000014.1, read on the forward strand.
TTAGTGTATCCAGATGCATAGCATCGGTTGTCGCTACCTTCTGCATCGTGCTTTGCACTTCTTGCTCCAGCTTCTGAATATCTTCATTTTTTAATTGTACGAGTTGTTGCGCCATTGTTCATTTCCCCCTTCATTAGTCAGTAAGTCGATAACGCTGCTGAATTAACTCAGCCTTTGTATGAAGCTCCATAAGATCCTTTTGCTCAAGCGTCTTCGTATAAAAAGTAAGCTTGGAATCTACATCCTTAATGCCATCAAGCAAAAGCCGCCTATTCTGGCGTTTCGCTTCGCCGCTGAGCCGAAGAAATGGATTAATGGTCGAATTCAAATCCTTTCGCACCAATCGCAAAATATTGTGATTAATGCTCGAGTCTCCTAACGCCATTAAATCCGGAATTAGTCGGTTTAGCCGCGACAGCAATGCCAGCGTCTTTTGAACAATTTCATCGTCTAAATTATTTTTCTCGCCTTCGAGTAAAATCATATCTTCAATGATTCCGATGTATTCTAATGCAGAAGCAAGCTCAGGATCTAGAACCTGCGGCGGAATGACAGCTGCAGGAGCTGGCTTTGAAGCCAATGATGCTTGGGCAGTTGAAGCTGCACTGGGTTGTTGTATGGGCGGGTTTTGCGTATTTTGCTGCAGCTCTGGCTCGCGTGTTGGCTGATTAATTTCTTTCCTTGGACGCTGCTTCCATGATAATGCGATTAACAAACCGAACACGGGAACCGCCATAGCTATATATGGGGAGGTAATCCCATTAACAACTAATGTGACTGCATAAACGCCAATCGCGATGGCTGCGTTTTTTTTCAATGCATTCATTGCTGCACCTCCATATGAGCTTTCTGAACCTAATCTTTATGCTCGTCTTCTTCCTACAATTATCTCGTTATTGGTACATAGAAGTCAATTTTAAAAAATAAAAAAAGGATGTTGTGCCAAATTAATGAGCACAATATGAAAAAAAAGGGGCTCTCGCCCCTTTCTTCGGTTATTCTACTCTGTTCATTTCCATGATCAAAGGCTGCTCTACATAACCCGCTTGTATACCAAACTTCGGATCAGGCGGATCAATCGTTTTTCCTTGCAGCGCTTGAACGGCCAAATAAGGCATATTTACGCCAGACAAGCAGGTAATATAAAGGCCGCCAGACATCCGCGGGTTGATCTCCAGCAATTTCGGTATGCCATGGTTGTAACGCACCTGAATATTAAAGGCATAAGGAATGCGAAGGCTTGTCGCAATACGATCTGCAATCGCCAGCAGCTCCGGCGTGTCCTCCAATAGATAAGTCCTGCCCGTTGATTTGCGGCGAGGAATAGCTGTAATGAGTTCACCCTCAGCAGATGCCACACAATCGATACTATACTCCGTACCGTCGAGCAGCTCCATCACCATCAGCGTGTCAAAATGCTCCGTTAATGACAACGTTTCATAAGCTTGCTCAAATGTTGTAGAAAGGGTTACATAGCCATAAAGGTCACGCAGCGGGTCCCGTTCATTATCAATAATCCGGAAACCCATGCCGCCTTCTGACTTCGTTGGCTTAAAGCACACCTTATGACCAGCAGCTGTGAGCTCCTCATAAGCTTGCTTAAACTGTTCTGCTGTATTTACGACACGATAGTCTGGAATCGTCACGAGATCTTTTCCTTGCAGCGCTTCATAAAATTTATCTTTCTCAATCATGGAGTCCAGCAATTCGATATCACGGCATACCATAACCTTCGTGCCGATCTCATCAAATAAATGAACATATCTTGATATTTCCTCCATATGCAAACGAGGAATGAAAATATCAATTTGGTTTCTTTTGCAGAAATCCACACAAAAATCTACGTATTCGCGTCCAAAAACAGCAGGCTCTGTTCCGATATGATCGGATGCAAGCAAGGACATATGATTAATATCCGGGTGCGTGCCAAAAAACTCAAACGACTCGCCGTCTGGATTGTTCCGAATCATATTAATGTAATGGTAAGCTACCGAAAACCAACGATTCATATAAACTCGTGTCATGTATAAAAACCTTCTTCCATCTGATTAGATATATTTTTGCGATTGCATTTATAATCTTCGTGCATGCTCTAAGATGGAGTCTAGCAGTTCTTCCGAGGCAAGCGCGCCTCTTGCTTGTGTAAATTGAATATGTGGATGTGCCGAATAGGATCGTCCTAATTCACCATGTACAGGCGATATGGCATAATCAGCTGCCAGCAGCAGACTCTCATCGAGCAGGCTGTCGCCGGCTGCATATACGAAATTTGAAGCGAGCTTCTCTTTCACATACTGGATGGCCGCTCCCTTGCTTACCTTCTCTGGAACCAAATATATTTTACGGCCTTGAAGTGAGAAGCTCCAGCCAAGCGAAGCAAGCTTCGGCTTTAGCTCCTCCAACGTTTCATGCGGCAGCTGATCTCTCTCTACCTTAATGGAATAAAATAGCTCATCACAAAGATCCGTCGACTTCACCCAGTGGGTAGAAGCAATTTCCGCAAACAGGCTCGCAATTTCCGTATGCTCAGCACAATGCTCCCTCACAGCTTCACGAACGAAGCTATGCCACTCCTGATCAATTTCTCCGTTACGGAGAACGGTACCGCCGTTGCTGACGATCACATATTCCGGACGGAACTGTTCTCTTATCGCGAAGATGCGGTTGTATTGCTCCGGAATTCGCGTCGTCACAGGAACAAATCGCATAATGCCGACAAGCTCTTGCAGCTTCTGAATCGCCGGCTTGGTCATATAAGAAATATATCTTTCCTCATAACGCTCAACGGGAATCATTTCTTCAAGTTCTATCTCGCCTTTGGATCTTACGGAATAAATTAAAGTTTGGTCCAAATCGCTCGCAAAAATCATTCCGTCTCCCCCTTCAACGCCTTAATAATTCCGCAGCAGGAATAGGTCATGTTTGGATATTCCTCCACAGGTACACCACGGTCCTTAGCCAGCAGCAGTATATGCTTCAAGTTAGGATTATCAAGACGATCAACGAGGATTTTCCAAGGGACTCTGCGCAGAAGAACACGAGTCGTTTCACCTACGCCAGGCTTGATGAAATTAATATCAGTGATTGCAAAATCAGTTTGGATACGAGCAATATCCTGCATCCCTTGCCAAGTCATTTCATTTTCCTCAGGATTTGCTTCCATTTGAAGGGCTTCCGCTTTGGAGTCATCCGCTGTCTGATCAAAATAAGCAGAAATCGTGTCCACAAATAATTGAGACAGATCAGAGCTCTCCCACTCCTTATAATACTTTGCACCATGAAAATCATCGGCGCCAATAAGATCGCTGCGCAATACAGTCCGGCTGACTAATCCTGACACCGTTGAATTAAGGCAAGCGCTTGGAATGAGGAAATCCTCTCTTGTCCCGAACGTACTTGCACAATAGCCGGGGTCTGCGAGCACCGCAAGCTCATCGTTCAGCTCAATGCCATATTTTTGCTTCATCTGGCTGCAAGCTGCTATGAGCACTTTGGCAATTGCACCTTTGCCCGTCCAGCCATCTACAAATTGCACGCGTTTATGCGGATGGTTCTGATTGATATACAGCAGCGCATTCTCATCAATGCCTTTGCCTCTAATAATTGAAAGGCTATAATGCGGAACCTCAATACCATACATGTGCTTGATATATCGCTTAATTAATACGCCAATTGGCGTACCGCCTCGCGCTAAGGATGCAAGCACAACATCAAATCCATTTTTTTGAATGATTCGCTCGGAAACCGTTCCAACCGCTCTTGCGATTCGAATGGCCGAATCACTGAGCGTATTTTGAAACAATTGTATATACTCATCAGTAGGCTGATATTCAATCGGCAAGCTTTCCGAATAGTGGCCGCCTGTTTGCATGGCCGCTTCCCGGTCCTCCGTTCGCTGCTCTAACGAAATATCGCTAAGGTCTTTTAGCAGAAAAGTAACATCCTCCTGCTTATAGCTCCCGATAGGAGCCGGACCAGCAAGCTTTTTCCGACTGAAATAAACGATATGAACATGCTGGATTCCTAAGGAGAGAAGCACCTTATTAAGCTCCTCCATTTGTGCTCCTGCAACCTCGCGCTCCATAAACAAAAACATCTCATCATAATAGCCATTCGGTATGTTGTACATAAAATTCATGACGTCAGCATGCTCAGGGGAAATAAAGGGATAAGCTGTATTCACCGCATATTGTGAACTGGAATCCGGATGAATGGGGCTTCTTGTACTCGATTGATACCATACATCATCGCCTAGTTCTGCTGCTATGCGCATAGGAATGAACATGAATTCGCCGGTTCCCATGCAAAGCACCTTGCTGCCTGTTCTATGTTCTCGGAGGAATGCAGCCGCCTGTCCTACTTCCGCGTCAAGCACCAAGCTTTCTTCAGCCGTCAATCCAAAGCGGCCAGTATGATTCAGGTAGGAAACTTCTCGATTCAATGAGGGAAGGCTAGCAAACCGATTGCCCACATAGAGAACATTAATGGCAGGCTCCAACTCGTTTGCTTGCAACTCTGCTGTTTTGTCAGCATTTTGAATAGGGCTACCCTTAACAGATATCCGCCCCGCTACAAGCGATAAGCAATTCACCGATATGCCAAGCTCTTGCTCCAGCTCATCAAAACGTTCCATATCCTCGTTTGAACGCCAATCAAGCAAACTAGCAACAATATATTTTTTCTTCCCATACCTGGCATTCAAATCGTGTATTATATTGATGGCTGTTTTCCCGGTCGTCATCTCATCATCGACCAGCACAATTGTTTCTGCATTCTCGAATACAGCTGGATTGTCAGCATAGCAGCGATGTGTAGTCGCATGGGAATGCTCTTCCTCAAAATCGATGCAGGACGTCATATAGTCAATTTTTTCCCGCGTGGTGTGCAAGAAAGACGCATTACCCTCGAACATATCGAACATGCTGTGTCCAAGCGCTGTTGCCGTTTCCGCAAAACCGATAAACAGCGTTTTCTCATCTATGACCATTTTATTTTGCTTCATCTGTCCATAGATTTTACCTGCTGCCTCAGGAGATTCAAAGGCATGCAGCAGCTGCTCCATCTGGATAGGAAGCTTCTCACCTTTAAATTGCTGATATAAAAGCCCAAGTGCCGCACCCGATAATAAGGACACATGCGGGCGAACAGGAATATGCTTGCCAAGCACCTTGCTTACGAATAAAAAACTGCGTTTTTTATTAATTCGGGCTGCCATTTGAAAAAGCTGCTCAAGCGGTATATGAAACGTATTACTTGTAACTTCAATGGCAATCTCTAAATCTCCAATAATATTAAACGATTGCTGATTCTCGTTCTTCTGCGAGCAAGCAGGTGAAGTTTTGGTTTTCATTTAGCACCCCATAAATGTCTGATCTGAACAATATTCGTTTGGCCCATGTCATATGCGGCTTAAACTCATTCATTTTGTTCGAATAACGGCTCTTCATCACACCCAAATCGCCTTGTTCATTTTCCATAATGTGCAGGGCATCCATATACTCCTCATGCGTCACCACAAGCATCGACTGTACAGGCTTAATGTGGGTAGGATGGATAATGGTTTTGCCAATTATCCCATTTTCCTTGTCCATTGCGACCTCGCGAATAAGCCCGTCCACATACTTATTAATATAATCCATACGCAAAATCCGTCCGTGTCGTCCCATGCTTTCCTCAAAAGGCGTTTGTCTGAGCTGGGGCTTAAATACGCGATCACTCTTAAAGTACTCCCATACGGGACCGGAGATCACATAATGATTATCCATCCGTCCAAAAACATTTACGATATCCGCAATACAATCACGAATGACGCCGATGTCGTAGATCGTATGATCCGGACTTCTTCGAAGCCCAAATAAACTCGAAAAATCTGTTGCTCCAATACGAACATTCAGTACATAGGCCTTATATTCATTCAGCAGCTGGGAAATGCCCATTAGCGTTTCCATTCTTTTCTCGCGATAAATGACGTCAGAGCTTTCCAAAATAGGCATGCCGTATAACGTGGAGCTTGTTGAGTGTTTGTTCTTGTTGTATTCATGCAGCAGCTTTAAATACTCACCGCCAGTCTCCACGTTGAACTTCGGAAACACGATTCCTGTAATATATTCAATCTCTTCACCGAAAAATGAGAGCAGTCGTTTAAGCTGTTCAACAGAGCGTACTCTTATAAACATAAGCGGAATATCGTCGGCATGGAGCAAACCAATCGAAATGTAACGGCCAATCTTAATCAACGTTGCCTTCAACGTCTCTTCGGCAAATTCGATTTGATTATCACCTACTGCATCTTCAAGGTCTATCACCATAGACACGAGTCCTTCGTGTTTTCCGGTTACCAAATCATCTGCTATGTTATCCTTGGTGGCAGGCATATAGAGCGCCGCACCAATCGCGTGAGCAATAACTTCTTTGTCAGCATAATTATTGAACTGAGTTGGAAGGGAGTAAAAGAAATTTTGCTCTTCTTCATTGGTAAGATAGTTAAAATACCTCAAAGTGATCCCTCCTAAAAGTTGTGTAAAGCAATCTGAGAGTGAAAAAATATCCCTCGCGATCCATTGAGGGATATTTTTCATAAACAGAGTATTATCGAATCTAAACCGCTTTTGATTCTCTTTTCTTACGTGCTGCGCTGTAAAGAAGGGTACCACCGAATACAGCTATAATTAAACCGAAGAACAAAGCGTGCGGCACATGCAAGCCATACGCTCCGCCAATCATTTTTGCTGCGATTACGATAATTAGAATAAACGCCGCTTTCTCAAGCTCAGGGAACTTGTCAATCAACTTGAGGAATACTTGAGCAACGCCACGCATCATCAGAACGCCGAGAATACCGCCGAGGAACAGAACCCATACCTCTTCACTCACGCCGAATGCAGCTAGAACGCTGTCGATACTGAACGCGATATCCATAATTTCAACAGCAAGTACCGTACGCCAGAATCCGTAGCCTTTATTTTGAACTTCAGCATCATCGTCGTTACCCTTCTTGCCGATGTAAGGAATTAATGGAATGTTGCCAACACGAGCAAGCTTGAATTCCAGATGGAATAGATTGCTTAACGCAATCCATAACAGATACAATCCGCCCGCTACTTTAATCCATGTAATTTGTACGAGATAGACACCTACTCCGATGGCGATAAATCGGAAGATATAGGCACCAATAATACCGTAGAATAACGCTTTTTTCTGCTGGTCTTTCGGCAAATGCTTTACCATAACCGCTAGTACTAGCGCATTATCTGCCGATAACAAGCCTTCCAAAAGAACGAGTGTTGCAATTATTCCCCAGTTTGTCGGGTTGGTGAGAACTTGTGACAAGTTGTCCCAGTGAAAGAAGCTCCCGAAGTTGGCTATTACATTTTGAAAAAAGTCGACCATCTCTTAAACCTCCGCATTTTCTTTATTTGCTTCCTTGTACCCATCTGAGACCCCAGCGATAAGCCTCGTCAAGCTCTTTATGGCCTGAGAAATATTGCACGAGCCGCTGAATGCTGAAGGTTTGATCATTTACATTCTCGATCATCGCAATCGCACACATACCCTTGCGATTATTATGCTCGTCCATCCGCACCTCTATATCAGGCCCGCCTGTTTGTGTGATGGTTACAATACCAGCAGCCTCCGCCCAGTTCGTAGCTCCTTCATAGATGTATGCGTATATGACGATTCTCTTAATCTCAGAAACTTTATTACCGTTGATTCTAAGATTTTCACCCGTTGTAATAGAGCCGGTTCGGTCATCCCCGTCAAGCGAAACGTACGGCGCTCGCGAAAAATCTCCGAAGCTGTTGCCTAGCGCTTGAACAGAACCTTTCATACCATTTTTCAATTCATACAAACATCCGACATCTAGATCTACACCGCTGCTTGAACGGCCAAAAAAACCAGTGGAGGCTTTTTTCTGATTCCAGTTCAAATTAACGACAATCTCACCAAGTGATCCGGCACCTTTTTGTAAATTGATGACATCACCGCGTTTGGTAAGCGAGATTTTGCTGAGGCTTATTGGCGGACTGCTTGGTTCTGGTACGATTGGTGCGGGAGGTTTAGGTGGAATAAGTGGAGCTTTCACTGGTGCTGGAGTTGGCGCCTCAGCAGGAGCGTCTGCCTTTACTTCAATACCAAAGCTATTGCAGAGTGCAGCAAGACCGCCTGAATATCCAGACCCAATGGCATTGAATTTCCATTCGCCATTATATCTATATAAATCTCCTACGACTATCGCAGTCTCAATAGAGAAATTTTTTCCAAGATCATACCGCAAAATTTCGCGTCCTGTTCCTTCGTCAATAACCCGGATGTAGGCATCATTCACGCTAGAAAAATTTTGTCTCTTCGCTTCCCCATCATAAATGGTTAAAGTAAATGAAATACGTTCAATCGTTTGAGGCACATCGCTAATCGCGATCAATACTTGTTCGGTATCCGTTTTCCCTGCAAAACTTCGTTTATTGCCGCTTGCCAGTTGAATAGAACCGCTGACATCCTTAGGATTGCTGTAAAAAATCAAATCTTGGTCTCCAGCTGTTTTTCCATTCGCTCGTAATAGAAAAGCCGAAAAATCGACATCTACACCTGCTGCAGTGTTCCATCCCATGCCAACTAGAAGGTTTTTTATGGAAGGATTATTTTTGGTAATATCCGCTTTTTGACCTTTCATTAATGCCAGCTCCATGCTTAAACCGCCCTTCGGTAATAATAGAATAGGGTGACAAACCCTCAAACTGCCACCCTATACGCCAGATGAATTAAACCGTAAGCCCGTAATTACGACAAAGCGCTGCTAGTCCGCCCGAGAAACCTGAACCTACCGCTTGGAACTTCCAATCGGCATCATGTCGGTACAACTCGCAGAAGACAATCGCTGTTTCAACGGAGAAATCTTCTCCTAGATCATAGCGCAGCACTTCTCTTCCAGAAGACTCGTCTACTAGACGAACAAAGGCATTGGATACTTGACCAAAGTTTTGCAGCCTGGACTCGGCATCATGAATCGTAACGCTAATTCCGATTCGCTGAATGTGCGGAGGGACTTTTTGGAAATCAATTTTGATTTGCTCGTCGTCACCTTCACCCTCACCGGTACGATTATCGCCCGTATGCTCTACCGCGCCGTTATAAGCAATCAGCGCATTGTAGAATACAAAGTCCTTCTCGTCCTTGGCTTTGCCGTCCTGATGAAGCAAAAACGCGCTTGCATCAAGGTCAATTTCTCCGCCGCCTGAATATTTGTTCGTATCCCAGCCTAGACCGAGAACAACCTTCGTAAGGCCTGGGTTTGTTTTTGTAAGATCAATGCGTTGACCTTTGGAAAGATTTATAGACATCGTTCTATTCCTCCTTGAATTGACTAGGTTTGAACGCCAAAGTCAGTGCAAAGGCCTACTAGACCGTTTTGATATCTGCTGCGACTTTCCGCTGTTCACTTACTTATAAATTGTTATATTTTAAAAAAGGGCCGCCACTGGCGACCCTTTACGGGTAGATAAGTATGACTAGCTAGCAGAAAGACCAAAGTTGCGAGCAAGACCGCCTAGGCCGTCTTGGAAGCCGCTTCCGATTGCGCTGAATTTCCACTCTCCGGAATGACGATATAGTTCACCAACGATTACTGCTGTTTCTACAGAGAAATCTTCTCCAAGATCATAACGGATAAGCTCTGTGCCGCTTTGCTCGTCCACGATACGAACGAATGCGTTGGATACTTGTCCAAAGTTTTGGCTGCGCTCTGCGCCATCATGAATCGTGATGCAAAATGCGATTTTGTCTGTTTCAGCTGGAACGGCAGAAAGATCAACGTTTACTTGCTCATCATCGCCATCGCCTGCGCCTGTGCGGTTGTCACCTGTGTGAACAACGGAGCTGTTAGTGTTTTTTGGGTTGTTGTAGAAAATAAAATCAGATTCAGAACCCGCTTTGCCTTGTGCATTCAAGCAAAATACAGAAGCATCAAGGTCAAAATCTTTTCCGCCGTCATATTTATTAGTATCCCAGCCTAGACCTACTGTAATTTTTGTAAGACCTGGGTTTGTTTTCGTGAGATCGATTTTTTGTCCTTTGGATAAGCTGATTGCCATTTTAAAAGCCCTCTTTTCTCACATGAATTTATTGGTATTGACGTGCAAGGATATCAACATGGGCAGCATGAGTGCCTTCCCCAATTGCATTAAACTTCCATTCACCATTGTGTCTGTAAAGCTCACCTACGACTAGAGCGGTTTTGCCTGAATAATCATCCGTCAAGTTGAAGCGAATCAGTTCTTGATTGTTCGCAGGGTTGACGATACGAATAAAGGCAGATTTGATCATGCCAAAATCTTGTCGTCTGGATTCACATTCGTAAATGTTAACTACGCAAAGGATTTTGTGAATATTAGCAGGAACACGATCAAGCTGCACGATGATTTGCTCATCATCGCCATCGCCCTCACCTGTAATATTATCACCCGTATGAACGACCGAGCTGCATCCGCTTTGCTTGTTGTAGAAACAAACGAGATTTTTCTCGCCACTTAGCTTGCCGTTTTCATCAAGCAATAATGCCGATGCGTCACAGTCAACGTTAGCCGCTTTTTTCATTCCGAAAAAACCGCCTTTGGTTTGAGCCGGGTCCCAGCCTAAACCAACGATAACTTTGCTGAGACCAGCATTGCCTTTCGTTAAATCTACCTTTTGACCTTTTACGAGAGAGATAGCCATTGTATTTGCACCCCCTTTCCATAAGGTTCACTACTAAAAAAATATCCAAATACAGCGATTCTGAACCTACTAACCAACAATACGCCTATTCGACATGCAAGTTCCAAAAAAAATGTATGATCCATACATTATTCTACAAAACCTGAATATTACCTCTTCTTTACGGCAATTTTACATAGAAAAAAGTGCATTGGCAGCAGGCAGTTCCTTATCGCCTCTCCCAATCAATTTTATAACAATTGCTGCTCCAAATACAAATTTCTACAAATAATGAACCTTAAAGCGGAATAAACATAGGCTTAGGCACAAAAGCGTGCATTTTTTCCGTCACAAACTTAATATTCACTTCATTTTTACCAAAAAAAAGGTGGAAAAATAAGCCCAAAAACGAGATAATTATATGTAGTAAAAAAAAGTGGCGAGGTGTTCGAATGGAATTTATAAAAAAGAATAAAACCGGCCTTATCTTTGGTGCGCTGCTCCTCATTAACGGGCTATTTTTATTATCCATTGTCCTCTCGAAAAACTAAGTATGGCAGCCTCATATTTGCTCTTTTCTTTTGTAAACCCGCTCCGGCCTTCCAACGGTTCCATAAGAAATATCAGCTATTAATTCACCCTTGGCCACATAATACTCCAAGTAACGCCGAGCGGTCGTACGGCTGAAACCAGCCTTTTTCCCAAGCTCCTCCGCCGTTAATACTTCAGGACCTGCCTGAATGAAGGAGAGTATTTTCTCATTCGTTATCTTATCGATGCCTTTTGGCAAATAAGAATCCTTATCCGTACGATCATTTACCCCCCACAGCAGCTGATCAATCCCCTCTTGATCCACTTGTTTATTTGAGCCGCCGAGCAGTGCCATTTGGTTATGATATTTTTGATAAGACTTCAGCTTCTCTTGAAAACGTTCAAATACAACCGGCTTGATCATAAAATCATATACCCCGCCGCGAATGGCTTCACGAACCGTTTCAAATTCCTTGGCGGCCGTAATAATAATGACATCTGTTAACGGGTTGTTTTTCTGTATGTAGTGAAGCAGGTCAAGTCCGCTCATATCGGGAAAATATAAATCAAGCAGCACTAAATCCGGGGCCAAAATATCTAAATGCTCATGCGCCAGCTGCTTATCTGTTGCAATTCCAACGACTTCGAAACCTTCTATCTTCTCTAGAAAGCGTCGATTGATTTGTGCAATTCGAAGGTCGTCCTCGATTATGACCACTCGTATCATATATCTTTCCCCTTTTCTTTTGGAATCACAACGGTAAAGATCGTCCCTTCCTGCGGACGCGATTCAAAACGGATATGACCCCTTAACTGTTGTATCGCCTGCGTAACAATCACTAGCCCATAACCCCGATGATCCTCATTTTTCGTGGAGAAACCGAGCTCAAATAGCCGCTCTGCGACATCCTCCTTAATGCCGCTCCCATTATCTTCGATAATGATCGTAAAACTTTTGCCTACGTCAGACAGAAACACCTTCACGGCTCGATTCTCATCATTTTTCTCGAGAACAGCATCCAGCGCATTGTCAATTAAATTGCCGATAATCGTTACCAGGTGATTGCGGTTTAGATCATCGGGGATCGTTTTGAAGGTGCTCTTGGAATCAATCTCAAGCTTCACCTTAAGCTCATTCGCACGATTGAACTTGCCAATTAGTATGCCGCCAATAATAGGATCGGGAATTTCCTGCAGGAGGAAATGGATCAGATTTTGATGAACATCGGTTTCATGTGTAATAATATCCATCGCTTCTTGATACGACTCCAGCTGGATTAGCCCATAAATCGTATACAGCTTATTGGAGTATTCATGCGTTTGTGAACGCAGCGCTTCGGTATATCGCTTCACCTGCGTCAGCTCCTCTGTTAATCGAAGCAGCTCGGATTTGTTGCGAAAGCTGGAAACCGCCCCTACGACCCGGTGCTGATGATCAAATATCGGCAAGCGATTGACGACGACACTGCTTTCGTTAATGGTCATTTCTTGATCGATTTCCGATTGCCCTGATTTAATAACCTCCATTAGCCGCGATTCTGGAATGACATCCCGCACATGCTGCCCGGTAATCTCCATTTGCTCGAGCGGATCGATCAGCTTCAAAGCCGTTTGATTGACAAGGGTAATCGTTCCCTCTGTATCAACGGCAATAATGCCTTCATGGATCGTTTCCAAAATAGCTCTCTTCTCCTGATACAACAAGCCGATTTCCTCAGGCTCTAGACCATGGATCGATCGTTTTACGCTATTGGCAATAACAATGGCTCCGCCAGATCCAACCATCAGCGCAATGGCTGCAAAAATAATCATCGCATTACGGTATGTCACTGCCGATTGTTCAATGTCTTTTAATAAAATACCCACTGATACAATGCCTATAACTTCATTCTGATCATTATAAATGGGAGTTTTTCCCCGCAAGGAGGGGCCCATCGAACCAACGGCCTCTGAAATGATCGATTCTCCATTCAGCACAGGCCCATTGTCACCGCCGACCATTTCTTTCCCGATTCGGTCCGGCAGCGGATGCGCATATCGAATTCCCTCTTTATTCCCAATGACGATGTACTCAGCGTCTGTTTCCATTCTAATTTTCTCAACGATGGGTTGAATGATGGCTGAAGGATTCTCCTCTTCAAAGGCATGTCTAATGACGTCCATCAACGCTACTGTCTTCGCAATTTCCAGAGCTGATGCACCTACATTTTTCTGCAGCGTCGTCACTAGTATTCTCTCAAAGCTGAAGGTAAGTGCAATGATAATAATAAATAGCAAAGTTCCAATTAACAAAATCAATCTCGTTTGTAATCGCATTCAATTACCTCCATGCAAAAACTTCTCATCCGCGGGACGCTGATTTTATTGTATTCTACATGCTTCCCTGAACATAGTCCCTTGAGTCGATAATGGCCGTAAATTTTATGAACAAAATAAACAGTATGACTACTTTTCAACTTATGTGGTTATTGTATTCAACCCCAATTCGCGATGGTAGTATGAAGCATATCAAACAAGTAAGCGCTTACAGTAATCATTCATACGTTTACTTGAATGAAACTAAAGGGGGATTATTCGTATGGGATACCAAACAAAAAATTGGAAAACTATAGTAGCTGCTGCTTTTGTTGCTGTTAGTTTGACGGCCTGCGGCGGAACAGCATCAAAAGGCGGATCGGCTAATTATCCTGAGAAACCTTTTATTGTGACAGCCCCATCGGGAGCTGGCGGCGGATGGGATAAGACAGCAAGGTCCTTGACCAAAGTGCTAGGTGAAACAAAGCTCGTTGATCAAACGATGACTGTTGAGAACAAGCCCGGCGGCGGCGGCACTGTATTTTTAGCCGAATATGTAACCAAAGACAAGAATGACCCATACAAGCTGTTTGTCAGCTCCCCGCCTATTCTTATTAACAATCTCAAAAAAGAAGGAAACAGCCCTTACGGCTACAAGGATGTTACCCCGCTCGCACAAATAACGAAGGACTACGGTGCAATCGCGGTTGCTGCAAATTCCAAATACAACGATCTTCATTCTCTAATTAACGACATTAAGGCAGACCCTTCTAAAGTTACGCTTGCCGGAGGATCAGCGCCTGGTTCTATGGATCATTTAATTAGCGTACTCCCCGCATTTAGAGCAGGCGTTGACCCTAAAACAGTCAAGTACTTGTCCTATGATGGCGGAGGCGAAGCCATTGCTGCGCTGCTCGGCAACAATGCTGATGCGATTGGAACAGACATCTCTTCCCTCGGCAGCTATTTAAAAGCAGGAAAAATCAAAATTTTGGCCGTAACTTCTGATGAACGGATTGAAGGTGACTTCAAGGATGTGCCAACGTTAAAAGAGCTGGGCATAGATGCAGAGTTCACGATCTGGCGCGGCGTATTAGGTCCGAAAGGCATGACAAAAGAGCAAATCGCTTACTGGGATAAAACGTTAAAATCTCTCTCTGAACACGAAGCGTGGGCGAAAGAATTGAAAGCAAACGATTGGGTCAGCGAATACAAAAACTCCGAAGATTTCACTGCCTTCCTTGCTGAGCAAGAAGTTGCGGTACAAGAGCTGTTGACAGCGCTCGGTATGCAGAAGTAAATGACTGAACGAAGAGCAAACGCTTGATAAAAGCATAAGCATGAGTGATTGGATGGGAGAGAGCTAGTCTCTCTCCTCTCCTTTCATCATTCATCGGAGGTGAAGGCCTTGAACAAAACATTTGATCGATACGCCAGCATTATATTTTTCCTTCTCGGTGTTGGATTCATGTGGCAGAGCACATTAATTAGCGCTTCATCCTACGGCAGCAAGGTCGGGCCTAATATCGTTCCCTTTGGTCTGGGGGCGCTGCTTGTCATTTTAAGCTTACGTCTATTTTACGAAGTGTTAAAGTTTAAAGGCTCTAGCAGCAAAGCGGGAAAGCTTGATTACAAGAAGTTTCTCATTATTTTCGCTTCTGCTTTTTTATACGCCTTCTTCTTAGAAACGATCGGCTATATCATCGGGACATTCCTCTTCCTTCTCATTAGCTTTCAAGTTTTGGAAAGAGGAAAATGGCTAAAATCGATCTTGATCTCCGGATTGTTTGCAGTCGGCGTTTACGTCATCTTTGTTGTCATTCTGGAAGGTTCAATGCCTGGTTTTCCGTCATGGCTATCGTAACTAAAGGAGGCATATGAATGGATACACTACAATTTCTCGCAGACGGCTTTGCGACCGCCTTTCAATGGCATAACTTGCTCTTTGCTTTCATCGGCGTGTTGATAGGTACGGCTGTAGGGGTATTGCCTGGTATAGGACCCATGAGCGGTGTCGCCTTGCTTATACCTGTAACTGCATCAATGACGGGCGGATTAGCTCCTGAAGCAGCAGCCACAAGCTCTATCATACTTTTGGCCGGCGTTTATTACGGTGCGATGTACGGAGGATCAACGACCTCTATTCTGCTTAATACACCCGGGGAATCCTCCTCTGTCGTGACAACATTAGACGGCTATCAAATGGCTAGACAGGGTAGAGCTGGTGTTGCCTTATCCATCTCTGCAATCGGTTCTTTCGTTGCAGGAGTATTTGCTGTCATCGCGCTCATCGTATTAGCAGAACCACTATCAGAGGTTGCGATAAAGTTTGGTCCTGCCGATTATTTCTCCTTAATGCTTCTTGGACTATGCGCCGTAAGCGGCTTGGCTGGAAAGTCCATTACGAAAGCTCTCATTATGACCGTATTCGGATTGCTGCTCGCAACCATCGGAATGGACACCGTATCGGGTGTTGCAAGGTTTACTTTCGGCATGCCGTTGCTTTATTCCGGCCTTGAGTTTTTAACAGTAGCAGTTGGTCTATTTGCATTGGGAGAAGTATTCAAAACCATTTTGGAGAGAGACTACACCGCCGGTAAAGCAGCAAAAATTGAACGTATCCTGCCTACAAAAAAGGACTTGAAGGATAGTGCAGGACCGATTGCCCGAGGTTCGGTTTTAGGCTTTTTTATTGGTATTTTGCCTGGTGCCGGTGCGACTTTAGCTTCTTTTTTCAGTTATATTTTGGAGAAAAAAATGAGCAAAAATCCAGAAACCTTTGGCAAAGGCAATATTGCAGGAGTGGCTGCTCCTGAATCAGCGAACAATGCTGCATCAGGCGGGGCTATGATTCCTTTACTTACACTCGGCATACCTGGTTCAGGTACAACCGCTATATTGATGGGCGCTTTAATTATGTATAACATTCAGCCAGGTCCTTTGTTATTTGAGGAACATCCTCAAGTAGCTTGGGGATTAATTGCCAGTATGTTAATCGGAAATCTCATTTTGCTCGTACTCAATATGCCGTTAGTTAAGGTATTTGCAAAAATCATTCAGACGCCTCCGAAATATTTGATTCCAATCATTATTGCCATTTCTATATTTGGTGTTTATGCGGTTCAGGCACAAGTCTTTGATTTAATGCTGCTGCTCGGCTGTGGAATTGCAGGGTTCTTTCTTGTACGAAATGATTATCCGCTAGCTCCACTCGTGCTTGGTTTAGTACTCGGGCCAATGATTGAAAACAATATGCGGAGAGCATTAACGACATCTAATGGAGATTTTATGATTTTCTTGCAAAAACCGATGTCGCTTGTTTTCTTAATTATCGCAGCACTCTGGTTAATTATACCTATTTTGCTAAAGAAGAGAGGGAAAGAGGTTGTCATTAACGAAGAAGGTTAATTACGAACGATAAAAAATACAGATTTGATGGGGGTAGCCATGGATAACAACAAACTAGGTGGGAAAAGTGTAATACTGCGTCTCGAAATGAATACGAAAGAGGTACATTTCGGACAGGTTGCATCCTCTATTTTCGAAGCCGGTGGAGATATCGTGGCCATTGACGTCATTCAGACCAGTCAGCATATGACGATAAGAGATATTACCATTACCGTCACGGATACAGTCGATATTAACATTATTACCGAAATGATTAAGAACCTGCACGGAGTCAAGCTAGTGAATATTTCGGATAGAACATTTCTGCTGCATCTTGGCGGTAAAATCGAAACTAAACTGAAATCGCCTATTCAGAACCGCGACGATCTCTCTCGTGTTTATACGCCCGATGTTGCTCGCGTCTGCTTAGCCATTCATGAAGAACAAAGAAAAGCATTTACGTTAACGATTAAGAGAAATACGGTTGCTGTCATTTCGGACGGCAGCGCTGTCTTAGGGCTTGGCAATATTGGCCCCTATGCAGCTATGCCTGTTATGGAAGGAAAATCTATGCTATTCAAGCAGCTGGCAGACGTAGACTCCTTCCCTATCTGCCTTGATACGCAAGATACCGAGCAAATTATCGCAACTATTAAGGCGATTGCTCCCGGCTTCGGCGGAATTAACCTTGAAGATATTTCATCGCCGAGGTGCTTTGAGATTGAAGAAAGATTGCGTGAAGAACTCGATATTCCAGTATTTCATGATGACCAGCATGGTACAGCAGTTGTATTGTATGCGGCGCTAATCAATGCATTAAAAATAGTGAATAAGCCCATTCATGACATTAAGGTCGTTGTTTGCGGAATCGGTGCAGCAGGCGTCGCTTGCACAAAAATTCTTTTATCCGCCGGCGTTACAAACATCATTGGTGTAGATCGGAACGGCGCGATAACCGCTGGAACTGACTATGATAACCGCATGTGGAACTGGTATGCCGAGCATACCAATCCGAACCGCGTTGAAGGCTCTTTACGAGATGTAATCCAAGGCGCTGATGTATTCATTGGACTTTCTGCTGGAGGACTGCTGCGACGCGAAGATGTTATGGCGATGGCCGAAAACCCTATTGTCTTTGCCATGGCGAATCCAACACCTGAGATCAAGCCTGAGGAAGTTGAGGATATTGTAGGGGTAATCGCCACCGGACGTTCGGATTATCCGAACCAGATTAACAATGTGCTGTGTTTCCCTGGTATTTTCCGCGGGGCACTGGACTGCAGAGCTACTACGATTAACGAGGAAATGAAGCTGGCGGCATCAGAGGCGATCGCATCCGCAATCTCGGATGAAGAACGAAGCAAGCACTACATTATTCCGAGCGTTTTCAATCAGGCCGTTGTGAAAGCCATTCGCGATCTCGTCATTAGAGCAGCGATCAAGACAGGCGTAGCACGCAGAATACCGCGGGAGTACAGATAAACAAGAAAAGTGGAACGGAGGTTATCCAATGACAGCTGGAATCAGAGCTATCGTTGATATTAATCAAATGGCGGCCGATTTTAAATCAAGCATCGTTCTCCGCACCAGTGATTCCAAATTTATCGATGTCAAAAGCATCCTTGGACTTAGCATCATCTTGTACCAAACCCATGCCTACCACCTTGAAATACATGGACCAGATGAAGAGGAAGCCAAAACCGCCATGATTCACATTTTCAAAAAACATAATCTTCAAGTCGATGTGAATCGATAATCCCCCCGCTTCAATTGCCTCGTACGTTGGTTGCAGTGCTTTTAAAAATAGGGGTTGTCCCATAAGCAGATGTCATTGCTTATGGGACAACCCCTTTCCTCTTCCTCACGGACCCGTCCCTACACTCGCTACATACCATAACGGCCCCAGCTTCTTCAAATAAACGGCTCCCAGCTCATCTCCCGTAGGGTAATGCATATACCCGTTCACATTGTATAAATGACCGTACTTTTCATCGACTCTGCCCGTTGTGGAAATATCCGCTTTCAAGCTATTGATAGGCTGCAAGCTCATTAGTATATGTCTGCGGATCGTCCACTCGGGAGATAGAAAGGTAAGAATCCATGTAAAAACAACTACAATAGCTACAACGATAAATATTGCCTTTTTCTTCTTTAAGATCGTACTCACCTCCGAGTAATGGTTGAATCATTAACGTTATAGATACTTCCGTTAATTGTGAATTTTTTTATTCACTCAACACTCAATTATCAATCTCTACTAAAAATGTTTCAATATTTTAGTCCAAAAGCATTCTAGCATAGTGGCTTACCTCAGCCATCTGTGTTTCATGCTTTATCCTAACGAACTCAGGTGTCGTTATTCTTGAATTTCAGGGCTATATTAATATCTAACGAACTCAGGAGTCGTTATCTGCCCTTAATGGAGACCAAACGATCGAAATTACAAGAAATAAGGCTCGCTGTGTTCGTTAGATTCAAAAACAGAACGCTATACAGCAAATAAGGCCACTGTAGTTCGTTAGCTAAAATGCCGAACGCGTGATGCCCCTACTTCTGCACCTCTGACGTGATCCGTTCATCTACGAGCCTCTAAACCTTCATCAAGATGCCTCCCAAAATAGATCGTTTAACGTTTTGCCGAGTGTCTTGCAAATAGCGATACAAAGAAGAATACTCGGATTGTAATTGCCAGCTTCATTGTGTCCGACCGTCTACCTAGTAGCTCCAAACGCGTCAGCCAGCTGCTCCTATGACATATCGTTCTCCACTCTTACCAGCTTTAATTTCACATTTGCATGTTCACCCATTCGTATTCACAACATCTTCCATCATTCACTTTGTAAATACTGTAATTTATATCCATATAGATGTAAACCATATATTGCATTTCTAGCTTTCAAATTCCAGTCATACTACTCTTCACTATTTCAAAGCAACAAAAAAAGGGGATATCCTAAAAGGGTAAATCTGAGTAAGATAATCCCATATTATTTGCAAAAGAACCTTCAAAACCACTATGAAAGTGAATTTGAAGGTTCTTTTTTTCAGAATATTACGTGAAAAGTGGGGGCTGTATATTCAGAGATTGCTTTAAGGAGAGCCCCTCCCTTATATCTACTGCCTAAATCGGAACGTCCAACAAATCTATCGGCTTATTGGCTGCGCCACAGCCACTTAGCTTATAGGCGTAAGCGCGTCCCGTTTCTTCTTTTTTCAAACCGTCACATGAATAGGTTTTTACGCTTGATGATCCATACTGATCCTGTGATGTATCGTAACGCACCTCGATCTGATCCTCCGCCCACGCAAGATTATAAAAAATCGGGTTTCCTTCCGTTATAAAACGTACAACTCGCACCTGATCTATAGCTCCGCTCACAAAAGCATCTAATCTCTCGCTATTCGTTACTTCACCGGACTTTGCAATAACATCCTCCGTCTCATTAATCGTATAGTCATAGGGTTCATCTGAAGCTGAAGTTTGCTTCGGCACTTTATCCTGCTCCTGACCAGCACATCCAGCCAGCATGAGCATCGCTAAGACTATAAACGCCATGTTTCTCCTAACCATGTTGTAAATCCACCTTCCTCCAGCTTACCCATCAGCTATTTATTTGCGCGCGCAGCTGGCGAATTTCATTCATCAATTGCTTCTGCTCCGCTGGATCTTCCGGCTCAGCGCAGCTCATAAGCTGCGTTAAACGCAGCTGCAGCATCTCCCGCTCGTTTTGGCTTACCTGTTCATCCGCTGAAAGCAGCCGGCTTCGATCCTTAGATACATACTCCTCATACGATCCGTGGAACAAGCTCGGTTCACTTTTTCCATCGAGTACGAGCAGTCGATTAGCGGCTTGGCGAATTAAATAGCGATCATGCGTGACAAGCAGAACGGCACCCGGATAATGCTGAAGCGCCTGTTCGACCTGCTCTCGCGTGCTAATATCCAAATAGTTCGTCGGTTCATCAAGCACGAGCAGATTCGCTTTGCCAAAATAAAGCTTCAAGAATGCTACTCGGCATCGCTCACCCATGCTTAAGTCCCCGATTCGCTTAAATACGTCCTCCTTCGTAAACAGGAAGCAGCCCAAAATCGTCCTTGCATGCGACTGCGTCATCTCTGGCAGCAGCAATAAGCTGTCAAGGATGGTCATCTCATTGTCGAGCTTATCAAGCTCCTGCTCAAAATATCCGATTTTCACCTGCGGATGAATGCTAACCTTGCCCAAGCTAGGCAGCAAGCTCCCTGTCGCAAGCTTTAACAATGTCGACTTGCCTACACCATTCGGACCAAGCACAGCTAATCGATCACCTCTACCTAAGGTGAGGTTTAACCTGCTTATAACACTCCTATGCCCCTCATAGGCAAAACTAACGTCCTCCATCCGAAGCAGCGTAGCCGCTGCAAAACCGTCGGACTCCAGCTGCATCTTCAGCTGTGAGTCCTCGCGCGGCTTCTGCACCTTATCCTTGTTCAACCGCTCAAGCGCAGACTCCTTCGCATGCAGACGCGACACGTTTTTCTTAGATTTTGATCTAAGAAAATCATTTTGACCCGCCGCCTTATGCGCCTGCTGAAACCATTCGGCATACATGCGTATGCTCTCAAGCAGCTTCTCACGCTCCAGCTCCTGCTTCTTATGCAGCGCCTCCTGCGTCCTTAGCTCCAGCTCTTTCTGCGTCTTATACTGCGTATATCCGCCCGAATAGCGCCGGCACCCATCTCGCTCAAACTCAAGAACAGTCGTTGCTGTCCGGTCGATAAACGTACGATCATGCGACACATAAATAACCGTTCCCGGGTAATCCTGCACCCATTTTTCCAGCCAATCCAGAGCCGAAGAATCCAAGTGATTCGTCGGCTCATCCAGCACAACTAGCTTCGGCTCTCTTACCATCAGCGCGGCTAATTGTGCTTTCGTCTTTTGACCTCCGCTTAGCTGCGAAAATGATAAGTGCCACAGCGAGGGATCAAAGCTTAACTGCGTTAAGCATCTCTCCACCTTCATCTCCCAGCTATAGCCATCAAGCTGCGCATAACGTTCGTACAGTTCACTGTACTCGCTTAACAGCGACTCATTTGCATCCTCTTGCATTCGCCTTGTTAACTCCACCATCGACCGTTTTAATCGGAACAATTCTTCTGTGCCTGCATGCACGAATTCAAGCAGCGTGAGTGAGGAATTCATCTGTGCCTGCTGGTCGAGCCAGCCCCACTCTGCAAGAGGAAGCAGCCGCTGCACCTCACCGTCATCGAATGAGATTCTGCCAGTCAGTCCTTGCAGCAGCGTCGTTTTGCCCACGCCATTTCGTCCAAACAGAGCCAGCCTTTCGCCTTCTCTGACTTCAAAATTTTTATTCTCGAACAGGATATTGCCGTCCCATTCCTTGTTCACATGTTTAACTTTTAATAGCATCATTGAACATTCCCCATTTCAAAAAAACATAATAAAAAACCGTGGCCAGCGGCACACGGTCGAATACGCAGGGGAATATCAGGTAAACGAAAATAACGATGAGTCACACCGCTAGTTAGCGGGTAAACATCTCGTATCTATCGCTGCTGATTGACTATCCATAAGTCCCCAAATCGACGCACGTATCCCTGACCGGTTCTCGCTATGAGAACGCCGCTTGTACTTAAACAAGTTGTTTACAGGAATCGTGTACTTACTTCATCGGCTGGGTTACCTCCGTCAGTCATCAGTTTTGATATGCGTTTATTATATAAGACGATCATGCATATATTCAAGCCCTACTTTAATTGCGGTACCAAATAAAGTTAGTACTAGGCTTGAAACGCTGCATAACCGATCATAAGACTTATAAATATTTCTTATTTGGAGGTGCTTGATGAATCCCGTCTATATAACCAGCATTGGTAAATTTCTTCCCGGCTCCCCTATCGGTAATGATGAAATCGAGGATTATCTCGGCAAAATAAACGGTAAAAGCTCCAAGTCGATGCGGCGCATTCTTGATCAAAACAAAATACGCTTTCGGCATTATGCGATAAACAAAGAACAAGAGAGCCTATATTCAAATGCAGAAATGGCAGGACTTGCGATACAAGATGCGCTCTCCCGCAACCATGCGGCACTGAGCGATCAAATCGCATTTCTCGCTGTCGGTACGACCCAAGGTGATTTGCTTGTTCCCGGCTTCGCAAGTATGGTGCATGCCGAAACGAAGCTGCCTGTCATGGAGGTTGCGACACATCACGGCGTTTGCGCCAGCGGTATGCAGGCGATGAAAAACGCATTCCTGCATGTGCAGTCAGGAGAGCAGCAAACCGCCATTTCCTGCGCCAGTGAATTTCCGAGCCGCGTGTTCAAAAATACGAGGTTCGAAGCGCAAAAGGGTGTCGCCGATCATCCCATTCCTTTCGACACTGACTTTCTTCGGTTTATGCTGTCCGATGGAGCAGGTGCAGCGGTTCTTCAGCATCAACCTGCCGCCAGCGGTTTATCCCTGCGCATCGAATGGATCGACAACAAATCCTACGCTACTCTATACGATGTCTGCATGTATGCAGGAACCAACAAGGATAATGCCGAGCAGCAAAGCTGGCTTGACTATGCCACCATTCATGAAGCTGCTGACGACGGGGCTCTTAATCTCAAACAAGATATTCGGCTCGTTAATGAAATGCCTAAGGTCGGGGTTAATCGATTTTTCGAGCTGGTAGATGAGGGCAAAATCGAACCGAGCGCTATCGATTGGATGGTATGCCACTATTCATCTCATTTTTTCCGCGACGAAATATTTAAGCTGCTGCAGCTTGGCGGACTCACCATTCCTGAGGAGAAATGGTTTACGAATTTATATACGAAGGGCAACACCGGTGCTGCTTCAATCTACATCATGCTGGAGGAGCTGCTTAACGAAGGCCATTTGAAGCCAGGTGAGCAGGTGTTATGCATGGTGCCGGAAAGCGGCCGATTCCAAACCTCCTATATGCTGTTGACGGTTGTTGGCGACACAGCTGATGTGCGACATATCGCAGATCCGTTGTTTGAAGAGAGGCAGCCTGAGGCACCTCATCTCGAATATAACGAAGCAGACCACGTTCAAGCGCAGCTCGTTAGGCAGCTCGTACAGGTTTGGATTGATTTTGAGCAAAAGCTGGCTCATGTCCCGGTTATTCATAAGCTGTACAACAACAAATTTACCCTTCATGACTACAAGCTGCTAATGGAAAACATCCGCCAACAGGTCATTGACGGTTCGCAGTGGATTGCTCGTGCCGCCTCGTATATCGCGATTGAGCATATCGATCTTCGTTCGACGTTCATTGCCCATGCGCGTGACGAGCATCGTGACTTTCAAATTCTAGAACGCAACTACGTCGCCATCGGCGGGGACCTAGCACACATACAATCAGGCGAAAAAAATATTGGCAGTGAAGCATTGTCGGCTTATTTGTTCCAGCGTGCTAGCCGCGAGAATCCCGTTGATCTCATTGGCGCTATGTGGATTATAGAGGGACTTGGATGCCGTATGGCGCGCTACTGGGGCGAAATGATTCGCGATCAGCTTGGGCTTAGCGATGAAGAAGTGTCGTTCCTGCTTTATCATAGCGACTCTGATGAGAAGCACTTTGAGAGGCTCGAGGCAGTCGTCCAGCATCCGATGCTCACTGCGGAGATTGCAGGACGAATAGTGAAAACAGCTAAAACGACGGCGCGCTTATACTTGCTGCAATTAGAGGAGCTGGGCAATGTATGAGCAAAACTGATTATTTTCATCAAATGCCGCATGACAAAAACGATCCCAATCCGTTTTTAGCCATCTTTATGGATCAGAGCATTCCCTTCAATGAGGAGGCCAAGGCTGCTTACCTCAAGGATTGCTCTAGCAGATCACGGCAGTTTCTGCTGCCCGTACTGCGTCCTTTTGCGAGATTAATGATTATTGTTCTTCAGGTTTACAAAATAATCGTACCTAAAGCACTCACCTCATCCCGGCTGCTGCACCGCGTCCTGCATTTCGGAATGAAAACCTTCGTAAGCCAAGATGCTAATTATATGATTTTGCGCCACTTCTATCTTGGCTCTGAGGTGCTTGGCTTCATTCGTGATAATGTGCCTGACGTTCAGATCGAGATGAACCCGCTCAAACCAACCAATCTGGAGCCGGTAAAAGATGATCTTTTTCTCATTCACGATCTCAATTTATACAACTTCGTCATCAATCTTAATCGCGAGATGCGTCACAAAGGAATTGAGGTTACAAAGCAGGACCGGCTTAACTTTAACGCCATCACATCGGAACCTCTGCCTATTGAGCAAATGCCTAATCGCT
This sequence comes from Paenibacillus sp. 01T47, assembly GCF_056398245.1. Classification (NCBI taxonomy): domain Bacteria; kingdom Bacillati; phylum Bacillota; class Bacilli; order Caryophanales; family Paenibacillaceae; genus Paenibacillus; species Paenibacillus sp. 01T47. The sequence continues at coordinate 187,230 of NZ_JBFTPA010000014.1, forward strand.
GGACCAATTTTATGGATTTGACGACCGCCATTGAATGCTTCACCCCTGTCTATCAAATGTTTCTAACCGATAATGACTTCTGGCGTGCGACGAACTCCCTTCAGCTGGATGAAACGATTGGCATCCTTGCTTCCAAAATTATCGGCAGCAACGACCGACTGGCGCTTATAAACAACAAACATCCCATGGTGCCGCTCACGACGCTTAAAGCAGGCTTTCGACTCGTACTGCATGGCCTAGCGACAGAGCAGCTGCACGCGCTGCTTGTTGAGCTTAAGCTCAAACAGCAGCAGCATATCGGCTGATCATACAGAGAACAAAAAGAAGGCAAGCACGCTCACTGCGTGATTGCCTTCTCTCTTACATGCGGTTATTGACGAACTACAGTAAAACCTTTCTTCTCCAGCAGTGGAACGAGTCCGTTCTCGCCGAGCATATGTGCAGCTCCTACGACTACGAAATATGATTTTTTTGTCGTGTCATTCAAGTAACCCGTTATTTTCTCAACCATTGGAGCATTGCGGTCAGTAAGCAGCGCTTTATTAAGCTCCGCATTCGACGAAGCTGATTTCGTCAGCTCGAGCAGCTGCTCCTCATTTCCGGTAACCCACATTTTCGTAAGATCTTCAATCCCTGATACTTCTGCAAAATAGTTCTCAATAGAACCTTTCAGCATTTCTTCTTGCAGTTTGTCTGAAAAATTATTGAACATATTAAGCTGGTATTCGATCGATTCCAGCTCTAGAATTGGCTTCTTGTTCTCCAGCGACTGCTGCAAGAAATGGGCATCAATCCCTATGCCTGAATCATAACCTTCTTTTGCTGAGCTAAGATAATCCACAGTAGACGAAACGCTCCAAGGCTTATAGGTATCCAGCGTATTTTCCGGTAAGCCGTTCTCCTTCAAAATCTCGCCAAGCTTCTTGTAAGAATCAGCTGAGATATGATCTTTAAGCGTTGTATTATCCTTCAATACGCTTAAATCAAGCACTTGCTTTTGCACCTTCTCATCATTCATCTTCGAAATATCAGCCTCTACAACCAAATAGTCGGATGCATCATAAGCTTTTTGAATTTCAGAGCGCAAAGGGTACATCGCTTTGTTCGCAATATGTATCGACCCCAGCAAATATACGGTGCTGCCGTCCTTTTCTACTTTCCAAAGGAAACCTTTACTTGGCTCATTCTCCTTAAGAGAAACAGAGCGCTGCTCTTTATTCCAAGTAATTTCATAACCTGCTGCTTCACTTACCGTACGCAAAGGAATATAAACAGTTCCTTTAACGATCTTAGGCGCAGCAAGCAATCCAATTTCCGTCTCGTTAGCCATTGCCCCTAAGTTGTCGATTTGGAATAAAAGGGTTAGTCCTTGCTTCTTGCCTGAAATGACTTTATTTTTCTGATCCCAAGTTACTTGGAAATCAAGCTTTTGAAGAACCGTCTTCGCAGGAACAAGAATCGTTCCCTTTTCCATCGTAGGTTGATTCTTGCCAAGCTGTACCTGCTCGCCGTCAATCCAAACTGAAATAGGCTTAGCCTCTGCTTGGATGTTCGTTACGAAAGAAAATAGTAGAGCTAATGATAGAAATAATGCTGCAAACTTTTTCACGAATAGACCCTCTCCCTCTCATCTTAGCGGCTTCATTTCATCTACATATAACCAATAATTACCGCTCTGCCTAACATATTTTACACATTTCCACCACGCAATAGCTAGTTCGGAAAATACGAATCTAGTTTTCGTTGCTTTACAGCATATTCATAACATATAATGCCTCATCTCATAGGTTAGCAGCAGCCTTAAAAAAAGGCACCCCTCTTGATTAGAGGGGTGCCCATGTCATTTGCTTTTGCGAATCAATTCAGCGGTTTTGGTAAATAACTATTATGAGAAGGAATAACCCAAAAATCGATCCGCATTTTTTAGACTTATCCATATATCCGGACTTTCGCCGCCTACGTACCAGTAAGCTAGTCCAGCAAGCTTGCTTTTTACAGCCAGCTTATATTTTTCGGTTAACGAGCGCCCGTCCTCGACCCATATTTTATGCTGTATACCATTCTTCATATATACAGCTGTGTACTGCCCGATTTTGGCGTCCCATAAAGGCCTGATTCCATATTTACTAATGAGCGCATTCTGCTCACCAAATGATATAAATGCAGAGGACTCAACGCTGCCGTCCTTCTTTAAATCCCAATCACGGTTATAAAAGGGCACGCCCAATATTACCTTTTGGCTTGGCACCCATTTAAGAAGCTTATTTACAGCGGCTTCATCAAAACCTATAGAAGCGTTGGAGCCCGCTTCCGAGCCGTCTCCCCAGTGTTCATCATAGCCCATCAATACGATATAATCTGCAAGCTTTCCAAGTGCAGCAAAATCGAAGGCGTCGGTCCAGTCCGTATCACGGTCAGGAGATACATCTAGCGAGAGCGTAACGTTCAAGAGCTTCATTTTTTTAGATAGCTCCGTTATGAATGCAGTCAGAGCTGCTCGGTCCTGCGGGGCTACATTTTCAAAATCGATATTAAGACCATCCAGCTTGTATTTTGTAACAAACCCTGTCAGCTGCGTGATTGCTTTGGTGCGTGCTGCGGAACTAGATAGCAGCTTATGTGTAGCCGCTTGATCCGAGCGGTTGCCGACCATTGCCCATACCTTTTTATTATGCTGTTTCGCCCAAGTCACAAGAGACGGATCCGTGTTATCCGATATTTCTCCCGCTTCCCCTGTAAAATACCAACGCGGAGACAAGGTGTTTACATTAGAATTCAAAACCGTTTGTTCATACTGCTGCGTCGTCTGGCCATACTGCCAGCCTAGCTTTATCGTTTCCTTGGGCTTAGCTGCAAGCTCAGCCGCCCAGTTCACATTTTGCAGCACCCGATGAATCATTACTGCGGTTTCTTGTCTGCTTATCGGATTGCCTGAACGGAAATTCCCCTTATCGTCACCTTTCATAAGGCCAAGAGCGTTCATCGCCGCTACAGAAGAACTTGCCCAAGCAGCAATGCGGCTGTCATCGCCAAAGCTTAGCTTTACTGCCGATTTATGATCCAGCTTCTTCAATGCTCTCGTTAATAATACGGCTGCTTCCTGCCTTGTAACTGCCTTCGCAGGTGCAAACAAAGAGGCGCTGACGCCGTCTGCTAAGCCAAGCTGCACAGCAGCCTGAATCCATCCGTAATACCAAGCCTTCATAGGTACGTCAGTATATGGCGATACTGGCGTCGGTACAGGCTCAAGCCCGAGCAGCCGATCCAGCACAGTGACAAACTCCGCTCTCGAGATCGATTGCTTCGGTGAGAAGCTTCGCTCCGATGTGCCCGTTATAATCTTTTTATTATACAAATCGATTATTTCCTGTTTGGCATAGCTGCTTGATATATCATCAAAAGGCAGCGTGCTTTGAGCCGCAATGGGATGAGCAACAAGTGTTATGATATATAGTAAAGTAAATGCTGCTAGAGCAAATCTAGTATAAGTATGCTTCACGAAAGACCCTCCTCATGCGATCAATCCTCGAAGCATACCAAAATCTACTCTATAACTCATTACTAAAATATTGGTAGAAAGCATAATCAATAGTAATTAAGCCTAATCCCCTACCACAGACTAGGGTGTCAAAATAAACAATATGATAAAATAAGCGGATATAAAACGTAAGGAGATTCAGCATGCTGGAGCGAAATCAAGTTTCTCATCCTACATTACCGGCTCAGCTGAGCCTGGCAGCAAGAAGTAAGCGCAAGCGAAACCGAATACTGCTGTTTATTATTTTAGCGCTAACCGCTGCTCTTTTATGGAAAGTTATTCTTTCCTTTGATCCATACTTGCCGAACAATGATCCTATTGAAGCTCCACCCGTAACGGCACTGCATCCGATCGTATTCATTAAGCAGACCGAGCTGATTGCCGAAACGAGCAAGGCCGGCATCACCATTCTCGTCACAGACGGCTTCCGTTCAAGCGAGGAGCAAAACGCGATTTATGCAAAAGGACGCACAACGGAGGGTAAAGTCGTTACGCAAGTTCAAGGCGGACACTCCTATCACAATTACGGCCTCGCTGTCGATTTTGCCCTGCGAACGAAGAAGGGCGAGGTCATATGGGACATGGAGTATGACGGCAATAAAAATGGGCGGTCCGACTGGATGGAAGTTGTTGAAATCGCCAAGCGCCTTGGCTTCTCTTGGGGAGGGGATTGGAAAAACTTCCCTGACTATCCTCATCTTCAAATGGACTTTGGTTATTCCATTAATAAGCTGCGCAAAGGGCACTATCCGCCTATCGAGTAAATCAGCCCATTTAAAGCAAAAAAAGAGAGTGAAGACTTGGTTATTAAGTCTTCACTCTTTTCTATTCTGCTTCAATTTTATTAGCTAATTCGGTATATTACAGACCCGCTATAATTTCATATGAGCGCAATCTAGCTTGGTGATCATAAATATGTGCGGCGACCATAATCTCATCCGCCTTCGTCGCCTCAATATATTGCTTCAGCTTCGTGCGTACCGTCTCTGGCCCGCCAACAATGGAAGAGCCTAGTTGCTGCATCAAAGCAATCTTCTCCTGCGCTGTCCAGACGTCATCCATATTGCGAACAGGTGCAGGCAAAGCTCCACGCGTGTTGCGAATAAAGGATAGGAACAGCTGCTGCATCGATGTCGCTAAATATTCAGCCTCTTCATCCGTATCTGCCGCAATGACATTGACCGCTACCATTCCTTTTGGCTTATCGAGAATCGCTGATGGCTTAAAGCTGCTTCGATAAAGATTCATTGCTGGAACTGTGAAATTGGGCGAGAAATGTCCTGCAAAAGCAAATGGCAGGCCCAGCTGTGCAGCGAGCAAGGCGCTAAAATCGCTCGAGCCCAGCAGCCAAATCGGAATTTCTAGACCTTCGCCCGGAATCGCTCGCACTGGCATGCCCACCTCAGCACTCGACGGATCTAGAAACGCGCGCAGCTCAGCCAGCTGCTCGGGGAAATCATGCCCATTGCTTCTTCTGTTTCCACGAAGGGCAGCTGCTGTAAGACCATCCGTTCCAGGAGCGCGGCCAAGTCCTAAATCAATACGGCCTGGAAACAACGATTCCAATGTACCGAATTGCTCAGCAATAACGAGCGGTGCATGGTTCGGCAGCATAATCCCCCCAGCGCCTACACGAATCGTGGATGTACCTGCCGCAACATGGCCAATAACGATGGATGTCGCTGAGCTGGCGATGCTTGGCGCATTGTGGTGCTCCGCAAGCCAGTAACGGTTATAGCCCCATTTTTCCGCATGCTGTGCAAGATCTAATGTATTGCTAAGTGATTCGGCAACAGTGCCGCCTTCTACAATGGGAGATACATCAAGAACGGATAACGGAATATTAAAAGCTGAATTGTTTATCGTTTGTTCTGACATGACATTCACTCTTTTCTTTACGAATAGAAGCTGCAGCTTCTATCAATATTATTATTGGCAAATCAACTGTACTATTATTAGATACATTTTACACGTAAAAAAGAGCCGCTGCAAATGCATCAGCTTCATGACAGGAGCGGTAATATACAGTATTCAACCATATTTACCGCTCTATCGTGAAACAGACATGATGCCTGCATAAACTGGCAAGCATTGAAAAGCATCAAACCTGCTTTTCTTTAAGCTGCTGCTGACATTTTCGAATCTTGTCCAAAGCAGTTTGAAGCGTATTTTGCTCCAAATAGGCCACGTAATGAAGCTCTGCCTCGTAAAAAAAATGATCCATCACCACTTGAATATTCGCGGATACCAGACAGTCCTCCTCTGGATTTCCTGAACACCAATGCGGCTTTAGCGTACCGCCTGATAGTGCTCGATATATTTGGGCCAGCGTAACCTCATTCGGCTCACAATTCAAAATATATCCCCCGCCGATTCCTTCCTTTGTCTTCACAAAGCCATGCTTCCGTAAGGAACTCATAATTTTGCGAATACGTGTCGGATTCGTCGAAACGTTGCGAGCAATGGTCTCGCTGCTCGCCATATGATCAGGCAAATAAGCTAACAGCACTAAGCTGTGAACCGCAACCGTAAATTCACTATTCATTTTCACAACTCCCTCTCAAGAAGGATACTGTAATGTTATTTCATACAGTTGATAATGTCAAACCTTCCACCCTAAGAATAGCACAGAGAGAAAGCCTTGGTATAGGCTTTCTCCCTGTCAAACTTTTTTGAGCAGCTTTATTTGAGGCTATCGCTGCTTATATCTTTAAAAACTTTCCCCATTGTCCTTCATCATACACTTGCCCAACCGTTACACAATGATGACTCAGTTCACCCAGATCTCCGAATAATATTCCTTCATAAAATGAAACAGCTGCTCCAACTGCTCCAATCCCTTCGACTCCGCCGCCTGTGCTTGCCGAAGCAGTACGATTGCACGATCCGCGGTTTCAGGGTCCTTCGGCTTGCCGCCTTCTGGGAAGGGGAATAGCTCTCTCAGCTTGCCCAGCGCCTCAGCAACTACCTCGTAATGCAGCGCTGCTTCACCCGCATGCTTGCGAACCGTTCTCTCCACAACATTTGTCCCATCCCAGCGGAATGCCAATTCGCGTAAAAAACGAGCAGCGAACTCACGCGCATCAGAAATGACAGCAATGTTATAGGCATGACCATGCTCATCCGCATTTCGCCGCTCCATCACACCAATCCATGCCTCATAACCCGCTAAGCCCTGTACAAATTTATCCTCGAACACATGCGTCCATTCCTTGCCTCGCCCATGATCCACGATCATCGATAACGCCATGCGCAATATTTCGTATTTCGAGTGAGGCAGGCTTTCGCTAATCGTCGTCACGAACAACAAATCAATCTTGGAATCGGCAAAATCGGCATAACTTATCGTGCCGTCCTTCGATACATCTTTTGCATGAAAGAGCTGCTTATCATCATCATAACCATAGATCAAACCGAATTCAGGTATAAACAAATCAAATGAAATGGCAGGGATGCCACGGTCGATTGACTGCTGAACGAGAGCGATAGTTCGCTCTACTTTATCCGGCGTTAACGGGAGCATAGGATCAGCCAAACAGCTCGTAAAGCCGAGATTTCCTATATTCCTCCTCAATATATATCCACCTGGGAATGAGGTTGGCCCTGCCGCGTTAATACTGACGGGATCAATATTCATGCGAAAGGCATGACCGGTAAATCCCATCACATCTGTTAGCGTAAAATGTTTTTTATCCGTGTAGCTCACCGCGCCATGTATAGCAGCAGCGGCCGAGGTCCATGTTTTGGACCAATCCCTATCCAGCGTCATTATTTTCAGCTCCATTCAAGATTTGTCATAAACGTTCTGAACCTACATAGGGGGCGGAGTGAGAATTTTCCTTCTGGGCAAACCGAGCAACGCCCGTTGCTCCACATATAAACTAATCGATATGCGAATACGCTCCTTCTGAAGCTTAACCCTTGATCTCGACAGCATATTGTATACGTTTGAAGTCGTCGTATCGAACAGCTCAGCAATCTCAGCCGGCGGCAGCTCGCCAAAAAATCGTGCTTCAAAAATGTCCCGCTCCCGCTTGTTCAAGCATCGGATCAGCGTATGAATGCTCTGGAGCGTTTCTTGGCGGATGACAGCATGCTCCGGATTTTGTCCTTCACTCGGCTCATTCATGGCTTGATCTGTTAAATGAAACAGGATGCTATCGATATCGCTCCAATCAACCAACTGCCCGCTTTTACCTGCCTCTGCTGGCAGCCCTGATTGGCTCATGAAGCTAACGAATGGCCGCTCCTTGCTATAGGGTCCGCCTCTCCTCAGCTTCATATAGGCTTGATTTCGCACGATCCGGTGCAGCCAAGGAATAAACCTGCTTGCGTCTGTAAGCGTACCGAGGTGCATAAATGCACGAATCAGCGCTTCCTGCACAATGTCCTCTGCCATAAACGCATCCTTCGTCAAGCTGCCAGCGAGTCCAAGCGCCTTAGCTCGATGACGACGCACCAGCTCCCCGAAAGCTTCCTCATCGCCGGACCTTGTTCGTTCAACTAACGACTGCTCTTGTGCTTCTGCCCCTGCTCCACTGCTTAACAGAGATGGCAAATCGGGCGCCCAAACCTCCATCATTCATCCCCCTTACTAGACAGATGCCACTTACGCCAAATATCTATCAATGGATCAAAACTTTTTTATTTTATAATCAAAAAGAAGCTGCCTATCAGGCAGCCTCTCCTACTCTCTAACGGTGCTGTTCAAAACGGTTTTCTTTACTTAACCTCTTGATGGTCTCCAGCTCAGCGGGAGATAGCTGAAGAACTTCACTTGCCGCGATATTGTGCTGCAGCTGTTCTAACGAGCTCGCGCCAGGAATGACAGCAGCTACAGCTGGATTGGCCAAAGCATACCGGATTGCTGTATGCGCCAAATCACGAGAGCCTTCTCGCATCTCTAGCAAAACGTCTCGCAAAGATGACAGCTCCTCTTTGTCATAATCCAAATAACCCTTATCCGCCTTGGCAGCTCCATTATCGGTTAAAATCCCTTTTGCCACCGGACCTCGAGCGATTAAACTAATGCCCTTCTCTTCTAATAAAGGCAATATTTGCTCTTCAGGCCTTCTGTCCAAAATACTATATTGGCTCATCACACTGACGATATTTGAACGCTCCACATATTCTCGAATAACATTTGGACGAATGGAAGAAATGCCGTAATAGCGAATGAGTCCCTCTTGCTTAAGCTCCTCAAATGCTTCAATCGTCTCCGATATGGGATCATCCAGTGTACCTCCATGCAGCTGATACAAATCGATATAGTCCGTTTGGAGCCTTCGCAAGCTGTCTTTTACAGCCGACTTAATATAAGCTTTGGACGGGTCCCACGACCAGCCCGCTTTTCCCTTCTCCCAACGATTGCCGACCTTCGTCGCAAGTACAATATCTGCCCGTTTTCCCTTTATTGCCTCGCCGATTATTTCCTCATTAAGACCCTCATCATAAAGATCAGCCGTATCTAGAAAATTAATGCCCTTCTCGATCGCTTCATGTACTAAGGCTGTCGCTTTTACTTTATCTGTCCCTAGTGACATGCAGCCAAGGCCGATCTCACTTATGTAGAGCTCTGATTTCCCGAGACGATTGTGCTTCATGCTTGAAATCTCCTTTTCCTTAACCGATAATCTAGCCGCTTCATTATTCATTTATGATATTACTTTTGGACTAAGGGAGCAACAAAAATGGTTCCACTATTAACACTTTAAGGAAATCTGATCCAATATGCCATGTAGTAGCGTTAGAGACTGCTCAGTGCGCGCGAATTGACTGCGAATCTGTTCAGCTGTTTGAATGTATGGCGCCTGAACTAGCTCTGAAGACCAGTGTGCAAACATGGATTCCATGCATGCAGCTGTCGTCTCCAAATGAAATTGCAGTCCCATGACATGCTCGCGATAAGCGAATGCCTGCACCTTGCACGCCTCTGAAGAAGCGAGGAGCCGCGTGTCCTGCGGCAAGTCGAAGGTATCGCCATGCCACTGAAACGAAACAAATTGCTCAGGCATGCCGCAGAGCCAAGGATGCTGCTCCTGCGTACGGTTAATCGAATGCCAGCCTATTTCTTTATGCGTATTTCGGTATACTCGGCTTCCCAGCAGTTCAGCTATCATTTGAGCACCAAAGCAGATGCCCAGCACTTTTTTGCCAAGCTGAATGGCTTGCCGTACGAACTGCTTCTCTGCCGTAAGCCAAGGATATTTCTCCTCTTCATAGACGCTCATTGGCCCGCCGCATATAACAAGCAAATCCATATCGTCAAGCCATTTGACATCAATCTCAAGAGCAGGATTCTTAACATCCAAGCGATGTCCTCCAAAGCTGGCCCATGAACGAAATGCATAATCATCATCAAAAGCGAAGTGTTTAAAAGCTATGATATTCATCATTCATTCCCCATCCTTGGTCGCATATGACCTGTAATGAGCTTAATTATAGTCTCATTATTTAGTATCGTTAATATCACTTTCCTGAATAGTGAGAAGACATCAATAAAAAACAACTAGTTCCCTAACCCATATCATGGTACATTTCCAATAGCATACTTATAATCTTAAATGTGAGTAACGCAATACGTAATGAAAGGATGGATCATATGGGGAAAAAGATATTAAAAACAATTGGTACGCTTATCCTACTCGCAGTTGCGATTGCAGGAGGGTTTTTACTGTATATTACTTTATCCGATTATAAACCCGCAGAAGTTATCGAGATTACGTCAGAAAATAATAAAGAGCAACTCATCGAGCAAGGCGTTCCATTTACAGTTACGACCTTCAATATCGGCTATGCTGGCTTGGACAAAAAACAAGATTTTTTTATGGATGGAGGTAAAAAATCACGCTCCAGCAGCAAAAATCAAACGATTTCCAATCTAGACTCCATTTCCTCCTTTATGAAAACAAACCAGTCCAATTTTTATTTGCTTCAGGAAGTCGATGCCCGCTCGTCAAGAAGCTACCATATTAATGAAATAGACTATTTGGCAAAACCTTTGGAAGATTACGGCTATGCATTTGCTTATAACTATAAAGTGGCATGGGTTCCCGTTCCGATTTTTAATCCAATGGGCTCCGTTCAGAGCGGCCTTCTAACCTTCTCAACATTCAAAAACAAAAGCAATCAGCGATACGATCTTCCAGGCAAAGAGAGCTGGCCGATACAGCAGCTTGAATTGGATCGTGCTTTTATAGAAAGCAGATTTGAGGTCAATAACGGCAAAGAGCTTATTGTTATCAATCTACATCTATCTGCCTTTGATGAGGGTGGCAAAATCCGCAAGCAGCAATTGGATTATTTAGCCGCTTTTTTAGAGAAGGAGAATGGCAAGGGCAATTATATTATTGTAGGCGGAGATTGGAACCATGCCCTGCCCGGCACTGCCCCTGATCGATTCGAAACGACACAGGCATGGCCAGAATGGCTTCAGCAGTTTCCTGAGGATTTCAAACCAAGCGGCTTCAAGTGGATGGTCGACGACAGCATCGCTACTGTACGTACATTAGATATTGCATACACGGAAGGCGTTAATTTCAGAGCCATAATTGATGGTTTTCTCGTTTCTTCAAACGTAGATAAAATTCGGCTGCAAAGTACAGATTTAGCATTCGAACACAGCGACCATAATCCGGTAACCGCTGAGTTTATTTTACGATAAAGCAAAGAGCCCCGATTTTTCGTAATCGGGGCTCTTTTGTAATTAATGATCATTGAGCTGTTATTTAATTACTTGACGCTAGATTTCAAGCTGGCAGGTTGTTTAAATGCGAGCAGCTTGCCTTTTGCCTGAACCACAATCATTCCGCTCTCAAGCAGCGTCTCTCCAAACTCTCTTTCATTTGTTTTTAATTGTACAATTGGCGCTGCTGTATCTAAATGAATAGCTGATACCGTTCCATCCGTTTGCGCCACATATATTCCTTTACCAATTAAATCAAAACGTGCGATGAGGCCTGTTACACCAGCATTATAATCCACGGTTGTCTTATTAATTAATTTAACCCCATATATCCCGCGGCCATTCGTATAAATCAATTTCCCCTCATATGGCCCAGCCGCATATTTGAATCCTGGCGCGTAAACAACAGGCTTATACACCTTGGGCTCTATTTTGCTCGGATCAGCATTTAGAGGGTAACTATACACCTCAGAATTGAAATTGACGAATACGTTGTCCCCGTTAATCCAAGCGTCTCCTTCGTTGCCGGATTCTCCTTTATTTAAGTCAATCTTTAGAGGATTATATTGTTTGCTGTTAAGTACTTTGCCCGTCTTGATATCTAGGGTATCAAGTGTAGTTAATGGAGCAGGCTCGAACAGGTTAACGAGCTTCTGCGCAGTTATAGTTCCATCCTTTGCACCAATTGGAAAGTTGTAATGTGCAGCTTCCCAAACCCTTTTTCCTGTCTTGCGATTAAAAGCATGAAGGAGCGAGTAAGTGTAAGCACCCGATAACTCATTTTCTCCTATTATAAAATCGCCATGAAACAGTATCTTTGTGTGCAGCGGCTCTTTGTAATTGTCACGCCACTGAAATTTACCATCCTTTATGCTGTAAGCTTGAATGTCTCCATTAAAGGTGAACAGCTGATCGCCATCCGGAATAATATCATGAATGTTATTAGCGTTCACGGAAGCCACCCATACTTTCTTGCCTGAGGACGCCTTAATAGCGTGAACACGGCCTCCGCTCGAATTGACGTACAGTTGGCCTTCCTTATATACGACAGGAGCTTTGAGCTGACTGCCATACTCCCAAAGTTTTTTCCCATTCTGAATATTAACAGCTATCACTTTTCCCTTTAACAAATAAAAGGCTTTACCTTCACCTGTTGCTGCTATACCTTCGTAGTTCAATGACCATTGCGGTTTAATAATAGGAGCAGCTATCTCCGTTTCTTTGTTATCTCCCACATAGGAAGTACGTGAATCAAATGATGCAGATACAACAGAACTCATTAATAGTAGAGAACAGCATGCCATCAAAATGCCTCGCGAAAAAGCTGTTTTCCAGTTTCTCATTTCACACCTTCTTATCTCCAATTTTCATCACCCAACTTACATAACGTATAATAATTGTAAAATGTTTCTAATCAATTTGTGTTGTCTTCACACTAAAAAGACCAGCCAAGGATAAATCCTTGCTGGTCATTAATTATGAATACTATTCATCTTGCGGAAACGGTTTTCTGCCCATAAACCCGTCATGTAAACCATGATAATGGCTAACCTCAGCTTCGCCTTCCTTCCAGCAAATCAGAATATCCTCATTATCGAGCACCGCTGGAAAGTCAATTAAACCAGGAGTAATCATTTTCAACTGCACGCCTTTTCGCGAGAAGTTTTCAATTAACAGGTCTACCTCCATCTTCATAAATTCCAGCTGGCTTTCCCTCTCAAAGAAAGGGTCCTCACTGCCTTCAATAGCAGCAAAAACTTGTTCATAAGCAGCCTTCTCTTTCTGATAACTTATATATAAATCTTCAAATTGCGCCGTAATGTGTTGAAGCTTCCGTAAATCCTCTTGCAACTGCGGCAGCATCTCGTTCGCTTCGCTCAGCGTGAAGGTTTTGTTCCCCATCCCGTAAACACTCCCTGTCTGATGATAATCATTTATTTCATTCCATTATAAGTATCCTACACTCTCTTTCAAGCTCCGTAAAGGAATGGGTTCTAGAGAAGAGTTGGAATCTGCTCCTCTTTTGACGAAAGAGCAAGGTTCTGTCTTCCCTCGAACGATCGAAGATACCTATTCATGGTTGAAAAATAAGTATATATAGTGCTGTTCTTTTTCTTCAAAATTCTTTGCCTCTTACTTTCGCAAACAACATCGTATCCCGGAGAATACCGTTGACATCACATTTTTCATTTCGGAGTATGCCTTCTAATGTGAAGCCCAGTCGCTCCGCAACTCGCGCGCTTCGATAATTCCTAGCATCACAACGTATTTCAATACGATTGGCTTCTAGCTCATTTATTGCAAATGTTGAAATTGCATTCGTCGCTTCCGTTATATACCCTTGACTGCTGTAAGCTGTACGAGCCCAATACCCGATTTCAAATTTTCGCGCTTGCCAATTTATGCGATGAAGACCGCTGCTTCCTATCAACTGACCTGTATCCTTTAAAAAAAGAAGCAGCATGAGGTCTGAACGATCCATATACTTGGACCGTGACTTCCTGATGACAACTTCAGATTCTTCGATCGTAGGCATCGCTTGAGCCCATGGCATCCAAGGTTTGAGCTCATCTTCACTTTCTCTAACGGCCTCATTCAGCTTCGCTCCGTCCCCCCATTGGGGCGCGCGGATAAGAAGACGGCTGCTTTCAAAACTCTCTGGAATGGATAACAGCAACGGGTTGTTATTATAATGGCTCATCCTAACGCACCTCCAAGAATGGCTTCCTATCAGCGGAATATTATAATCGTCTGCCTTTTTCATCTAAATGAATATCTAAAGCTTTGATCGCTCTTATCAAAAGTTTAATAAGTAAAAATAGACAATAAATACCCATAAGCGCAACGACACCATACACAATAAACAATACTATTGGAAATATTCCGAAAATAATACCTGATGACATACCGTCCATTACCTCATATCCCCCTTATGTATTTATTTTAAAGAACAGAAAAGTTCAGTTATGTATTAACTTACAGATATTAACTGTAAAATGCAATCATCGCTACGATCATTTTTACCTACGACTATGATATTGCGATAAGAGCAAGCATTCTTCTGAGCAAAAAAAAGAGCCATAGCTAAAATTCTCTTATAGAAGTAGGTGAATAGACAACCTTCAATAGAGGATTTTAGTATGACTCACTATCCGATTAATGCATATTCTGAACCTTTAGCATTTTTTAATCCATCGATCTACTCATTCAAATACGTCGTCACCCGATTCTGGATCAGCTTGCTTACTTCTTCCGCAGATTTCTGCCCGCTCATGAAGCTATTGAACTCCTCCATGGCGATCATTAGCACCTTCATATCGCTAAATCTTCGAAAATCCGTCTACCGACTGAACGTACTTCTCCACGTCTGCCAGCGAGATGGATTCCATGCTCATGCCGCCTTCTCCCGTTTCCTGCGATACTTTGTATTCCTTCAAGTCGATATGAATGTTTGTATGCTTTTCCTCAAATTTTACCATCACTGACGTTTTAATACCACTATCGCTGATCCATCCTGCTGACGTTTAAGCGATGTTTACTTTTACTGCCGATACCGCAACCTACTTTTCACCCAAAACAACTTTTTCATATACGTTTCCGTTCAGTGAGATGTGCACTCCAGCGGATATCATGATCTCCGACCAACGTTAATTCTCATTTGGAGTACATTTCGAAGCTAGCATCGGCTAATGCTATGAAGGAGGTTTTAAAGCAATACAAAAAAAGCTCATTAGATAAAATATCTAATGAACTATCGTTTATGCAATATGGTGCCGATGAGAGGACTCGAACCTCCACGGTTTCCCTCACGATTTTGAGTCGCGCGCGTCTGCCATTCCGCCACATCGGCATTTGAGTAAAGATGGCGTGCCCTAAGAGATTCGAACTCCTGGCCTTTTGATTCGTAGTCAAACGCTCTATCCAGCTGAGCTAAGGGCACATTTTATAAAATTGTAATGGAGGCGCCACCTAGACTCGAACTAGGGGTAGAGCTTTTGCAGAGCTCTGCCTTACCACTTGGCTATGGCGCCAACTTAAATGGAGCGGAAGACGGGAATCGAACCCGCGACCCTCGCCTTGGCAAGGCGATGCTCTACCGCTGAGCCACTTCCGCAACTAAATGGCTGGGGATTCAGGGATCGAACCTGAGAATGACGGAGTCAAAGTCCGTTGCCTTACCGCTTGGCTAATCCCCAACAAAAAATGCCATACTACTTATTAAAAAATGGGGCGATCGAGGGGAATTGAACCCCCGAGTGTCGGATCCACAAACCGATGCGTTAACCACTTCGCCACGACCGCCATAAATAAAATCAGGTGCTGGACAAAAAAGAAAACCCACTTTTGTGGGTCGTCTGCTAATGCATGCATTAGCAAGTTGCGCCCTGAAAACTGGATACGAAAGATTAGGCTTGCTGAAGCCTTTTATGCTGCTGTCTACCGGATGTATGGGTCACAGTAAACGTGTTTAGGATAAGCCCTCGACCGATTAGTATTCGTCAGCTACACACATTGCTGTGCTTCCACCCCGAACCTATCAACCTCGTCGTCTTCAAGGGGTCTTACATACTGGGAAATCTCATCTTGAGGG
>NZ_JBFTPA010000015.1:0-193988 GCF_056398245.1 Paenibacillus sp. 01T47
AAGGCACAAAGGAGAATTGAAGAATATTTGCATTTCTATAATAACGAGCGACCGCAGAGAAAACTAAAAAAACTGACGCCTGTTGCTTACAGACGTCAGCTTTCTGCCTAGGTGTTTTTTGCAATGTCTACAAATAGGGGTCTTGACCAGTGCTGTAATCTCGCATTCAGGTTCTTTTTTGTTCTATTTTTACGAAAGAGAATCGCTGAATAAAACAAGTATTACTTCTCAATCTATCGATCACATGCATTTCATTCGTATAGAAACGGGTTGAATAATTGCTGTAATAACGATATTGTAGCAATTACAGGGTAAACGATTATAAAGCCAGATGTTGTTTTGGCAATTGTATGCGGAGGTACAAGGATGAGTACAAAATATGTTATCGGTGTTGATATAGGAACGACAAGCACGAAGGCAGTACTCTTTACGGCCAAAGGTGTCATAGTCGCAAGCCATGGTATTGAATATCCGCTGCATTCTCCATCGCCAGCTATTGCGGAGCAGGACCCGGATGAAATTTTTAATGCTGTGTTAGGCACTATTGGTCAAGCTGTTGCGAAAAGCAACGTGCAGCAAGAAGATATTTTATGTGTTTCATTCAGTTCGGCAATGCATAGCGTGATTGCTGTGGATCAAGAAGGGACGCCAATATCAAGATGCATAACTTGGGCAGACAATCGGAGTATCGAATGGACGAATAAAATTAAAAATGAATGGAATGGCCATGAAATCTATTTGCGGACAGGCACTCCCATTCATCCGATGTCTCCGTTATCCAAGCTTACCTGGCTGCGTCATGATCATAAGGAGTTATTCGATCGTACATACAAATTTATTTCGATAAAAGAGTACGTTTTCTTCAAGCTGTTCGGACGTTATGTCATCGATTATTCGATTGCATCAGCAACAGGACTGTTCCATTTGAACAATTTGCAATGGGATGAGGAAGCGCTTCGTGTTGCTGGCGTTACGGCAGATCGGCTTTCGGAGCTTGTGCCGACGACGTATAAGCTGGAGGGGTTGGAAGAGCAGTTTGCGAAGCTGATGAATTTGCAGCCAAACACTCCATTTATTGTAGGCGCTAGTGATGGTGTACTCTCCAATTTGGGTGTCAATGCGATTAAGCCTGGCGTAGTTGCCGTTACAATCGGTACGAGCGGTGCTATACGAGCGGTAACGGACAAGCCTGTAACTGATCCGAAGGGCCGTATTTTTTGCTATGCTTTAACTGAGAAGCACTGGGTTATCGGGGGACCAGTGAATAACGGAGGAATGATTTTTCGCTGGGTTCGCGATCAGATCGGTACGGAAGAAGTTATTACGGCTAAAGAAAGAGGAATCGATCCCTATGAGCTGCTAACGGAGCTCGCTGCGAAGGCGAAACCGGGTTCTGAGGGTCTTATTTTCCATCCTTATTTGTCAGGTGAACGTGCTCCGCTTTGGGATGCGAATGCGCGTGGTTCTTATTTTGGGCTGGGACTGCATCATAAGAAAGAGCATTTAGTTCGCGCAGCGTTAGAAGGAGTCATTTATAATTTATATAGCGTACTCATGGCACTTGAAGAATTGACAGGCAAACCTACTCAAATTCAAGCAACAGGAGGGTTTGCGAGGTCAGATCTTTGGCGCCAGATGATGGCTGACATATTTGATCAAGAATTGCATGTGCCTGAGAGTATTGAAAGCTCTTGTCTTGGCGCGGTTATTCTGGGGTTATACAGCTTGGGCGAGGTGGATTCGCTGGACGTTGTTGCGGATATGGTAGGAGGTTCGCATTTTCATTTGCCCAATAAACAAAATGCCGAAATTTATGCCGAGCTCATGCGGATCTACATCCGAGTTTCTCGTTTATTAACCGAGGAATACGCAAATATTGCAGCTTTTCAACAAAAATATGTTTAATTTATATCGCAAAAACAGCCGAGCAGCTATGCCGGCTGTTTTTATTTGAAAGTCGTATTCGTATTACGTGCCGTATTTCTTCAAAATCGACGACAGCGTAAGCAGCGGCCATATATAGTTGTTGCTCGGATAATGAACATAAACGCTGCCTGGAAGAGCTGCTCCTGTTGGATAGGTGTAGGTCCAATCTCGTCGCTCAAGCGATTGGAGCAATGCTTCTACGCCTCTTTCCATTGCGGCATTGGGTTTAGCATAAACTGCGATTAAGGCGTCGAGCGCCCAAGCGGTTTGAGAGGGGGTGCTGGCATGGAGCGGGACATAATGCTTTACTTTGTCGCTCAAGCAGGACTCACCCCAGCCGCCGTCTTCATTTTGAATAGATAGCAGCCACTTGATTCCCTTCTGAATGGCGGGATGGTCGTCTGGCACCCCAACTGCTGTCATTCCTTTTATTGCAGCACCTGTCCCATGCGTATAGGCAATACCCCAGCGACCGTACCAGCTACCATCCCTTATTTGCTGGGAGAGCACCCATTGCACACTATCATCCAGCCAGCGATGGCCGATTGTCATGTCCAGCTCATCCCCTAAAAAACCAAGTACACGGCCGGTTAAGTCGACAGTAGAAGGATCGGTAGAAATGTCAGAGGAGCCTTCAAAAGTAAAGAAGCTGGCTGGCAGCTGGTTGCCTTCGCGTTCGAACGCAGGCCAGCCGCCATCTTCGTTTCGCATCGCTAGCACCCAGTTTAAACCTCGTTGCCAGTTGGCGTGTAAGCCATTTGCTTCGGTAGTGAAAGGCCGAATTGCCCGCAGAACAGCAGCGCTGTCATCGACGTCTGGATAAAGCGTATTTACGTTGGAGAATCCCCAGCCTCCTGCAGGTGTATTCGGCAAACGTCTAGTCCAATCTCCTAAACGAACCTGCTGCCTTGCTAACAAATAAACCCCAGCTTTCTCGAGGGCAGGCATGCTTGGAGAGGCTCCTGCTTCACGCAGCGCGTAAGTCAGCATGGAGGTGTCCCAAACTTCAGCAGATGCGACTTGAAGATGAGGCCTGTCGACACACATGACTGAAAGTATACCTGCCAATAATCGATTTACGGCGGGTGAATCCGTGGAGTAGCCCAGCGAAAGCAAAGATAAAATCATCAATATTGTTGCAGTAGAGAAGGTTAGAAGTGTTCCATTTGGCTCAAGTCTCTCGAACATAAAGGCTTCAGCCTTCTCATACGACGTTGAGGAGCTGGGTGGAAGCAGACTGGATAAAGGCAAGCTGGATATAAATTCATTCAACGCAGATATCCAGGTCGTATCATTCGAAAATTTGCGCGAGTCGTTAACAAATAGCTGATAAAGCTCGGGCATTGTACTCGTTTTGCGGACAAATTGTTTGTTTGCCATAATGATAGTCGGTACAAGGTGGACACGCGCATGACCAGAGAGTGAGAATAGATCAAGGCCGATTCCGAGATCGGAGAAAAAAGCTTCAAGCGGAATGCGCAGCATACGCGGCCATTCCGCTTGACCTGTTGTGGCAAAGATAACCTGCGTAAGCAAGGATCTAACCTCGGATAAACCGCCGCGTTTCAGAATAAATTGCTTAGCCCTTACCATACGCGGATCAGCTTCATAGTAGTAACCTGCATAAAGCAGTGCAAAATAAGCCTCAGACGTTGCGTCCAAATTGCCCTCAGACTCGTCAGGATAAACCTTCCAAGCACCGTTTTCCTCTTGTTTTGAGGCAATTCGAGCTGCAAGCATGTGAATCAAACGCTCATCAGCTCTGCCTAGCAGGCGCAGCAAAATGATTAAATAACTATCCGTCATCGTCCCAGAATCGAAGCACATCCGCCATGCGCCGTCCTGCGACTGCTGGTGAATAAGCTCTTCCGTCATTGCATCTATCCTTGCGCGGATTCGTTTCATATCCATGTGGCGCAATCATCCTTTGCAACTGTCGTTGCTTAATATATATGCGCTAATCAGCATGCACAGTCGAGGATCGCCTAATAGGAATAGACGGCTTGTTCACACTGTTTATTCATTAAGGGTTAGAAGCCGTTGCAGCAGCATGGATACAGCCATTGTAGCTGCTCCTTCTTTATGTCGGATAATAGAAAAATCACGTTCGAAACGCTGTTTGCTCAACCGAAGCTGGATCAATTCTCCCGATTCTAATTCCTTCTTTACGACCCAGCGTGACAGCATAGCAATTCCTAAACCGGATACAACAGATTGTTTGACACTTTGGCTGCTATTAAAAATGTAAGAGCGTTTTTGGGTTATTTGCGCATCACGTATGAACTGGTCGCTAAAAGCGCGAGTGCCAGAGCCGACTTCTCTCAGTACCCATACTTGGTTTTGCAGCATTTCGGCATCAATGAAGCGCTCCGCTGCGAGCGGATGTGTAGAAGGAGCGATCAGAATCATTTCATCTTTCATGTAAGGCGTAACGATTAAATCTGACGCGCTTGCATCTCCTTCAATGAGACCAATATCAAGTTCGTTGGAACGCACTGCTTGAACAATTTCCTCCGTATTCCCGATTGTTGTTTGGATAGTAACAAGCGGATATTGAACAGCAAATTCAGCAAGCCGGCTTGGGAGAACATATTCACCAATCGTAAAGCTGGCTCCAATCTGCAAGCTGCCCGTCACTTTATCCTGCAAAAGCTGTATGTCCTGCTTCGCTTCCTCATATAAAGATAAAATTTGCTTCGCCCGTTGGTACATAATGTCACCAGCTTCGGTAAGCCGAACCTGCTTAGGAGAGCGATGCAGCAGCTTTGCTCCAAGTTCATTTTCTAAATTTCGAATATACAGGCTTACCCCTGGCTGAGAAATATTCAATAGATCTGCAGCTCTTGAAAAATGACTTTGCTCGGTTACGGTAACGAATACTCGAAGTGCCTCAATGATCATCATTATCCCTCATTATTGATTGCGATTTTCTTGAATATAACGTAACTATAAGGAAAAAACGAATGAATGGCAATTCAATCATTAGGATTCCTGATGATAAGGATAGGGAATAGGTATTTCACTTTGTCTGCTCCGAGCCTTATAGTGAATGCAACGGGTACACTTGCTAAACACAAGATGCAGAGGTGAAATCGATGATTATAAAAAATGTTTTTATTCGACATTCGAATAATGGTTTTGGTTTTATACAAGGATTAGCGTATACGATGGGTATTGCAATAGCAGCGAAAGGAATCGCGATGCTTCCTTTTTTTAACGTTATGGGTCAGCTGGTTGTCGCAATTTTATTAGGGATAGCCTGTCGTGCATGGATAGGCTTGCCGGCGCAAGCGACGAGCGGCATAACGTTTTCAAGCAAAAAACTGCTGCGATTCGGAATTATTCTGCTGGGGCTTCGCCTGAACTTATATGATATTTTACATGCAGGGCCAAAGGTATTTGTGCTTGCCGTTATTAACATTGTTTTTACGATATTTGTTGTTTATGGAATAAGCAAATGGATGAAAATAGATAAAAATTTAGGCCTTCTCACAGCCTGCGGTACAGCAATTTGCGGTGCAGCAGCTGTTGTAGCGATAGCTCCACAATTGAAGGCAAGTCCAAATGAAACAGCAGTGAGTGCGACAACGGTTGCTATTTTAGGAACGCTATTTACTCTAGCCTATACCGTATTGTACCCCGTGCTTGATTTAAGCAACGCAGGTTATGGTATCTTCTCGGGTGCAACATTGCATGAAATTGCGCATGTTATTGCTGCTTCGGCACCTGGAGGACAAGAAGCGATTGATTTGGCTGTTATTGTAAAGATGACTCGCGTAGCGCTGCTTGTCCCTGTCGCGATTATTATTGGAATTTGGAATGGCCGCAAAGCCAATAAAGCACAAAAAATGAGCTTAAAGCAATTGCCGATTCCATGGTTTATCGTTGGATTTCTTGCCATGAGCGGAGTTAATACGTTAGGCATAATTCCTGCCGCAGCTACTGCGAATCTGATTGTCGCCGCTTATTTTCTTATTGCAATGGCAATGGCAGGACTTGGTCTCGGCGTCGATTTTGTCGTATTTAAGAAGCTTGGGAAAAAACCATTTATTGCGGGATTCATTGGCTCTGTGCTGCTAGCCGGGCTCGGATTGCTGCTTGTGCATATTTTTCAATTGGCATAGAAAAGACAAGAAAAAGTCCGCAGGCATACAGTGCCATAGCGGACTTTATTTGCTCAACCTTGAGAGAGAGCGGAATTTTGACGGGGGTACTGCCGAATATGCTTGATTCGTGATTCTCCGTTCAGAGTCACTCCGTTGCCGATCTGAATGCTCGCTGCTGAGCCGGATGCAATGACTTGTATGTATCCGACTGTAATATTCGGCGCACAATTGGTTCGAAACAGCTCAATACCACCAGCATTATCAAATTCCGGTTCACTGATAACGGGCAGCGGGCGTGAAAAAAGCTCATAGGATTCAAAAAAAACTTTGCCTGAAGTCAGATGATCTTCTTTCCGCTGCACCGCTAGTGCTCGAAGCTTGGCGCTCGTCACAGCGCGATCACCAAGCTGTACAATACCTGCCTGACCAACGGTTATTATACGTAAGAACCCAACAGTTGCGGTTCGAACATGAAAGGTATTGCTAGATTGATCATTGATTCGATTCATGATGCCACCTAGCTTCCCCCAAAAGTGCCGCTAGACCCTTCTTCCGGAAGCGGAAATGGAGCAATCGGTCCAACAATGACAGATTCAGGCGGTGTATCGAACATCGAATATAAGTTTACGTTATCGGTGTCCCCAACTTGCAGCATCGAGGCACTGGATACGCCGAGTACTTCAATTTGACCAACACTAAGCAGATGATTAACGACTTTAAAATACAGCATTATGACATTCCTCCGGTAGATGGGGAGTTGTTTTGCAGCTCTCGCATATATGCGAGCAATGCAGCGTCGGCATCCCTTTTTGTTTTGGACAGAACGGTAGCTGTGACTGCATTGTTGTCAATCGCGGCTGGTTGAGCATCGCTGCCTCGATCTGTTTTTTGCATATAGTACTGAATGCGAGCAGGAACTTGTTTGCGGACATCATTTATAATAATTTGTCGATGATAAGGATCTAGTGGAATTTGGAGCTCGTTTTCGTAGGAAAGCAGCTTTTGCTGAGCTTCCATATCCAAATAGCGAGTCATCCCAGCATAAATATCATTGTATAGCCCATTTTGTGGCGGTGTAGGTGAGGCTGTAGTTGGGAAAGTAGGCGTATTTGATACGGTCATCTGTTCAATGCTTCCAGGGATAGAATCATCTCCGATGCCTGGCGCGGTCATCCCGATATTCAGTGTGCCGTCCAGCTTCTCAACTTTCAATTGATCAAAATGATATTGAATGCCGTCTATATGGTAAGTAGGGCGCGCTTCGAGCTGCTTTACTTGTTCACATAAAGCGTTGACCTTTGCTTCAAGTGCATCCAGCCGCTCACAATGCTCGTTAAGCTTATTTTGTACTTCAAGTGACCATATTTGCCACGGGGAAAGTGGATTGTTTTGCTGCATGATACTTGCACCTCCTACTCGTAATGAGTTCTAATTTCCGCTTAATTAGGGTTAGGCAGTGGGACGAAGGAAAGCGGATTATCTGAGGATAACTCTGGAGCAGGCTCAGTGAACCCGCCCGAATTATAGAGCTGTGACAATGAACGTATGGATCCGGCACTGCCGACCTGCAGGACGGAGCTGTTCGATATGCTGTCGACACGTAGCTGATGAATTGTAATTTGCTGATGAATGGTCAGGCTCATATTGCACTCACATCATTATTCGAGCTATCTTGCACATCCGGATCAAGGGTGTTTGTTGCGCTGACAGCGTTATTTGAGTTCGTTAAGCTTCCGGTTAGGAATGATCCTGATCCCGCATACGTCTTGGAAGTGCTATTTGGCGACACTTCCAGGGCGTCTCCAAATTGAATAATGGAGCCGGAGCCAACGCTAACAATTTTGACAAAACCTACGACAGCTGGCATGAGCATCCTCCCTTTGTATAGATGATTTTTGATAAATGGATTGTTTATGGTATAGCTTATGCGGCATTCGCCCAGAGGTTACTATCCAGAAAGTATCCTGAAACGCTCAAGGCGCATATGCTGGTAGAAGTGCTGGAAGGCGGGTGTTTGCTGTGGCATCTAAATGGGATGATATGGAACGGTGGATGGAGAAGCAGCAGATGCCGAAAGGCTTTGAGCTGCTGCGCGAACCGGCTTGGGTAGAGCAATATGTGCGTAAAATGATGACCAAAGCACTGCCCGAAGCGGCTGGTGTTATGATTGGAGGAGGCTCAGCCGCCTTTTCTGAAACACGTCATTTTTTGAATGTGAAGATTACATTGCCGGAAGGCTTTGATAAAGAGCAGCTGCGGTTGTTCGTAAGGGAAGATCGGCTGCGCCTGGATGGACTGCCGAGCGGTAAGCCGGAGACGATCAAGCTGCCTAAGTTTGTGAAGCCAAAGGTGTGCAAAACATTAGTGAAAGACAATTTTATGCACGTGAAGCTTCAGAAGAGGCCAACCAATCGTACCTATCATGAAGCGATTATTCGCTGGTAGTTAACGTATGGAGGAACAGGAAGGGCACAAATCTAGATGAGATGTGCTCTTTTTGTCACGAAATCGACAGGTATTACAGCTGGCTAAAGGCTTCGCTATCCCTTATAATGTCTAATGAACATGTACATATTAGTAAAAAGGGAGTGTGTTCAGTGTCCTTAGTCGATGTAAGCAGTGTTTCTGCTTCGTTATTCATACTTGGAATCGTTTTTTTAATGCTTATTTTCGGTTTGCTGAGCTTTGGTATCCTGCGGATGTTTCAGCAAAAATTTCGTACAGGCTGGTTTAGTTTTGCAGGAGCGGTCGTGAGTTTTGTAGTCTTCATGTACATATTAAATAAGTGGTATCTATAATTTTTTATAGCTGATCACGACCGGAGGTAAGGGCTTGACCTGGACAATTATATGGTTTTTTATTAACATGCTGTTCGTCGTTTCCATTATCAGTTATATGTTTATGCATCGCTCGTACTCGGAATCGAAACGGCTCTCCAATGATTCCGCGTTAATTAATAAGCTCAATACTAGGCGGAAGCTCGTTGGCATTATTAGTATCTTGTTATTTGTAGCGATGTCAGCTAGCTTTATGATCAACATGAGATTAAATGGTTAAATGGAGGCTCTCATTGACGAGAGCTTTTTTTAAATATAAGACTTTATAAGTTTTATTGCTTATAATGGACTTATATCATTCTCCGCGAAACGAATGCTAAGCCTCCATAGGCGGCTTTAGCCGTTTTAAGTTTGTTCGTCATTATGGAGATATACAATTTTTAGTCCGGAGGTTCGACATATGCATACGATGGAAGACATTATACGACGCATGTCTAGTCAAGGATTGAGAATAACGGATCAAAGGAAAACGCTCGCAAAGCTTTTTTCTGAGACACAGGGTTATTTGGCTCCGAAGGAAGTCTATGAATATATGGGGAAATCGTATACGGGATTAAGCTTTGATACCGTATATCGCAATTTGCGAGTGATGGAAGAACTCGGTGTGCTGGAGCAGGTTATTTTTGAGGATGGCGGTAAGTTCAAGCTGCATTGCAGAGAGAATGAACATCATCATCATATGATTTGCCTGCAGTGCGGGATGACTTATCCCATTACCTTCTGCCCAATGGAGCAAACGAATGTTCCTGATGATTTCCGAGTTGTGAAACACAAATTCGAGGTGTTCGGATATTGCAAAGACTGCATACAAGACGAGTCAGCAGTTAGCGAGGCCTAATGTCAGAGAAACGGGTAATGCGAAGAGTGACTCAAGCTCCGATCCTCTTTTATCGCAAAGTGATTTCACCTTTGACCCCGCCATCTTGCCGTTTCTATCCGACATGTTCGATGTATGCGCTCGAAGCGATCGAGAAGCATGGAGCGGCTAAGGGCTCGTGGCTTGCTATGAAGCGAATTGCCAGGTGCCATCCCTTTAATGCTGGTGGTTATGATCCCGTTCCGCCTGCAAAAGACAGCAACATAGATGCTCCTTGACAGAGAGGGCTCTATTTGGGTATATTTTGATTTATAAGTGGTAAAATAAGTTTTGTTTTTATTTATATGTCCGAGGAATGGATAAGTACAATAGCAGAACCTTTTCAGAGAGCCGGGAAATATGGTGCAAGCCGGTAAGGGACTCCATTGGAAAATGGTCCGGGAGGATTCGCTTTCGAGCTTCAGCGGCAGCGCTGGGTAAGGGAGCGACGCGAAGCTGGCGTTAACGGCGCAAGCCGCCATGCAGGCGGCACACGAAGCTTTCTTGAAGTGGCGGTTTAACCGCTCATTTCCGGATTGAAATTTGGGTGGTACCGCGTGAGTTCAAACTCTCGTCCCATGATGGACGGGAGTTTTTTGCGTTTTTTTAGACTAATGCAATAGGAGGAGTAAAAATGACGAAAAAAAATACGTTTTATATTACAACGCCGATTTATTATCCGAGCGATAAGCTTCACATTGGACATGCCTACACGACGGTGGCTGGTGACGCAATGGCACGTTATAAACGTCTGCGCGGCTATGATGTATGGTATTTGACGGGTACAGATGAGCATGGACAGAAAATTGAACGCAAAGCAAAGGAAAAGGACCAAACCCCGCAGCAATTTGTTGATGATATCGTTGTAGGCATTAAAGATCTGTGGGCGAAGCTGGAAATCTCCAATGATGATTTCATTCGTACGACGGAGGATCGTCATAAGGTTGTTGTTGAGAAAATTTTTGCTCAGCTGCTCAAACAGGACGATATTTATAAAGGCACGTATGAAGGCTGGTACTGTACGCCTTGTGAGTCGTTTTTCCTCGAGCGTCAGCTGGTTGACGGCAAATGCCCAGACTGCGGACGTGCGGTTGAGCTTGTAAAAGAAGAAAGCTACTTCTTCCGCATGAGCAATTATGCTGATCGTTTGCTCAAATATTATGAAGACAATCCAGATTTCATTCAACCGGAATCACGCAAGAATGAGATGATCAACAACTTCATTAAGCCGGGCCTTGAGGATTTGGCTGTATCGCGTACAACGTTTGATTGGGGTATTAAAGTGCCTGGAGACGCTAAACATGTCATTTACGTGTGGATTGATGCGCTTTCCAACTATATCACGGCATTAGGCTACGGAAATGAAGGCGATGATCAGAAATATCGTGATTTCTGGCCGGCTGACGTACATTTGGTCGGAAAAGAAATTGTTCGATTCCATACGATTTATTGGCCAATCATGCTGATGGCGCTCGATTTGCCGCTGCCTAAGAAGGTGTTTGCACATGGCTGGCTTCTGATGAAGGATGGCAAAATGTCAAAATCCAAAGGCAATGTTGTTGATCCAGTTATGCTGATCGATCGTTACGGACTGGACGCGCTTCGTTATTATTTGCTCCGCGAAGTGCCGTTTGGCGCAGACGGAACATTTACGCCTGAAAATTTCGTTGAACGAATTAACTTCGATTTGGCGAACGATCTTGGTAATCTGCTTAACCGAACGATAGCGATGATCGATAAATACTTTGACGGTGTCATCCCGCCATTTGCAGGCAGCGTAACCGAATTTGATGAATCGTTGCAGAAGCTTGCGAGTGAAACGATCGTTCAGGTAGAGTCAGCGCTTGAAAATATGGAGTTTTCCGTGGCGCTGTCATCCCTTTGGCAGCTTGTAAGCCGCACGAACAAATATATCGACGAGACACAGCCATGGACGCTTGCTAAAGATGAGTCCAAAAATGGACAGCTAGCATCCGTTATGCATCATTTGGCGGAATCGCTGCGAATCGTATCGATTCTGCTGCAGCCGTTCTTAACGCATTCTCCAAGGGAAATGTGGAAGCAGCTTGGGCTTGAGCAGGGTGAACTAACTTCCTGGGAGAGCACGAAGCAATTCGGTTCGCTGCCGGGTGGAACGAGAGTAAACAAGGGCACACCATTGTTCCCACGCCTCGATACGGCAGAGGAGTCTGCTTTTATCGCAGCAGAAATGAGCGGCGGTACACAGACAGAGCAGCCAGCTGAGCAGCCAAATGCTGCGAAGGCAGCGGATGAAGCACCACAGGCTGCACCTGAGAGCAAGGAAGAAATTGCAATTGATGACTTTGCAAAGGTAGAGCTACGCGTTGCTCAGGTTATTTCTGCAGAGCCAGTCCTCAAAGCAGATAAACTGCTGAAGCTTCAATTGGATCTAGGTTATGAGCAGCGGCAGATTGTTTCCGGCATTGCTAAGTTTTACACTCCGGAGCAAATGGTTGGACGCAAAGTTATTTGCGTTACAAACTTGAAGCCGGTTAAGCTGCGCGGCGAAATGTCGCAAGGAATGATTCTTGCAGCATCACATGGCGATCAGCTTACACTTGCAACGGTTCCTGACAATATGCCAAACGGCGCTGTTGTGAAGTAAATTCATTTGTTCATATACGGAGGCACCCCTGAGGTTGTTTAACTTCTGGGGTGCTTTTATGTTTTGCTGCTCTTCAAAAATAGCATCAATCATAATTCATATCATTTTGGTCAATAAAGATAATCTATATGATTAAATTGCAGCTGTGAGTCATGATCGGTAGGAAACTTCTACTAGCTTTTGCTAAGAAATAAGGTTGACAGTCTATTTCAGGTCATCGTATAATACAAAACGTAATCATAACGATTACGAACAAGAGAGAAAGATGAATGGAGAGAAATCAAAATGAATAGACTGAAATCATTGACAAGACCTATGGCGCTTAGTTTTCTTTTATCGGCCATGCTGCTTTTTGCAGCGGCTTGCGGCAATAATACGAATAATTCAGGCTCATCAAACCAACCAGCGAACGGCAGCACGGGAACTGGTCAAGCAGAGGGGAAACAAGTTAGTGTCGTTACCAGCTTCTATCCATTATATTTTCTAGCATCGGAAATTGGCGGAGATCATGTCAAAGCGGTTAATCTAGTAGCATCAGGAGTAGAGCCGCATGATTGGACACCAAAGAGCCGCGATCTTGATACAGCGTCGAAGGCGCAGCTGTTTATGTACCATGGAGCGGGACTAGAAGGCTGGGTTGACGGATTTCTGAAAGGCCTGTCCAAAGACAGCAAAGTCGTGACCAAAGAAATCAGCAAAGGCATTCCATTAATTGAGGGTAATGAAGATGAGCATGATCATGAACATGAAGAAGAACATGCTGATGAAGAATCACATGAACATGGCGGCTTGGACCCTCACACTTGGGTTAGTCCGAAATCAGCCCTTACATTAGCTGAGAATGTAAAAAACAGCTTAATTGAAGCTGATAGCGCAAACCAAGCAGATTATGAGAAAAACTATGAGGCACTAAAAGGAAAGCTCGAAGCAATCGATGCGGATTACACGGCAAAGCTTGCACAAACATCGAACAAAAACATCGTTACCTCGCATCAGGCGTTTGGTTACTTAGCTCGTGATTACGGATTGAAGCAAATTTCTATCATGGGACTTAGCCCTGACGCTGAGCCGCGTGCACAGGATTTGCTCAAAATTGCGAAGTTTGTTAAAGCAAACGATGTAAAATATATCTTTTTCGAAGAATTAGTTTCAGATCAACTTGCCAAAACGCTTGCAGGCGAAGCGGACGTTGAGACAATGGTGCTTAATCCGCTCGAAGGCCTAACGCCGGATCAAGAAAAAGCGGGAGACACATACTTAACCCTAATGGAACGAAACTTGCAAAATCTTGTGCAAGCATTACAATAGAGCAAAAGGCAAACCTGCGGAGCTGATTTATGCTCCGCATTGCTGTGAGGAGATAAATTATGGCGCAATCAAATCGAATGACAAATGCGGATGCAAGCTGTCACCAAGAGGTTATTTCATTGGAGGACGTCTCCTTCTCTTATCAACAGCAGACGGTTATATCAAAGCTAAGCTTCGCGGTGAAAGAACGGGACTTTATCGGATTAATCGGCACGAATGGCGCTGGAAAAACAACGCTGCTGCGAATGATCGTTGGGTTGATAAAGCCAACGAGCGGAACGATCCGTTTGTTTGGTGAGAAAGTAGACAAATTTAAGCAGTGGGAGCGCATTGGATATGTCCCGCAGAAAAACACATTAAATCCGTTGTTCCCAGCTACAGTTCGGGAGGTCGTCTTGTCAGGCCTTTATGGGCGAAGCAAGCTGTTTAAGAAACTAAGCAAAATGGATTATCAAAAATGTGACGATGCTCTGCAGGCAATGGGGATTGAGGATATAAAGGATAAACGTATCGGGCAGTTGTCGGGCGGCCAGCAGCAGCGTGTATTTCTTGCCAGAGCGCTCATTAACAACCCATCGCTGCTTATTCTAGATGAGCCGACTGTGGGGATAGATACAGAGACACAGGAAAGCTTCTTTCATATGATCAAGCATATGCATCAACATCATAACATTACATTTCTAATGGTTTCTCATGACCTTGACATGATTCGCTCGTATTTAGGACAAGAGCCAGCCAGTGGAAACGGGAAGCTCAAGTTTCATATTAAACATTCGCACGAAACGCAGGATTGTGTGGAAAATGATCTTGCACACAGCCTGAAAGGGCTAAGGGAACAAATGGAGAGCAGGAAAGAGGTTGTTTTGGTTGGAGATCGTAACTAGTGAATTTTTTCAAAGAGCTCTTATTGGCGGACTTCTAATCGGGGTAACGGCTCCGCTAATCGGCTTATTTCTTGTGCTGCGAAGGCTTTCAATGATTGGAGATACTTTATCGCATGTATCTATTGCTGGAGTAGCGCTAGGTTTCTTGATTGGCGTGTATCCAATTGCTATGGGATTTGTGTTTGCGATTATTGCCTCTTTTGCTATTGAGAAGCTACGGAAAGCATATAAATCATACGCAGAGCTGTCCATTGCCATTATCATGTCAGGCGGAGTCGCGCTCGCATCATTATTATTCACGATGGGCAAAGGATTCAACAGCAATGTGAATAGTTACTTATTTGGAAGCATTTATACTTTGAGTACCACTGATCTTTACGTTATAGGCGTCGTTACACTGATTGTTCTTGTTGCGATTAGGCTTCAAGTAAAGGAGCTATTCCTGCTTACGTTCGATGAGGACGCGGCAGCAGTGAGCGGCTTGCCCGTCAAATTTTATAATGTTATGATTAGCGTGCTTACTGCTTTAGTTATTAGTGTTTCTATCAAAATTGTAGGTGCGCTGCTTGTATCGGCCTTGCTGACTATACCAGCCGCATGCAGTTTGATCATTGCCCGCAGTTTCCGTCAAAGCGTTATAACGGTCGTCATTATTGGCGAGATTGCCGTTGTATTAGGCTTACTAATCGCGGGTGTATGGAATTTGGCACCAGGCGGTACCATTGTATTATTGCTAATTGCTGTGCTGCTGTTGCTGCTCGTTTTCCGCCGTGGCATGCGACCAGGCAGTTAATGAGGATTGGAGTGAGAGGGTTTGTCCGACATTAACATTTGGCTGGCCTTAGGGGCTGGCTTTGCATCGTTCATATCACCTTGCTGCTTACCGCTTTATCCTTCGTATTTATCATACATAACGGGAATATCGGTAGCGGATTTGAAGGGCAATTCACATGGTAAACAAAAACGCATGCGAACGATGTCACACACGCTGTTTTTCATTTTGGGCTTCTGCACCGTGTATTATGCATTAGGCTACGGAACGAATGTATTTGCTGAATTTTTCAGTGAATATCGAGATCTGATTAGGCAATTATCAGCGATATTGATTATTTTGATGGGACTATTCCTAATCGGTTTATTTCAGCCGCAGCTCCTGATGAAGGAACGAAGAATGAATCTTATTCCGAAAAAAGCGAACTATGTCAGCTCCTTTATTTTTGGAATTGGATTCTCCGCAGGCTGGACCCCATGCACAGGTCCCGCGCTTACTGCGATTTTAGGTCTTGCAGCATCGGAACCTGGCACATGGTTTCAGCTAACAACTGCTTATTCATTAGGCTTTGCGATTCCTTTTTTTGTACTTGCCTTTTTCCTTGGTACGGCAAGATGGATACTGAAATATTCAGCTAGCGTAATGAAGGTTGGCGGAGCTGTTATGATTTTGATGGGTGTATTATTGTTTACCGATCAAATGACCAAAATCACGATCTGGCTTAATATGATTACGCCGGAATGGTTGAAATTTTAAGCTAATATTTCTCTCTTACGTAAAATATTCAATTTTTGCTTCGGGAAAATGTTCAAAGATGCGCTCCGATAAATACATGCGGAGCGCATTTGCTTGTTCATCGGGATAAACGTATTTCCCTTGACCCCAGCGTCCCCATTTATATTTGCGTTTTTCAATATCCATCTCAAGCTTAGTCCGCGGATAACGCTTTTCAATAACTGCTTTTGCCGTTTTTGTAAAACGATGCTGAATGAGTTCAAATGTAAGATCTTTGGTCACATCCTGCGGGAGTTTGTCTGCAAGTGAGGCTATAAGCTCGCCATAGCCTTCCTCCCAGCCTTCATGCCAAATAATAGGGGCAATGATAAAGCCCATTGGATAACCTGCCCTAGCGACCTTTGCGGCGGCCTCAATGCGTTGATCAAAACTTGATGTAGCAGGCTCGAAATGTTTGATTACATATTTGGCATTTACGCTAAATCGGATACGGGTATGTCCATTGTGCTTTGCATCAAGAAGGGAATCCACATGGTGAAACTTGGTCACAAACCGAAGCCGTCCATGTTCTTGTTCCCCCATAAAATCAATAAGCTCGCGAAGGCTGCCTGTAATGGGCTCCAGTCCGACGGGATCAGAAGTACAGGCGGCTTCAAAGCGGGTAATTTCCGGTTTTCTCTCGTTGATGTACGCCTCAGCTGCCTCTAGAATATCGTCTATATTGACATATACACGAATATAAGGTTTTGCTCCTAAGGTTGTTTGTAAATAACAATAATGACAATGAGCCATACAACCGGTTGCAATCGGAATGGCGTATTCCGCTGAAGGCTTCGAAGTATCAAATTTCAAGGTTTTGCGTATGCCGACGACAAGCGTTCTTTTGGCGATCTTGTATTGTTCAAGCTCGGTATCGCCCGGTAAATTCGTAATCCGGTTATGTGAGGTTGTCATCCGGTAAGGAATGCCTTCTTTTTTGACCCATTCAAAAATACGATGCCCTTTGGGATAATCGAGCGCAGATGGTTCAAAATAAACAAGCTCGGGAACAAAGGAGAGGGTGGAGCGATCTGGTTTAGGACGATCAATAATTGCAGTGCTCATAGCTCATTCCTCCTGTAGATTCATCACAATCAACATCATCTTATTGTGTGAAGGATGAGCGAAGCTGAAACTGGTAAGTTCAAGTGTTATTTGCGCTTCTTTATCTATTTTGGAGATGAGCTTGGGTTGCAGTGAACACAATGAACAGTGTATGATACAATAAGTAACGCCTGTGAAATAGGTGAAGAAGTATGGTTAGGGGGTTCTTCAGTGCCGACACCGAGCATGGAAGACTACTTGGAAAGAATTTATAAGTTGATTGATGAAAAAGGTTATGCGCGTGTCTCGGACATTGCAGAAGGACTAGAGGTGCATCCTTCATCGGTCACCAAGATGATTCAAAAGCTTGATAAAGATAATTATTTGATCTATGAGAAGTATCGCGGGCTGGTCCTGACCAATAAAGGGAAAAAAATGGGCAAAAGGCTTGTTGATCGGCATCAATTGTTAGAGTCATTCCTAACGACGATTGGCGTACAGGACGAGAATATTTATCAGGATGTTGAAGGAATCGAGCATCATCTTAGCTGGGACTCTATAACCTGTATTGAAACTTTAGTTGAATATTTCCGAAGAGATTCTCAGCGTATGGACGAGCTTCGCGCCGTGCGTGCGGAAATGGACAGCGAGTAATACATATCGATACGAACGAGAAAGCAAAAAGGACCGAGACAATTATGCCTCGGTCCTTTTGTTTGATTTAATGATATTTAGGTGTTTCGTCATCTTCCTTGCCGCCTTCAATAACACGAAACGGCACGGTCTTGGAGCGGTTTTTGTTCGTTCTCGTTTTGCTTGCAGGAGCACGTCTTTGTGTGACATGTACTCCTCCTTGCCGCGTATTGTAACCTTTTAAGAAAGAAGGCGGATATTTATATAGCAAGAAAATGCCGCCAAGCACCACAATGGGAATTAGAAAGGTTATTGGGCTTTGGATAACGCTGTAAACGAGACCGATCAACAGCAGCGCCAAAAACGATATGGACCAAACATTCCATTTGCTTGGTATTCTGCTCATTGTAATTCCGCCTTTCCTTTTTCAATAGAAATTATTTCATTTGTTTGTCTAGTTCAAGCATGCGCTTGAAGGAAGCAATGGATACCGCAACTTGCTCATCACGCGGTTCTTTGGTCGTTAGAAGCTGCAGCCATAGTCCCGGATATCCGAGGTAGCGCAGCACTGGAATTTCACGCAAAGCATTTGTCCAGCGAAGCACCTCGTAGGAGAGGCCAAGAACGAGTGGAAGCAGTAAGATACGGATGTAGACGCGTTCCCAAATGGTGTCCCAAGTAAAGAAAGGCAACGAGTAGACAACAACTCCTACAATAACAGTGAACACGATAAAGCTTGAACCGCAGCGGTAGTGAAGGCGGCTGTACTTCTGTACATTTTGAACCGTAAGCTCTTCACCAGCTTCGTAAGTACTAATTACTTTATGCTCAGCTCCATGATATTGGAACAACCGCTTAATTAACGGTGTCATGGAAATGAAATACAAATAAGAAAGCAGCAAAATAATTTTGATAAGTCCTTCTAATAGGTTATGACCAATTTTATTTTCAAATACCCCTGAGAAAAGAAGTTCCTCGAGCGCTGCGGGTGCAGCAGTGAAAATAAGTTTGCCGAAAATAAAGGAAAGCACGCCAGCGACAGCGACGCCAACAATCATGCTGAGACTCCAGCCTTGCTTTTTCTCTTCCTTTACTGCAGCAGGTTGTTGATTGCTGTCTGTTTCTTTACCCTCACCGGCTTCATCCTCAGCGTAGGCTTCCATAGAGAAGTTCAAATGCTGGGAGCCTTTGGCGCTTGATTCAAGAATGCCGACAACGCCTCGCACGAGAGGGATTTTTTTCAAAGCTTGAATCCAGTTCTTCGTTGTGCGAGGTACTTCATAAAATACGATTTCATCATTTTTGCGTCGGACAGCTGTTACGTTAACGTGTTTGCCAGCAAACATAACGCCTTCAATAACCGCTTGTCCGCCATATATGCTTCGGGAGTCTTGCGGCAAGTGCTTGTCACCTTCCTTGATTGGAATATCGTCTTAGCTGTTGCGACGAATGTACCTTATCTTTGTATGTCTATTGTACTTGATCTATCAGTCAATTGCCAACGTCAGCGTACATAAAGGAAGGGATCGGCAAGTTGACGGTAAAGTATGGTTATCCATCGCTATTATTTCACATACTAATTCGGACAACTATGGAAATAAGAGTGGAGGCTTAGCGTAATGGCTAACAATAAACAACGAAACCAATATGATAAACAGGATCATGTAACAAACCCGTGGCTTTACGCAATCAAAATCGGTTTTTTTGCTGGCTTAATTTGGGGCATTGTACGCTGGATGTTCTTTGAAATGAATTTTACGAAGGTGCTTCCCGGATTTGTAGCAGATCCTTTTTTTAAAGCGTCTTTTCTAAAAACGGGATGGGGAGAAGTTGTAAGTATTGGAGCGTTTATTATTTTTTCTATTGTGGCTGCCTTTCTATATAAAGTTATACTTGGGAAGCTGCGAGGACCTTGGCCGGGTATCGTGTACGGATTGGTTTGGTGGGCGATTTTGTTTATTGCGGTGGGACCACTGCTCGGCGTTATGCCAGGCATCACGAAAGCGGGCTGGAATACACTTTACACAGAGTTGTGTGTCTTTCTTCTATGGGGTGTATTCATTGGTTATTCGATTGCTTTTGAGTTCACGGATGAAGCATCGAGAGAGCCTGCGAAAGCTCAGTAGCGAGTTCTACTTCTCAAGCGGCAGACATTTGTGGTAAAATGGCTAATGATCTTTGAACCTATGATGGATTCGGTTGCTTGGGAGGTGCATTCATGCACAAAATTGTTGTTTTAAACGGACCGAACTTAAATATGCTCGGCATTCGTGAGCCTGGCGTATACGGGACAGAAACACTTGCAGACATCGAATCGCTCTTGAAGGATAAAGCTGAGGCGCTTGGCGTCTCCGTTGAATTTTTCCAAACGAATCATGAGGGCGATATGATTGATCGAATACATAGTGCGTACGGCAAGGCAGACGGCATTGTCATCAATCCTGGTGCTTGGACCCATTACAGCTACGCGCTTCGCGATGCGCTTAGCACCGTTGATTTGCCGATTATCGAGGTGCATATGTCGAACATTCACAAGAGAGAAGCGTTCCGTCATACGTCCGTCGTTGCTGCAATTGCAGTCGGTCAAATTGCCGGCTTCGGGTCTGACAGCTATGAGCTTGGTCTAACTGCGCTCGTGCGTCACTTGAACAAACAGTAATAAGTTAAGAGAGGGTGAAGCGGTTATGGCAAACGATAGAGTAAAACGACTTCGGCAGCTGATGGAAGAACATCGCTTTGAAGCGATACTAATTGGAAGCGAGTATAACCGTCGCTACATAAGCGGATTCACTGGTTCATCAGGCATGGTGTTGATTACGCTAAGCGAAAGCTATTTGCTGACGGATTTCCGCTACCGCACACAAGCGCCGCAACAGGCGGTCAATTTTCAAATTGTTGAGCATGGTTCGAATCCGCTTGCGGATGTGCTTGAGCTGCTAAGGCAACATAAGCTGTCGAAGCTGGCTTTTGAACAAGACCATGTCGTATACAGTGAATTTACAGCTTGGTCGAAAACATTAGACGGTATCACGCTTGAGCCTGCCTCAGGATTAGTGGAACAGCTTCGCTACATTAAGGACGAGGCAGAACTTCAAATTATGCAGGAAGCTGCCGATCTTGCGGACAGCACCTTCAATCACATTTTGAAGCTCATTCGCCCAGGAGTTCGTGAAACGGATATCGCACTTGAAATGGAAGTTTATATGCGCAGCCATGGCGCGACTTCTTCTTCCTTCGATACGATCGTAGCCTCAGGCGAGCGCTCTGCGTTGCCGCATGGAGTAGCTAGCGATCGAATTATTGGGAATAATGAGTTTGTAAAGCTTGATTTCGGCGCTTATTACAACGGTTATTGCTCCGATTTGACACGCACAGTCGTGGTCGGCACTCCGACAGCTAAGCATCTCGAGATTTACAATATCGTGCTTGAAGCACAGTTGCATGCACTTGAGCATATTAAGCCAGGCATGACCGGTCGTGAAGCGGATGCGCTAACTCGCGACATTATTACGAAATACGGTTATGGCGATCTATTTGGACATGGTACCGGACACGGTCTGGGCATGGAAATTCATGAGGCCCCTAGGTTGTCCAAATTCAGTGAAACGATTTTAACCCCCGGCATGACGGTTACGGTAGAACCCGGCATATACGTACCAGGCTTCGGCGGCGTACGCATTGAGGATGACATCGTTATTACGGAAACCGGTATTAAAATATTAACCTCATCCCCGAAGGATTTAATCACTCTGGGTTAAGGACTATTCATTCAGGAGGGAATCAGCAATGATTTCAGTAAACGATTTTAAAACAGGCTTGACCGTGCAAGTAGACTCCGATATTTTTACAGTTCTAGACTTTCAGCACGTAAAACCTGGTAAAGGCGCTGCATTCGTACGCTCTAAGCTGAAAAACCTTCGCAACGGCAACGTTGTTGAGAAAACGTTCCGTGCAGGCGAGAGCATTGGCCGCGCGATCATCGAAAACCGTGAAGTGCAATATTTGTATAACTCCGGTTCGGAGTATACCTTCATGGATAACGAGACGTTTGACCAATTTAACTTGGACAAGAAACAGCTTGAGTGGGAGCTTAACTTCCTGAAAGAAAACATGAACGTTAACATTTCGAGCTATCAAGGTGAAATCCTTGGTATTCAAATGCAAAACAGCGTAGAGCTGAAAGTTATTGAAACAGAGCCGGGCGTGAAGGGCAACACAGCGCAAGGTGCAACAAAAACAGCTAAGGTTGAAACTGGCCTTAACGTTCAAGTTCCACTGTTCATTAACGAAGGCGACGTTTTGCTGATCGATACTCGTGAAGGCAAATACATCTCGCGCGCTTAGTAAGCAGCCTGATTAACCGTCCGAAGGATTTCGGACGGTTTTTTTGTAAGAGAATATACCCATAGGTAAGCGCAATGTGATATAATATTGACTTGTATGTATATGTCAGGTTTAGGAGTGAATCGGCTTTGTCGTTAATCGTGATGAAGTTTGGCGGCAGCTCCGTTGGAACGCCGGAGCGGATGCAGCGTGTAGCAAAACGTATTATTGAGAGGCAGCAAGAAGGCAACGATATCGTTGTTGTTGTTTCTGCCATGGGAGATACGACAGACGATTTAATCGATCAGTCGAAACAGCTAAATCCAAATCCGCCGGCGCGGGAAATGGATATGCTTTTAACAGTTGGAGAGCAAATTTCGATAGCCTTGTTATCGATGACCGTACATCAGCTTGGTGCAAAGGCCGTTTCCTTCACGGGTTGGCAAGCAGGCATTCGTACAGAAGCGGTGCATGGTAAAGCGAAGATGACTAATATCCATCCAGAGCGTGTGTTCAAAGCGCTTGAAGAGGGTAATGTAGCTATTATTGCAGGTTTTCAGGGGATGACGGAAGAGGGAGAAATTACAACACTCGGCCGCGGCGGTTCTGACACGACTGCAGTTGCAATGGCAGCTGCGATGAAAGCAGACGTTTGCGAGATTTATACCGATGTTGACGGTATTTACTCAACGGATCCTCGCGTAGTCAAAAATGCGCGCAAGCTAAATGAAATCTCTTATGATGAGATGCTAGAGCTAGCTAATTTAGGCGCTGCTGTATTGCATCCGCGTGCGGTGGAATACGCTAAGCATAACAATGTAAAGCTAGTTGTACGTTCAAGCTTTACTCAAAACGAAGGTACAAGTGTGAAGGAGGAAGCGGTCATGGAGCAAGGCGTGGTCGTTCGCGGCATCGCGTTTGACAAAAATGTAGCAAGAATTAGCATTATGGGAGTTGAGGATGTTCCTGGCGTGCTTGCAAATGTGTTCGGCGCATTAGCAAACAACGGCATCGATGTGGACATTATCGTACAAAGCGGTGTTCAGGACGGCAAAGCCGATTTCTCCTTCACGCTTTCAGGCGATGATAAAGATAAAGCCATCTCCGTTATCGAGGGAATTCGCGGCACTGTTCCTTTCCGTGAAACGACATCGGAATCCGATCTTGTTAAAATATCGATCGTAGGTGCTGGCATGGTCAGCAATCCAGGCGTAGCAGCGAAAATGTTCGCAACCATATCTTCACTAGGTGTAAGCATTAAGATGGTAAGCACATCTGAAATTAAATGTTCTTGCGTTATTAATGCAGAGCCGCTCAGCGAAGTTGTACGTGCACTTCATACTGCGTATGGTCTTGATACAGCAGAGCAGGCATTTGTAGGCGGCCCTCAGGATCGCCGTTAATCTAATAGAAATAATAAAAGCGTGCTTCCTCGTTAGGGAGCACGCTTTTTCTTGATTTTATTAACTTGGAATTTCAACCATTCCGCGTTAATTGATCACCGTTCAGTCTAGGTACTTCTTGATAGATATCGATAGCGGAGCATGCCTCTATGTCTTTTTTCATTCCTAGCTTTATCAGTTTTTTTCCGGTCATTCCGTTCATGATCGTTTCTTTCACTTGAGTGGAACGATTTCGGTACAAAGCGAGCATCGCACAGCCAAAGTCATCCATCTCTATAGCGAAGTGGCTTAAGCCTTGAAGTCTATCAAGTACAAGGCCGGCACACAAGCCATCCTCAATAGCAAATTCATCGTGACTCCCCGCGCACAAAATAACGACATCTCTCCGCAGCTCGATCGCTGCGCGAGCGCAAGCCTCCGCATTTAGAAGCGATGCGGTCAACACATGATCTGCCCTCATTGATTTATGGATTGCCCTTGTTCCGTTCGTAGTCGTCAAAATAATTCGTTTGCCAGCGACGGCCTGCTCGGTGTATTCCTCTGGCGAATTGCCAACATCAAAACCCGCGATTTTCCGGCAAAAGCGTTCTCCTCCAAGCAAATCTCCCGGTCGCTGAAGTGCTCGCGCTTCCATTACCGTTTCAGCAGGAATGATGCATGAAGCTCCCGCAGCAATAGCGGTAACAATTGTGCTTGTAGCTCGCAAAACATCGATAATAATTGCCGTTTTATGATGAAATCTTGCCGAGCTCGCTTCGTTCACACTGGATATAACCTGCACTTGCATCGTTATTATTCCGCCTTTCTCAAACTCAATTCTTTATGATATGCGCCTAACAACGTGCCTGTGCCCGGCATGAAAGACAGACAAGCCAGCATATGATTAAGGAATAGTCGTTTCATTGAAAGGAGGTTATCCATTCATGCTAAATAAAATTGTGTTAACGATGGCTTCACTGCGGCTGACGTCTGGAACAATTGAGATCTGCGCTGCACTGCTTATGCTTCGTTTAAACCAAATTGACAAGGCGCTAGTAGTAAACTCATCACTTGCTTTAGTAGGCCCGCTTATTCTGATAGCTACAACAACGGTGGGGCTCGTCGGGATGTCCGATAAGCTGTCGCCAGGCAAGTTTCTTTGGGTAGGAGCGGGTGTCATTTGCTTGATGATCGGTATTTTGAAAAAATAATAGATTTCAACTCTAGCATTTATGAAATGGGGCAGACATATTTTTGCAATACAAGCATACAAATAGGAACTACGAAGGACAAACATCCGGGAGTGATAATCATATGCTGGCACGCGTATCACATTTATTGCCTTTGGAGCTGAAGACGCTGCTGGAGCGCCTTCCTGAACAAATGCAGGAGCAGCTGGAGGAAATTCGGATTCGAGAGGGACGACCGCTAGAAATAGGGTTCCGCGGACAGTCTCGATTTATGATGATTGACGGGACGCTGCGTCAGGCTGCCGACGGAGCATACAAGCCTTCGGCAGACACATGTCGCAAGCTGCTCGAACGCATTACCAACTATTCCTTGTATGCGATGGAGGAGGAACTGAGAAGGGGCTTTATAACGGTTTCAGGCGGACATCGCATTGGACTAGCGGGCAGGACGATACTCGACAGCGGCGCTGTGAGGGGTATCCGCGATATTGGCGCATTCAATATTCGAGTTGCTAGAGAAGTAATCGGAGCGAGTGCGCTTCTCCTGCCCAAACTAATCGATCGGACGAGAAAAACGCTGCATTCCACTCTCATTCTAGCTCCACCGCAGCAAGGTAAAACAACACTCGTGCGTGACATTGCGAGATCTGTCAGCTATGGGTTATGGCCAAGCCTAGAAGCAAGCGGATGGCAGGGCCGAAAGGTAGGAATTGTAGATGAGCGTTCAGAGATTGCAGCCTGTGTTCGCGGTATTCCAACATTTGATGTTGGACCTAGAACCGATGTTATGGACGCTTGTCCGAAGGCAGAAGGCATGATGATGCTGCTGCGCTCTATGTCACCAGAGGTCATGATTATTGATGAGATTGGACGGCCTGAGGATGCGGAAGCCATCCGAGAAGCAAGCCACGCGGGAATTAGTGTAGTCGCAACCGCGCACGCCTACGATTTGCAGGATGCTAGAGGCAGGCCGGTGCTGCTGAAGCTGCTGGAAGAAGGAGCGTTCACCTACGTGGTGGAGCTGAAGCGCACAGATCAAGGTATCATGCACCGCGTCGTTCCTGCTGAGGCAGTCGCCGAACGAGCTCCTGCACGCGAGCCAAAGCCGCCTAATCGGCAGCTTGCGGATACTGCACCTTCATTCTCTGGTCGATTCCGAGCTGGTGACCCGTGATAAAGCTGTTAGGTGCGGTTTTGGTCCTGTTTGCAGGCACGATGATAGGCTTCCAGCAAGCAGCGAAATTCGCCGAACGTCCAAGGCAGCTAAGACAGCTGGCACATGCACTGCAAAGGCTGGAGACAGAAATCGGTTATGGTCATACTCCATTGCCAGAAGCACTGGAGAGGACAGCTTCTGCTACTCCGGAGCCGCTTGGAACCATTTTTCGCAAGGCAGCAAACGGGGTTTGGGAAACCGAAAGCTTTACCTTCAGCGATAGCTGGGAGCAAGCGATAAAGTCACAATGGGATGCAACATCGATGCGAAAAAACGAACAAGCCGTACTTATACGTTTAGGAACGACGCTTGGTATAAGCGATAAGGAAGATCAAATGAAGCATATACATCTTGCGTTATTGCAGCTGAAGGCTGAGGAGGACGCTGCGAGAGACGATCAGGGGCGTTACGAGAAAATGTGGAAAAGTCTCGGAATTTTGATCGCCGTTCTGGTCGTCATTTTGATGGTGTAGTGGGGTGCCGCATTGATGAATATGGATGTGAGCGCCATTTTCCAAATTGCTGGAATCGGAATTGTTATCGCAATGATACATTCGGTGCTGAAGCAAATGGGAAAAGAAGATATGGCGCACTGGGTAACGCTAATCGGATTTGTTGTCGTTTTGTTTATGGTTGTTCGAATGCTTAATGAATTATTCCAAGAAATTAAATCGATTTTTTTGTTCCAGTAGACGTCATCATTTAGAAGTGATTGCAAGCAGGTGAGCCAAATGGAAATGATTCAAATCGTTGGTCTTGGTCTGATGGCTTCGGTACTCATTATTGTCGTTCGAGAGCAAAAACCGATGTTCTCCTTTTTGCTCGCCGCGTTTACGGGATTGTTTATATTCCTGTATTTGATCGGCAAAATCGAAATTGTCATTTCCGTGCTTGAGGATCTGGCTAATCGATCAGGTATCCCTTCCATTTACTTGAAGACGATCTTGAAAATAATCGGAATCGCATATATTGCTGAGTTT
The DNA here is from genome assembly GCF_056398245.1 of Paenibacillus sp. 01T47. Lineage (NCBI taxonomy): Bacteria > Bacillati > Bacillota > Bacilli > Caryophanales > Paenibacillaceae > Paenibacillus > Paenibacillus sp. 01T47. The sequence continues at coordinate 26,858 of NZ_JBFTPA010000015.1, forward strand.
GGAGCACAGATCGTTAGAGATGCAGGGCAAGAAGGAATTGCCTCAAAAATCGAATTTGCCGGCAAAGTGTTTATTCTTGTTATGGCTGTCCCTATTATCAGCGTCATTGTCGAGACAGTAATCGGGCTGCTGCCGGATGGGGGTTGAAGCGAATGATGAAGCTGACTCCTGTACGTGAACGGGCCAAGCTGTTGCTGTTCATCTTTGTATCCATGATCATTTTATCAATCGCTCCGACAGTTACCTATGCCATTAGCGGTGAGAGCGCAGCGCCGGTTTTGGATAATCAAGCTAACGCGGATGAGCTTGCAAAGGAGCTGACAACCCAGCAGATTGGCGGATTGGAAACGGGTGCTGTTGAGTCTTACTGGAACAATCTCCGAAGCGAGTATGGCGGTTTTTTCCCAGAGCAGCATATTCCAAGTTTCATGGAGATGATTCTTCCAGGAGGTGATGGCCTAAAGCTAACGGATATGCTGAGCGGCCTGCTGAAGTATTTGTGGCATGAGGTGCTCTATAATGGCAAGCTCCTTGTGACAATAGTGATGCTGACGGTATTCAGTATGGTGCTCGAAACGCTGCAAAATGCTTTTGAACGAAACGCGGTCAGCAAGGTAGCCTACTCGATTACGTACATGGTGCTTATCATTATCGCGGTAAACAGTTTCCATGTTGCAATGGGTTATGCAAAAGGAGCAATTGAAAGCATGATTCAATTTATGCTTGCGATGGTCCCGCTACTGCTAACGCTGCTTGCTTCAATGGGCAACGTAGTCACCGTATCGGTTTTACATCCATTGATCATTTTCATGATTCATGCCGTAGGAACACTCATTTACACGCTAGTGTTTCCATTATTGTTCTTTTCGGCCGTGCTTCATATAGCAAGTGCTTTATCAGAAAAATTCAAGGTTACCCAACTAGCTAATCTGCTGCGAAACATTGGAGTAGGCGTTATGGGAGTGCTACTGACGGTTTTTCTAGGAGTCATCTCCGTACAAGGAGCGACAGGAGCGGTTACAGATGGCGTTACACTGCGAACGGCTAAGTTTGTAACAGGAAATTTCGTCCCTGTTGTAGGGAGAATGTTTTCCGATGCGGCGGATACAGTCATCTCTGCTTCCATGCTTGCGAAAAATGCAATTGGCTTAGCAGGTGTCATTATTCTGCTCTTCATCAGCGCATTTCCTGCAATCAAAATTTTGACGCTAGCGCTCATTTATAACATTGCTGCTGCTGTCATGCAGCCGCTGGGAGAATCACCGATCGTCACCTGCCTAGAGACGATCGGCAAGACGATGATTTACGTATTTGCGGCTTTGGCTGCTGTCAGTCTTATGTTTTTTCTTGCGGTTACGATCATTTTGACTGCAGGCAATGCGGCGATGATGGTCAGGTAAGGAAGGGGACGAGAGCTGTGGTTGCTTGGTTAAGCGACTGGCTGAGAGATATTATTGCAGTCATTCTTCTGGCAGTGTTCGTCGAACTTCTGCTCCCGAACAAAGCAATGCAGCGCTACGCTCGGCTAGTAGTCGGCTTGTTCATCCTTCTGACGATACTCTCACCCATATTGAAACTTATACAAAGCGACATTGGAGCCAAGCTGGATGAAGGAATGGACAATTGGAGCAAATCTGCCATGAAGGTTGAATCGCAAATGAGCGGATTAAACCAAATTAAGCGAGATGCTCAGGCGATGAGCGATAAGCGCAGCCTGGAAGCTGCAAAATTAACGGAACGAACATTGGAAGCATCCATTCGAAATGAACTGGTCGAGCGGACAAAAGCTCCTATAGCAGAGGTTGATGCCATATTGAAATGGACTACTGTTTCCGGCAAAGCAACTCCCTATATTAGTGAAGTAACCGTGACACTCAAAGCAGCAGATAACAAAAAAAGCTCGTTTAAGGAAGAGGCTTCCGTGGAAGCAGTACAGCCTGTTGTTGTAGATGTTGAAATAGCGCCTATTGAAGGTGGAAGCACAGTTCCAAGCGGTATAGATGATCAAGCTGCTCTGGAAGCATCTACGGAAACGGAAAAGACGGAAGGGAATTGGTCAAGAGCTGATCCAGCGACTTCAGCTGCAATAAGCAGCTTGATTTCGAAGGGGTGGGGGCTTGCTGAAGATCAAATCATCGTAAGACAACCTGCGGATCAACAAAAGGCGAAGTGAGAGGTTCAAGGATGGAGAGGGGGTAAGGCGCGGTGGCCAAATGGCTTGATGGCATAGAATCAGCGGTTGGCGGCGGTCCTGGCGGTCCAAAGCGAGTGCGGACACTGCGAATTTTATTAATCATAGGGGGGATTGGTGCAGCACTGATGATTCTAAATTCATTTTTACCCTATAAAGGAGTTGAGCCCTCTGTGCAAGAACCTAATCCGCCGCCTCAGTCGGAGGCAGCTTGGGGCAATTCGGTTACCTCAGGAAGTTCAGTGTTCGCCACTCTCGAAAATTCCTTAGAAGTAAGGCTGAAGGAAATATTAGAGAAAATTGTAGGCGTTGGAACAGTTGATGTACTTGTAACTCTCGATTCTACCGAAGAAAGCATCCTAGAACGAAATACACAAGAATCGCAGCAAATTACGGATGAGAATGATCCGAACGGCGGCAAGCGGCACATTACATCAATCACAAAAGACGGACAGGTCGTACTGTACGAAGTGTCCGGGGACCAAAAGCCAATTATTACAAAAACGATTAACCCGCGCATACGCGGTATTCTCATAGTTGCCAAAGGTGCTGAAAACGTAACAGTCAGACGTCTCATTACCAATGCGGTGGAGAAGGGCATCAACGTACCGGTTAATCGAATTTCTGTTGTACCAAGCAAACAATAAAACCAAATTGAAATGATGGGGAGGGTGTTCTCATGAACACGAAAAGACAAACGGTATGGCTTGTATCAATGCTCAGTTTAATGGTGGTATTATCAGCGTATTATTTATTCACGCAAGATGTGGATACGCCTGATGTGTTGACGGATGGCTCGCAAACAGAGCAAGCGGCGCAAAATGCGACAGAAGCTGCAACAAGCGGCAATGGCATCGTTGTAAACGAGGTAGAGAAGCCAGTTGATGGAGCGGTTTTGAGCGAAGCTGATAAAGAAACTTTGAAACAGATTGATGCGCAAGGATTAGCAGCAGGCGGCGTATTTAGTGAACTGCTTGCTAAACGGGAAATGAAATACAATGAGGTAGATAATCGGGTGATGGCAGCAGTTAATGATACGCTTAAAAAGCCGGAGGAAGCATCAGCTGCAATAGCTGAGCTTGACATGCTGGAGGAGAAGCACACGAAACTCACAGGCATTGAAGCAGAGCTGCTGAAACAATACGAAAATGTAGTTATCGACGAGCAAAGCGATAAATACAATGTAGTGGTTTCAAGCGATAAGCTTGAGAAAAAGCAAGCTGCAGACATTATTAAACTGGTCATGAGCACGCTTGATGTCGATGCTGATCAAGTATCCGTACAATATGTAGCGGTTAAGCAGCCTCAATAGCTCTACCATCAAGAAAAGGCCTTGTCCCTTCGGCATATTAGCTGGAGGGGGCAAGACCTTTTTTTTGGCTGTCATGCTCGAATATACAAAAAATGATTCGTGTTCAGGCTTGTTTATGATATAATGTTAAACGTTATGTGAAAGAATTGGTTATAATGGCATGGACACCATTTAGGTGTACAAGCTATGGAAGCAATCTTGCTATCGCAAATTTAAGGAGTGAAAATATTCATGTTCAAATTGAGCGAGATCAAAGAGTTGATCAAATTGGTTGATCAAACCTCCGTTCATGAGCTGGAAATTGAAAACGAAGGGACTCGCCTGCTCATCCGCAAGCCTGGCAAAACAGAAGTGGTGAATGTGCAAGCGGCCCCAATTACGCATACATACGCGCCTGCACCATTACAAGCTCAGCCAGCCGCTCCAGCAGCGCAGACTCAAGCCGTACAAGAAACGGCACCAGCTCGTCCTTCAACGGATCATTTGCATCAAATCGTATCTCCAATGGTAGGAACGTTCTATAGTTCTCCGACTCCGGAAGCGGGAGCTTTCGTAAAAGTAGGCGATCGCGTAAATGATAAGAGCGTCGTATGTATATTGGAAGCTATGAAGCTGATGAATGAACTTGAAGCAGAAGTTAAAGGCGAAATCGTGGAAATTTTGGTTTCTAATGGTCAGCTCGTTGAGTACGGCCAGCCACTATTCCTTGTAAAGCCTGAATAATGTAGTGAGTTGACGTCCGAACAGGGAAACTGTCGTTTGAAAGGGGTTCCTACGTGAAATTTCACAAAATATTAATTGCAAACCGCGGTGAGATTGCTGTACGTATCATTCGCGCTTGCCGCGAATTAGGTATTAGCACTGTTGCCGTTTATTCCGAAGCGGATCGTGATTCGCTTCATGTACGGTTAGCCGATGAAGCCTATTGTATCGGGCCCACGGCATCTAAAGACAGCTATTTAAACTTAACGAATATTATGAGCGTAGCTACAATAACCGAGTGTGATGCTATCCATCCAGGTTACGGTTTTCTAGCTGAAAACGCTGACTTTGCTGAAATATGCGAATCATGCAATATCACCTTCATCGGGCCATCGCCGGAAGCCATTAATAAGATGGGCGACAAAGCGGTTGCTAAGCTGACGATGAGAACGGCTGATGTGCCAATCATTCCGGGTTCTGACGGCCTTGTTGAGAATATGGATGAAGCTATCCGTGTCGCTCGCGAAATCGGCTACCCCGTTATTATTAAAGCAACAGCGGGCGGCGGAGGCAAAGGCATCCGAATTGCGGATGACGAGACAACGCTAGTAGCGCAAATTACGACTGCACAACAGGAAGCTCAAAAGGCTTTCGGTAATGCGGGCGTTTATCTGGAAAAATATTTGACGGGCATGAAGCACGTTGAAATTCAAATTATGGCTGACAAGCATGGCAATGCTGTTCATTTGTTCGAACGTGATTGCTCTGTGCAGCGCAGACGCCAGAAGCTCGTCGAAGAGGCGCCTTGTTCTGTTCTTACTCCTGAACTACGGGATAAGATGGGACAAGCAGCAGTTCGCGCTGCTTTAGCTGTAAATTACTCAGGCGCAGGAACATTAGAGTTTCTACTTGGCCCTGATGAGAAGTTCTACTTTATGGAAATGAATACGCGTATCCAAGTTGAGCATCCCGTAACGGAGATGATCACTAACGTGGATTTAATTAAAGAAATGATTTCTGTAGCAGAGGGCAATCCACTTTCATTCTCACAAAGTGATTTGAAAATTACTGGCTGGTCCATCGAGTGCCGGATTAACGCAGAGGATTCCGAAAGGAACTTTATGCCTTCTCCTGGCCTGATTCCCTTTTACTTGCCGCCTGGCGGCGCGGGTGTACGTGTGGATAGCGCAGTTTACCCTGGCTATACGATTTCACCGCATTACGATTCGATGATTGCTAAGCTTATCGTTTGGGGCTCAACCCGCGAAGAAGCCATTGCAAGAATGAAACGGGCATTGTCTGAATTCGCTATTGATGGCATTCGGACAACCATTCCTTTCCATTTGAAGCTGCTTAATCACCCGAAATTCGTAAGCGGAAACTTCGACATTAAGTTTCTTGAGGAGCACGATATTAACGCTCCTGAATGAAGATACGACAAAGATGTGAACAAGTAGTATCGTTTGTCATATTTCTTACCGAATGTTATAGTATATTAACAAGATGCGGTTTATTGCTTGGCCTTGACGCCGAGTACGCGCAACTTTAAGGAGGTGTACAGCCATCATGAGTACGATAGCTGCGGAGTATGAGAAAACGGACATTGGCACGATTCAAATTGCACCTGAAGTCATCGAAGTTATCGCTGGATTAGCTACGATTGAAGTGGATGGAGTCGCTGGAATGAGCGGCGGATTTGCAGGAGGCATCGTAGAGCTTCTTGGACGCAAAAATTTATCCAAAGGTGTTAAAGTTGAAGTGGGTCAGCGCGAAGCTGCGGTAGATGTATCCATTATCGTTGAGTACGGCAACCGTATTCCGGAGATCGCTTCGGAAATTCAACGTAATGTGAAACGTTCTATCGAGATGATGACGGGACTCCACGTTGTTGAAGTGAACGTACATATTCACGATGTACATTTCAAGACGCCTGATAAACCGGAAGAAGAAGAAGTGCTGCACCGAGTTAAATAAATAAAGATGTTTTAATTAAATCCCGTACAACCCCCTCGTGAATGGGCATGCCGCTCGGCGCAAGGGGGTTTTCATTCGGCTTGGCAGGAGGAGGCGCTACGCATGATTAAGGTCGTGGACAAGCTGCTTTTGTTTTTGTATAGCATCGTGATTGGATGTTTATCCGTTTTTCTGCTATCCATAGGATTTGGCTGGATATCGCGAGATTTATTAAACGATTTAATAGGCGATTTATATCGTATCGACTCCATACAGATTACGCTCGCAGTTGTCGGAGTCATCCTATTCATTCTTAGCCTAAGGTTTTTTGTCGTATCTCTTTATCGCGGATCAGCTACAGCTCCGTCAATTGATCAAAGAACTGATTTCGGAGATATTCGCATCTCTCTTGAAACCATTGAAAATTTGACATTGAAAGCAGCATCGCGCCAGCGCGGCGTTAAGGATTTGCGTGCTCGCATTCGGGCAACGGATGCTGGACTTGATATCGTAATACGCGCTGTAGTAGATGGAGAAAGTTCCATACCGGTGCTTACGGAAGAGATTCAACGTACGGTGAAAGAGCATGTAGAGGATATTGCCGGTATACCCGTAACGAACGTTGCGGTATATGTTGCGAACATCATTCAAACGGGGACATTTAAGAGTCGCGTGGAATAGAGGTGAGTTTGCTCATGTGGAGGGAATTCTGGAACATCTATCAGAAGCGTATGATTGGCGCAGCGATAGGGCTGTTTTTCGGATTGCTATATTTGTTTGTCGGTTTTTGGGACATGCTTTTTGTAGGGCTGCTCGTCTCAATCGGTTATTGGATCGGCTTACAAAAGGAAACAAGCGACGGACCTGTTTTTCCATGGCAGCGGCTTTGGTATTCGTTGTTGGAAAGATTTCGACCGTTTAAATGATCCTGTGGTCTCCTCCGTACTCCGGATTTCGGAAAGCCGCTTATTCGGGGCAGGGAGGAGATCATAGGTTTTTTTTGAAATATTGGCTTGAACAATTGAGTTTACAAGAATAAAACCATTTTATCGGCATGAAACTGCCGCGGAGGTCACATGAAACGTAGATTAGCACGAGAAATAGCGATTTCAAGCTTATACCAGATGGAAATGAATGAAGTTACGGCTTCAGATGCAGTGGACATGCTTGTGGAAGAAATGAGTTTAGATAATGAAATGGGTGCCGATCCTGCTGAGATAGGCAGCACAGATGCGTTCGCACGTGAGATTGTAGCTGGCGTAATGGAACATAAGCAAGCCATTGACGGTATGCTACAGCAATTTTTGACAGGCTGGCATATTGATCGTTTATCCCGCGTAGATCGCCAGGTTCTAAGGCTTGCTACGTACGAGATGGTATTTCGCGATGATGTTCCGCCGAAAGCAACGATCAATGAAGCGATTGAGCTTGCCAAGCATTTTGGCACAGAGGAATCCGGCAAGTTTGTAAACGGCGTACTTGGAAAATTGCTTTTGGAAATCGAAGAATTAAAATCATAATGGATATGAAATTAATCAAACATTCATCGATGTAAAAGGAGACTGGAGCTATGTGTGCACAAATCATTGAAGGAAAGAAAATATCCGACCTTATCCGTGAGGAGATGATTACGGAAACTGCAGCCTTGAAAGAAAAGGGAATTATCCCAGGTTTGGCAGTCGTACTCGTAGGCGAAGATCCTGCCTCAAAAGTTTACGTTGGCTCTAAGGAAAAAGCTTGCCAGCAGCTTGGTTTTTATTCAGAGGTACATCGTTTAGACGCAGACACAAGTGAAGAGGATTTACTTGCTGTTATTGAACGTTTGAACAATCAGTCTACGATCAACGGGATTCTAGTTCAACTGCCTCTTCCGAAGCATATTAACGAGAAGGCTGTTATTGATGCGATTGCCGTTGAAAAAGATGTTGACGGCTTCCATCCGGAAAGTGTTGGCAATTTGGTTATTGGCGACGACAGCCTGCTGCCTTGTACGCCTGCTGGAGTAATTGAGCTTATTAAGCGCAGCGGTGTTGATATTTCGGGGAAACATGCCGTTGTTATCGGAAGAAGCAATATTGTGGGCAAGCCAGTTGCCATGCTGCTGCTTCGTGAGAATGCTACAGTTACGATCTGTCATTCTCGTACTGCAAACATGGAGGAAATCGCTAAACAAGCAGATATTCTTGTTGTTGCCATCGGGAAGGCAAAAGCTATTGACAGTAAATTTGTTAAGCCAGGGGCAATTGTTATTGATGTCGGCATTAACCGTTTGGAGAGCGGCAAGCTCGCGGGTGATGTTGATTTTGACGATTGTTTGGATACAGCCGGCTTCATTACACCAGTACCAGGCGGAGTTGGTCCGATGACGATTACGCTCTTAATGAAAAATACGATTACAGCAGCAAAAAGGGCTAACGGAATTAAGGAGTGATGGCGGGCATGGCTGATCAGCCTCGAATTTATTCCATAAAAGAGCTTAATCGGTATATTCGCATGAAAATGGAGTCGGATACACTGCTTGGCGATATTTGGCTGCGCGGTGAAATTTCCAATTTCACACATCATTCAAGCGGACATATGTATTTTACGCTGAAAGATAGCGATAGCCGGATCAAATCCATTATGTTCGCATCCCATAACCAGCGGCTTCCGTTTATACCTAAGGAAGGTACAAAGGTAATTGCTAGAGGGAATATAACGGTTTATGAGCGCGACGGCAATTATCAATTTTATGTTAATTCGATGCAGCCTGACGGTATTGGGAGCTTGTATCTAGCGTTTGAACAGCTTAAAAGCAAGCTGAGCAATGAAGGACTCTTCGCAGAGTCGCGCAAACGGGCGATTCCTCTTTTTCCAAAGGCTATTGGAGTTATCACATCGCCAACGGGTGCAGCTGTACGTGATATTATCATTACTTTGCAGCGCCGTTACCCATTAATACCGATATATGTTTATCCTGTGCTCGTACAAGGGACTGGGGCAGCACCTGCTATTGTAAAAGCGATAGAAGCAATGAACCGTTTTGGCGAAGCCGACGTATTAATTGTAGGACGCGGCGGCGGATCATTAGAAGAGCTCTGGGCTTTCAATGAAGAATCCGTTGCTCGAAGCATTTCGAACTCGCAGATTCCGATAATTAGTGCGGTAGGACATGAAACAGATTTCACGATAGCTGATTTTGTCGCTGATTTACGAGCCGCCACACCTACAGCTGCAGCAGAGCTCGCTGTTCCGAGCATTTCCGAATTGAAGCAGCAGCTGAATCGCCAGCAGCAGCGTCTAGTACAAGGAATTCGTTACCGTGTAAGTGATGAGAAGGAGAAGCTGCAGCGCATAAGGCGTTCACCTTTTTTCTTGCATCCGCGCAGGTATTTGCTTGAACAGGCAGAACGGCTCGATCGATTGTCAGAGCAGCTTGTTCAGCGAACAAAACGTATTACAGAACGAAGTCATATAAGATTGGCAAGGCAGCAGGCTACACTTTCTGCCCATCATCCTGGCGAGCGGGTAGCTTTCGCAGCCAAAAGGTGGCAGACAGCGACGAAGCAGCTAGAGAGTGCTATGAATAATTCTGTTAAAGACAGGAAAAACAAGCTTTATACCTCTATGAAGCAGCTTGATGCCTTAAGTCCTTTAAAAGTTATGTCTAGAGGTTACAGCCTTGTGTATGATGAGCAAGAGCAACGATTAATCAAATCGATTCGCGATGTGAAAGTAGGCGACATCGTAAAGGTGAAAGTAGCGGACGGTCAGCTAGATTGTCATGTAGGTTCATTGAGAGGAGATCAAATGGATGGCAGCAACGAATCAAAGTGAGCTCACTTTTGAGCAAGCAATGGAACGACTAGATTCTATTGTATCTAAGCTTGAGAATGGCGATGTTCCTCTTGAGACAGCGATTGAGTTATTCCAGGAAGGAATGAAGCTTTCGCAGCTTTGCGGGGGGAAACTTGAGCAAGTTGAGCAAAAAATCGAACTATTGATTGAAACAGAGCAAGGCTTCCAGAAAAAAACGTTTGCAGATGCAATCGAGAATAAAGGGGAATAAGCTTGAGCGAGAGGGCAGCAATAAAAGCATATTTATCGCAAACCACGGAGCTTATTGAAGCTTCGCTAAAACAATCGTTACCAAGCTCATGGGATGTTCCCCTACGTCTAAGGGAAGCAATGCTATATTCCCTTGAAGCAGGTGGGAAACGCTTAAGACCAGCACTCGTTATTGCAGCCGCAGAAGCTGTTTTCAATAAGCCAGAAACATTGAATGCTGCTATGCCTGTTGCTTGTGCCGTAGAGTTTATACACACCTATTCGTTAGTGCATGATGATTTGCCAGCTATGGATGATGATGATTTCCGCAGAGGCAAGCCAACCAACCACAAGGTTTTTGGTGAAGCAATGGCGATATTAGCCGGAGATGCGCTTCTGACGCACGCCTTTCATTTAATTCCACAAGCAGCTCGTCAAGGCGGTGTCGCAGCAGATGTTGCGCTTGCCATTGTCGAAGATTTGGCTAAATTAGCAGGAGCTCCCGGGATGGTAGGCGGTCAAGTTGCCGATATGCTAGGTGAGCAAGGCATTACGTCAATTCATGAACTAGAGTATATTCATCTTCATAAAACAAGTGATCTTATTGCCTTCTCGGTTATGGCTGGCGGCCGTATTGGCGGAGCAACAGAAAAGCAGCTTGAACTGCTCGCGATTTATGGACGCAACATCGGTCTTGCTTTTCAAATTCAGGATGATATTTTGGATTTGATTGGGGACGAGAAGAAGCTGGGTAAGAAGACGAACAGTGATGTTCAGCAAAATAAAGTAACCTATCCGTTCCTTATCGGAATAGAAGAAAGCAAAGCTCAAGTTGAACGGCTTACCCAGGAAGCGAAGTCTGCCGTGCTGGAAGCGGAGTTCATAGCTCCAGATCGACTGCTTGAAATTGCAGATTATCTTGTTGGGCGCGATCATTGAGTATGTGATGCTTTTTCCATTTTGGTTGGGAAAAAAAGCTCGGTATGCTATAATAGGAAAAATGTAGATGTACATGGGACAGCAATAAATGCTGTCCGCGAAAGCGAGGAAAGTAACGTGCTGCTTGACCAGATTAACGGACCTCAAGATTTGAAAGCTTTGACAACCGCTCAGCTAGAGCAACTGGCCGCTGAAATCCGTCAGTTCCTTATTGAGAAGCTTTCCGTTACGGGTGGTCATCTCGCTCCTAACTTAGGAGTCGTTGAGCTGACCCTAGCCATGCATTATTTATTTAATAGTCCAGAAGATAAGTTTATTTTTGATGTAGGCCATCAATCCTACGTTCATAAAATTTTAACCGGTCGTATGGATCGGTTTGATACGCTGCGTCAATATAAAGGTTTATGCGGTTTCGTCAAACGTTCAGAAAGCGAACATGATGTTTGGGAAGCTGGACATAGCAGTACATCATTGTCTGCCGCTATGGGTATGGCGCTTGCTCGTGATCTTAAGGGTGAGAGCAATCGTGTAGTTGCAGTTATAGGCGACGGTGCTTTAACTGGCGGTATGGCCTTAGAAGCGCTTAATCATATCGGACACGAGAACAAGAACTTAATCGTTGTCTTGAACGATAATGAGATGTCCATTGCTCCAAATGTGGGTGCATTGCATCACTATTTAGGGAAAATTCGTACAGATCGTCATTATCATAAAGCTAAGGATGAGCTTCAGCAGCTGCTCAACAAAATCCCTGCAATCGGAGGGAAGCTTGCTAAGACGGCTGAACGTTTCAAAGACAGCTTAAAATATTTGCTCGTTAGCGGCATTTTGTTCGAGCAATTTGGATTTACTTACCTGGGTCCAGTAGACGGACATGATATCGAGCAAGTGATTGATATTATGCGTCAAGCGGATGCAATGCCAGGTCCAGTTTTAGTCCATGTATTGACTGTGAAAGGCAAAGGTTATTCTCCTGCCGAAGCAGATTCGTTCAAATGGCATGGCATCACGCCATACAAAATTGAATCAGGCCAAGTAGTCAAAGCTGTTGGTCCGCCAGTATATACTGACGTTTTTGGTCAAATGCTAATCGAGCTTGCTGAGAAGGATGAGCGCATCGTTGCTGTTACTCCAGCAATGCCGGGCGGTTCAGGTTTGCTGCCATTCGCAGCAAAATTTCCGAATCGAATGATCGATGTGGGCATTGCAGAACAACATGCAGCTACCATGTCTGCTGCTTTGGCGATTGAAGGCATGAAACCTGTGTTTGCAGTGTATTCGACTTTCTTGCAGCGAGCATATGATCAAGTCGTTCATGATATTTGCCGTCAGAACCTGAATGTTATTTTTGCCATAGACCGTGCTGGATTCGTTGGCCCGGATGGTGAAACACATCATGGTGTTTATGATATTTCATTCTTAAGACATATACCAAATTTGGTCATTATGATGCCTAAGGATGAGAATGAGCTAAGACGAATGCTCAAGACCGCCGTAGAATATAATGATGGCCCAATAGCTGTTCGTTATCCGCGCATTGCAGGATTAGGCGTAGAGATGGAAGCAGATCCGCAAGTATTGCCTATAGGCAAGTGGGAAACCGTACGCGAAGGCGACTCCACCGTTATTATGGCCATTGGACCGATGCTGCAGGTTGCTGAAGAAGCTGCAGACCTTCTCAAACGAGAAGGTATCAATGTTCAAATTGTAAATGCTCGGTTTATTAAGCCGCTTGATGAAAAGATGCTATTATCGTTTGCTGCAGAAGGCAGGCATATGATTGTGCTTGAGGAAAATGCAGAGCTTGGCGGTTTTGGCAGCTCTGTTCTTGAGTTCTTCTCACTTAAAGGCATTTACGGCTTAACTATTCGGATCATTGGAGTACCTGATGTATTCGTTGAACACGGATCCATTAAAGAACAACGCAAAGAAATTGGATTAACGGCTGAGAGAGTTGCAACAGAATTAAAAACGATGCAGCCAAGGCGCATGAAACGAGTTACTGGCAAACAGTAACGTCTGAGGGTGAAAGATGACAACAACAACAGCTAAAGAACGAATAGACGTATTGCTTGTTGAGCGCGGCTTTTATGAAAGCAGAGAAAAGGCAAAAGCGGCTTTGATGGCGGGTCTTGTGCTAGTAAATGACGAGCCTGTTGACAAAAGCGGTATGAAGGTGGCACGTTCGGCAGACATTAAGGTAAAGGGCGCGCTTCATCCTTATGTTAGCCGAGGCGGGCTAAAGCTGGAAAAAGCGATTCGAGTGTTTAATATTGATTTGCGCGAACGCGTTATGCTCGATATCGGTGCATCAACCGGTGGCTTTACCGACTGCGCATTACAAAATGGGGCATCATATGTATATGCTATTGATGTTGGATATAACCAACTTGATTGGTCGCTAAGACAAGATGAACGCGTTCACGTTATGGAGCGAACTAATTTTCGTTATACGCAGCCAGCTGATTTAGTTGGGCCACCGCCAACATTTGCAACAATTGATGTATCCTTTATTTCGTTAAGACATATATTGCCTGCTTTATCTACGTTATTAACGGTTGGTTCCGGTATTGTAGCTTTAATTAAGCCGCAATTCGAGGCTGGGCGTGAGAAAGTAGGTAAATCAGGAGTTGTACGTGACTCAGGCGTGCACAGAGATGTACTTCGTACCGTTTTGACTGGAGCAGCTGAGATTGGTTTTTCATTGCAGGATATTACGTTCTCTCCAATTACGGGTGGAGAAGGCAATATTGAATTTTTAGCTTATTGGCATTGGTCTGCTGAACCAAATACTGCTGTACCCGATGACAACGTATTAGCGGAGCTAGTGAAACAAGCAAATGAAACCTTTACAACGAATAAATAAATGAGAAAGGTGCCTGGCAGAGTCATAACTGCCGGCATCTTTTTTACTTTACAGCATAGTGCTCCATTTGTTAAACTATAGAAAAGCAAACAAACGTTCGGCAATCGACATAAACAGGAAAATGCCCCCAGCATAGCGAACGAATAAGTATACAATCCATTTGCGAATGGGGGATGCTGATGGGAACCTATGGTGATTGGGCGATCATGCTGGTCGCTGGATGTTTGTTCGTATTGTGGCTGTTCAGAGTGTTTCACCGCTGGCTGCATGAGCCTGCAAGTGTTAGTCGGCTCACACTCGGCAAGGGTGGTACTCTTTCAGTAGATGATGAAAATATATTGTTGCTGGAGCAAGCTGGGTACGAAGTAACTTCAGGAAAACATTTAGTTCCGATTCCAATCAAGCTTGATGATGTGCCGCTTGGAAAGGGAAGTCGGTTATACATTGATTATATTGCGGAAATGAATAATTGCACGTATATAGTGAAAACTGCTCGTGACCGGATGCCAATTGACTGGTCGCCGAGCTGTGTAAGAGATCGTTTGCTTGTGTATTCGCTGCTTTTGCCCGAATGCGACGGAATTTTATTCGTGGATGCAAGGGAGAAGTTGATTCGCAAAGTCACGTTTCACATCGCAGACCAATAACTCATGGAGGTTTTTTATGAAGGGGCTTCGTCAATATCGAATCAAAGAAATTATTAGCAATAGTGTGATTGAAACACAAGAGGAGCTTGTAGAAGCGCTTCGTACGACAGGTATGCAAGTAACGCAAGCGACCGTATCACGCGATATGAAGGAATTAATGCTAATTAAAGTGCCTGCAGGTGAAGGCAAATATAAGTATTCCATTCCGCAAGAGCATCAGAAACAAAATCCTATTCATAAGCTTAAGCGGGCTTTGCTTGACCATTTTGTACATATTGACTTTACAGATAATCTTGTTGTTATGAAATGTTTGCCAGGGACAGCAAATACCATTTGTGCATTGGTTGATAATATGGAGTGGACTGAAGTAATGGGTACTATCTGCGGAGACGATACGATCTTGATGATTTGCAGAACCAAGAAGCAAAGCAATGAAGTAGTAGAACGATTACTTGAGCTATTGAACTAAGGAGGATGTCAGAGCCATGCTGCGTGAGTTGTCGATAAGGAATTTAGCGGTAATTGAAGAAGTAAACGTTACATTTCATCATGGATTTCATGTATTGACAGGAGAGACAGGAGCAGGTAAATCGATTCTTATTGATGCGCTAAGCTTGCTGGTCGGCGGTAGAGGCTCCGCAGACATGGTACGGTATGGTTGTGATAAAGCTGAAATGGAAGCTTTATTTGACCTTCCACGAAATCATCCTGTATGGGTCGTTCTGAACAAGCTTGGTGTACATGCATCCTGTGATGAGATGTTAGTAATAAGAAGAGAGCTGTCTGCAAATGGTAAGAGCAGCAGCCGTGTGAATGGCCAGCTCGTTACAATGACCATGCTAAGGGAAATTGGCGAATGCCTTGTCAATATTCATGGTCAGCATGAGCATCAATCACTCCTTCGAACAGAACAGCATTTAGAGTGGCTAGATCTATTCGCTGGAGATTTGCTAATTGAACGGAAGCAAATATATCGGACCATATTTTCGCAGCTTCAGCAGGCAAGGGCATCATTACGCGAGCTGGAAAATTCGACTAGACACAATGTGCAAATGCTTGATTTATATCGTTTTCAAATTGAAGAAATATCGAATGCGCAGCTTAAGCCATTGGAAGATGAGCTTCTAACAGAGCAGAGGCGCAAGCTATTGTATGCAGGGAAGAGAATGGACGCCGTATCGGAGGCCTATTCGCTTTTGTATGGAGGCAAAGGGCTTGATATGGTTAGCAAGGCAGTAGCTAAGCTGATAGATATTCAAACTTATGACGCAGCGAAATTAAATCCACTACTTGAACAGCTTCAATCTGCCTTTTATCAAGCTGAAGATGCTGCTTTCCAGCTTCGTGATTATCGAGATGGAATTGAGTCTGATCCTGATCAGCTCTCGCAGGTTGAAGACAGGCTTGATTTAATAAATAGTATGAAGCGCAAATACGGGGAAACAATACCCGATATACTTGCTTATTTAGAGAGGACAATTGTGGATCGTGACAAGATCGAGAACCGTGATCAACTTCTTGAAGAGCTTAAAGCAGAGGAAATGAAGCTTTATGATCAAGCGCTGATTTTGGCACAGGAATTGTCACAGCTTCGGGAGCATGCAGCGACAAAGCTGTCTGAAGCGATTGAGAATGAGCTAGGACAGCTTCAAATGCCAGCGGCTAAGTTTCGTGTGCAAATCGATACGACAGTCGGAGGAGCGGGTGAAACAAAGCAGATTCGCTTGCATAGCAATGGTATGGATGAAGCGATCTTTATGCTCTCTACTAACCCAGGAGAGCCGTTGAAGCAGTTAAGCAAGATTGCTTCTGGGGGAGAAATGTCGCGTATTATGCTCGCCCTTAAGAGCATTTTCGCAGAAATTGATCAAGTTCCTGTACTTATTTTTGATGAGGTCGATACAGGCGTCAGCGGACGTGCTGCTCAGGCTATCGCAGAGAAAATGTCACAGCTTGCATCGAAGTGCCAAGTATTCTCTATAACGCATTTGCCTCAGGTTGCTTGCATGGCAGATCATCATTATGAAATAAGAAAACAAGTCATTGGTTCGCGTACATCTACATCTGTATCGGAACTGCTTGAAGCGGTACGTATCGAAGAACTAGCACGCATGCTTGGCGGAGTGGAAGTAACGGAAAAAACACGGAATCATGCACAAGAAATGCTTGATTTGGCACATAGACAGAAAGGAGCGTAATGGAAGCCAATTAGGGAATGTTTTTGTGGACATAAAACGAACGGGTGAGGGTAACTTAAAGGTACGCCATTGGCGACTTATCCTTCTTCGTCATGCGATGGAAATACAGGGAGCGTGAAATCATTGAACTCCAGTCAAAGGAAGCGATGGTTTGGCCTGGTTCTCGTTTTCTTCATTTGCATGATCGGAAGCTCCACCCCGTTTCAACATTTTGCCGCAATCCCGAATGAACTTCGTTTATTCTCCGGGCAACTGAAACGTTTACAATATGGAGTGCCCGTTCATGCTGAAGTAACGGTCGACCCTCAAATGCTTCAGATTAACGGATCAACCAGTCATTCTTTATCCGTAAATTTGAATGAACCACTGTCACTGCAGTCGAGTCAAAGCGGTCAAACGAAAATGAAAGTGAAATTATTTGGTAAAATTCCATTCAAGACTGTAAAGGTTAATGTTGTACCTGATCTCCGTGTCATTCCAGGCGGTCAAACGATTGGAGTCAAAGTTAAATCATCGGGCATTTTAGTTGTAGGACATCATCAGGTAGCTGGCAGCAACGGCATGAAACAATCCCCTGGTGAGGCCGCAGGACTGCGTTTAGGCGATTTAATTGTGAAGATTGATGGTACAAGCATTAATCAAGTAAACAGGATTGCGGAGCTAAGTGAGAAGGCTGGCAATGAGAAGAAGCCGCTTGAAGTAACCTATAAGCGAGATGGGCAATTAGGCAAGACGCTTTTAAATCCAGTTTATGATGCGGAAGATAAGGCATGGCGATTAGGTTTATATATCCGTGATTCAGCAGCCGGCGTAGGTACATTAACGTTTTATGCACCAGATCAGGGTGTTTATGGTGCATTAGGCCATGTTATCACGGATATGGACACACAAACTCCGATTGATGTTGGCGAAGGCCAGATTTTACAGTCCAGCGTTACGTCCATTAACAAAAGCCAAAATGGCGAGCCGGGAGAAAAAAGAGCGCATTTTGTGAAAGAAAGCAAAATATTAGGCAATGTTGAGCGAAACACTCCGTTTGGCATTTTCGGCAAAATGAATGAAGTTCCTACTCACAGTTACAGTGATAAATCTGTTCCTGTCGCATTTGCTGAAGATGTTAAGGAAGGGCCAGCGCAAATTTTGACTGTTGTGAATGGACAGAAGGTTGAGCGCTTTGATATTGAAATTGTGCATGTATCAAAGCAATCTGGTCCAGCGACAAAAGGTTTGGTTATTAAGATAACGGACAAAAGATTGTTAAGCAAAACCGGTGGTATTGTTCAAGGGATGTCGGGTAGTCCGATCATTCAAGATGGCAAATTAGTTGGAGCTGTCACTCATGTATTCGTTAATGATCCCTCTTCAGGATATGGCTGCTTTATCGAATGGATGCTGCAGGATGCAGGAGTACTGCTGAAGTCGGCAAACGGACATATCGGCGAAGCTGCATAATGGCTTGCTATTAGAAAATAACGCCCTCTTGAGCTGAATAGCAGCTTAGACGGGCGTTATTTTTAATTAAATCCATTTATCTAAAAACCGCGTCAATAGGTAAATGAGCAATGAAATTTGTCGAAGAAGAACGAACATCATCGGTACATGTAATAAATTTTTTATTATATCGAATCCCCGTAAAAAAATAAAGAAAAATAATTTTCGACAGAAGGAATTGAACTCCACATGTCGAAAACTTTAGATTAGACAACTAGTGAGCGAAATCATGAATATCATTTAAGGGAGGACCACAACTTGCATAAGATCGAAGTATTATTAGCAGATGACAACCGGGAATTTACTAACTTGTTATCGGAATACATATCCGAACAAAGTGATATGAGTGTGAGTGGAGTCGCGTATAATGGAGAAGAGGTTTTAAGACATCTGGAGGAAGCAAGAAAAGTTCCTGATGTGCTTATCCTTGATATTATTATGCCTCATTTGGATGGACTAGGTGTACTTGAACGGTTGAAAGAAATTAACCTATCTCCTATGCCCAAGATCATTATGCTGACTGCTTTCGGCCAAGAGAACATTACTCAAAAAGCGGTACAGCTTGGTGCTTCCTATTATATTTTGAAGCCGTTTGACATGGATATTTTAGCTAATCGTATTCGTCAGCTTGTTGGGAACCCAACTTACTCTTCAACGGGCAGCTTCACAACTAGCTCCTCTTCAATGAAATCCAACGTCGTTCCTATCCCTAAAGGGAAAAACCTCGATGCCAACATTACGAGCATCATTCATGAAATCGGAGTACCTGCTCATATTAAAGGTTACCAGTACTTGCGTGAAGCGATTACGATGGTTTATAACAATATCGAAATTCTTGGTGCCATCACAAAAACTCTTTATCCTGCCATTGCTGAAAAATTTAAAACAACGCCATCTCGCGTTGAACGCGCTATCCGCCATGCCATTGAAGTGGCTTGGACTCGTGGCAACATCGACAGCATTTCTCACCTGTTTGGCTATACGATCAACATCAGCAAATCAAAGCCTACTAATAGCGAGTTCATCGCGATGGTGGCTGATAAGCTGAGGATTGAGCATAAAGTTAGCTGAACGTAGAAGGGAGAATCGTTAAAGGAAAACTCGTTTTTAATAACTATCCGTAATCTAGTTATTGTGTGACTTCATACGTTTCAACTAGGTCATCTTAAATTCGATATGATTTGAATCCACTGCTTTATTGGGCTTTAAAGCCCATAAGAGGAGTGGATTTTTTTGTGGGGCTACATGACAAAATTTATAATAAATATTAAATTGTTATTATATTAAAAATTTGGAGTATTAAAGAATGATCTTATATTAAGGGGTTATTTTAAAAAGCTAAATAGAACATGATGTGAGTTATGCAGTTAAGGAGATTATACGTAAATATTTATAAAGGTTTTAGTTAACTATTTTTGAGCATGTTGGTAGAATGACGAAGTAATAAGGATTTATTGTGTGAGTAAGGCTCAATCTATCAGATTTCTCCTCATGAAGATTCTAACGAACCGTAAAGAGCTTATGTTTACGGAAATAGATGTTTAAAGATTTTAACGAATCATAGCAACGCTATTAGTCACTTTTGATCAATAAAAGAGACCAAATAAAAGAAATAAGGTAACTAGAGTTCGTTACATTTTATTTATTAAGAAATGAAGCCAATTAAAGTTATGGGGTTCGTTACGGTTGGTAATTGATGCTGCATCGTACGTCGTATCACATAAAAAGTTATCATAACGGATAAAAGGAAAAGAAAAATAAGCACCTCATCTCCTCAGGAAAATAGGTGCTTATTTAAAATCACTAACCCTGTTCTCAGAAATAATCAGAGAAATACGGACGCTCCTGATTAATCAATTGCTCCAGTTTTCGAATGGATGCGTCATCGGCTTGCATACGGCCAATACGTGCAAGATAGGTTGGCCGCTTGTAACCCATTAACATCGTCGTTAAAGCGGGAATGTCGATAACTACCGATGGTGCGATGCCGCCATGGGTCATATGGCCTTTTCCGTTTGTGTCTACCGTTAGGGTGAAGGTTCCTTGATTCCATTCAAGCATAGGATCATGGAGATTGATAACGAGTCGGCTTTCCTTTTCTTGCTTTTCAAATGGATACTGCTCGATGAACAATACGATATCTACAATTCGTGCCATGTAATAAGGAGCAATGGTTTCTTT
Source organism: Paenibacillus sp. 01T47 (assembly GCF_056398245.1). Taxonomy (NCBI): domain Bacteria; kingdom Bacillati; phylum Bacillota; class Bacilli; order Caryophanales; family Paenibacillaceae; genus Paenibacillus; species Paenibacillus sp. 01T47. The sequence goes on from NZ_JBFTPA010000015.1 coordinate 47,364, forward strand.
AATATCCCCATCGTCCAATATGAATGCAAGAGGCTCATCCTGATAGATATCCCCTTTTACAAGCGTAATCATTGAGAAATGGGCACTGACAAAGTTCCATAATCCAGTGCGTGCCTCTTCGTTAATATAGATCATTTCTTTCATGTGAAAGATCTCTTCGGCAATCCAATACAGCAAATACCCCATAGGTGAGTCGTTATTGTCGTAATAGATCGCTACGGTCATATCATCTAAATCCCAGCGCAAATACTCTTCCCAAGCAAGCTCGTTTCGCAGCATAGCACCATGGTGCAAGCGGGCAAATTGCTCATATATTGTTTTGATGTCCGGATGTTCAATGGTTACACGTTCAACATGACCAGGCACGTTTTTCAGCTTAGGCAGCTGAGTGTCCGGAACCTCAAAAGAAATTTTATCGGAAATGATCTCCCAGCCTTTACGTCTGTAATAAGGAATTGAGTAGGGGTATAAGTAAGAGATCGATTGTTTCCGCTCACGCATTTTGCTTAAGGCAAGCAGCATGAGCTTATTCATCAAGCCCAAATTGGCATATTCGGGATAGGTTCCGACACCTGTCAGTCCACCCATTTCATAAATATGTCCGTAGATGTTTACCTGAAAGGGATATACAGCAAGCTGAGATATAAGTTTATCGCCATCAAACCACCCTTGAACATCGGCATACTGAAGTACGGGAAGCTTTGCTTTTGCTATCTCTCTGTTCTCCCAGCCGAAGGTTTGTAAATCGCGATTGGTCACTTGAAAAACATAGCGCAATAAATTGTTGAACTGCTCGCCATGCTGGGTTTCGATTTTTTTTAACTTGAGTCTGTCATGCAATTTCCGTCGACTCATAGGTGACAACCTCCATTTATTTAAACATATCCAAGTAGTGTACCATCCCTTAGAAGTGCAAACAAATTAGCCCTAACGGAAGGGAATGCAGCACATGGTCGAATTTGATGATTCAAAATGTTTGTTAGAGAATGGTGAAAAGTTTTCTATATGCTGAGGATGTCCTACAATTGATCTGATTAATCAAAAACAGACATGGATGTGTGTTAAGTAGGTATCGAGGTTGGAGGAGTTGGAAATTGAATATAAAATGGATTTTTTTTCAAAAAAAAAGGCCATCAAGGATGCCTCAGTTGTAAACAACTCTGCGGTTTAAATAAACGTTGCTGCCATATTTCTTGATTAAACCATGCGATTCTGCTTTTATAAAGCTATGAATTTCTTTTAGGCGCTGCGTTTGTGGCTGGATTGTCTCTTTTACTTTTCCATCTACGGTAACATCGAATACTATTTTCATGATTGCACCTCTTTTCTTTTGGTTAATTTCATAATAGTGTTGTTGTATGATGAGATCATAAATTGAAATGCGGACAATTGTAATTTTTTTTGGAAAGCATCATCGCTATGTAAAATATCCAAGGAGAGGTGACAGGATGAGAGCCGTCTACGCAGGAAGTTTTGACCCGATTACACTTGGGCATGTGTCCGTTATAGAGAGAGCCTTTCAATTATTTAGTGAGGTTCATATTATAGTCGCCAATAATCGATCAAAAAAACATCATTTTACGATAGAGCAGCGTACGGAGCTTGTCGCTTTATCTGTGCCAAAGGATGATAAAATCCATATTATTCCTTATGAAGGCATTGTGGCTGACTATATAAATGAGCATGATATTAACGTAGTCATACGGGGAATTAGAAATGCAACTGACCTAGAATATGAACTGCAGCTTGAGCAATATATTCGTAATACTACGTTGGCGGATACGATTTATTTATCTCCATACACGCATTACATGCAAACGAGCAGCTCACTCGTTAGAATGTTTCTTATGTCTGATAAGACGGAGCTGGCAGCTTCGTATATGGTTCCAAAAGCGTATGCGCAAATGCTTGATTACGTGGATTATACCTAGTTTTTTTTAAAATTCATCATAAAAAAAACCGCCAAGCTAGGATCAAAACGATCCGAACATGAGCGGTTTTAATTATGATTGTTGTATAAAACTAGCTTTGTGGCTTTGGCGGACGAGGACGTTTCTGCTTGAACCTAGGAGCAACGTAGTTCCGTTTGCGGTCGCGAAAAAAAGTCCAGCCCGCGATAAAACCTGCACCTGCAGCGAACATGATAAAGCCAAGTAAAAATTTGAGCCATTCAAAATCTGGCGTAATGGTTTCATTTCCGAATTCAGAGAAATACACGAATACCGAATCTTTCATTTTCAGAAAACCGAAGCAAGCAAGTAAGCCTGGAATAACGAGCATGAGGATAGCAATAAAGCGAGCAGCAACTAATTTCATAAATACAGTGTCTCCTTATCGGTCAAAATATACAGTTAGCTCTATCATACCTTTTTACGTGTAGAGTGTCTATTTCGTAAAACGACGATGTTTTCGTCATTAAAAACAGGTACAATATGGATGGATGACATGTTACAATGCGAATGGGCATCTTAGAGATTTATATGAATAGGCAAAAAAAGTATATAGTTATGGTTATTAGAAGGGAATGATTTTATGGCTATACAGGTAGATGTAGCAGTGCTCGGAGGCGGGCCTGGCGGTTATACAGCAGCCATTCGTGCTGCACAACTAGGAAAATCGGTTGCCATTATCGAAATGGACAAGCTTGGCGGCACATGCCTACATAAAGGATGTATTCCGAGTAAATCGCTGCTCCGGAGCGCTGAGGTATATTCAACGCTGCTTGAAGCAAGCTCATTTGGCATCCAAGTGGCAGATGGGGCGATATCGCTCAACTATGGCAAAGTACAAGAACGTAAGGATCAAACCGTAGAGCAGCTCTATCGTGGACTTCAAAGCCTAATGAAAAAGAATGGCATTCAAATTATTCAAGGCAAGGGCAGAGTCATTGGTCCTTCAATCTTCTCTCCAAAAAGTGGCTCATTGGCCGTAGAGCTGCCTGATGGGGAAATGGAATCGGTTGTATCCACTAATCTCATTATTGCTACAGGATCTCGTCCTCGTACATTGCCAGGTTTAACACCAGACGGCGAATATATAATGACCAGTGATGAAGCGCTAGTTATGGACAAACTGCCTAAATCCGTTATTATTGTCGGCGGTGGGGTTATCGGCGTTGAATGGGCTTCACTTCTGCATGATTTTGGCGTTCAAGTTATTTTGGTAGAAGCGGGCTCCCGCCTTTTGCCTGGTGAAGATACAGAGGTTTCAGCTGAGCTGACAAGAGTGCTGCGTGGACGCGGTGTACGTGTGCTGACTGGCGTTCAACTGCAGACCGATCAATACAAAGGCGAAAACGGTGAAGTGTCTATCGTTGCAGCTACGCAAGACGGTGACGTCATATTGACTGCAGAAAAGCTATTGGTATCCGTAGGACGCCAAGCGAATGTGGAAAACATGGGTCTCGAAAATACCGATGTTCGCACATCGGGCGGTGTGATCGAGGTCAATGCGTTCGGTCAAACGAGCGAGCCGCATATTTATGCCATTGGCGATGTTATTGGCGGTGTTCAGCTCGCTCATGCTGCTGCGCATGAGGGTATAATTGCAGCTGAGCATATTTGCGGTGAGAAACCCGTTGCGATTGAGGCTCATTTGATACCAAGGTGCATCTATTCCCGTCCGGAAATTGCTTCTTACGGCTTGACAGAGGATGGAGCACGCGCGAAAGGGCATGACATCAAGACGGGTAAAATTCCGTTTCAAGCGATTGGCAAGGCTATTGTTTTAGGAGAGAAAGAAGGATTCGTCAAGGTAATCGCTGATCGGAAGACCAACGATATTGTTGGTGTTCATATGATTGGAGCTCATGCAACGGATCTAATATCCGAAGCAGCACTCGCTGGAATTCTGAACGCAACACCTTGGGAAGTTGGCCAAATGATCCATCCTCATCCGACGCTTTCGGAGGCGCTGGGAGAAGCGATGCTTGCCGTAGATGATAGAGCGATATCGTTCTAATGAAGACTGTTTTCTTTTTGGTTCAATTGGAGTTATAATATATATGATCAAGTCTTAGTACCAGGTTATAATAGCGCGCAAAAGGAGGAACACCTTATGACCCAATCTGCTTCTACTGGGCAAAATGTTCGTCATTTGGAATTAGGGCTTAGCGATGAGCAAGCAATTGATATGTACGCAACGATGGTGACTGCTCGCAAGTTTGATGAGCGTATGCTGCTGCTGCAGCGTGCAGGGAAAATCAATTTTCACGTATCAGGTGTAGGACAAGAGGTAGCACAAGTTGCTGCGGCGTATGCACTTAATCGAGAAACAGATTATTTTTTACCTTATTATCGGGACTATGGCTTCGTGCTCTCTGTTGGTATGACACTGCGTGATTTGTTGCTGTCGGTTTTCGCCAAAGCGGAAGATCCAAATAGCGGCGGACGTCAGATGCCTGGCCACTTTGGCTCGAAGAAACTGCGAATCGTCACGGGCTCAAGTCCAGTAACAACGCAGGTTCCTCATGCAGTAGGCATAGCGCTCGCGGCAAAAATGAAAAACAAGCCTCTTGTTAGCTTTGTTACATTTGGTGAAGGTTCGAGCAATCAAGGCGATTTCCATGAGGGCTGCAACTTTGCTGGAGTACATAAGCTGCCTGTTATTTTCATGTGCGAAAATAACCAATATGCAATCTCAGTTCCTATTCACAAGCAATTAGCAGGTACGGTTGCCGATCGTGCACTTGGTTATGGCTTCCCTGGATATCAGGTTGACGGTAACGATGCACTTGAGATGTACCGTGTTGTGAAGGAGGCGCGTGAGCGCGCAATTGCAGGCGAGGGTCCAACATTGATTGAAGCAATGATGTACCGTATTTCACCACACTCTACTTCAGATAACGATCTCGCTTATCGTACGAAGGAAGAAGTTGATTCCAACCGTGCGAAAGATGGCATCCCAAAATATAAGCAATATCTGATTGATTGCGAGATATGGTCCGAGGAGCTTGAAACAGAGCTTCAAGCCAAAATTCGCAAGATGCTTGACGAGGCTACTGAATATGGCGATAAAGCGCCGTTCCCGACGCCGGAATCTACATTGCTGCACGTTTATGCGGATGATGCTGATCAAGGAGGTACGGAATAATGGCAGTTATTGAATATATTGATGCAATTCGCCAAGGGATGAAGGAAGAAATGGAACGAGACGAAGATGTCTTCGTTCTGGGTGAGGATGTTGGTCTCAAAGGCGGCGTCTTTACAACGACCAAAGGATTGCTGGAGCAATTTGGCGAGGATCGTGTACTTGATACTCCGCTTGCAGAGTCAGCCATTGCAGGTGTTGCAATCGGTGCAGCGATGTATGGCATGAAGCCCATTGCTGAAATGCAGTATTCAGATTTTATGTTTCCGGCTACCAATCAAATTATTAGCGAAGCAGCCAAAATCCGTTATCGCTCGAACAATGATTGGACTTGCCCACTCGTAATTCGTGCTCCTATTGGCGGAGGTGTTTTTGGAGGATTGTACCATTCACAATGTACGGAGTCGGTATTTTTCGGTACACCTGGTCTGAAAATTGTTGCTCCATACCGTGCATACGATGCGAAGGGGCTTCTAAAAGCAGCTGTGCGTGATCCGGACCCTGTATTGTTTTTTGAGAATAAAAAATGCTACAAGCTCATTATGGATGAAGTTCCAGAAGAGGACTATATTGTTCCTATTGGCAAAGCGAATGTTCTTCGCGAAGGCGATGACATTACAGTTATCGGTTATAGTTTGCCTCTTCATTTTGTGGAGCAGGCGGCAGCAGATCTAGCGACTGAGGGCATTAGCGCTCATATTCTCGATCTACGGACGCTTCAGCCTCTGGACAAAGAAGGCATTCTTGAAGCGGTGAGAAAAACAGGCAAGGTGCTTATTATCCATGAGGACAATAAGACTGGCGGCGTAGGTGCAGAAGTTTCAGCGATCATCGCAGAAGAGCTGCTTTATGAGCTTGATGCTCCGATTATGAGACTATGTGGACCAGACGTGCCAGCGATGCCTATCAACCCGCCGGGCGAGAAATTTTTTATGCTCAACAAAGATAAAGTTAAAGAAGCAATGCGACAGCTAGCGCTTTATTAAAATATAAGAAGTCTAAAGTACTAAGCTTATATGTCACCGCGAAACGTATGCTGCGCCGCCGAAGGACGGCGGTAGCCGTTTACGCCTCGGCCAGTAGGGAGATGTGAATTATGAAAACTATGACGGAAATCGTCGTGCCTCAACTAGCAGAATCACTTGTATCAGCTACCATCGATAAATGGCTGAAGCAGCCTGGCGATTGGGTTGATGTTTACGAGCCTGTCTGCGAGATTATTACAGATAAAGTGAATGCTGAACTGCCTTCCACTGTAGCCGGCAAGCTTGTTCGTATCCTTGTTGGCAAGGGGGAGACCGTTCCAGTCGGCACTCCAATCTGCATAATTGAAACAGAAGGTTCTGCTGAGGATGCCGGAATCGGGGCTGCGGAATCCCAGACGGCTGCACCAAAAGAGGCAACTGCCACACAAGTAAGTGAAATAGATTTGCAAGACGCTCCAATGCGCAATCGTTTCTCACCGGCTGTACAGCAGCTGGCAGCTGAACACTCTATTCGTCTTACTGATGTTCCAGGAACCGGTTTAGGCGGACGTATCACACGTAAAGACGTTCTTGCTTATGTAGCAGCTGGTGGCAATCAAGCCTCTAGCGGGAATGCTGCTGTGCCTGCAGCCCGAACTGTAGATGCTGCTGCGCAGGTTCGTTCTTCTGGTCTGCATTTGACGGAAACGCCAAGGTTCCCAAAAATCGAAGTGGAAGGAGCATCGGGAGCTGGTCGTGGTGATAGCTTCATTGATGTAACGCCAATTCGGAATACGATTGCTCGCAACATGAGACAAAGCGTAAGTGAAATACCGCATGCATGGACTATGATTGAAGTAGATGTAACGAATCTTGTTCTTCTGCGCAATAAGCTTAAGGATGATTTCATGAAGCGCGAAGGCATTAATTTAACGTATTTGGCATTCCTGCTCAAAGCTGTCGTTAATGCAATCAAAGATGTGCCAATCATGAATTCCATGTGGGCTGTTGATAAAATCATTGTGAAGCGGGATATCAACATCGCACTGGCGGTTGGTACAGAGGATTCTGTCCTTACACCTGTTATCAAGAATGCTGATCACAAAAACGTAGCCGGTCTTGCGAAAGAAATTGAAGAGCTTGCTCGTAAAACGAGAGAAGGTAAACTGACGCTGTCTGATATGCAGGGCGGAACGTTTACTGTTAACAATACAGGTTCCTTCGGTTCCATTTTGTCATATCCGATTATTAACTATCCGCAGGCTGCCATTCTAACGTTTGAATCCATTGTGAAGCGTCCCGTTGTCATAAATGATATGATCGCTGTTCGTTCAATGGCTAACTTATGTTTGTCACTTGATCATCGGATTTTGGACGGCGTTATTTGTGGTCGTTTCTTACAGCGTGTGAAGGATAATCTAGAGAGTTTTAATCTAGAAAGCAAATTGTATTAGAAAAGGGGAGCACGATCATGGCTGAAGCGGATAACGCAAAAAGCTTGAGACGGCTGGATGCCCAATATATTGGCATGCTCGATTACGCGGAAGCGTGGGAGCTGCAAAAAACATATATAAAGCAAATTGATAAGGAGGAGCGCAATCAGTCGCTGCTCCTTCTTCAGCATCCGCCTACGTATACGATGGGTTCTGACAAACATCCTGAGCACCTTCTGCTTGATGAGGCAGAGCTTAAGGAACGTGGTATCGCTTTTTATCAAATCGACCGTGGCGGGGATATTACTTATCATGGCCCTGGCCAGCTGGTCGGCTATCCACTTCTTTATCTAGATGCAGTAGGTCTTAATTTGCATGCCTATTTGCGGAGCCTTGAGCAAGTCATTATTAATTGGCTGAGCGAGTATGGTATAGAAGCGGGCAGAAAGCCGGAATATACAGGAGTATGGGTCGGTGATTTGAAAATAGCGGCCATAGGCGTGAAATTTAATAAAGCCCGCCATCAGCGGGGCTTTATTACGAGTCATGGATTCGCTCTCAATATTAAATCTGGCATTGCCGAAGAAGGATTTAGCGGGATTATTCCTTGCGGTATCCAGCAGTTCGGCGTAACATCCTTTAATGATTTAACAGGGCTTGATTTATCGGTTGAGGAAGCGGCGAACCAATTGCTCCCTCATTTTGTGAAAGAATTCAGATGTGAATTGGATCTAGTAAAGAAATAGTGATCCAAGACCAGCTAGCAAGGATGATAAAACTAATGCCGATACGAGAACGATGGCAACAATTCGAATCAATCGCTGTCTGCGCATATGAAAAACCCCTTTCTTGATTTGGAACGTCATAGCTTGCTATGAGCTTGTCATTTACTCTATTGTATACGAAAGTTATGGACGGAGGAAACGTTAATGATTACAAAAGATCGTTTAGTGAAGGAATTTATGGAATTGGTGAAGATAGATAGCGAAACAAAACACGAGCAGGAAATAAGCCGTGTGCTAAAGCAAAAGTTCGAAGCGCTTGGCTTGCAAATTAGCGAAGATGATGCAGCAGCTAAGACCGGGCATGGCGCAGGGAATCTATTTGCAATATGGGAAGCAGAGGGAGCATCAGCATCAGCACCAACGATTTTTTTTACATGCCATATGGACACAGTAACACCTGGTGTTGGCATCAAGCCGCAGCTTGACGCTGATGGTTATATAAGAAGTGATGGAACAACGATTCTGGGCGCTGACGATAAAGCAGGCATTTCTGCCATTTTTGAAGCAATCCGTGTCGTTAAGGAGCAGTCCATTCCGCATGGGCGTATTCAATTCGTCATTACGGTAGGAGAAGAATCAGGTCTACTTGGCGCACGCTCACTGGATGCATCGAAGCTGGAAGCTAAGTTTGGATACGCGCTTGATTCGAATGGTGCCGTTGGTGATATAGCAGTAGCAGCGCCGACACAAGCGAAAGTTACGATCAAAATGTATGGTCGTTCAGCACATGCTGGCGTTAATCCTGAGGATGGGATCAGTGCCATTCAAGTTGCTGCAAAAGCAATTGCAAGAATGCCGCTTGGACGTATAGATAAAGAAACAACGGCGAATATCGGCCGATTCGAAGGCGGCGGCGCTACAAATATTGTGTGTGATTTTGTGACGCTGTATGCTGAGGCGAGAAGCATTGTACAGCATAAGCTGGACAATCAGATTGTTGCGATGCGAAAAGCGGTTGAGAGTGCTGCAGAAGAGTTTGGTGCACGGGGAGAGCTTGAAAGTGAAATCATTTATCCTGCTTATCAATACGATGATGCAGATCCAGTAGTACAGCTCGCCAAAAAAGCAATCACAGCAATCGGCCGTACGCCGCGTACATTCCATTCTGGCGGGGGAAGCGATGCAAATATTTTTAATGGATTAGGCATTCCTACAGTCAATCTAGCTGTTGGCTATGAGCATATTCATACGACGAAAGAACAGATCAAGGTTGATGATTTGGTGAAAACGACTGAGCTTGTCGTTGAAATTATTAAACAAGCGTCTGAAGCACAATAGTTTTAGCGGAGGTCTTAAGAAGCAATAGCTTGCTTGGCCTTTCCGTAAAATGACAGAAAGCCCTTCGATCCTGCGGCTCAGTTTTGGCTGATCGCGGAAGGAGGGTTTTTGTCTAAGTGCATGCGTCCGTGACATGATTAATTCGTTTTTTCCAAAGGAACACGGCGTACGCTGATGACATTTGTATATTCGGACATGGGTGTTCTTGATAAGGATGAAGCAGAAAGCTTGCGGAGCTGATGTTTTATTTCCCAGCCTTTTCCTACTAAGCGCAAGTGATTGAGTGCAACATATTGTTTCATATTAATCTCCCCTGTCGATTTGATATAATGATAGTTATGCAGAGGCAGGACAAGTTATGCGAAAGTATCAAATTCAATTTAAAGGAGCGAATACGAGTGGAAGAGCAGCAAAGAGCTGAGTTGTGGCGTGAGGAAACGATTAAGACAGAGCCAATTTTTGAAGGTAAAATGATTACGCTGCAGGTTGATACCGTCACGCTTGCAGACGGCAGAACAGCAACTAGAGAAATCGTCAAACACCCGGGAGCAGCAGCAGTTATGGCGCTTTTGGATGGAAAGCTGCTTGTAGTGGAGCAATTTCGCAAGCCGCTGGAAAAATTCCAAATCGAGATTCCTGCTGGCAAGCTTGATCCAGGCGAAGACCCGATGACAGCAGCAGCTCGTGAGCTTGAAGAAGAGACGGGTTACCGCTCTGATGATTTGACTCTCCTAAGCGCTTTCTATACATCACCAGGGTTTGCAGATGAGAAGCTATATATTTATTTCACTGATAAAGTGGAGCAGGGCGTAATCAATCCTGACGACGATGAAGACTTGAAGGTCGAAGCCATCACTCTCGAGCAAGCTGAAGCCTATATCCAAGAAGGCCGTATTAGCGACGCCAAAACGATCCTAGCCGTCTACGCTTGGAAACTATACACTTTGACAGGTCGGTTCTAACCGACCCTGTCTTCCCACAACATACCCGTCATACCTCTCTCAAACCCCTCATATAATGAAAAGTAAGACAACCCCTTGGGTAATTTAGTGATTTTTTAAATTTATAGGAATGTAGAGTTGTGTAACTGTAGAGATGTACATTCGTGGAGCTGTAGAGAAGCAGAGATGCAGATCTTTAGAACAGTAGAGCTATGGAACTCTGGAAATCTGGAACGGTAGATCTGTAGAGCTATAGAGCAGTGAATCTCTGGAGTTCCGGGACGTTAGATTTGTGGATTGTAGATCTTTAAATCTTTAAATCTTTAAATTTGTACAATTGTAACTCTGTAAACTCTAGAACTGCAGAACTCTAGAACTGCAGAACTCTAGAACCGTAAACTGTATATTTCTAATTTTGGCTTATTGTTTTTTTGTATTTAATTGCTCTTATATTTTTTTTTGAGTGTTAGTTTTTTGGTTTGCGGTGGTTCTTTTACTTTTTGGGACGCACTTCTCGTATTTAGCCCTGCAAGGTTCATTGTGTATATCAAGGCTGCTTTTGCGTCGTTAAATGCGCTCTTAACGGACATGAAAGCCGTTATTTGTGAAGAAATCGACCAAAACCGACTACTAACGGACATGAGTTCCGTTATTTGGATGAAAAGGAGCATAATCGAAGCTTTCAAACCTAAATAAGAGATCCTATGTCCGTAAGATCAGAAAAAAGGTGGAAAATAGCTAAATAGGGTATCTAATGTCCGTTAGCATCTAGAGCTTCATTGATCGATCTCAATTTCTAGAAGCATAAATTTATATTGTTATAATCAGCGCAAATTATAAAAAAACACCCAAAATTGAAACTTGGTTTTCAATAATATTGAAATTCCTTTAAATTTTCTACTATATGGCTATATGTTTGTAACTAAACTAAATAACTAACTAATGAAACTGACAATCTCCAAGTGTGTCTAGTAAGGACGAAAGCGCTCCACCTTAAACCAAGTGTTCCATCACAGAGTATCGCCAACGTTTGTCGAGTTACTGGTGACCTGCGGGTGCAACCTGAAGCTCTTCCCTGGAAGGGTGTGTTTGTAAGGGTTCTAACTAAAATCTAAAAAAAAAGTATGCGACAAATCATTGCTACTAAACTTTTTAAAGGTTCTAAAGGTTACGAAGCAGCTCAAAACGAGAATTGAGCAGCATGCAATGCAATCACAAACTTCCAGCGTGTCCCGCAGGGACGAAAGCGCTCCACAGTAAGCCAAACATATATGCACAGATTATCTCCAACGTTAGTCAAATTGCGGGTGTCCAGAGGGTGCAACCCTTGGGGCCCTCCCTTGGAAGGGAGGGTATGGGTGGGTTCGAAAAGCTTTTAACTTAAAAAGTCGATGCAAAAAAGTCATTACTGCTATTCTTTAAAATGATTTTAAAGGATTTAATTGATGTTAGAAGGCTTTAAAAGTTTTGAAGTAGCTCAAAACGAGTATTGGGCAGCATGTAATGAAATCACAAACTTCCAGCGTGTCCCGCAGGGACGAAAGCGCTCCACAGTAAGCCAAGCATATCCACACAGAGTATCGCCAACGTTAGTCGAGTTGCGGGTGTCCAGAGGGTGCAACCCTTGGGGCCCTCCCTTGGAAGGGAGGGTTTGGGTGGGTTCGAAAAGCTTTTGAGTAAGTAGCGGTCTATCTAAAAGTAAGGCCCTATTTTTAGGGCGGGGTCAAACAACTCCGAAAGGTCCGGTGACCATGGCCAAAAATCAATTGTCGTTATACGTTTTTGTGTCGGTTCTTTTTATCGTAGGTGTCATTTTCGGCGCATTGATGGTCAATGCACTGACGCTGGAGCAGCAGCAGGATCTAGCTCAAGATGTAGATCAATATGTTCAGTTGATCAATCAGGGCATCGGTTCTGGAGCTGCGGATTCGTTTTGGGATCGGTTTTTTTTCCATAGCAAGTGGCTGCTTGTACTATGGCTGCTCGGAATTACGGTGATTGGCATACCGGGAGTGCTCGCGCTTAATTTCTTGAAAGGGGCATTAGTTGGGTTTTCGGTAGGGACGCTGATCAATCAATATGCATGGAAGGGAGTACTGTTTTCGCTGGTCTCCATCGCCCCTCAGAATATTATTGCAATACCGGCAATGGTTATCATGAGTGCTGCTGCAATATCCTTCTCCATGTTCGTTATCAAAAATAGGCTCCTCAGGCAAAAGGGGGAACTTGCGCCTGAGTTGGGCTCGTTTACATCAACAGCTGTGCTGATGCTATTTCTTTTTGCAGGAGCAGCTTTGTTAGAGGCTTATATTTCACCAACATTAATCAGTTGGGTTTCGCCCATTCTCGCGTCCGTTAGCGCCACAATCTGACACCAAAATGTTTGACTTTACGGCATGTTAGCCCCTATAATGAGAGGAAACCTTTCCTGAAAAAGGCGCAGTCATGTGGTAGGGGGGAAATCATGGAAGCCCGGATTGATAAGATTAAACAACAGTTGCAGTCGCAGGGCTACAAATTAACCCCGCAGCGCGAAGCAACGGTACGAGTTTTACTTGAAAATGAAGATGACCATCTTAGCGCTGAAGATGTATTTATGCTAGTTAAGGATAAAGCTCCAGAAATCGGACTTGCAACGGTTTATCGGACATTGGAATTGCTTAGTGAAATGCATGTTGTCGAAAAATTGAATTTTGGCGACGGGGTAGCGCGGTACGATCTTCGTACGGACAGCAATAAACATCACCACCATCACCTCATATGTGTACAATGTGGAACTATGGATGAAATCAAGGAAGACTGGCTTTTGCCTTTAGAAGAGAGGCTAGAGCAGGAATACGGATTTTTTGTGCTCGATCATCGCCTTGATTTTCAAGGCATTTGTCATCGATGCAAAGAGAAAAACGACCTTGCAAACCCAAATGAGAATCAATCATAAACGGCTTGGCTGCCCAGCATAACTGGACGGCAAGCCGTTTTGGCATTCTATTAAGCTTTAAAAATATGATCAAGCTGCATTAATCCAGCACCTTGTGCAAGCGAACTATAATTGTTCAGCTTCAGCGCTTTTTTTTGCAGCCTTGTTTTTACCGCGTAGGGACTAAGTCCAGGTTTTCCTGCAAGCAGCAAGGCTGCTCCGCCTGCAACATGAGGTGAAGCCATACTAGTGCCGGAGAGCTTTTCGTATTTACCGCCAAGCCATGTGGATAATATATTTTCGCCGGGGGCTGAAACGGAGATCCCGCTGCCTCTGCTGCTGAAAGTAGCTATTTTATTTGCTTTTGTCGTAGCCGCTACCGCTATCGTCTCTTTAAAAGATGCCGGTTCATCAATTGCTCCGTTTGAACGACCTTCATTGCCGGCTGATGCAACGATGACGATGCCTTGCTTCGCTGCTCGTTTTATTGCGTTGTGCAGCGTATCGCTGCTTTCTGAGCCGAGCACGCCAAAGCTCATATTTATGACATTCATGCGGTTTTTGACACACCAATGGATACCCTCAATAATATCCGAAACAAATCCTTCTCCGTCCTCATTCAGCGCTTTAACTGCATATAAATTCACCTCAGGAGCGGTACCCAATGATTTGCCTGCTCTACCCGTTGCTGCGACGATGCCTGCCACATGGGTGCCATGACCATTATCGTCAGCGTAAGAACCGCCGTTGATTGTGTTAATCCCGCCAGCGATATTCAATTCGGGATGATTGGCGATTCCTGTGTCGAGGATAGCGACATTAATGGATTTTCCCCGTGTTCTAGCCCATGCTTCGGGTGCTTTTACTCGAATAACATTCCATGGCAAAATTGCGGGTATTGTAGCTGGCGTGAGCAGGGGCATTGCATATCTGTGTTTCCTAGTATTATTATTGCGAAGGCCGTGAGCGCGGATTTTGAAATCTTTTTCGACAAGCTTAACTTGTGGAAGATTCAAGAGTGACTGTAAAGACGAGTTTTTATGAAAATGACAACCAATGATTCGGCTTTTTGAGACGGTTTTGAACGGGGTAATTCCGAGTTGTTTGAGATGCCGAAGACAGCGTTTATAGGATTTAGCTGATTGGAGTGTTATTAGCTTCCGATTGGTGTTTTGTGACGATTTACAAGAAATACAGGTTTTAAATATACCTTTTAATTTTGACAATGGACCTAGAACCCCCTAATCAAGCAATTCCTTTTTCAGTCTATGGGATAGGACGTATTTCGGTATGGGTACTTGTCACTTTGACACATATTTTTCGAAATATAACAAAGTATAGAAATGAAGCTTATGTTCTACATATATTTTGCTGTGAAGTTCACGGAAAGGACGATCATTCCATGCCGAACTCTCATACAACATAGAAAGCGGTTATTTAAGCATCAACAATCACAAAGCTTTAGAGGAGGAAATGGGCATGATTGTAGGCGTACCAAAAGAAATTAAACAAAGCGAGTACCGTGTTGCCTTAACTCCGGCTGGCGTTACGATGTTGTCAGGAGCTGGGCATAAAGTGCTTGTAGAAACAGGAGCGGGCAGCGGCAGTGGTTTTGAAGACAGCGATTACGAGCATGAAGGTGCTGAGATCGTTGGGACCGCAGCAGAGGTATGGACGCGTGCGGAAATGATTATGAAGGTGAAAGAGCCTCTTTTTGAGGAGTTCGGTTATTTTCGCGAAGGCTTGTTGCTGTTTACGTACTTGCATTTGGCCGCAGCCCCTGACTTAACGAAAGCGCTCGTGGACAGTGGAGTGACTGGTATCGCTTATGAGACGATACAACTTGCAAACGGCAGCCTGCCGCTGCTTACACCGATGAGTGAAGTGGCAGGCAGAATGTCAGTGCAGGTAGGTGCGCAGTTTTTAGAAGCGTTTAACGGTGGAAGAGGGGTGCTGCTCGGCGGGGTTCCAGGCGTTCCACCAGCAGAGGTCGTCATTATTGGTGGCGGAATCGTAGGGACGAATGCGGCGAAAATTGCGCTGGGGATGGGTGCAAATGTAGTTATTTTGGAGAAAAGTGCCGATCGTATGAGATATTTGGATGATATTTTTGGCGGAAGAATTCATACGCTGATGTCGAGTCCGTATCATATTGCAGAAGCTGTTGCAAAAGCAGATTTGCTTATAGGGGCAGTTCTTATTCCAGGTGCACGCGCACCACATTTGGTAACAGAACCGATGGTACAAAGTATGAAAAAAGGTGCAGTAATCGTCGATGTAGCAGTCGACCAAGGCGGATCGATTGCAACGGTAGACCGGCCGACAACGCATAAAGATCCAATTTATATGAAGCATGGGGTCGTTCATTATGCCGTTGCTAATATACCAGGCGCAGTGCCGCGGACGTCGACTATCGCTTTAACGAACGTAACGAGCTCCTATGCGCTTGATTTGGCGAATAATGGCATGAACGCTGTTCAAAAAAGCTTGCCGCTGCAAAAAGGCGTGAATACTCATGCAGGTAAAGTAACGTATAAGCCGGTTGCTACAGCGACCAATCAGCCTTATGTGCCAATAGAGAATTTGTTGAATAACGTTCCTTACGAGCAATTGAAGGATGATTGACATAATAGAACCTGCCTCCTCATATGGTGATACGGATGGACAAGTGACAACGTATCGGCTAATGAAGGAGGCTGGTTTACATGGTTTTCTCGATACGGAGATGGACGAGCCGTATTTTCTTTATTTTTGTTTTTGTAGTTTTGCTTTTTGTCGTCACAGGGGGCTATCGCTGGCTTGCCGACGCGATTTCACCCATCCATCCTTATCGTGAGCCTAAAGGGCATGCCATGAAGGTTTTTGTGACGGACCCTAATTCACCAGACAGTAAAGATGCTGCCGATCGGCTTCGCTGGTTTTATTGGTATGGAGAGTAAAGGATTGTTAAGGTTGTGCAGATAAACGATCTCAAGCAGGATTAATAGAGTCGAATGTTGAATATTTTTGTAGAAAAGCATGTTAGAATGGTGTCTTATGTGAAAGGAAGTCCAATGAAGGCTCATTTAAATCGCTACATTCAACATTTGCAGGTAGAACGAGGTTTGTCAGCAAATACGCTTTCTTCATATGAGCGGGATTTGAATCAATTTATAGCTTATATTGACCAGCAAGGCTTGACAGAGCTTACTGCTGTGAAGCGGCATCACATGTCGAGGTATATGCTCCACTTGAAGGAACAGGGTAGGAAAGCCGCTACGTTATCCAGGCACATCGTGTCAGTACGAGCATTTTTTCATTTTCTTCTCGCAGAGGACGTTATTCAAAGCAATCCGTCTATCTATATGGAGGCCCCAAAGCAGGAGAAGAAGCCGCCAAGCATATTAAGCGTTTCTGTGACGAATAAGCTGCTTGAGACGCCGAATTGCTCAAGTGCAGCCGGCAAACGTGACAAAGCCATGCTGGAGCTCATTTATGCAACAGGAATAAGAGTGTCGGAGCTTGTCTCGCTTAATATTGAGCATGTTAATATGCAGCTAGAATTTATTCAATGTATGGGTACAGGCCAAAAGGAACGACTTGTTCCTTTCGGGAAATTAGCTTCGGAGGCAATTGTAGACTATTTGCAATATGGCCGTGATGAATTGCTGACAGAAAGAGCGTCTGAATCGGCGTTGTTTCTAAATCATTTAGGAACACGTTTGACAAGACAAGGATTTTGGAAGACGATAAAGAAGTACGCGAAGGAAGCTGGGATTGAAGAAGAGATTACGCCACATACGCTTAGACATTCCGTAGCAGCACATTTACTCGATAACGGAGCGGATATTCGTTCTGTTCAGGAATTGCTTGGACATGCGGATATATCATCTACGCTCAAGTATACTAAAGTGTCCAATGAGCGAATGAAAGAAGTTTATTCTCGAGCTCATCCGCGTGCTTAACAAAGGTCGACATCGATAAATCCCAATTACAGAGGAGGTAGTCATACATATGAGATTTGATCGAATAACAGTAATCGTATTGGATAGCGTTGGAATAGGTGAACTGCCAGATGCTGAGGCATTCGGTGATCTTGGCTCACATACGCTAGGCCATATCATAGAAAAAGCACCGTCAACGCAGCTTCCGAATCTTAGAAGATGGGGGCTTGATCGAATAGCGAGCATCCATGATTGGAGTCCATCTGCAGAAGCTCCCGCAGCATATTATGGTAAAATGGCTGAGGTGTCCGTGGGCAAGGATACGATGACTGGTCACTGGGAGCTTATGGGGCTAGAAATGACAGTGCCATTTCAAACGTTTCCGGACGGTTTTCCTCCTGAGCTGCTTACTCCTTTCGAGGAGCGAACAGGCCGTAAAGTCATTGGAAACAAACCAGCAAGCGGTACAGACATACTCGATGAGCTGGGTGCCGAGCAAATGGAAACTGGCGCATGGATTGTATATACATCAGCTGATAGTGTATTTCAAATTGCTGCGCATGAAGACATCATTCCGCTCGAGGAGCTCTACCGCGCTTGTGAAATAGCAAGAGAGCTGACAATGGACGAGCGCTTCACAGTAGGGCGCGTCATCGCAAGACCTTATATTGGCGAGCCAGGCGCTTTTAAACGAACGCCTAATCGTCATGATTACGCGGTGAAGCCTCCACAGCCAACAGTATTGAATGCGTTGAAGGACGCTGGTTTCGATTCCATTGCAATTGGGAAAATCAATGATATTTTTGACGGAGAAGGCATTACAGCTTCTACTCCGACCAAAAGCAATGCGGACGGCATCGACAAAACGATCGAACAACTGAAGCAGCCTTTTAAAGGCCTTCTGTTCACGAACCTTGTAGATTTCGACTCGCTTTATGGCCATCGCCGCGATCCAATTGGCTACGCCTCCGCTTTGGAAGAGTTCGACGTAGCAATTCCTTTGCTTGAGAAACAGCTTGGCGAGCGAGACTTGCTTATCGTGACAGCGGACCATGGCAATGACCCCGTACATCCAGGTACAGACCATACTCGTGAATACGTACCAATATTGCTCGTGAGTCCTGCTTTTAACGAGCCAGGGCCTCTCCAAGTACGTTCTACGTTCTCTGATCTTGGAGCAACAATAGCCGATAATTTTGGTGTTGCAGCACCACCTAACGGAACCAGCTTCCTGTCTGAGCTTATTACACGGGAACAAAAATAATTTTTTTTACAATTGGGTACAAATCGTTTTATGAACATACTTTTAGGAGGAAATAGAATGACAACAATTACTTCGGCAGGACTAACAGCAGCAAACATTAAGGAAGCAGCACAATATATCGAGGCTCAAACAGAGCAAAGACCGGAAATTGGTTTGATTATGGGTTCGGGACTTGGCGTGCTTGGAGACTATTTGGAAAATGCGATTACGATTCAATATCATGATATTCCTCATTTCCCAATTTCCACTGTTGAAGGACATGCGGGCGAGCTGCTCATTGGTACACTTTCGGGCAGAACGGTATTGCTGATGCGCGGTCGTTTTCATATGTATGAAGGTTATGGTCCGGAACTAACGGCATTTCCTGTACGTGTCATGAAGGCGCTAGGTGTGAAGACATTGCTTGTTACCAATGCAGCTGGTGGAGTCAATATGGATTATGAAGCAGGCAACCTAATGTTGATTTCAGACCATTTGAATATGACTGGCAAAAATCCGTTAATCGGACCAAATGACAACGAGCTTGGCGTAAGGTTCCCAGATATGTCGGAGGCATACAGCAAGCGTCTGCGTGCTGTTGCAAGAGATATTGCAAAAGAGCAAGGCTTTACACTTCGTGAAGGTGTGTATGCAGGTTTGCTTGGACCAACTTATGAGACACCAGCAGAAATTCGAATGCTGCGGGTTCTTGGAGCTGATGCTGTCGGAATGTCGACTGTTGCCGAAGTCATTGCAGCGCGTCATTCAGAGATTGAGGTCATCGGAATATCGTGTATTAGCAATATGGCAGCGGGTATTTTGGATCAACCGCTGTCGCATGGAGAAGTTATGGAAACGACTGAACGTGTCAAGTCCCAATTTTTGGGTCTAGTTAATGCATTGATTGCGAAAATGTAACAAATTCGTAACACAATTGTAATATATTCGTCGACTCAATATGACAGTGTTTTTTTTACGTTTCGTCGTATAATGTCCATGATCAAAGAAAGATGGAGTGGACAATGACATGGACAAGCAAGTTCTCACGCAGATGGAGCAGTTGCGTAAAAAAATGATAGAAGCAGCTCTATTGAATGAAAGCCTTCAGCACTTGGACGTGCTTGTACTAAGCCAGACTTTAGATGAGATTATTGTCCAGGTGCAGAGGGAGCGACGCGCTTTATAACGGATCAACAACGTAATGGTGAATGGAGAGGGACAAATGCGGTCGGTAGATCTTATACAGAAGAAAAGAGATGGCGGCGAGCTGACCGCTTCGGAGTTAACTTTTTTAATTGATGGTTATTCTCGTGGCGATATCCCGGATTATCAGCTGTCAGCATGGGCGATGGCTGTTTTTTTTCAAGGGATGACGCCTAGAGAAACAGCAGCTTTAACGCTTGCAATGGCTAATTCAGGCGATCAGGTCGATCTTGGTCCTATTAGCGGAATTAAAGTCGATAAACATAGCACAGGAGGCGTGGGGGATAAAACAACTTTGATCCTTGCGCCATTAGTCGCATCCGTAGGCATTCCTGTTGCCAAAATGTCCGGTCGAGGCTTAGGCCACACTGGCGGCACGATTGATAAGCTGGAATCCATTGAAGGCTTTCGTACGGAGCTCTCACGCGAGAAATTTATGACACAGGTGAACGATATTGGTTTATCCGTCATAGGGCAGAGCGGAAATCTTGCGCCAGCGGATAAGAAGCTATATGCCCTTCGTGATGTTACCGCTACAGTAGAGTCCATTCCACTTATCGCAAGCTCAGTAATGAGCAAAAAAATTGCTGCAGGCGCTAATGCCATCGTGCTTGATGTCAAAACAGGCAGTGGAGCATTTATGAAAACGCTAGAGCATTCTGAGCAATTAGCGCAAGCGATGGTAGATATCGGAACAGAAGTCGGACGGAATACGGCAGCTGTTATAAGTGATATGGATCAGCCGCTTGGCTTTGCGATCGGAAATGCTTTAGAAGTACAAGAATCAATTGAAACGCTCAAAGGAAATGGCCCTGAGGATCTTACAGAGCTTTGTTTAACGCTTGGGGCACATATGGTTATTTTAGGCGGGAAATCCGATTCTGTGGAGTCTGCGAAGCAGCTGCTACGTGATCAGATCGCAAGCGGAGCAGCTTTAGATAAGTTCAAAGCATTTATTACTGCACAGGGTGGGGACGCTTCAATTGTTGATGATCCAACGAAGCTTCCGCAAGCTCCTTTCATTGTAGAAGTGAAAGCTTCGGACTCTGGTTTTGTCAACGCGATTGAAGCCGAACAGCTGGGGATAGCCGCTATGCTGCTTGGTGCAGGAAGGGCGACATACGACGCTTCAATTGATTACGCCGTTGGAGTCACGCTTCGCAAGAAGTTTGGAGATCCTGTAAATGCTGGTGATACGCTTGCCCTGCTTCATGTCCGTGAATCAAATGAATCCACACTTGCAGTTGCTGAGCGAGTAAAGCAAGCATATACGATATCTTCGGAGAAGCCGCTGTCTCGTCCATTGCTATTATCCGTAATAACAGCAGAAGGCATTACTAGGTATAATTAAATATTTTATTATGAAATCCGCTCCGCAATTTGGGGGCGGTTTTTTTTGCGTTTCAATTAACTCTAGCTGATGGAATAATTTCCAACTTAAGAGTCAACACTAAAAAGAGAAATATAAGCGAATTGCGCAGCTTAGAACACTTACGAAGTAAGTTTTGCTTCTCAAAACTAAGCAATTGCTTACGAAGCAAGTTTTGCTTCTCAAAACTAAGCGAATGCTTACGAAGTGAGTTTTGCTTCTCAAAACTAAGCGAATGCTTACGAAGCGAGTTTTGCTTCACAAAACTAAGCAAATGCTTACGAAGCGAGTTTTGCTTCTCAAAACTAAGCAAATGCTTACGAAGCGAGTTTTGCTTCACAAAACTTGAACAGGAGGAGATTTAGTTGGTAAATCGTACTATGAAGCTCTGTATAATCATTCTTGCATTCGCGCTTGTGCTGCCGACAGCCGCTTTTGCTGCTGTGGAGCCAACACCAGCTCCCGGTCCGACCCCTGCGCCGCAAAGTCAGGCCTCTAACGCTAATTTAGCACCTTCAGCTCGTTCTGCCATCCTTATGGATGCGGATAGCGGGACGGTTATTTACGAAAAAAATAGCCATGATAAGCTACCGCCTGCAAGTATCACCAAAATAATGACGCTGCTGCTTATTATGGAGGCACTTGATGACGGCAAGATTAAACTTACAGACAAGGTACAAACGAGCGAATACGCAGCTTCTATGGGCGGCTCTCAAATCTTTCTTGAGCCGGGAGAAGAAATGACCGTAGACGATATGATTAAGGGCATAGCGCTCGCATCAGGCAATGATGCATCCGTCGCTATGGCTGAGAAGCTTGCGGGTACAGAGCAGCAATTCGTAACGATGATGAATGAACGGGCCCAGCAGCTTGGCATGAACGATACACAGTTTTCTAACCCAAACGGCCTGCCTGTAGCCAATCATTTCTCATCGGCGCATGATATTGCGGTGATGTCGCGGGAGTTGTTAAAGCATTCGGAAGTAACCAAATATACAGGGCTTTATCAGGATTACTTAAGGAAGACGTCCGCGAAGCCTTTCTGGCTCGTAAATACGAATAAGCTAGTACGTTTTTATAGTGGCGCTGATGGTTTGAAGACTGGCTTCACAAGTGAAGCCAAATATTGCCTCTCGGCTACAGCTAGGCGTGATGACATGCGGGTCATTGCTGTTGTAATGGGAGAGCCGGATACGAAAACCAGAAATGCTGAAGTTTCGCAAATGTTCGATTACACGTTCGCGCAGTATATGAATCACTCGATTATTAAAGAAGGCGAATCGATGGGGACGCTGAAAATCGAGAAGGGCACTGCCGCAGAACTTCCGCTTGTCGCTAAGCATGCGTACAGCGTTCTGCTTAAAAAGGGCAGTCCAACTAAAGATATCCGTTATGAGCTGAAAATTGCGGGTCCGCTCAAGGCGCCAGTTCAAATCGGTCAACCGATTGGAAAGCTTGTTGTCTATCAAGGCGATCAAGTGCTCAAAGAATTTGATGTGGATGCTCCCTTGTCTATTGAACGGGCAGGCTGGTGGAAATTGTTGAAGCGTTCCTTCTCTGGTCTATTTTCGTAACAAACACATAAACTTTATGTCTGAAAGCGACTCGTTTTTTGTCAGCTGTTAGCGGTATGCTTCTAGTTTTGTCGGCATGCAGGAATCGTGAAGCATTTTGGAGAATTGCTAGTTCTATCTCGGCAAGTGTAAACGGCTGAACCTGACTCACCGCAGATCAGTCCACGTTTCACGGTGAAAGGTTAGGAGAGGTATAGGTATGACCTATTCTTTCTTAATAGATAAGCAAGTATATCGTTTTCTTATACTTGCCTTATGGTTCACCGTCAAAGCTGTCTTAGCGTCCGAAAGACGCCAAAGACGTTTGCTTGTGTTTGAAAAAACCTAGAGGAGATGAACAGCATAATGAGTCTGCAAGCAGAATTGGAGCAATACCGCAATGTGCTGATCGTAAGGCTTCGGGGCGAGTTGGATCATCATACTGCCGATGTCGTACGCTTTAAGATGGAAGAGGCTCTACTTCGCGGTAACAGCGAGCATGTCATTCTTAGCTTGAAGGAGCTGCAGTTCATGGACAGCTCCGGTCTAGGCGTCATATTGGGCCGATACAAGCAGGTGAAGAGCAAGGGTGGAAAAATGGTCGTCTGCGATGTGAATCCGAATGTTCATCGCCTATTCGAAATGTCGGGTCTGTTCAAAATTCTGACGATTCATGAAAACGAACGTACCGCAATTTCTAGTTTGGAGGTGGTGTCATGAACGGTTCCAATGAAATGACGCTTTCCTTCAGCGCCCGATCGGAAAACGAAGCCTTTGCACGAATCGCGGTAGCGGCATTTGTGTCACAGCTGGATCCGACGCTCGAGGAGCTGAATGATTTGAAAACGGCTGTGTCCGAGGCTGTAACGAATGCGATTATACATGGCTACGAGAACGATCCTACTTGTCAGGTCAAAATAGAGGCAAGAATTGAAGGAGATTCGGTTTCCTTAACGGTTTCGGATAACGGTCGCGGAATTGAAGATTTGGAGCTTGCTCGTCAACCGCTTTATACGTCGAAGCCTGAGCTTGAGCGCTCTGGAATGGGCTTCACGATTATGGAAAACTTTATGGATCGTTTTGAGGTTTCAAGTCAGGTAGACGGCGGCACACGCGTAGCAATGCTTAAACGAATTGAATCGAAAAAAGCGCTCTACAATTAGCGTATAGGGGTTGAACCTCATGGATGTCAATCTAAAGCAGACGGCCCAGCCATACTTGGATGACGCGGAAGTGAAGCGGCTTATTGCGTTAAGTCAGTCCGGCGATACGCTTGCAAGAGATACACTCGTACAGTGTAATATTCGGCTAGTTTGGTCAGTCGTGCAGCGGTTCATCAATCGTGGTTATGAGCCCGATGATTTGTTCCAAATCGGCTGCATAGGATTGCTTAAATCAGTAGACAAATTTGATTTGTCTTATGATGTTAAGTTTTCAACTTATGCAGTTCCCATGATCATTGGGGAAATTCAGCGATTTTTACGCGATGATGGTACGTTGAAAGTTAGCAGATCCCTTAAGGAAACCGCCAATAAGGTGCGCAAAATGAAGGATGAGCTTTCCAAAACGTTAGGTCGATTGCCCACCATTAGCGAGGTTGCGGAGCGGCTGGGCATTACCCCAGAGGATGTTGTATTCGCTCAAGAAGCGAATAAGCCGCCAACTTCGATACACGAAACTGTGTTTGAAAATGACGGGGACCCTATCACGCTGATGGATCAAATAGCCGATGAATCTCAGGATCGGTGGTTTGACAAGCTTGCGCTTGTGGAAGCCATCGAAGGTCTAAGCGAGCGTGAACGATTGATTGTATATTTGCGGTATTACCGTGACAAAACGCAATCCGAAGTAGCGAGCAGGCTTGGTATATCACAAGTACAGGTATCACGGCTTGAGAAAAAAATATTGCAGTCCATCCGAGACCAAATCGCCCTTTAAGGCGGTTTGGTTTTTTTCTATTTTTTACCTCAATTTGCATGAGTATCCGAATCGTCCTTTTATCATACTAAAAGGGAAACATACACCAACGTATCAGCAGAAGGGAAGTTGACAAATGGCAAAACCAAACCATTCGGTCCTCTATCTGCGTCTGAAAAAACGGATATACATGAAACCGAATCAACGCGTTTCCTTAGGCCAAGCAGCGAGGCTGCTCGCAAAGGATGACTTGCTTGAGAACCGCTTGAAGGGGCTTGTTCTTTACGAGCACAAGAAGGCGGATGGCAATCGCGTCGTTATAGACTTGCTTCAAATCGTCAAAGCGATAAGAGAGCTTGAGCCGGATTTAACTGTAGAAGCCTACGGTGACCCTCAAGTGCTCGTTATGGTGGCGGAGAAGCCAGTAAAACCGCGTATTGCAGTGCTTATTTTTTCGTGGCTGCTGCTGTTCTTTGGAGCGGGCCTTGCGATTATGAATTTTCATACGGATGTCAGTATGAAGGAGGTTCATATCCGAATTGTCGAGCTGATAACTGGGAAGCGCACGGAGCATCCGCTATGGTTTCAAATCCCTTATTCTCTGGGCATTGGACTTGGGATGGTATTGTTTTTCAACCATTTATTCCGTAAACGATTCAATGAGGAGCCTAACCCGCTTGAGGTTGAGCTCTATATGTATCAAGAAAATGTAAATGCCTATGTCATCGCCGACGAAATGCGTAAAAAATCGGATTACGATCAAACGCAGGGGGACAAGCATGATTAGTGCTGCTGCTAATATTTTTATTGCTCTGCTAGGCTTGGCAGGGGGTCTTGCTGTAGGCAGTGGGTTGGTAGCATTGCTAATTGTCCTTGATCTCATTCCGCGGCTCGCTCAAGTTGCTAATGCTTACCGGATGTCAGTGTGGTTTGAGACCGCCGTCATATCCGGTTCGCTGTACTGGACCTTTGCTGATTTTATGAGCTGGAAACTTTCGCTGCCTTCGGGTCTATTTTTAAGTGCGACAGGACTGATTGATGGCATGTTTGTGGGGATGCTCGCAGCAGCCTTGACTGAGGTAATGAATGTGCTCCCGATTTTGGCCAAAAGAATGAATTTATCTGCTTATATGGTCAGTCTCGTCATGGCAATGGTTCTAGGCAAAACGTTGGGCTCATTATTCGATTGGTTAGTATTTCAATGGTGATACAGTAAGGATGGGGTGAGCTAACATGAATGACAATGAAAATTTTCATGACAACGATAATGAACAAAATGGAAGACCTCCGTTTCTAGAAGTCAATGAGGATCAACAGAAAGAGGAATCGGGAGTTGCTCGAAACAAAACATCATTCGGTAGTGGAAATAAAAAAAACAATGTCAGCACAGCTGTTTCCAATAAGAACGGCAATAAGGACATAACTCCGATTCCGAGCGATTTGGATGAAGTTCTGATGAGATTGGAAAATGAGATTGGTTATAAAGTAAGCTTCGACGTTGTTGTGAGAGAGATGACGTTTGGCGAAAAGCGCACAGCAATGTTGTCGTTGAACGGTTTGGTTAAGGATACGCTGCTGTCAGATGTGCTCAAGCGATTAACGTATCTCCAACCCGAGGATTTATCTGCGGATGCCTTTCATTCTTTCCTTGATTTATATGTTCCTGCGGCGCAGGTCATAAAGGAAGACGATTGGAATAACATGCTGACGTGCGTGTTATCCGGTGTAACCGCATTGTTTATTGATGGTGAATCCAGTGTTCTCATGATTGATGCGAAGGCTTTCCCCGCAAGAGGACCAGAGGAGCCTTCGCTTGAGAAGGTTGTACGCGGCAGCAGAGATGGCTTCGTAGAAACGTTGATGGTCAACATTTCACTTGTTCGCAGACGGCTGCGTGATCCCCAGCTTCGATATGAAATTGTGCGGGTGGGCGATCGGACACAAACGGACGTTTGTATTGCTTATATCGACGATATTGTGGACAAGGAGCTGCTTAAGTCCGTCAAAGACAAAATCGCTATGGTTAAAATAGACGGCTTGCCGCTTGCGGACAAGCAACTGGAGGAGTCCACTGTAAAAAGGGGCTGGAATCCCTTCCCACTTGTTCGATATTCAGAGAGACCCGATACGGTAGCAGCACATCTGCTGGAGGGTGCTGTAGCTGTATTCGTTGATACTTCGCCAAGTGTTATGACGCTGCCGACTACTTATACCGATCTAATGCAGCATGCAGAGGAAAATCGACAAACACCATTTATTGGCACCTATCTGCGATGGGTGAGATTTATAGGTATTTTGGCATCGTTGTTCATGCTGCCGTTATGGCTGCTGTTCGTCATGCATCCGGAAATGAAGCCTGTTGCTCTTGAGTTTATTGGTCCGAGTAAGACCGGCAAACTGCCATTAGTCGTACAATTTCTGTTAGCTGAGATAGGCGTGGATTTGCTGCGTATGGCTTCTGTTCATACGCCAACATCTCTCGCAACGGCTATGTCGTTAGTTGCTGCGATTCTCATTGGTGATATTGCAGTTAAGACCGGCGTCTTTGTAAATGAAGTTATTTTGTATATGGCGATTTCAGCGATTGGGATGTTCGCAACACCAAGTTATGAGCTTGGACTTGCGAATCGAATCGTAAGGCTCGTGTTAATCATATCGGTGGCCGCCTTCAGTGTGCCGGGTTTCGTCATTGCGACGACGGCAATTTTGTTGATGCTGATCAAAGAGCGCTCATTCAACCGTCCGTATATGTGGCCGATTATACCGTTTGATATGCACGCCCTTTGGAGCATTATCATCCGTCAGCCAGTCCTGTACAACCGGCAGCGCCCAAATATTTTGCGGCCTCAGCAGAGCGATAAGATGCCAAATACAGAGTAGATTCATAAAATGCAAATGAAATGTGGATTTATCCATTTCGTAGTCCGGGTAGATTGCGTTATACTAAACCTATTAATGCAAATTCTATCCGTTCTATCTGCATGCAGATAGAAGAAAGCTGAGGGGAAATTATGTACCTGCATGGAACTAGTAATATTAACGAAAAAGGACATTTGGAAATTGGCGGCTGTGATGTAGCTGATTTGGCTGCACAGTTTGGTACGCCACTATATATTGTGGATGAGGCTCTTGTTCGTAAGCGCGCAAGCGAGTATGTAGAAGCCTTCAAAGCATCAGGTCTTAGATTTCAAGTCGCATACGCAAGCAAAGCGTTTAGTGTAATGGCAATGTGTGCGATTGCTGAGCAAGAAGGGCTGTCGCTGGATGTTGTATCCGACGGTGAGCTTTACACAGCAATGCAAGCAGGCTTCCCTGCTGAACGTATCCATTTCCACGGCAACAACAAAACGCCTGAGGAAATCAACATGGCGCTTGATGCTGGTATCGGCTGCTTTGTAGTTGACAATTTCATGGAGCTTCAGCTTCTGAATGCTCTTGCTGGCGATAAAGGCAAGAAAGTAAACATTCTACTTCGTATCACGCCTGGCGTTGAAGCACATACGCATGACTATATTTCTACTGGACAAACGGATTCAAAATTTGGTTTCGACCTTGGCAATGGCGCGGCGAAACAAGCGATTCAAGAAGCAATTGCTTTGCCTAACCTGATTGTTTTGGGCGTTCATTCCCATATTGGATCGCAAATTTTCGAAGTTGAAGGCTTCCGTATGGCTGTGGACAAGGTTGCTGATTTCGCGGTTGAGATTCGTAATGAGCTTAACCTAACGTTTAAAGTAATCAATCTTGGCGGCGGCTTTGGTATTCGTTATGTTGATGGCGACACACCATTGCCAATCAGCGAATATGTTGCGGCAATTACTGGCGCTATCATTTCGAAGTTTACAGATGCCGAGTTCCCATTGCCTGAGATTTGGGTAGAGCCGGGCCGCAGTATGGTTGGCGATGCAGGAACAACTTTGTATACAGTTGGTACAAGCAAAAATATTCCAGGTGTACGTAAATACATTGCAGTAGACGGTGGTATGACGGACAACCCTCGCCCAGCGCTATACCAATCCAAATATGAAGCAGTACTCGCTAATCGTGCGAATGAAGCTGCTGAAGAAACGGTTTCCATCGCGGGCAAATGCTGCGAGAGTGGCGACATGCTCATTTGGGATTTGGAATTGCCTAAAGCAAAAAATGGCGACTTACTTGCTGTTTTCTGTACGGGTGCTTATAATTATGCAATGGCGAGCAACTATAACCGCATTCGTCGTCCGGCTGTCGTTTTCGTTAAAGATGGTCAGGCAGACCTTGCTGTTAAGCGTGAATCGCTTGAAAATATCGTTTGCAATGACGTCATTCCGGCAAGACTTCAAAAATCATCGCTTGCGAAATAAGAGCGAAATTGGTAACGTAGTCTTATTCGGATAAAAGAAAGGTAGATGCAGCAATGGCTAAACAAGCAAAAATCACACTAGCAAACGGCGGAGAGGTTCTTATCGATCTATTCGATCAAGACGCGCCGAACACAGTAGCAAACTTTGAAAAGCTTGCTAACGAAGGTTTTTACAACGGTCTTACTTTCCACCGTGTTATCCCAGGTTTCGTCGCTCAAGGCGGATGTCCAAACGGAACAGGTACAGGCGGTCCTGGATACCAAATCGATTGTGAAATCAACCCTAATAAGCATGAGCGCGGTTCTCTAGCAATGGCGCATGCTGGTCGCAATACAGGCGGCAGCCAATTCTATATCGGTTATGCACCACAACCGCATTTGGATGGCGGACATACTGTTTTTGGCAAGGTTTCAAAAGGTATGGAGTTTGTTGATGCTTTCAAAGGCGGAGACAAAATGGAAAAGGTTGAAGTCGAAACGATTTAATGTTAAGATACTAACTATAATATTGTAAGTGCAGCAATCCTTCGGGGTCAGGTGAAATTCCTAACCGGCGGTGATCGGGAAGGCACAGAATATCGGATAACCGAATTTCTGTGCCTCTCGTCAGTCCGTGACCCGGTTTAAACGGCATTTTATCCAAGATCATTTGGATAGAATACGATTAGAACGGTGGACCTGGTGAAACTCCGGGACCGACAGTACAGTCTGGATGGGAGAAGGGGATGCTTCGACAGCTACAATTTACTGCTTATTTGTATGTGTTTTATTTCACATACATATTAGGTTAGTTTATTTAGTGTACTTTACAAACCGATTTCGCAATTTTGCGACGTAAGATAGCGACGGCTCTCAAAGCCGACAACATCGATCGGTTTTGTCGTAGTTCTCGTTTTATCTTTCATCACCCCTGTCGGATCGTATGCCGATGGGGGTGTTTTTTGTTTATGGACATTTTAAATGATGAATATTATATGGGATTAGCGTTGGATATGGCTGCAAAAGCTTCGGGTCAAACCGGCATTAATCCTGTTGTCGGCTGCGTCGTCGTAAAGGATGGTGCCATTGTCGGCATTGGCACGCATCTAAAGCGAGGGACCGGTCATGCTGAA
This sequence comes from Paenibacillus sp. 01T47, assembly GCF_056398245.1. NCBI lineage: Bacteria > Bacillati > Bacillota > Bacilli > Caryophanales > Paenibacillaceae > Paenibacillus > Paenibacillus sp. 01T47. The sequence continues at coordinate 77,433 of NZ_JBFTPA010000015.1, forward strand.
GTGCATGCGCTTCAGATGGCGGGAGATGCGGCTGAAGGAGCAACCGTTTATGTAACGTTAGAGCCATGCAGCCATTTTGGAAAGACACCTCCATGCTGTGAACGTATCATTGATGCGAAAGCTGCAAGGGTTGTAGTCGCAAGCGGCGATCCCAATCCAGCAGTGTCAGGCCGAGGCATTGCAAGGCTTCGTGAAGAAGGGATCGACGTTACGGTTGGCGTATTCGAGCAAAGATCGCAGCAAATGAATGAAAAATTTAATAAGTACATTACGACCCGTCTCCCATTCGTTACTTTAAAAACTGCGAGTACGCTTGATGGCAAAATTGCTTCCCATTCAGGCGATAGCCGATGGGTGACTGGTGCAGTTGCTCGCGAGCAGGTTCATACGCTGCGTCATCAGCATGAAGCCATTATGGTTGGCATAGGAACAGTACTTGCGGACGATCCGCTGCTCAATACGAGAGCATCTGTCCCTGCAATTGATCCGATACGTATTATCGTGGATTCAGCACTAAGGCTGCCGCTTAATGCCAGAGTTGTAACGGATCGCTCAATTAGAACGATTGTTTTAACTTCCAGCCAAGCAAGCTTGGACAATCGCCAAGCGCTTGAAGCAGCAGGGATTGAGGTCATCATTTGCGGCACGGGAGCAAAAGTAGATCTCAGTGAAGGGATGAAGAAGCTGGGAGAGCTTGAAATCGGCTCAGTCTTGCTTGAGGGCGGCGGTCAATTAAATGGTGCAATGTTAGAGGCAGGTCTTATTGATAAAATCATGCTGTATTACGCGACCAAGATTATCGGCGGCTTGGATGCACCAGGTACATTTACTTTCGCTGGGTTCGAAAAAATGGCCGATGCTATTTCCCTAGATCGAGTAAGCGTAGAAATGGCCGGCGAGGACATTTGCGTCTCGGGATATCCAGTTTATTAAGGATAAGGCGTTGAACAAATCTCTGGCATAATCGCAGGATTTATGTTGTTTTGAAGTAGGTTTGCTGCATTAGCGAACCTTTGAGGAGGAAACCCATGTTTACCGGATTAGTGGAAGAAGTGGGAAAGATGAAAGGAATCACGAAGCAAGGCGAAGCGATGAGGCTGGTCATCGGAGCATCACTTGTAACTGACGGTGTTAAGCTAGGTGATAGCATCTCGGTTAATGGCATTTGTTTAACGGTAACGTCGTTTGACGGTGCATCATTTGCAGCTGACGTGATGCCTGAGACTTATCGCAAGTCTAATCTTCATCAGCTTCGTGCTGGCGAACAAGTGAATTTAGAGAGAGCGATGCAAGCTGGCGGACGTTTTGGCGGTCATATCGTACAGGGGCATGTTGATGGAACCGGGAAAATAACTTCACGAGAAACGGATGCTAATGCTGTTGTTTATAAAATCCATATCGACGACGCAGACATGCTGCGTTATGTGATTCCAAAAGGCTCGATCACGATTGATGGTATAAGCCTTACTGTAGTGAATACATCATCACATACGTTATCCGTATCGATTATTCCACACACATTAGGCGAAACGGCCTTACAGCATAAGCGTGCAGGCGATACCGTAAATATCGAATGTGATGTCATTGGCAAGTACGTCGATCACCTGCTTCATTTTAAGCAGCCAGAAGCCTTGCCAGCCAAAGCCAAGCTCACTACATCTTTTCTAATGGAAAATGGTTTTTTGTAAATAAGTTAGTCAAGTATCAGTAGTGTCTGGTCTGGTTGTCTTGAAAACTCGAGTGCTCAAACAGCAAGCGTGTCACGCAGGGACGAAAGCGATCTTTAATCAGTATTTTTATTTAATTGAACTTACAACTAGGCTGCACAAACAGTAAGCGTGTCCCGCAGGGACGAAAGCGATCTTTAACCAAGGTTAGCACACAGCCACCTGAGTCATGCCTACGTTAGTCCAGTTGTAGGTGTCCAGAGGACGCAGTCCTTGGGGCCCTCCCTTGGAAGGGAGGGTTTGGGTGGGTTCGAAAAGCCTTTAAGGTTTGGTATTAAACTGGTTTTAAACTTTAATTAAACTTTAAAATAACCTTTGAAGGCAAGGTAGAAGCCTTATTAAGGTTTGGTTGTCACAAAGGAGGGAAACCCATATGGAACAAACAGATAAAAAACCATTTGATTCAGTTGAAGCTGCTTTAGCTGATCTTAAGCTTGGCAAGCCGATTATTGTCGTTGACGACGAGGATCGGGAAAATGAGGGCGACCTTATTGCACTTGCTGATACAATGACGCCTGAGGTCATTAATTTTATGATTACAGAGGCTAGAGGTCTTGTGTGTGTTCCGATTACGCAAGAGCGAGCAGACCAGCTTGACCTTCCGCCAATGGTTACGCATAATACCGATTATCACGGAACGGCATTTACCGTTTCCGTTGATTATATTGGAACAACTACTGGGATTTCCGCATTTGAACGCTCAGAAACGGTTAAAGCGCTCATTGATCCAACGACGAAAGCAGCAGATTTCCGCAGGCCAGGTCATATTTTCCCCTTGATTGCAAGACCTGGTGGCGTACTTCGCCGTGCTGGACATACGGAGGCGGCTATAGATTTGGCGGTCATGTGCGGTTCGGCGCCTGCAGCAGCGATTTGTGAAATCATTAATGAAGACGGCACGATGTCTCGTTTGCCAGATTTGCTTGTCTTTAAAGAAAAGCACAATCTGAAGCTCATCACGATTCAAGAGCTGATTCAATATCGCAACGAGAAAGAAAAGCTTGTTGAGCGAGCGGTAGATGTGAAGCTGCCAACTGATTTTGGCACCTTCCGCGCTATTGCTTATACAAATTTAGTGGATAACAAAGAGCATATCGCACTCGTTAAAGGCGACATCGATCCTGAACGTCCCTTGCTTGTGCGGGTTCACTCTGAATGCTTAACCGGTGATGTATTTCATTCGCATCGTTGCGACTGCGGACCGCAGCTTGAAGCGGCGCTTAAACAGATCGAAGAAGCAGGCAGCGGCGTTCTGCTTTATATGCGCCAAGAGGGCAGAGGCATTGGTCTGATTAACAAATTGAAGGCCTATGCACTGCAAGAAGAAGGTTTTGATACGGTTGATGCTAATTTAAAGCTTGGCTTTCCGGCAGATTTGCGCGATTATGGTATAGGCGCACAAATTTTGAAGGATCTTGGCGTTCGCCAAATGCGGTTGATGACGAACAATCCTCGGAAAATTAAAGGTCTTGAAGGCTACGGACTAGAGGTTGTAGAACGTATTCCTATACAAATGGAGTTAAAGGAAGATAATAAAAGTTATCTCCGCACAAAGAAATCTAAGCTTGGTCATTTACTTAGCTTTGAAGATATTGACTACATCATTTAAAATAATGGAAGGAAGATGACAAATGACACGAATTTATGAGGGACATTTAGTATCAGAAGGTTTAAAATATGGAGTAGTAGTAGGACGTTTTAACGAGTTTATTTCAAGCAAGCTGCTTGGAGGCGCACTTGATGCTTTCAAACGTCATGGCGCACAGGATTCAGATGTTGAGGTAGCATGGGTGCCGGGAGCGTTTGAAATTCCTTTAATCGCGCAAAAAATGGCAGAAAGCGGAAAGTATGATGCTGTCATTACGCTTGGCGCTGTTATTCGTGGTTCAACACCGCATTTCGATTTTGTTTGCAACGAAGCAGCAAAGGGTGTTGCGGCAATCGCTTTGAAAACAGGCATTCCGACTATTTTTGGTGTATTGACTGTTGATTCGATTGAACAGGCCATTGAGCGTGCAGGTACAAAAGCAGGCAACAAAGGTTATGAGGCTGCTACAAGCGCAATTGAAATGGCGAACCTAACCAAACAATTGCAAGGCTAAGCAGCGAAGATAAGGCTAGGCGGGAGGAAATGTAAGTGTCAGTGCTTTATAAGCTGGATTCTTTTGAGGGGCCGCTGGATCTGCTGCTTCACTTGATCGACAAGGCGGAGATCGATATCCATGAGGTGTCTATCAGTGAGATTACAATTCAATATATGGATTATCTTCATGCGATGAAAGAGCTCGAGCTTGAGGTCACGAGTGAATTTTTAGTTATGGCGGCAACCCTTTTGGCGATAAAGAGCAAGCAGCTACTTCCAAAGCCGCCTGTATTTGAGGAAGACTATGAGGATTGGCCGGATGACGGATTGGATCCACGCGATGAGCTCATCCAGAAGCTCGTAGAATACCGGAAATTCAAACAAATAGCCGAGCAGCTGCGCGAGAAGGAATTCGAGCGCAGCCTTGTCTATTCAAGGGAACCTGAGGATATGACGCCATTTTTGAAAGAAGAGATTGTTAATCCGGTAGAGGGTCTTCACTTGTCGGATTTGATTACTGCCTTTCAAAAGGCGCTGCGCCGCGCATCAAGGCGTAATGTCGTTGCTACCATTCATCGCGACGAGATTTCCGTTAAAGATCGAATACGGGACATTGTCGAGGTGCTCAAGCAATTCGAAACGGTTCGTTTTTCACGGCTTATTCGCGAGAACATGGACAGGCATGAAATCGTGGTTACTTTTCTAGCCATTCTAGAATTAATGAAAATGAAACATATTCGTTGTTTTCAGCATCAGTTATTTGACGACATCGTCATTCATTGGAGAGGAGAGTCGTCGCAAATTGGATTATCCGAAGTTGAAGACAATTATTGAGGGCCTGCTGTTTATGGCAGGTGATGAAGGCCTTACGAAGCGGCAGCTAGCTGATATTTTGGAGCTGGATGCCGAGCTCGCTTCCGATTTGGTTTATGATTTGCAGCGCGATTTGGAGCGCGAGGGGCGCGGTATTCAAATCGCAGAGGTGGCAGCCTCCTATCGGCTGACGACTCATTTGGAGCATGCGCCTTATTTTGAGCGTATGGCATACACTCCTACGAGATCGCAGCTGTCACAAGCTGCATTAGAAACGCTGTCCATCGTCGCTTATCGCCAGCCGATAACAAGAATATCGATTGAAGAAATTCGCGGCGTAAAGAGCGACAGAGCGATTCAATCGCTTGTATCAAAGGATTTAATCGAAGAGGTTGGCCGCGCCGAGCAGATTGGCAGACCTATTTTGTACGGAACAACGAAATCATTTTTAGATTATTTTGGATTGCCGTCCATAAAAGAATTGCCAGAACCAGGCAGCGTTGATATTGATGATGCCTTGGAGGAACAAACGCAGCTGCTATTCGAGAGATTAGATGGCACGCAGATGACAATTGAAGAAATAAAAGAATGAGATTTGGCCGCCGGGTCATACTATATTCAACCCATATTAGGGAAACGGAGGAAGCATCATGATGCTCGGTTACCCCTACGGTTGGATGACGGCGGTCGGTCTCTTTTTTTTGCTCATTTTGGTCGTCTGCCTCACTTCGCAGGTCGAATTAAGAGGCCATCTGAGGAGAATTGATCAAAACGATGATTTTGAGTTGAATATAAAGGCCTTATTTGGAATCCTCAGATACCGCTTTAAAGTGCCGATTATTCAGTTCACAGGAACCTCCATCCAACTTAAGGAACAGGTTTCAAAAAAGAATGTGGCCGTTGACACTTGGAAACAATATAACGAGGACATTGACGCAGAAAAAATAGCGCATCTAATGGAAAGAACAAAACATCTGTTACAAATGACGAAAAACTTAACGGGATGGGTTAGAAAATCGCTGACGAAGGTCCGTCTTTTAGAATGGAACTGGTCCACATCAGTAGGAACCGGTGACGCGATGTGGACGGCTATGGCGACTGGATTTGTTTGGTCCATAAAAACATCAATCATTGGCGTATTGTCCCAAATGGTTAAACTCAAAACGGAACCGAAAATGATGGTTCAGCCTATTTATCAACGATCTGCTTTTACAACGGAATGGTCATGCATAGCTCAAATCCGCTTCGGTTATGCTATTCTTGCCGGACTGCAGCTTTTAGTTCGGATGAGGAAATTGAAAGGAGGCGTCAAGGTATGGCAGAACATCCTATTCAAGGCTTAATGCAAACCGCAATGGAAAATATTAAAGAGATGGTTGACGTCAATACTATTGTAGGCGACCCTGTCCAAACGCCGGATGGCAGTATTATTATGCCGATCTCCAAAGTAGGCTTTGGGTTTGTAGCAGGAGGCAGTGACATTCGATTAGATGATGCCGATCATAAGAACGGCTCTCAATCTGATGCACAGCATGCTTCCGTTTCGCTTCCATTCGGCGGCGGTAGCGGTGGCGGCGTGTCGATTACGCCAATTGCTTTCTTGGTCGTAGGAACACATGGCGTAAAAATTGTTCCGCTCGATAATCAAACACATCTGCTTGAGCGGGTAATCGACTCAGCTCCGCATGTATTTGATAAGCTGCAATCGATGATGAAGCAGCCTTCGAGTACAGGTGTATACACGGATACGTCTCCAACTGTGATCAGTGAACGTGTCGAAGCAAACGAACACAACTGATGACATAACTGCCCGAGAGGGCAGTTTTTCATTTTTGTTAGCTACTTTTCGTCTAGAGCCACATGTACAGGCATATACTGAAATACGCACACACAAGCTTTATCTACTATCGCTGCGGGAGGGGCAAGTATGAATATGAATTTCAAAAAACTGCAACGATTTGTTGCAGTTGGATTGTTATCTGCTTTATTGGTTGGGACAAGCGTATTGCCCCCAGTTAGCGCAAATCCAAGCAAGTTGTATACGAATGCTAAGGCATCGGCTCTCATTGATGTCGAGTCAGGCAGAGTTTTGTATAGCAGTGATGGCGATACCCCGATGCGGATAGCAAGCTTAACGAAAATCATGACAGCTATTGTTGCAATAGATCATGGGAAGCTGACTGATATGGTGAAGACAAGCAAACGAGCAGTTGGTAAAGAGGGTTCTTCGATTTATCTTCAGCTTGGCGAAGAAATGAGTTTGCATCATATGTTGTATGGTCTGATGCTCAGGTCCGGCAACGATGCGGCAACGGCAATCGCAGAGCATGTTGGTGGATCGGAGGAAGGTTTTGTTCATTTAATGAATGAGAAAGCGACCTTTCTAGGTTTGAAACATACGCAATTTAAAAATCCGCATGGGCTGGATGATGATGAGCATTATTCCTCAGCTAATGATTTGGCCAAGCTGACTGCATATGCTTTGAAAAATGACATATTTGCAGAAATCGTAAGCACGCGCGTAAAAAAAGTGCCTAATCCGCATGAGAAATGGGAGTACAGCTACACGAACAAAAATAAAATGCTAACGATGTATGAGGGTGCTGACGGTGTGAAAACGGGGTATACCAAAAAATCATTGCGCTGCTTAGTTAGCTCCGCCACTAGGAATGGTCAACAGCTTGCTGCTGTGACGATAAATGACAGCGATGATTGGGCAGATCACCGGAAAATGCTCGATTGGGGTTTTGGTCATTATCCGCTTCAAGAGATAGCAGTTAAAGGGCAGCAAGTTTCTGGTTACCCTTATGCTGTTGGACAATCTTTTAAATACCCGCTGGAAGAGCAGGAAACGGGAAATGTTCAATCACGTCTTGTGCTGCTTGAAGCAGGAACAACACGATATTTGTTAGGAGAGCGCGGATTTCTGGAATGGTATTTAAACGAGCAGCAAATTGGTGTTGTTCCTGTGTATGATCCAAACAGCAGCAGACTTCAACTTTCAATGACATCACAAAAATCATTACAATCGCTGGCTGATTTTCAAAAAGCAAACAAGCTTGATCAGCGCGGGCCGATATTTGGCTCTATTATCAAAGTATTAGATGCATTATTTGAGCATTAGCATGCAATCTGCGCGGGAGACGCTGATTGCTTGCAAAACAGTATAGGTGCGTAGAGGGGGAGGCGACCTAAATGGTTAACTGGATTTGGTTGTTTTTCATCGTAGCGAGCGTTGTAGTAGCTGCGATAACGGGTAAGATGGATGCGGTAACGCAAGCAGCTTTCGAGGGAGCCAAGTCGGGTGTCACCGTGAGCTTCGGATTAATTAGTATCATGGTGTTTTGGCTTGGCATGATGCGAATAGCGGAGGATGCAGGGCTGCTGCGTACACTTGCTCGAATGCTCGGGCCTGTGGTGCGCAAGCTTTTTCCTGACGTTCCTCCCAATCACCCAGCTCTCGGATATATAATGAGTAATTTAAGCGCTAATCTCTTTGGGTTAGGAAATGCAGCCACGCCAATGGGAATAAAAGCGATGCAGGAGCTTCAGAAGCTTAATCCTGATCCTGCTACAGCAACTCCAGCGATGTGCACGCTGCTTGCACTAAATACATCCAGCATTACGATCATTCCCACCACGCTTATTGCCATTCGAATGAATTATGGTTCAGCTAACCCTGCTGAAATTATCGGTACAACGCTGGCAGCGACATTTGTTGCTACTACGGCTGCAATACTTGCCGACCGCTGGTATCGAAGGAAATCACCACCGCCGCCAATAGCTCCATTGCCACCTAGACCTGAGAATAAGAAGTCGGCTTCACCAGCTTCCGGAGGTGAGGCAATTGTATAATATTTTTACAAGCTTATCCGCATGGATGATTCCTGCCATTATCGTATTTATTCCGCTTTATGCAGCTTTAAGACGCAAAGTACCTGTCTATGAAACGTTTGTTGAAGGAGCCAAGGATGGCTTCGGAACAGCGATTAATATCATTCCTCATTTGGTTGGCATGATGGTTGCTATCAGTATGTTTCGCTCATCTGGAGCCTTGGAATTGCTGCTTTCTACAGTTCGACCTCTCTTTGATTGGGTTGGTATTCCAAGCGAGGTGCTGCCGCTCGGGATTTTGCGGCCTTTGACTGGCGCAGGCTCGTTAGCCTTCACGACTGACCTTATTCAGAACTTTGGCCCGGATTCTATGATCGGCAGAATTGCTTCCACAATTCAAGGCAGCACGGATACAACCCTGTATGTGCTTACTGTATATTTTGGAGCGATTGGAATAAGAAAGTCACGTTATGCGTTAAAAGTTGGTTTATTTTCCGATATAGTAGGTTTTTTCGCAGCAATTTTCATTTGCTTATACATATTCGGCTAGTGAAGCTTGTACTTTCGCCTTCATATCGTTATGATGGAGATTGAGGTGAAAGCATTGGAACGTTTACAGAAAATATTAGCAGCAGCGGGAATTGCATCCCGTCGCAAATGTGAAGAAATGATTTTGGCAGGAATGGTTGAAGTTAATGGTGAGAAGGTTACGACGCTAGGCGTTAAGGCTGATCCAGCGGTTGATGCAATTACGGTTAACGGCAAGCCGATTCGGAGCGAGAAGAAGCTCTATCTCATGCTTAACAAATCCAAGGGAGTCATAACTAGCGCCAAAGATCCACAAGGCCGCAAAGTGGTTTCTGATTTCTTGCCAGGTATTAAAGAGCGAGTATATCCGGTCGGTCGATTGGATTATGATACGGAAGGACTTCTTATCCTAACGAATGATGGCGAATTCGCTAATTTGTTAACACATCCAAGTCATCATGTTCCCAAAACATACCGTGCGACCGTTAAGGGCGTTCCTCATGGAACGGCATTGGAGCAATTGCAAAAAGGGATTAAGCTAGAGGATGGCATGACCGCGCCTGCAGAAGTGGAATATCACGACGTAGATACGGACGGAAATGAAGCAACGATTACAATTACGATTTTTGAAGGCCGGAACCGTCAGGTTCGCCGGATGTTTGAAGCTATTGGACATAAGGTGATTAGGCTGAAAAGAATTCGTTTTGGCGAAGTTGGACTTGAAAACCTAGGCAGAGGAAAGTATCGTCATCTCACGCCTCAGGAAATTAAAGAATTGCTTGCGATAGCGCAAAGCAAGACACATAAAGTTCATAAAAAGTAATCGACGGCGGCAGTAATTGCCGTCGACTTTTCGTTATAATGGTAATATTCGTGGCTGCATAGAAAGAAGCTGGTGGTGAAAAACAATTATGGGAAAATCGCGCAAGACGGTACAAATTGTCATTTTGATTGCCGTCTTGATCATAGGTGGGTACGCAATTGGATCTACCTTATTTGACGCGGATGACAAAGGTCCTTTAAAGGAAGGCGGGAAGCCGCCTGCATTTGAGCTTGTTGATTTAGAGGGCAATCTTAAACAACTGTCTGATTATGAGGGGAAAGCTGTCGTCATTAATTTCTGGGGCACATTCTGTCCACCGTGCGTGAAGGAAATGCCGGAGTTTGAACGACAGTACGCGAAATGGAAGGATCAAGGCCTTGTGATTTTAGCTATAAATTTAAGCGAGGACACATTGACCGTGAACAATTTTGTCCGTCGTTTTGATTTGAACTATCCGATTCTGCGCGATGTAAATCGCAAAACAGAACGCAGCTATGGTCTAAAGTCATACCCTACTACTTTTTTCATTAATCCAAATGGGACGATTATGGAAATAAAAGTAGGAGGCATGACGGAAGAGGAAATTGATGAACGGATTGAACGGCTTCTTCAGCTGTAGGAGGTATTATTGTGTTAGTGGTTGAAAACACAAAATGTGAGTGCGGTCATCAAAATTCGATAGGCACCGTACTATGTGAAAGCTGCGGCAAACCGCTTGTAAACGATACGTTTTCCGATTTGCCGTTAGAAATGCGTTACGATGGTGTTGCTCGTCGATCGCAAAAAAGCAATCCCAATTATATCGATAAAATATGGAATTTTTTCTCGTCAGTCAAAATTGCGATTTATTTGATCGTTATTACCTTTTTGACTGCGATGCTTGGAACAATTTATCCACAGGAAAACACATTCATAAATAATTTAGATCCATCCGTTTATTATGAAGAAACTTATGGATTTCTTGGCAAAATGTATTATTTGCTAGGATTATCGCATACGTACGAATCCTGGTGGTTCATTGGCTTGCTTGTGATGATTGGCACCTCACTCGTTATTTGCAGCTTGGATCGTGTGCTTCCGCTTTATCGGGCGCTCAGCAAGCAGCAAATTCGTAAGCATCTGCAGTTTATTCATCGTCAAAAGACGGTATTTAAATATCAGATTGAAGGCGATGAGGAAAAATGGGTTGAAAATTTCGGCATGCAGCTGAAGCGCAAAGGTTATCGCATTCATCGAGATGGCTCTGCGCTGCTTGCGGAGAAAAATCGTTTTAGCCGCTGGGGACCCTATATCAACCACATCGGCCTTATCTTGTTTCTTCTAGCCATATTGGCAAGAAGCATTCCAAGCTGGCAAATGGATAGCTACATAATGGTCCCTGATGGGGATACGGTCCAAATAGCGAATACGAATTATTATGTTAAAAACGAAAAGTTTACTGTAGAGTATTATAAAGACGAAGAATTGCCGGACAAGCTTAAAGGCATAAGCCGTGCGAAGCTTTTTGAGACAAAAGCGGTTCTTTATGAATGCGTTAGCAACTGCAGTGACCAAATAAAGAAACCAGAGCTTAAAGAAGTAGAGCGGCATAATATTATCGTCAACGAGCCGCTTAAGTACAAAGGATTAAAGCTGTATCAATTTGATTATGATACAACGCCTCGCTTGAACGCTGTGCATCCTATTCTCATAGATAAAGCGACGGGAGAGAAATACGGTCCGTTCGATCTTCCAATGAAGGATTCAGCGCTGCAGCATAAGCTTGGGCCATACACCCTTGATCTATATGCGAATTACATGGAATTTGCAATTGGCGACAATGGCGAGCCAACGACTTTGTCACGTGATCCGATTGCTCCGGCGTTCGTATACACGGTTAAAGGTCCAGGACTTGATCCAAAAGGCGAGCCGTATATGTATTTCCCGATGCAAAAGGATAAAGTTAAATTTTCGCAGGATGCCATTAATCACGGTATCGCGGATAAGATAGAAATTCGAGTGGACGGCATGGAAAATGTAGATTTCTCTGAAGCATCCACTTACTTGAACGTAAGGATGGATAAGGCGCTGCCATATGTTTGGGTCGGTGCAGTGTTCTCTATGCTCGGCTTGCTGATGGGGTCCTATTGGCAGCACCGCCGAATTTGGCTGCGAGTGGACAATGGAGAGCTTTCATTGGGCGCTCATACGAATAAAAACTGGTACGGTATGCGCTCAGATGTAGCGGGAGCCCTTAAAAAAATAGGGATAACCGTAGATCCGAAGTCGCTAGATAACGGAGGGAACAACGCGTGAGCTTAGTCGATTTTAGCAGCGACGCATTTATTGTCGCATTTTTCCTGTATTGCTTCGCATTTATGTTTTATGTCATTGCCATTGCGGGTAAGAAATGGAGCAATCGTGATCCTTTGCAGCATGAGAAGCGTTGGGGACGAATTGCATTCATTACTTCGAGTCTTGGTCTTGCATCGCATTTGACCTTCTTCTTTACAAGATGGGCTGGAAGCGGCCAAATTCCAACGAGCAATATGTATGAATTCATGACTTTCCTTGGAATGGCAATCATGATTGCATTTACGATCGTCTTCAGTATTTACAGAAAACCGCTGCTGGGCATGTTCTCATTGCCGCTAACTGTAATTATTGTTGCTTATGCCTCTGTGTTTCCGCAAGAGGTACAGCCGCTAATACCGGCTCTAAACAACTACTGGCTAAAAGTACATGTAACGACAGCCGCTCTCGGCGAAGCATTTTTTGCCGTTGGTTTTGCTGCCGGCCTCATGTATTTGCTAAGAGTGGTTGATTTCAAAAGCAAAACAAAAGAAGCAAAAAGATCGCAGTTCTGGGTCGAGTTCTCTTTATATACGATTATTCTAATTGTAGGTTTTATCGTCGCTGTATTCGCGTTCCGCGGAATGGGCTATGAAGCGAAATTTATTCAAGAAACATCTACTATTGATGCCAAAGGAATAGAGTCGACGACTTCGGAGACAGTAAATTATACACTGCCGCCAATTGTTAAACCTTATAACAGCCAGGTGGTCGAATATGAATCATTCCTCGGCATGAGCAAGCCATTATTCGAAGCACCATCTTGGATGGAAGGCGCAAATTCAGGACGCAAGTTTAATACCGTTATATGGACGATTATTTCAGGCTCCTTGCTTTATGGCTTGCTGCGCTTAGTATTCAGAAAGCCGCTCGGAGCGGTCATTCATCCTGTTATGGATGGCGTAGATCCAGAAGATTTGGATGAAATCAGCTACAGATCCATCGCAATTGGATTTCCGATCTTTACACTCGGTGCATTAATATTCGCGATGATATGGGCCAATATTGCTTGGGGCCGTTTCTGGGGCTGGGACCCGAAAGAGGTTTGGGCTTTAATCACTTGGTTGTACTACAGTGCGTATTTGCATTTCCGTTTATCGCGCGGCTGGCAGGGAAAACCTTCTGCATGGCTCGCTGTAATCGGCTTCGTGGTTGTACTATTTACGCTTGTTGGGGTTAACCTCGTCATTGCAGGTTTGCATTCCTATTCTGGTGTTTAGAACTTAGATTGAACTTAGATTGAGAGGAGAATTGCCCTATGTCTGATTATTCAAGCCGTATTTTGGTCGTAGATGATGAAGAACGGATCCGTCGCTTGCTCAAAATGTATTTAGAGAAGGAAGGCTACACAATCGACGAGGCAGAAGACGGAGAAACTGCCCTAAGATTAGCTTCAAATACGGATTACGCGCTCATTCTGCTTGATGTGATGCTGCCAGGAATCGACGGCGTAGAAGTGTGCTCTCGTCTGCGTCAAGTGAAGGCTACTCCTGTCATTATGCTAACGGCTAAAGGTGAAGAAATGAACCGTGTGCAGGGCTTTGAGGTTGGCGCGGACGATTATGTCGTCAAGCCTTTTAGTCCACGCGAGGTTATCTACCGAGTGAAGGCTATCTTGAGACGTTCCTCGGCTACTGCGTTCTTAACAAAAGAAATTAATTCAAGCAATAACATCGTATTCCCACATTTGGTTATTGAGCATGATGCTCACCGTGTAACAGCTGGTGGACAAGAGGTAAGCTTAACGCCTAAAGAATATGAGCTGCTGCATTACTTGGCAGTTTCGCCTGATAAAGTGTTCTCTCGTGAAGAGCTTTTGAAGGATGTATGGAACTATGAGTTTTTCGGTGACTTGCGGACAGTCGACACCCATGTAAAACGTTTGCGCGAGAAATTGAATAAAGTGTCTCCTGATGCGGCATCCATGATTACTACCGTTTGGGGAGTCGGCTATAAGCTAGAGGTACCTAAGTAAATGAGCTTGTGGCATCGTTCGATTGGCAAGTTGTACCGCAGTGTAGTTGGAAAGCTCTGGGCGACAATCATGCTGCTTGTTGCTGTCGTATTGCTTATCGTTGGCGTATTTTTACTTCAATACGTTGACATATGGTTTAAAGAAAACAATACGCATCAGGTGAAAGTTCTTTTTGTTGTAACAGCGATTATCGGATTTTTGTTATCAACATTTTTTGCTTTCTTCTTATCCAAAAAAATTCAACAGCCGCTGCTTCAACTAAAGGATGCAGCGGTATCGATTTCTCAAGGCAATTATACAACCCGAGTTCATATACGCTCCAGCGATGAGATCGGTGAGCTTGCGGATACGTTTAACCATATGACGGAGCAGTTGAATAAGCTGATTCATGACATCAATCATGAGAAAAACCATCTTGCGAGCATTTTGCGAAGCATGGGAGATTCAGTTATTACCTTCGACGCGGAAGGCAAAGTCATACTCACGAATCCAGTTGGTCATTTGCTAATCAATCAGTGGTCAGGAGTAGAGCTTGCTTGGCAAGAGGATGAGTCCGAAAGCTCGACTTCATATTCCGAGGTTCCAATGCCGCTCCGCGAGTTGTTTCAAAGAGTGATGGAAGAGGGCAGGGATGTTACCGATAAGGTTCATGTTCTAAGCAGCGTGTGGTCAGTTGTAATGGCTCCGCTGCAGTCGAAGGATGTTATTCGCGGGGCTGTTGCCGTTATCCGTAACGTAACGGAGGAGCATAAGCTTGAGAAGCTGAGACGAGATTTTGTGGCTAATATCTCACATGAGATCAGAACGCCGCTATCGATGCTGCAAGGCTATAGTGAAGCATTGCTTGATGATATTGTCGTTTCGGAGGAAGATCGCAAGGAGCTCGTTCAAGTTATTTATGATGAATCTCTGCGAATGGGCAGACTCGTAAATGATTTCCTGGATATCGCTAGAATGGAAGCCGGCCACGTCGATATGAACTTCCAAGAGATAGATCTCGCACATGTCTTGAAGCGGGTACATCGGAAATTCCAGGTGTATGCGAAGGAGCGCGAAGTGAGGCTGGTCGCGGATCTGCCCAATGAGTCGCTGCTTGTAAAGGAAGCTGATGAGGATAGATTGGAGCAAGTATTAACTAATCTTCTCGACAACGCATTGCGGCATACGCCATCGGGCAAGTCGATTACTATTTCAGGTCAGCATGCAAACGTAAACGGAAGACAGTATGTGGAGCTTCGCGTCAGAGACGAGGGGCAGGGGATTCCAACCGAGGATGTGCCTTTTATATTCGAACGCTTCTATAAGGCGGATAAAGCGCGTAAACGCGGCTCATCAAGTGGAACGGGACTTGGACTTGCCATCGTAAAAAATTTGATCGATCTTCATCAGGGTCGAATTGTAGTTGAAAGCAGTGCGGGCACAGGCACATCGTTTACAATCTTACTTCCTGTCGAAGCTCATCAATAGTTGTCAAAGCGCTCCTGTTGGGGCGCTTTTTTTGTAGAAAGCAGAAGATAATTCTTGTTGTTCGTGAAACAAAAGAAGAGCCTGCCGAATGAATCGGCAGGCTCTTCTCCTATATAGTAAACAAATTTATTTAAAAAAGTGTAATTTCTTTGGCTGTGTTTAGCTCAGGCATGCTTGTAAGCTGCTCAAGCACTTCCTTAGGTGTCGCTTTATCCACACGCAGAACCATGATAGCGGAGCCGCCAACAAGCTGACGACCTACTTGCATCGTTGCAATGTTAACGTCATTGTTGCCCAGAAGCGTTCCAACTCGTCCGATAATACCAGGCTTATCGTTATGCGAGATTAGAATTAGGTTTCCTTCAGGCGTCACATCAACTGGGAACTTGTCGATTTGGACAATACGAGGTCCGTAACCAGTGAGCAATGTGCCGGAAACAACACGTTCTTCTTTTTTCGTACGAAGGGACACGGTTACCAGGTTCGTAAAGTCTTTCGAAGCATGCGATTTTTGAACGACGATGTTTACATCGCGCACTTTCGCCAGGTGAAGGGAGTTAACCACATTAACCTGCTCTGCGCCAAGATGATGCGCTAGAACGCCGCGAACGATATAACGAGTAAGTGGCTGCGTATCAACCTCTGCAAGCTCACCAGCATAACCTACAACGATTTCGGTAACAGCACCTTCAGTTGATTGTGCAATAAAGTTGCCAAGCTTCTCGCCAAGTGTAAAGTACGGCTGAAGAATGCTTTGCAGGTTTGCCGGAATCGGAGGCATGTTAACTGCATTGATAAATGGCTCGCTGCGGAGAATGTGAAGCACTTGCTCCGAAACGTCAATCGCAACGTTTTCTTGTGCTTCAACAGTCGAAGCGCCAAGATGCGGAGTTACGATAATTTTTGGATGTGTCAAGAAAGGATGGTCATTAGCAGGAGGCTCCACTTCGAACACGTCGAATGCGGCGCCAGCGACAATACCTGCATCCACTGCATCAACCAAAGCAATCTCATCGATGATGCCGCCGCGCGCGCAGTTTACAATACGCATGCCGGGCTTCATTACTTCAAATTGAGCTTTGCCGATCATATGGCGAGTTTCAGGCGTTAAAGGTGTATGTACAGTCATAAAATCTGCACCTCTAACAATTTCATCCACGCTAGCAAGCTTCACGCCGATTTTTGTTGCTCTTTCTTCTGTCATAAACGGGTCATAACCCAAAATATCCATGCCGAAGGCTTTTGCGCGTTTGGCAACTTCGCTGCCGATACGTCCCATACCGAGTACGCCTAGCGTTTTGCCGCGAAGCTCAACGCCTAGGAAGGATTTGCGATCCCATGTTCCATTTACTGTTTTCATGTACGCTTGTGGAATATGACGGGCTACCGCCATCATCATAGCAAATGTATGCTCACAAGTTGTAATGGTGTTGCCATCTGGTGCATTGATTACGATGATACCGCGCTGAGTTGCTGCGTCTAGGTCAATATTATCGACGCCAACACCTGCACGGCCAACTACTTTAAGCAGTTTGCCAGCTTCCATAATTTTTGCTGTTACGCGGGTTTGGCTACGTACTAGCAACGCATCGTATTCACCAATAATTGCAACTAATTCGTCTTCGCTGAGTCCAGGTTTTTTGTCGACTGCGACATCTGACGCATCAACAAGCTGCTGAATGCCCAAATCGCTGATTGGATCGGAAACTAACACTTTAAACATGTGAAGTATGCCTCCTAAAATGGGGCGAAGCTATTAGGCTTCGCTTAATATGAACAGAAAAACCCTCTACCCGGCACCGTTGTGCAGCAGCGGGTCGAGAGTTTGATCATCGAACTTAGACTTTTCTATTTTAAAGCAATGTGGTGGACAAAAGCAATCCTCAAACTTGCTGAATTGTGAAAATTTCGTTATGATTCAAGCATCATTAGCAACAATTTACGACATTGGAGGTCTTTATTCATGACGAAATGGCAGGATGTGACACCGCAATTTTTGCTTGAACTGCTAGGGAATGGACAAGTAGAAGCAAGTCAAATCATAGATGTAAGAGAAGAGTTTGAATGGGAGTTTTATCATTTGGAGACATCAAAATTAATTCCAATGAACACGATTCCTGTGCGTCTGAATGAGCTTGACGACACGCTGCCTATTTATATCATCTGCGCACATGGCGTACGAAGTGTAGCGGTTTGCAATTACTTAGAAGAAAAAGGCTACAGCAGCCTTCACAACGTTACCGGTGGGATGGCGGCTATAGCCTCTTTACAAGGGTTTCAATATGATTAACAAAAGAATTGGAATTTAATTTGTTTCAGGGTAGAAAAAAGGCAGCTGCGGCAGAAGTGCCTGTTGATAAAGCCTTGATTTGCTCTCATTGAAGTCACCTGAACGAACGGCTTCCGTATTAATCAACAAATCAACAACAGCAGATACGGAATGCAATTTTAACTTAGTTGCTTGTCCAGATTGGACAAGCTCATCTACTCGACTTGTTAAATCGTGCGGATAATAGGCAGTAAGTTTTTTGCGAGTCATTAGCTGATCAGCCATTACTTTGTTTTTTATCGTAATGTTAAAGTTTTTCCATGCTGACAGTTCCAGCAGAGCTGGAGCCTTGTATTCTGAAGGAATATCAAGATCTACCGTTGCTGACCATTTCAGCATAGCGGAGTAATATTGCTGCTGAGCGTTTAGTGCAAATTGAGCGGCAGAGAGATAGGTTTTATCTTGTTCGACATTTTTCATCAATTCATTAAAGGATAATTTCTTTGCACTAGCCGCTGCGTTGACAGCAGCTTCATTAAATAGTTTAAGACTTCGTATGTAACTAACCTGAGCTTCTCCGAGCAGTGGAGATTTTTGCATATCAATCGAGCTTGCTTCATCTGCTTTGGTACTAGCAAGTCTTGCCAAATCTTTAAACATAGAAGTTGCTTCAAATGACTTTCCTTGCGATAATTTGTTCATAGCTGCGAACCATTCGTTTTGAAATTCACGATAAGGCAGAAATACAGTATGATAGAACGATACCAAGTCTTGTTGCTGGTAAGGGGTTGCTGAAGCGGTTGTTGTTTTTGCGTCATCTGCTTCATTCACATAGCGGGCTTTAGTCTTTTCAGTGCCAATTTGAATGCCATAGAAAAAGGCTCCAACTGTACAAATAAGTAGAAATACAAATCCAACACTGAATAACATTGCGGTTGTCGTTAATTTTTTTTCCATCTCTATCTCTATCTCCTTCTATGTAAAAAAATAATTCTGTCGATTTGTTCTACCAGTATAGGTGAAAAGGTCGAAAAAGAAAATATGAACGTTCCAGACAGGCGGGAAGCTATGAAGAAATTTGATATTCGCAATATTCGCATTCGAAAGGTGTCCGTTGATGAGCTAGATGACCGCATGCTGTTAATCAATTTATATGCTACGCAAGCATTTACTTTTATTATCGGTTTAATATGGGTTTTATTTCAGCATCAAAATGTGATTGCTTTATTTACGCCTCCAAAGGAGCTTGCTTTTGTTTATTGGGGTGCAGGCTTAGCAGCAGCTGTTATCATAGTTGATCTGCTTATTTCGCGCTTTGTTCCAGAAGAAGCAAGCGATGATGGCGGTGTAAATGATCATATTTTTCGGACGCGGAAGGTTTGGCATATTGCAGTTATTTCCTTAGTTGTAGCTATTTGTGAGGAATTGCTCTTTCGCGGGGCGATTCAGCATGCCATAGGTCCCTATTGGACAAGCATAATTTTTGCTACTATTCATGTAAGGTATTTAAAACATTGGATTCCCACCGGACTCGTATTTTCGATTAGCTATGGCTTAGGCTGGATTTATATGGAATCAGGTACGATTTGGGCACCGATTATTGCACACTTTTTGATCGATTTCATCATGGGTTTAATTATAAGATTCAGGAGGGAGTCATGAGCAGGAAAGAAAAGTTTGGAAATTCGAGAGCTTCAGCACAGCATGAAGAGACGGCAGAGCCGTCCATCATCGGAACGGATTCCAATCAGGGAGAAGCTCTGCCGCCTCGGCGAAAGAAACATCCTACACAAATGAATAAGGTTACAAAGTTTTATTACAATTTATTGTTCCTATTGTTTGTAAGTTTAGTTGGTGGACTTTTTTGGTATGGCTTAAAATTTAGCGAGTGACCTCAATGGTGGCTGGATCAATGAATCCGTAGCCTTTGTTTTCAAGAGAGGTGAGCAACTCATCAAGAGCATCGGCAGTCCATTGCAGCTCATGCATAAGTATGTTGGCGCCGGGATGCAGCTGCTCCAGCACATTTTTAATGACAACTTCAGGCTTGTTTTTGGCCGTTTTATCCCAATCAAGGGAACCATTTGACCACGTCATGTAAAGCATGCCGTGGTTTTTTGCAATTTCCTTGACCGTATCACCGCCAGAGCCGTACGGAGGGCGGAAAAACAATGGTTTTTTATCTATTAAAGCCTCGACATATGTTTGAACATCGCCGATTTGCTGTTCAACGACTTCTTTAGCTTCTTTTTTCAAATCGTTATGATCCCAAGAGTGGTTGCCGATTGTTTGTCCGCGTTCATCAATGAGCTTCAACAAATTGGGATTTTTTTTCACCCGATAACCATTTACGAAAAAAATCGCTTTCGCCTTATGTTTATCAAGGGTATCGAGCATGCTGGTTAAGACGGTTTCGTCTTTTGGCCCATCATCGAAAGTAAGCAAAACAACCTTGCTTGATGTACTCTCCTCAATCGGTACGAAGCGATAGGCTTCGCTCATTCGATATAGTGCTGTTATGCTGGTTTCCTGCTCACTCGAAGCGGTTGGCGTAGGTTCCTCACTCGTTACGACTGTATCATCGTTTATTGCATTGTTTGAGCTTTGTGAAGTCTCGGGTACGGCTGCTGTCTCAGTGGCTTCAGTTGAAGACTGCAGGCTCTCGTTTTGCTGCTGCGCACTGCAGGCCGTTAGAAGCGACCCGAGAAGCAGAATGATTATAGGCAGGTTACGCTTCATGATGCTTGCCCTCCATAATTTTGATGTAAATGCTGCTGAAACGACATCATTGTATCATATTTGCCTAATAGAAGGATAAGGATGATTTCCTTATTTTATATGGAATGGCGCTTCTGCTTGTCGGTCAAACTAACAACTGAATACGCAAGATGAATTAGGAAAGAGGTGTTCGAGATCATGAGGTTAAGTGGCTTTTTAGTCGGTGGAATAATTGGCGCAGCAGCAACGGTATATCTCTCGCGCAGAAAGCCTGGAGCAGTATCATGGGCAGCACATGCGTTTTCTGACGTTTGTTCCAATGTTGCACGCAATTCTGTTGCGAAAATGATGAGTAAATCTGTGAAGGAAAATGCGTCTGCGCTTTCCCCAAAGCATTCAGACGATACCGCCGTAAAATCCGAAGCCGCTTGGGGACAAATTGAGGCTATCGTAAACAGCGATCCCTCATTGAAGAAGGAAGCGGACAAGATCAAAGCGGAATCGTCAGCCTTTTCCCACTAAGTAAAGCAGTAAGCATGCAGAATCGTAGGGACGCAAAGCAGAAATGCGATGCGATCAAACGATTCTTTTTTTCGTTCATTATTAGTGCAATCAGTGAAAAGACATGATAAAGTAGTTACATAGCATGATTTGGTCAATTTGATCACATCTTACTTAGAAATTCATACGCTATTACAACAGATGCTGCAGAGGAGGATCCTGTCATGAAAATCGAACGACTGAGCCAGGATAAGATTCGGATTTTCCTGACGTTCGACGACCTGCTGGAACGGGGGATCCAGAAGGACGACATGTGGCGCGAAATTCCAAAAGTACACGAACTATTCAGTGAAATGATGGATCAAGCATATAGTGAACTTGGATTCGATGCCAGCGGCCCATTAGCGGTCGAAGTGTTTGCCCTCCCCGCTCAAGGTATGGTAGTGATTGTCACCCGTGGCAAAATGAACAGTCATGCAGGCGATAGGCCAACTGAAGATGACGACACGGAAGACGAAATATACGAGATGGAAGTGACGCTTGAGCAAAGCGATATTGTGATGTACTCTTTCCGCGATTTTGAGGATGTCATATCGGTTTGCAAGCAATTGCTAAGCTCTACGCTTACGGAAGACGGACGTTTGTACTCCTATCATGGCAAATATATATTAGCGCTGGAACCTGCTCTTATCGAGGCTTCCAGGCATAACGCTGTTATTGCATTGCTCGCTGAGTATGGTGAAGCAACATCGGTAACCTACGCCATGCTGGAAGAGTACGGAAAAGTGATTATACCCGAAACAGCGGTAAGGGAAATATGTAATCATTTTAGTTTTTAATCAAATGTACACGGATAGAGCATCTGCAGGCTGATTTTGTCTGTACGATGCTCTTCTTGCATGTAGCATGACATAATAATGGAATATACGAAGGAAAAGGCGCTCATATTAGATGTAGACAAAGGCGGTGAATGGAATGAGTGATAAAGAAGCAAACGATGTGTTGCATTCTACTCAGATTGTTATTGAAGAAGCGCTGCGCAGGCTTGGCTATGATCAGGATATGATTGATTTATTGAAGGAGCCCATGAGGCTTCTGACCGTCCGTATTCCAGTTCGGATGGATGATGGCAAAACAAAAGTGTTTACGGGGTATCGAGCACAGCATAATGATGCGGTAGGACCTACAAAAGGCGGTGTGCGTTTTCATCCAGCCGTCACTGAAAACGAGGTTAAGGCTTTGTCCATTTGGATGAGTCTAAAATGTGGAATTGCTGATCTGCCCTATGGCGGCGGTAAAGGCGGCGTTATTTGCGATCCAAGAACGATGTCTTTCCGAGAAATTGAGAATTTAAGCCGAGGGTATGTGCGGGCCATCAGCCAAATCGTAGGACCAAGCAAAGATATTCCTGCGCCTGATGTGATGACTAATTCACAGATTATGGCTTGGATGATGGACGAGTATAGCCGCATTCGTGAATTTGATTCTCCAGGCTTTATAACAGGGAAGCCGCTTGTGCTTGGCGGGTCCAAAGGAAGAGAGACAGCTACAGCCAGAGGGGTCGTTATGATGATCCATGAGGCTTTGAACATGAAAAATATAGACATAAAGGATGCGCGAATCGTCATTCAAGGCTTTGGTAATGCTGGAAGTTATCTTGCCAAATTCATGCATGAGGCCGGTGCACGCGTGATAGGTATTTCCGATGTGAACGCGGCGTTGTATAATAAAGAAGGGCTCGATATCGAATATTTGCTCGATCGTCGAGATTCCTTTGGCAATGTAACGAACTTGTTTACGAACACAATAACGAATGCTGAGCTGCTCGAGCTCGATTGTGATGTGCTTGTGCCTGCGGCAATCGAGAATCAAATAACGGAACAAAATGCCCATCTCATTAAAGCAACCATCGTAGTTGAAGCAGCGAATGGCCCAACGACGCTGGAAGCTACGCGAATCCTGTCGGACAAAGGCATTTTGCTTATTCCGGATGTGCTCGCGAGCAGCGGTGGCGTCATCGTGTCCTATTTTGAATGGGTGCAAAATAATCAAGGCTATTATTGGGATGAACAAGAAGTGGATGATAAGCTGAAGCTTATGATGATAAGGGGCTTCAACCAAGTGTATGAAATACACCGCACCCGTAAGGTCGATATGCGTCTTGCAGCTTATATGGCCGGTGTACGCAAAATGGCTGAAGCTGTACGCTATCGTGGCTGGGTGTAAGAAAGTAGGGGAAGAATGCTGTTGTTTTCCGTTTTGACTGCGGCTGTTGCGCCAGGCGTTTCGCTGCTTACTTATTTATATTTGAGAGATCGTTATGAAGCGGAGCCTATCCACATGGTAGCAAGAATGTTTGTGCTAGGCATTCTTGTCGTTGTACCGATCATGGTTATTCAGCGGGGACTTCAGCTTTGGCTTGGCGATCACTCGCTCATATTTGCCTTTGGCGAATCCGCAGGCGTAGAAGAGTTCGTAAAATGGTTCGTACTGTATCATGTCATTTACAACCATACCGAATTTGACGAGCCTTATGACGGAATCGTTTATGCATCAGCCATTTCGCTTGGCTTCGCAACCTTAGAAAATGTCTTGTATGCCATTTACTCGCCTGCAACGTTCGGCACGCTTCTCGTGAGGGCGCTGCTTCCCGTTTCTGGCCATGCCTTGTTCGGTATAATGATGGGCTATTATTTAGGGAAAGCGAAGTTTGCTCCAAAAAACAAAACCGTCTATTTCTTAGGAATTTCACTTTTGCTGCCAGTGCTTCTACATGGTACTTACGATTGGATCATGATTACGTTGCGCACAAATTGGATGTATTTTATTATTCCGTTTATGATCGTGCTTTGGATATGGGGCTTGCGCAAAATGAGTCATGCGAATGCACGGTCGCCCTTTCGATTTATGGTCCGTGAAGATGAGATTAAACTGTAGTCGATCCGTCCATACTTACATTATATTGTAATGCCTGAAATGATGGCGTTCGAATAATGGCTGAGGAGGGGCTTATGGAGGCTGCAAGAATAAAGGTAACGATTAGATGCAATCTATGCGGAGAAAAATTTGTGCTTCGCGGACGAAGAGAAAAAGATTCGATTGATACTGGCTTTAAGCAATGCATTTGCAACAATGCAAATGATCTGGAAATTGAAGAGCATAGCGTATTTTAGGGAAATACATGCAGCAATGACAAATAAATAGATGGATGCATAAAGCTCCCTTGGGCAAACCAAACTAAAACCAGGTTTTGCACAAGAAAGGAGCTTTTGTATTATGTACCGTCGACTCAGTTCAATTCTATTTCCCATTATGACAGTGCTGTTTATCGGCGCTGCCTACTGGGGTTATCAAGAGCAACAAGAGAAAAACGCAGTTTTGATAAAGGCTGAAAACCAATATCAACGAGCGTTCCACGATTTGACTAACCATGTTGAGCAGCTCCATCAGCAATTAGGAAACACGTTAGCTGTTAACTCCACCTCACAAGCCTTTCATCGCAAAGGGCTTGTCAATGTATGGCGTTTAACTAGCCAAGCGCAAAATGAGATCAACCAGCTTCCTGTATCGATGCTTCCTTTCAATGAAGCAGAAGACTTCCTGTCGCGCATTGCAAACTTTGCATACAAGACATCTGTTCGCGACTTGACGAAGCAGCCGCTTTCGCCTGATGAATTCAAGACGCTTAAGACGCTGTATACGAATTCACAGGAAATATCGAAGGATTTGTCAAAGATGCAGAAGGATGTGCTGAACAACCGTCTGCGCTGGATGGACGCTGAAATCGCAGCTGCCAAAAACGCAAGTGACCCCAACATTATCATTGACGGCTTTAGATCGGTAGACAAGAAGGTAAGTGAATATCCAGAAATCAATTGGGGCCCTTCCGTTAGCAGCATGTATCAGAAGCGTACGATTAAAATGCTTGGCGGAAACATGGTGACCGCTGAAGAAATTAAAAAAGAAGCGGCTAAGTTTACTGATGTTCCTAATGCTGACATCCGTGTTGTTGAAAATGCGAAGGGAACTGAATATGCTTCGTTCTCAGCAACGGTGAAAGAAGGCAAGGACAGTACGCTTCAAATGGATTTTACGGAAAAAGGCGGCCAGCTTCTCTACTTTTTGAATTCTCGTGATATTGGAGAAGCGAAAGTGACTTTTGAAGAGGCAAAAGCATCGGCTGATTCCTTCTTAAAGAAACACGGATTTAAGGATATGAAAGCTATTAGCTACGACAAATATCAAAACACAGGTGCATTTACTTATGTAGGTACGCAGAACGGGGTTCTTATTTACCCTGATAAATTGACCTTGAAGGTTGCTCTTGATAAAGGGCAGACGGTAGGCTTGCAAGCTAATGATTATGTGTATCAACATCATACTCGCAAGATTCCTAGTCCAACGATTACAAAAGCAGAGGCAAGCAAGGCGCTAAATCCAGAGATGAAGGTGCAAACAGAGCAAATGGCGATCATCTTCAACGATTTAGGCAAAGAGGCTCTTTGCTATGAATATACGGGGCAAATGAACGGTTCGATTTATCGCGTATATATCAATGCAGAAACCGGCACGGAAGAATCGATTGAGGAAATGTCTCACGCAGATTCTAAGGCAGCTTCTGACAAATAACGATATGGCTCCCCTCAAATCGACGTGTTATAATGACATGTAAATGGGGGGAGTCAATTTGTTGCCAAAAGTGAACCAAATGCTTTACTATCAGATCGCATCGTCAGACGAAGAGGAAGCAGCGATTGAATACAAGTCCCGTATTGCCGATGAGCAAGAGGACGGCTTACTAATAGAAATTCCAATCAGCGAGAAATCAGGAAGGTACAAGCGCCTTTTTTTAGGAGATGAGCTTTCTGTTTATTTTGTATCAGAGGATGGCATAAAAAATTATTTCGATTCACATGTCCTTGGATTCAAAGAGGATGGCGTTGTTAAACTCATAAAAATTCGCAGGCCTGAACTGGATCGCATTACTAAAGTTCAAAGACGCAGCTTCTTGCGCGTATCTGCTGAACTTGAGATTGCTGTTAAAATGTCAAGCAACATCCGGTTTGTATGTGAAACCGATGATGTTGGCGGTGGCGGAATCTCCTTTATTTGTGATGGGAAATGGCAGATCGCGCCTGAACAAGTACTAGAGTGCTGGTTGCTAGTTCCGTTTAAGAACGGGACCATTGAACATGCTTTTTTCCGTGGGGAAGTCGTACGAGTTGTCCAGCTTGAATCCGGAAGGAAGCAGGCTATGATTAAATATGTGAGCATCAATGATTCAGAGCGGCAAAAGGTTATCAGGTACTGCTTTGAGAAGCAGCTAGAATATCGCAATCGCTGAATAACATTCGTTTAATATGGAAAACTACCCAGAAAGAGGGAGGGTTTATCCATATGATACGAAATCTGTTACATAAAAAAACAAACCGCAAAAAAATGATTAAACTAACGGATGAAGTAAGCAGCGTATTGAAGAAAATCATCATTACGCTCGTTATTTTACTCGTATGCTCACAAGCAGCATTGCAAAATGATACGGTTAGATATTGGCTGACGGGTGTGGATCAGTGGGAAGGAACCCATATGAACTGACGCTCAGCTTTTGCATCTGCGTATATAGTGTGGTATAATTTTCACGTTCGCAGGCAAAGCCTGCTTTTTTCTTGAGAGGTTTGCGTCGCATTCTTACATGCATTCGGCCAGCCGTCTCTACTAAAAGGGGGTTGACCTTAGGTGGTGCATCACGAAGGTGACAGCGACCGTATGAACATTGCAATTGACGGGCCGGCAGGCGCGGGCAAGAGCACGGTTGCACGGAAAGTCGCCGAGCAGCTTGGCTATGTGTATATCGATACAGGCTCTATGTATCGCGCAGTAACACTAAGCGCCCAGCGAGCAGAAGTAAAGGTGGACCAGACAGCCAAACTTGCTGAACTAGTAAAAGCATTAGAGATTGAGCTTGAGCCTGGTGAACATGGCCAGTCGGTATTTGTGAATGGTGAAAATGTAACCGCATTGATTCGCTCGCGCGAAGTGACGCTTCAAGTGTCTCATATTGCTGCGAATGAAACGGTACGTGAAGTTCTTGGCGACTTGCAGCGTAAGCTTGCAGAGCGTAAAGGCGTCGTAATGGATGGCCGTGATATTGGTTCACATGTGCTGCCAAATGCGGAACTGAAAATTTTTCTGACTGCATCCGTTAAGGAACGGGCACTTCGCCGTTACCGTGAAATAGTGGACACTCAAACCATTTCGCTTGCCCAATTGGAAGCGGAGATCGCAGAACGTGATCGTTTGGACGAGCAACGTGACATCTCACCGCTCATATGTGCGGAGGATGCTATTGTACTCGACAGCACCGCCATGACAATTGATGAAGTCATTCATGCAATTGTGAAATTAAGCCGAACCAAATTGGCGGAGGCGAAGTAAACTATGTCATATCTTATTTTTAGGTTTCTCCTGCGTGTTATTTACACGGTGTTATTTCGATTAGAAGCTAGAGGCACGGAAAATATTCCAGCCGACGGACCTGTTGTCCTCGCTTCGAATCATTTGAGTAACTTTGATCCGCCTACGGTTGGAGTCAAGGTGAAACGCAAGGTTTATTTTATGGCGAAAGAGGAATTATTTAAAGTTCCCGTATTTGGGCCTCTTATTCGTTCGTTTGGCGCGTTTCCAGTCAAACGCGGCGGTGTGAGCAAGGACGCTATCAAGTC
This sequence comes from Paenibacillus sp. 01T47, assembly GCF_056398245.1. NCBI lineage: Bacteria > Bacillati > Bacillota > Bacilli > Caryophanales > Paenibacillaceae > Paenibacillus > Paenibacillus sp. 01T47. The sequence goes on from NZ_JBFTPA010000015.1 coordinate 105,224, forward strand.
TGCGATCACGTTGCTGAAAGAAGGCAATGTCATGGGTATTTTCCCGGAAGGCTCTCGCAACAATCAATCTGGAGCAGCCAAGAAGGGTGCAGCCATGATTGCTGTTCGCAGCGGCGCAGCAGTCGTTCCTGTTGCCATTGTCGGTAAATATAGACCATTCAGCAAAATAATCGTTTGTTACGGCAAGCCTATTGATCTTACTGCAATTATTGAAGAATCATCGCCTGATATGCTTGAGCAAGTAACAGACGCCATTATGGCTCGCATTCGCGAGTTAGCTGCAAACAATCGTTAATTTATGTTTTAAATGCTGCTTTCGCTCTAGGCGCTTGCGGATTTAAATAAAGTTGGGGTTAGAACTGAGGAGGTTATTTCAATGTCAGAAGAAACTAATGTGCAAGAATCCGTGGCGGAAGAAGTAAGCCAAGACGCTTTGGATAATTTCGTGTCTTTGAAAAAAGGCGATTCCGTTAAAGGTACGATCGTCAAAATCGAAGATAACCAAGCTTATGTAAGCCTTGGATATAAATATGACGGTGTTATTCCGGTTCGTGAGCTTTCTGCAGTGCAGATTGAAAACGCAGCGGATGCTGTTCAAATCGGTCAAGAGGTTGAGCTTAAAGTTGTAAGCATCGACGACGAGAAAGAAAAGCTTGTTCTTTCAAAACGTCAAGTTGACGGCGAAAAAGCATGGGATGTTCTTGAAAAACGTTTTGAGAGCGGCGAAGTATTTGAAGTTGCTGTTGCTGACGTTGTAAAAGGCGGCCTTGTTGCTGACGTAGGCGTTCGCGGATTTATTCCAGCATCGATGGTTGAGCGTCATTTCGTTGAAGATTTCGCAGGTTACAAAGGTCGTACGCTTCGCGTTAAGATCAAAGAAATCGATCGTGAGAACAACAAAGTGATCTTGTCTCAAAAAGAAGTACTTGACGCTGAATTCGAATCAAGCAAAAAGCAAGTTATTGCTGCGCTTGAAGTAGGTCAAGAACTTGATGGTACGGTTCAACGTCTTACACCATTCGGCGCATTTGTTGATATCGGTGGCATTGACGGCCTAGTTCACGTATCCGAGTTGTCATGGCAGCATGTTGCACATCCGAAGGATGTTGTTTCTGAAGGTCAAGCGGTACGCGTTAAAGTACTTAAAGTTGATCCAGCTGCTGGAAAAATCAGCCTTAGCTTGAAAGCCGCTCAACCAGGTCCTTGGGATTCTGCTGGTGGTCAATTTGCAATTGGCGATATCGTAACAGGTACTGTTCGCCGCCTAGTTCCATTCGGCGCTTTCGTCGAAATCGCTCCAGGCGTTGAAGGTCTTGTGCACATCTCGCAAATCGCACACCGTCACATTGCTACACCTAACGAAGTTCTTCAAGAAGGCCAAGAAGTTCAAGCGAAAGTTCTTGACTTTAACCCTGCTGAAAAACGCGTTAGCCTAAGCATCAAAGAAACAGAAGAAGCGCCTGAGCAACCAGCTCCTAGCGCTAGACCTGATCGTGCACCACGTTCACCAAAAATCGAGAAAATCGATAACCCGAATGTAAGCTTGAGCAATGAGAGCATGAGCTACTCACTTGCAGAGCGTTTCGGCGACAAGCTTAAAAACCTTAAATAATATCTTTTTATATCAATCAAAAACGCCTTCAGCGTCCTTTGGATGCTGAGGCAGCTTTGACGGAGAAATATAAGATAAGTAGAAGCAAATGATATACTTTCTTATATTTACAAAAAGGAGCTATTTCTGCGAAAACTCGCAGGAATAGCTCCTTTTTTTTGGTGCATAATAGGGGGTACAAGAGGTGAGATAACGTTGAATCCCGGATATATGTCGATTTGGATTATGATTATTATGTTTATCCTTATTACGACAGGCTGGAAGCCGTTTATAGCTCCCGATATTAGCCGTCGTATGTTGTCGCTTCTTAGCATTGCGTTAATCGCACTGATGGGTGTTTCGTTTTGGTGGAAGCCGTTACAAGGCCATATTCAGGTCGAGCTCCATATGAGTGTTTGTCTTCTATTGCTGTTAGGCATACTCGCATTTAAGAAAGCCGAGGATTGGAGTTATCTAGGGTACTTAATATTGTGTACAATAATGATTGCTGTCATATGGGGTTTCATCCGCAAAATGTATAGCTTTGATCCCGTTTTTCATTGGATTGATCCGAGCTGGGATGCTCCTTTGCTTTGTGGAATTTTTTGCGGAGCGTTTACCTCGCATGTAAAACATCAATTTGGGATGATCGTCTGGGGAGCGGTACTTGGCGAAACGTTAAACACAGCCCTTCAATTTGGAGCTCACACCGCTCATATTGGCAATTTAGCTTGGTGGGACAGTTTTTGGATTGCGCTGGCTACAGCTATGACTTGCAGTTTGCTGCTAAAATCGGTTCGATTAGTGTTTTCCAAGCTTAGCGTAATACTTTGGCATATAAAGGGAGGACGTCCATCCTAATGCAGCATTTTCTCGTTGAAAATAAATATTTGGTCGGTGTCCTCCTTGGGATTGCTTTTGGGCTTATCTCTCGCTTGCTCATGCTTAGGACGGATTATCGCCAGTATCCAACTTATCCACATGGTCGAATCATCCACATATCATTAGGCGTAATTGCAGCGGCATTAGGAGCTGTTGCTGTGCCGGCGCTGTTTAACAAAGATTACACGGCAATTACTTTCCTTACATTAGCTGCTCAGCAATTTAGAGATGTGCGAAAAATGGAACGCGAAACGTTGACTAAAATCGACAGCATGGAGCTGGTAGGACGCGGTTCGACATATATTGAAGGAATCGCCATGGTCTTTGAAGGGCGAAATTACTTAGTTATTATGACGGCATTGCTTACAAGTCTATTTGGGATATTAGTAAATATATGGGTAGGGATGATAGCTGGAGTTATCTCGCTCATAGTCGTTGAGAAGCTGAAATCAGGCAAAGCTGTCTCCCATATTGCTGAGGTGCAAGCCGCTAAGGTTCGAGTGGATGGCCCGGATTTGTTTGTTGATAACGTTTATATTATGAACGTAGGTTTGAAGAGCAACCAAGAAATCATTGCAGCGCGTGGCATGGGGTTTATTTTGACTCCCTTCAACTCAAATGGAAAAGTTACTTTAAGCAATCTTGGTCAACGGCAAGCTATTCTTTACGATTTGGCTACGATCTTAGGGGTATATCGCGATGATGGAGAGCCTGCTTTAATACCTATGGCGAAGCTGGATATGAAGGATGGACGATTGGCCGTATTTATATTGCCACAGGAGTTGGATGCAGATAAAGGGAAAGCAGTTATCATGCGAGTGCCGATTTTGGAATCTGCTGTTCGCATGCCGACAGAAGCATCTGTGAACAAGAAAGGGGCAGAGGAAAATGGCTGAAATCTTAGCTGTGGTATCCATTCATGCAGATGCGGTTAGTGGCGGAGCGCCGATTTTTATTGCAGAAAATGTAGATAAATTGGAAGAAACCTCGTTTCTGCTCGAGAAGATTTTGGATGCGAGTGCGCATGATTTAAAGAACGGTACAATCATACTGGTCAATCACCGATAATATGAAAAGTTAGCCAAGAACGCACTTTTTTGCTATGATGGATAGCGTGAGTATTTTTGAAGGAGTGGAAAACAAACATGGCAAGACCCGTTATCGCTATTGTCGGTCGTCCGAATGTGGGGAAATCCACGATTTTTAATCGGGTCATCGGCGACCGTCTAGCAATTGTTGAGGATAAACCGGGCGTCACTCGTGACAGGCTTTATGGCACCGGAGAATGGAATGGAAAACCGTTCAGCATTATTGATACTGGCGGTATTGAAATCGATGGCGAAGATGAAATTATGAAATCTGTGCGTATGCAGGCTGAACTCGCAATTGAAGAAGCAGATGTAATTATCTTTATGGCGGATGCGAAAACAGGCTTGACGCATGCGGATGACGAAGTTGCTCAAATGCTATTCCGTTCGGGCAAGCCCGTTGTGCTTGCAGTTAATAAAGTTGATAATCATGGCCGCATGGACGAAGTTTATGAGTTTTATGGACTTGGCTTTGGTGAACCAATCGCAATTTCCGGCTCGCATGGACTAGGTATCGGTGATTTGCTTGATGCTGCTGTCGCTTTGCTTCCGGATCTAACCGATGATGGCTACGATGAGGATGTCATCCGTGTTGCATTAATCGGCCGTCCTAACGTTGGGAAATCATCTCTAGTGAATGCACTGCTTGGCGAAGACCGTGTAATTGTAAGCAATGTAGCGGGTACGACTCGTGACGCCATTGATACACCTTTCGAGCGTGATGGGCAGCGTTATGTGCTCATTGATACAGCCGGCATGCGTAAACGCGGCAAAGTGTATGAGTCCACAGAGAAGTACAGCGTAATGCGTGCGATGAAAGCGATTGAACGCGCAGATGTTGTTCTAGTCCTGATTAACGGTGAAGAAGGCATCATCGAGCAGGACAAGCATATTGCTGGTTATGCTCATGAAGCAGGAAAAGCATCGATATTTGTTGTGAACAAGTGGGATGTCATCGAAAAAGACGAGAAGACCATGCAAAACTTCTCGCAAAATATTCGTGATCATTTCTTGTTCATGTCTTATGCACCGATCGTTTATTTATCAGCATTAACTAAAACGCGTTTGCATAAGCTGTTGCCTGTTGTTAAGCATGTTTCTGAACAGCATGCAATGCGCATTCAGACTCATCTTCTTAATGATGTCGTTTCGGATGCAGTAGCGATTAATCCGCCGCCATCCGACAAAGGCAAGCGTCTACGCATCAACTATGTTACGCAAGTAGCGATCAAACCTCCGACGATTGTTGTTTTTGTCAATGATCCGGAAATTATGCATTTCTCGTATGAGCGCTATTTGGAAAATAAAATTCGTGCTGCATTTAATTTTGAAGGGACTCCTATACGCATATTCTCGCGTCGTAAGTCCGAAGAAGATTAGGGGAGAAGTAGCTTGTTATACGGAGTAATCGCGGTTGCTTTAAGCTATTTGTTAGGCTCAATTTCATTTAGCATCGTTATTGCCAAATGGGTGAAAGGTATCGATATACGTCAGCACGGCAGCGGAAACGCTGGTGCTACGAATACACTCAGGGTGCTCGGCAAAGGGCCGGGCTTACTGGTGTTTTTACTCGATATCGGCAAAGGGGTAGCAGCTGTATTTATTGGCCGCACTCTTAGTGAAAACGACTGGATTCCAGTTTTGTGCGGATTAGCCGCAATCATAGGACATAACTGGCCGATTTGGTTCCGCTTTAAAGGAGGCAAAGGCATTGCAACGACTGTAGGTGTCATTGCGACCCTTGCTTTCGTGCCTGCACTTTGTGCAGGAGCCATTGCCATTGCGACAATTGCTTTGACCAGATACGTATCGCTTGGCTCATTATTGTTTGCTGCTTTAACGCCATTATTTATTACTTTGTTCTATTATTCGGTTCCTTTACTTTGTGCAAGTCTTCTGATATGTATTTTTGCATTCGTACGCCATCGGTCGAATATTGTAAAGCTGTTTCAAGGAACAGAAAACAAGTTAGGTGCAAAGAAAGGGTAGTGAGCGTCGCATGACAAAGCAGGATTCATCAACAATGAAAAATGCGGCAGTGCTGGTTGCTGGAAGTTGGGGCACTGCTCTTGCTTCTGTACTCGCGAGAAATGGCTATCATGTAAAGCTATGGACGCGCAGTACCGAACAAGCGGAGAACATTAACCTCAGCCATGAGAATAGCAAGTTTTTGCCTGGTGTACAGCTTCCTGAGCTAATCCATGCAACTACGGATTTAAAGGATGCACTGCAGGATGCTGAGCTCGCTTTGTTCGTTGCGCCTTCTGGTGCAATGCGCGAGGTAGCTAAGCAAGCGGCACCGTTTCTATCGGATAAGACACTTGTTGTTCATGCAACAAAGGGCTTTGAAACGGATACGTTGAAGCGGATGACGACAGTACTTTCGGAAGAACTAGGTCGACCTATGGAACAGCTTGTTGTTTTATCAGGACCAAGCCATGCTGAAGAGGTTATTTTGAAGCAGCCTACTACAGTAGTTGTTGCTTCAACTGATTTGAAAGCAGCTGAGCAGGCCCAGGATGCGCTCATGAATACGCATTTCCGAGTGTATACAAATCCGGATGTCGTTGGTGTGGAAGTGGCTGGAGCCATCAAAAACATTATCGCATTAGGTGCAGGCTTGACGGACGGGCTTCAGTTTGGCGACAATGCCAAGGCTGCTTTATTAACTCGGGGCCTAGCGGAGATCAGCAGGCTTGGAACGGCAATGGGGGCGAATCCGCTCACTTTTGCTGGATTAGCTGGCGTAGGCGATCTTGTCGTTACTTGCACAAGCAAGCACAGTCGAAATTGGCGTGCTGGCTACATGCTTGCAGATGGCACGCCTCTAGATGATGTGCTCACTCGGATGGGAATGGTCGTAGAAGGTGTTCGTACGACGCGTGCGGCTTACAGTTTAGCCAAAGAGTACGATGTTGAGATGCCAATTACGTTTCAGTTATATGAGGTATTGTTTGCGAACAAAGCGCCTAGGACTGCCGTTGAGCATTTGATGGGCAGGCTGCGGACGCATGAGATCGAAGAGTTAGGCTAAGGACCAGCGCCTACACCAATCTTCTTGCCTTCTCATATGATGCATGGAGCAATACACATGCGCATGCTGGAGGTGTAGAGTATGGCGAGGGATTTCTCCAAGGACATTCTTAATTCGATCAATAAAAAGACGGGCAAAGGAATTTCCGAGAGCTCAGTCAAAAAGCTTGCCAGCGGAGTTACAGCACAGACGATGACTGACGAAGCTGAGCTTCGCAAGCTGATTAAGCAAGTGTCGGAAGTGGCTAAGGTCAAGGTTACGGAATCTACGATTAATGATATCGTAAAAGCTGTCAAAGCCAGCGGCATGAGCGCCAGCAATATGGAAGCAATCATGAAAATGATGATAAAAAAATAAAAAATTGCGGCAAAAGCGTGGAGCGCCCCGAATATTTTATTCGGCAAAGTGTTCTGTCAGCTTTTGTCCTTTTTTTTGTGCGATGTTATAATGGGTGAGAATTCATTATGATATAGATTAGGAGAATGGAATTTCTATGGATGCTATGACAAAAATGTGGGTTTCGCTATTCGGCATTGGAATGATGGCGATTGCGGCCCTTTTAATTACGTTTGCTCGTTTGAAAACGAAAGGCGCAGTGAAATTTATTCTTTCGTTAATTGCATTTATTGTTCTAATCATTGGCTTTGTATGCGGACTTATATCCATTATTTAGTGCTTATTACATAGGGGACGGTCGTTCACTAACAAAAGGGAGATTTTGACATATCATGATTGAATTAAAGGGTAGAACCAAAACAGCTGTTGTAAAAGCAGAAGAAGGCTTGTCGCTGCTTGATCATGCACTTAAGCATGAGATTGATTGGAGCTTCTCTTGCGCGAGAGGAACCTGTGCCCGGTGCCGCTGCTTGGTAACCGAAGGCATGGAGCATCTTGAAGGCATTACGGACGAGGAGTGGGACCGTCTTGAGCCGGAGGAGTTTGAAGAAGGCTACCGGCTCGGCTGCCAGGCCATCGTCAAAAGTGCAGATGCGAAAATCGCAGCAGCCAACAAGCCTTATTTTTAATGCATAAGCTACTGATGAAGGAAGTGCCAGCGATGTCAGAAAATGAACGCATTCATAAAGCGCTGGCTGCCGTTAAAAAAGCGACAGAATCAAGTCAGGCGCAGTGGATTACTGGCGGAAGCGCCAGTCTAATGCTTCGAGGACTTGTACTTTCAAACGATCCACGTGATTTGGACATTTATTGTGATGAAGAGAATGTAGAAGAAATTTATGATGCTCTTGAGCCTTTTGCCCAAGATCAACCAACATTGAGCGTGACAGATATGTATCGATCAACGCTTAGCCATTTTATTATACAAGGAATACAGGTAGAGCTCGTCGGCGGGTTCGAGGTGAGTGCTCAAGGCTGTAAGTATGAGACGATGGTTAATAAATTACTGATGCCTTTCTCAGATCAAGTGCTGTTAAACGATGCTAATTATTCAGTAGCGATCGTTCCGCTTGCGCATGAGCTGTGGTTTAATTTCTTGCGAGATCGGATGGATCGCGTTGATTTAATCGTTCAAGCGATTGCAAAAGCACCTGCTCATCATGAGGGTGCATTCCTTGCGATTGAAACTAACAATACATTCACCGCTGAGGCAAGGCGTACTCTTCATCAGCTGTTGTCATATCGAAAGGCTGGTGGCTTGTCATGGATGGAGTAGTAACTTTTTGGCCATCGGGCAAGAGCATTAAGGTGAAGCCGGGCACAACGCTGTTAGACGCTGCCAGACGTGCGAATATACCGATTCGCACACGTTGCGGGGGCAAAGCTGCTTGCTTCATGTGCAAGGTCACTGTGAGGCCGGGAAGCCAGCTGCAGCCGATTGGTGATGTGGAGAGAAACAAGCTGTCTGGATTAGACGGAAATCATGAACGCTTATCATGCCAAGCTAGAGTAGCTGGGAAAGTGGATGTGGAAATTCCATTAGATCCGCTGCGAGCGGCAGTTGCAAGGCAGCTCGCAAGGCAAGCAGAGGAAAACGATGATTTATGGTAGGCTGAATGACGAAGTAGGTTTGCTTCGCAAACCTAAGCATATCCTTACGAAGCAGGTTTGCTTCACAAACCTTTAGGAGGTTACAAAAAAATGAACGGATTATTTATGGGAAGGCTGCCCCGTTACATACGCCAGTTCGCAGCATTTTCTGCTTTAATTGTTTTGCTATTTGCTTTATCGGGCTGCATGTATCCGAAAAGTCAAATGAAGCAAAACCAAGTTGCTCCGAAAGAAGCTGTTCGTAATGTTCAGGCGGCGATTGATCAATATCAGTCCGAAACGGGCATGCTGCCGATGAAAAACAGTACCGCTGACACACCGAAGTATGAGAAATTTTATATTGATTTTGGAGTGCTAAATCGGACAGGCTATATGTCTGATATACCTTCTTCTGCTTTTGAGAAAGGCGGCAATTACAGCTACCTTATTATTGATGAAGAGAGTAAGCCTAGAGTAAAGCTGCTTGATATTTTGGCATTTCAAAAAATTAATGATATTCAGAGCTGGGTAACTACTTATATCCAAACAAACAGTGTCCTTCCAAAGGGCGAGCAAACATACCCAGGTTTTTATCAAATCGATTACAAAGCAATGAGCAAAACAGCCCCAACGATTCGAAGCGTGTTCTCAGGGCAAACGATTCAAGCAATCGTGGATGAGAATGGGGTAGTATTTTCCGATTATGGGATAGATATCATGCAATACATACAAAAGAGTGGAAAAAATGATTTTGAGGCAGATTTTGATTTGCGTACATTGCTCGTCGATGGATCAGACTTTGTCCCTGTCAAAGCTCCGGTCTATCACTTTGTAAATAATGAGCCGCAAGCTGTAAAACCTTAACTTCATGCACATTCCTCAATAAGCTAGTTCCAAACCTCTCCTTGACTATCGTCTCGGAGAGGTTTTTTTGGCTGTTTGGGTCATAGATTTGCTTTTTTTCTCATATAACTCAATCTTGGAAGGGAAGCCCCGCAGAGGAACAAAAAAAGATTTCATTGAAGGAATCGTCATAATCGGAAAGCTTGCACATAAGATGTTACTAGTCCAAAAAGCATGTACGAGTTGCGTCGCTGGCCTGCCCTATTGACCGGTGGATGGCGGCGAACCGGAAAAATCAATTGGGAGGGGATATTCAGTGGAGAAAGTAGATATTTTCAAGGACATAGCCGAAAGAACCGGCGGGGATATTTACCTCGGGGTTGTCGGGGCTGTCCGGACGGGCAAATCAACGTTTATTAAACGGTTTATGGAGACGGTTGTACTTCCGAACATTGCGAACGAATCAGACCGTGCGAGAGCCGTGGACGAACTTCCTCAAAGCGCCGCAGGTAAGACGATTATGACAACAGAGCCTAAATTTGTTCCGAATCAAGCGGTGCAGCTCAGGGTTACCGATGGACTTGAGGTAAACATGAGACTCGTCGATTGTGTTGGATATGCGGTTGAAGGCGCGAAGGGCTATGAGGATGAAAATGGTCCACGAATGATTACAACTCCTTGGTTCGATGAGCCGATCCCATTCCAGGAAGCGGCGGAGATCGGGACGCGTAAAGTAATCCAAGAGCATTCTACACTCGGTGTTGTTGTTACAACAGACGGCTCTATCGCAGAAATTCCGCGCAGCTCCTATGTTGTAGCAGAAGAGCGTGTCATAAACGAGCTGAAAGAAGTCGGCAAGCCATTTGTCCTCATCATCAACTCCACTCGTCCTAAGGGTGAAGAGGCGCTGCAATTGCGAAACGAGCTGCAAGCTAAATATGACATTCCAGTAATGACGCTTAGCGTAGCTACGATGGGTGAGGAAGAAGTCATCTCGGTATTGCGGGAAGTGCTCTATGAATTCCCTGTCCATGAGGTAAATGTTAATTTACCAAGCTGGGTCATGGTGCTTAACGATCGGCACTGGCTGCGCAGCAACTATGAGAGCTCCGTTCGCGATACGGTTAAAGATATTCGCCGGCTGCGCGATGTGGATCGAGTAGTAACCCAGTTCATGGAATATGACTTCATCGCCAAAGCTGGACTAAGCGGCATGAATATGGGGCAGGGCGTAGCAGAAATCGACTTGTACGCGCCAGATGAGCTGTATGACCGTATTTTGATGGAAGTAGTCGGCGTTGAGATTCGCGGCAAAGACCACTTGCTTCAGTTGATGCAGGAGTTCTCTCATGCCAAGAGGGAATATGACCGTTTTGCAGAAGCGCTGGAAATGGTCAAGACAACTGGATACGGCATTGCAGCACCGACACTTGCGGAAATGGCACTCGACGAGCCGGAGTTAATCCGCCAAGGTTCACGCTTTGGGGTTCGACTGAAGGCAACAGCACCATCCATCCATATGATCCGCGTCGACGTGGAATCGGAATTTGCTCCGATTATCGGCACGGAGAAGCAAAGCGAAGAGCTTGTAAGATACTTAATGCAAGACTTTGAGAATGATCCAATCAAGATTTGGGAGTCTGATATATTCGGTCGTTCCTTGCATTCGATTGTGAGAGAAGGCATTCAAGGCAAAATTGCAATGATGCCGGATAATGCCCGCTACAAGCTGCAGGAAACGCTCGGACGTATTATCAACGAGGGCTCCGGCGGATTGATTGCTATCATTCTGTAGTTGATCGATACTAGTATACGAATAAGCCGCTGCCGTAAAGGGAGCGGTTTTATTTGTTTTGCAGGAAATGTAGGTTGGCACTTGAAATTGGCAAACGGCTGTATTACTATAGGTTTGTTCGGTTAAAAGGTATATTTTTGAAGTTTTCCGTTAATAAGAGGGATAAGATGAGAGTTTATATGCTTACACCAAAAAAAAGTACATAATGCACTTTGGAGGAGGTGAAACAATGAACAAAACAGATTTGATTACAAAAGTAGCTGAATTGACTGATCTTTCGAAGAAAGATGCAACGAAAGCAGTTGACGCTGTTTTTGATGCGATATCCGATGCGCTGCAAAGCGGGGATAAAGTCCAATTGGTTGGGTTTGGTAATTTCGAAGTTCGCGAGCGCCAAGCACGTAAAGGCCGCAATCCGCAAACTGGAGATCCTATTGAGATCGCAGCAAGCAAAACGCCTGCATTCAAACCAGGAAAATCACTCAAGGACCTCGTATCCAATTAAGCATACTCCAGCTTAACTGCATTGACGCCGATGTTTGGCGGCAAGCATCCATATGCCACGAAATATAAGCTTGATGTTACTGCTTATAATTCGGCCTAATTTCGCTCGAACGGGATACCGTTCGGGCGTTATTTGTTTATTTGCATGATAGAATGGATTGCACAAACGTTACACATCCACTATAATTCACATGGATAGTATGGAATTACGGATGCGGAGGGATAACGATGGAGCCTACACATGGCGAGTACATTGTCGTAAAGGCAAAAGATCAAGGCGTTCAAGTCATCGGATTAACACGCGGGCTTGACACAAAATTTCATCATACGGAAAAGTTGGATAAAAACGAAATTTTAATTTGCCAATTTACCGATCATACTTCAGCTATAAAAATTCGAGGTAAAGCGGTCGTGATGACGAAATACGGTACGATGGAAACCGATCAGTAACAACGAATGTGCAAAGCAGGCTATGCCTGCTTTTTTTTGCCTGCCTGCAGTCCGAATAATCATCCTGCACCGCTCGTACAATGAGAGATGGGACTTTATATTCATGCGGATCGAGTGAATTTAAAGGTTAAGGTGATAAGTTTATATTCGGAGGTGCAGAGTGAACATCGGAAAACCACTTCTAACAGCTTGTGTGACTGCGATAGCAGCTACATTATTATTTACATGGCTTCCTCATGCAGGATGGCAGCATTCGGCAAATCGCGGCGACGTGGCTGTTTTTCGCACGACGCCGGTCGTAAGGCTCTCCAATAACAATTTGGTAGATGTGCTCATTGCAACTCAGCTTCATGAGCGGTTGAATAAGGCGGAATGGAATAACGGCGTTTTATCGATCGATATGCGGGTAAGCACCATTGAAGGGCGGCCGGCAATTTGGTTCTCAGATGTTGAGAAGCTTATTCGTGTCTCATTCATACAGCTAGAGAATGTGAAACGTATTCTGATTCGGATCATTGAGGCGCAATCGGAAGGCGATGCTCTGCTTGCTGCTGTTGATGTACGGAAAACCGACGATTGGCTTATTACGGAGCTGGATCATCTTGCACAAGCGGATCCTGTGCATGATGAGCTGTGGAGAAAGAGGCTAAGAGTTAGCTTTACATCGGCCTGGGAAAAACGTTTTGGACCAGTATCGGGATTTACTGTAAAGCCTTCCTCCATTTCGCAGCAATAAAGGTGATGTATATTGCAATTTGTTGAACAAGCAGGCTCAATCATATGTTCTTTAGATTAAGTTGTGCTATAATAGTTTAGATTATTGAGCGGCGATTTGCGCTTCTCTGTTCGGAGGCTTCCCCAATGAGAACATACCGTATACCTGAAATAGCTCAAAAATATGTGAAATATGACATGATCGAGGAGCATACGTCTCTTCCTGACTTAGCGAATGCAAGGCTTCGCTTGCTACACGCCTTCCTGAGCCAGCAAGCGTCGCTACAGACCCACAGTGAGCTCTACACGCTCGTCGTATCTCTCGTTCAGCTAGGAATGGATACGCATGATTTAATCGACACACACCAAGAGCAGCGCTCTGAGCCGGAGATGCGTTCAAGGCAGCTTAAGGTGCTGGCAGGGGACTACTTTAGCGCAACTTTTTATCAATTGCTCTCGCAAGCCGGCGAAATTGAGATGGTTTCCAAAATCAGCAGCGCGGTTAGTGAGGTCAACAGACTAAAAGTTAATCTTTACGTTCGAATGAGGCAGCTTAAGATGACCTCAGAAGAATATTTAGGTCTTGCAGTTCAGCTTAAGAGCACGTTGTTCCAGATTTTCACAGAGGTGCTGGAGGGCGAGCTTTCTCGCGTCTGGCCAGGGATTCTGGATGGCATTAGCCGGTGCGAGGTTATAGTTGATGAAATCAAGCGCAGCGAGAACCCAGCTACGTTCGATAAAAGCTGGTCCTATTGGCATATCATGCAAGCGGGGTCAGAAGATGAGCGCATGCAGCTCTCTCAGCGTATGTCTGAACCTGCATTTATTAACAGTTTAGTGGAAAAATATAAGGTGCGCAGCCAGCTTATAGCGAAGCTGAAGGTCTCAGCAGATTCAGTGAAGGTTTTGGCTGGCAAGCTGGAATCGGACAAGTTGCTCGGAGAATTGACGACTATCGTCGATAATCTATTGAACGAAAAAACCGATTACACGCCTGCACTCAATTAGACGAGGTGACTTGCAAGGGTGGATACGAACTCCAAGAGCCATGTGCATGGCGTATTTGAGAGGATTGCTCCAAAATATGATTTGATGAATGATCTGATCAGCTTTAGAAGACATAAGGCATGGCGGAAGTTTACGATGAAAAAAATGAGCGTTGCAAAAGGACAAACAGCACTTGACCTTTGCTGCGGCACTTGTGATTGGACGGTTGCTCTTGCAGAAGCGAGCGGTACTGGACAAATCGTAGGACTTGATTTTAGCCAAAACATGCTTGATGTGGGTGCTGTCAAAGTAAACAAGATGGGCTTGAATAAGCAAATTACATTAGTCCAAGGAAATGCAATGAGCTTGCCGTTTGAGGATAATTCCTTTGACTATGTTACGATTGGATTTGGTCTGCGCAATGTTCCTGATTATTTACAGGTACTGAAGGAGATGCACCGCGTTGTTAAACCAGGCGGTTTAGTTGTATGTTTAGAGGTATCCAAACCAACCTGGCAGCCATTTAAATCGATGTACAATCTTTATTTCGAACGTATATTGCCAGTTATGGGTAAAGTGGTAGCCAAAAGCTTCAGTGAATACAAATGGCTGCCCGAATCACTGAAAATGTTTCCCGGTCGACAGCAGCTTGCTGAGCTGTTTGAAGAAGCGGGTCTTCATCAGGTGAAGGCATATCCTCTGACCGGTGGAGTAGCTGCGCTGCATATGGGGACAAAGGAGAAGAAATAGCAATGATTCGCAAATTACGTATTATTTTGGAAATGATTAAGTTTGAACATACTGTGTTTGCTTTGCCTTTTGCTTTTATGGGAGCGATTCTAGGTGCAGTAATGATGGAGCAGCGCCTTCCTTCATGGGGGGAGATCGGCTGGGTAACGCTTGCGATGTTTGGTGCTCGAAGCGCTGCGATGAGCTTGAATCGACTGATAGATAAGGCTATCGATTTACGCAACCCGCGTACTGAAAAAAGAGCACTTCCGGCTGGCTTGCTTAAATCAGCAGAAGTCATGTTATTTATCATTGTTTCCTTCGTTTTGTTGTTTGTAGCAACGGCGAACTTGGCACCAATCGCAATGAAACTTATGCCAATCGCGGTAGCTTTGCTTGTTCTTTATTCTTACACAAAACGCTTTACATGGTTATGCCATGTTGTGCTGGGATTAACAATTGGACTCTCGCCGCTTGGCGGCTGGGTTGCCATAACAGGTCAATTTGATCTAGCTGCTTGGATATTATATATTACCGTTTCTTTATGGATTGCTGGATTTGACATTATTTATGCAACGCAGGATTTTGAGTATGACCGCAATGCTGGCTTGCATTCGATTCCGGCTCGGTTCGGCATTAAAGGGGCTATCTGGATTGCTCGGTCCTTTCATGTCGTTACGGCAATCGGCTTTATAGCATTGTTTTGGCTGACAGATCTTAGCTGGATGTACTTACTTGGTACTTTGATATCGATTTCGCTTCTGTTCTATCAACATTGGATGGTACGGCCACACGATTTGTCGCGCGTCCAAACTGCTTTTTTTGGAATGAACGGTACATTAAGCGTCGTGCTTTTTCTGTTTGTTATCGTTGATTTATTGGTTATTCACCAATGGTAGACGGCCGCAACGAAACCAACTGGACGAATCGATGGGTAGTAGGCATTACAGGAGCAAGCGGTTCAATTTATGGAATAAGGCTTATTGAAGTTCTCCTTCAGATGAAATACGAGGTTCATCTCGTCATAACAGAAGCTGGTTGGAGAGTACTAAAAGAAGAACTGGGCTGGGAGACGACTCGTCGTTCAGCAGCTCTTGAACAACGTTTTGGCGATGCTATCGCAGAAGCTAGACTAGTTTTTCATCCCAATGCGGATATTGGCGCAAGCATTGCAAGCGGCTCTTACCGGGTTCAAGGAATGGTTATTGTGCCGTGCTCGATGGGGACGCTTGCGTCGATATCGCACGGCATTTCCGATAATTTGATGACTAGAGCCGCTGATGTTATGTTAAAGGAAAACAGGAAGCTGCTTATTATTCCAAGAGAAACGCCGCTTCATGCGATTCACCTTGAAAACATGCTGACGCTGGCTCGTCTTGGCGTTAGGATCATACCGGCTATGCCGGCTTTTTATTACAAACCGCAAACGATGGATGAAATGATTGACTTTTTAGTTGGTAAAGTACTTGATAATATGACAATCGAACATGATTTGTACAGAAGATGGGGAGATGAACAGAATGGGCATGAATCGCCCGATCACCATCGGAAGAATTGATTACGCGAATGCATGGCCTCTTTTCCATCAGCTCGAGGAGCGAATGGATGGGGATAGCTTTGAGGTCATTAAACGTGTACCTTCTGAATTAAATAGGCTTCTGCAAGCTGGTGAATTGGATATTTCGGCTATATCATCATTTGCCTACGGATTAAATGCGGATGATTATGTACTGCTGCCAGAATTGTCCGTAGGTTCGGTAGGGAAGGTCAACTCGATCTTTTTGTTTCTGAAAGAGCCGATCAGCCGTAAACGTCCTGAGCGAATTTCAGTAACGACAACATCAGCAACTTCAGTTAATCTGTTGAAAATTTTGATGACATTGCACTTTGATTGCAACCCAGAGTATGTCACTGCCGCACCGAATCTGGAAAGTATGCTGGAGACAGCCGATGCTGCACTCATCATTGGCGATCCTGCCATTCATGCTTCTTGGCAAAACCACGGCCTTCATGTCATTGATTTAGGACAATTATGGAATGAGTGGACGGGACTTGGCATGACTTACGCTGTTGTTGCTGCACGTAAAGAAGCAGCTCTTGCAGCCCCAGAAGCCGTTCGTGCAGTATATAAAGCGTTAAATGCGAGCAAACAGTATAATAAGAGCCATCTTGGTCCACTAATTGAACAGGCCTGTATGCAGCTTGGAGGAGAATCAACTTACTGGGAGATGTACTTTCATTCGCTTCAATATGATTTTGGGAGCAAGCTGCAAGAAGGACTTAAATTATATTTCAATTATTCTAAGCAGCTAGGGTTGCTATCGAATGACGTGGAGCTTACTTTTTTTGAAGACCAATCTGCCCAATAGGTGAAAGAATGAAACTACTAGATTTGTATGCAAAGATGAAAGGCGACCTAAATCAGATCGAGCAGGAGCTTGAGCGCAGCATTTCGGATGATCATGTGCTGCTTGGCGAAGCTTCTTTGCACTTGCTTAGAGCTGGTGGTAAACGGATTAGACCGGTGTTTGTCCTGCTGGCAGGTAAGTTTGGCGATTATCAGCTTGATGTAATGAAGCGCGTCGCCGTCCCTCTCGAGCTTATTCATATGGCTTCACTTGTACATGATGACGTTATTGACGACGCGGAAACACGTCGTGGACAGCTGACTGTAAAATCCAAGTGGGACAATCGAATAGCGATGTATACGGGCGACTTCATTCATGGCAAAGCATTGTCAATCGCTGCTCAGCTTCCAAATCCGCAGATACATCAAATTTTGTCGCATGCGCTCGTACAAATGTGTATCGGAGAAATGGAGCAAATTCGTGATTTCTTCAACACAGAACAATCGGTACGGCATTATTTGCTTCGGATTAGACGCAAAACAGCTTTATTAATTGCTATTAGCTGTCAGCTTGGCGCTGTTGCCGCGGGAACGGACCGAAAAACAGCAAATAGCTTATATCGCTATGGTTATAATGTGGGTATGGCATTCCAGATCCGTGATGATTTGCTTGATCTTTATGGAACAGAGAAACAGATCGGCAAGCCTTCAGGCTCAGATATGCGTCAAGGAAATATTACGTTGCCGGTTCTACTTGCCTTGCAGGACCCCAAAACCCGCGACCCTTTGTTAAAGGAAATTGCTTTGATCAGGGAGCAAGGCGGGAAACGAGATGCTGGACGAGCCATCGAAATGATTCGCAAAAGCGATGGCGGAGATCAAGCAGACCAGCTTGCAAACCGATATATTAAAAAAGCTCTCAAAGCATTAGAGGGATTGCCGAACGTCACAGCGAAGAAGAACTTGAGCGATATTGCGATTTTGTTTGGTAAACGTAATTATTAATCGTGCAAAATAGAAAGGAATGGTTGGGGATGGAAAGAACTTTTCTGATGATTAAACCTGATGGCGTTCAGCGCGGATTAATTGGCGAAATCGTTTCGAGATTTGAAAAAAAGGGATTGCAGCTTGCAGCAGCCAAGTTTATGGTTTTGAGCCATGAGCTTGCTGAGCGCCATTATGAGGAACATAAAGGCAAAGCTTTTTATGAGCCATTGCTCGAATTCATAACGTCAGGTCCTGTATTTGCGATGGTATGGCAAGGTGACAATGTCATTGCATTGACGCGTGCCCTTATTGGCAAAACGGATGCACTAGATGCTCATCCCGGCACTATTCGTTCTGATTTTGCTGTACATACGAATTTTAATCTTATTCATGGCTCGGATTCGGCAGCTAATGCGGAAAAAGAGATCGGCATTTACTTCACGCCAGCGGAGCTGGTGCAATACGAGCATACAATTCAACGGTGGATTTAATATTTCGCCCACAAGCGATGGAGGAGCCTATGCTTGAAGATCGTGATTTTGCACAGTTTATTGCCCGAATAAAGCAAAAGACCGACATTGATTTGTCGCAGTACAAAGAAGCTCAAATGAAACGCAGGCTGACTACATTACGAATGAAGCACGGCTATCAAACGTTCGATGAGTATTGGAAGGCGATTGAGCAAAATCGGACGATGCTAAATGAGTTTTTGGACCGTATGACGATTAATGTTTCTGAGTTTTGGAGAAATCCTTCCCGCTGGGAAGTTTTGCAAAAGCGCTTTTTTCCTGAGATGCTTGCTGCTTCTAATCGTCTCAAGGTTTGGAGTGCGGCATGCTCAACAGGCGAGGAGCCTTACACGCTCGCTATGATTTTATCTGAGCTGGGTGCCTTGCAGCGATCTACGCTTCTTGCAACTGATCTCGATTCAAATGTGCTGCAAAAGGCAATGGAAGGCAGTTATTTAGAGCGATCTCTGCGCGATGTTCCGCAGGTTTGCCGGCAAAAATATTTTAAGCAGTCAGAGGGAGCGTATTTGATTTCAGACTCCCTGAAGCAATTTATTCAATTTAAGCAGCAAAATTTGCTGCATGATACGTTTGATGGATCATTTGATTTAATTGTTTGCCGAAACGTAATGATTTATTTTACAGAAGAAGCAAAGCACTTATTGTATCATAAATTTTCTAATGCACTTAAACCGGGCGGACTGCTGTTTGTAGGCAGTACGGAACAAATTTTTTCCCCTGCGCAATACGGATTTGAGACCGCTGATACATTCTTTTATCGCCGGGTATAAGCGGCATGTATACCGTTTTCCATCTTCTCCTATACTAGTTAGTATGTAATAAACTTGGAGGATGAAGCAACCGATGGATAAACGTAAGGTTATAGCTGCCTATAGGCGTGGTTTTATTTCTATTCAGGAATGTGCGCAAATTATCGGAGTGGACAGTGGACAAATGACAAGACTTGTTGATGATCCATTGCTGACGAGTGAAGGCACGGCGATACTTAGGAAAGATCGGTTAACAGCAAATTAACTGCACGCTGCCCGGGCTGGCGGATTTGTCATTTTAGATGACAGTTCCACCAGCCCTTTTTTTATACGGTTACAGCGGCTTTCAAGGTGTCCAAATTCTTGTCAAACCTGTAACTGTGTACTATAATGAGCAAAGATGTTTAGTGCTGTAAAGCATAGCAGGCGCTTGAAAGCTGTTTTGAAAATTTATAATTTTATAAGTGATGCACTTATAAAATCGCTTAAATTTCACCGCGAAACGAGCTTGGACCGTCAATGGACTGTGTTAGTCGTTTACACTTGAGGAGGAGCTTTAGTTGACTTTAAGATATTTAACCGCAGGGGAAACACACGGTCCCCAATTAACCGCTATTATTGAAGGATTGCCAAGCAATTTGAAAATTGATTTCGAGGAACTAAATTTCCAGCTGCACCGTCGTCAGAAGGGTCATGGTCGTGGACGCCGGATGCAAATCGAGAAGGATACAGCAAACATCGTTGGGGGCGTACGCCACGGCAAAACGACTGGTGCTCCTGTAGCGCTGATCGTTGCAAACAACGATTGGAAGCACTGGACTTCCGTTATGAATATTGAACCGATTGAAGGCAGCGATGAAGAGAAGCGCCGCGTTCATCGTCCGCGTCCTGGTCATGCGGATTTGAATGGCGGACTTAAATATGATTTGAAGGATTTGCGCAATGTGCTTGAGCGCTCTAGTGCTCGTGAAACTGCTGCACGTGTAGCTGTTGGGGCGGTAGCTCGTCAATTCCTCGCGGAATTCGGGATTAAAGTAGCTGGACAAGTTATTCGCATCGGTGAAATCGAAGCACCAGCTAATCAACTATCCGTGGATGAGTTGATCCGTTTGACGGAGGAATCCTCGGTTCGTGTCGTTGACAAAGAAACCGAACAAAAGATGACTGATTATATCGATCAAATTAAAGCAGAAGGCGATTCGATTGGCGGTATTGTGGAATGTATTATCGAAGGCGTGCCAATTGGTCTAGGCAGCCACGTGCAGTGGGATCGCAAGCTCGATGGACGTATCGCGCAAGCGGTCGTATCGATCAATGCATTCAAAGGCTGTGAGATTGGAATTGGCTTCGAAGCAGCCAAGCTTCGCGGCTCGCAAGTGCACGATGAGATTATGTATGAGGAAGAGCGCGGCTATCATCGTGCAACGAATCGACTCGGCGGCTTCGAGGGCGGCATGACGAACGGGGAGCAAATCGTCGTACGCGGTGTAATGAAACCGATTCCGACGCTTTACAAGCCGCTTCGCAGTGTGGATATTGATACTAAAGAACCGTTTACGGCTCAAGTAGAGCGCTCGGACAGCTGTGCTGTGCCAGCGGCAAGCGTCGTGATGGAGCATGTCGTTGCATGGGAAGTTGCCAAAGCATTCCTTGAAAAATTCGGCGGCGATTCCATTGAGGAAATTCGCACCAACTTGAACAATTATCTTGAACAGCTAGGGCGGTATTAAAAATGCGCGAGCTTACAGTTGAACTTGGTGATCGCTCTTATCCTATCTATATCGGGGAAGGCCTCTTGAAGGAGTCATCCTCTTATTTTATTAAGCATGGCATTAGCCAAAAATCGCCGCTGCTCATCATTACTGACTCGAATATTGCAGACATTCATTTGCAAACGCTTGAGTCTGAGCTTGCTGGCGCAGGTTTTAAAACGGCAAGCGTCGTTGTTCCAGCTGGAGAAAGCTCAAAGTCGCTAGCTATGCTCGAAACGCTTGTCGCTAAAGCTTTGGAGGAAGGTCTCGACCGCAAGTCTGCTATCGTTGCACTTGGTGGCGGTGTTGTTGGAGATCTTGCTGGATTTGTTGCCGCTTCATACATGAGAGGCATCAAATTCGTACAGGTTCCAACGACAATATTGGCGCATGACAGCAGTGTGGGCGGCAAAGTTGCCGTCAATCATCCGCTTGCCAAAAATATTATCGGTGCTTTTCATCAGCCTGAGCTTGTCCTGTATGATCTGAACACGCTGCAAACCCTTCCTCCAAGAGAAGTAAGCGCTGGTTTGTCGGAAGTGATCAAGCACGGACTAATTTGGGATGAATCCTTTGTCGCATGGTGTGAAGAGAATGCGGAGAAACTGCGCGCTCTTGATGCGGAAGCACTTGGTTATGCTTTGTATAAAGGCTGCAGCGTGAAGGCGGCAGTCGTATCGAAGGATGAGCGTGAAAACGATTTGAGAGCGATCTTGAATCTGGGTCATACGATTGGCCATGCCCTAGAAGCGGTAGCTGGATATGGGGAGCTGCTCCATGGGGAAGCCATTTCCATCGGGATGGTAGGCTCGGCTAAGCTGGGTATGCGATATGGTGCTCCAGAAGAGGTATATACCATAACGAAGCGCGTTCTTGCGAAAGCAGGACTGCCAGTGCGGCTCCCTGAGCATTTGGACGTAGATAAGATTATGGAAGCAATGATGCATGACAAGAAATTTGCTGAGGGTACGATGGTTTTTGTTGTGCCAACTGCAATAGGTTCAGTTGAAATAAAATCCGATGTCAGCATCCAATGGGTACGTGAGATCGTAGAGCAATTAAAGCAGGAGGTGCAACAATAATGAGTGTTAGAGGAATTCGTGGTGCTATTACTGTAGATGCTAATGAAGAACAGCCCATTTTGAATGCAACAATTGAAATGTTGAATGGAATCGTGGCCGATAATGAGATCGTGCCTGACGATATTTGCAGCGTGTTCGTGACGGTTACGAGCGATCTGGACGAGACATTCCCTGCTAGAGCTATTCGCCAAATGAAGGGCTGGGAGCTTGTTCCGCTTATGTGCGCGCTTGAAGTTCCGGTTAAAGGCAGTCTTGAGCGCTGTATTAGATTAATGGTTCTTATCAACACGGACAAGACGCAAGCGGAGATTCGTCACGTTTATTTAAACGGCGCGCAGGCGCTTCGTCCAGACTTATCTAAAGCATAAAGCTTTGACTTTAGCTCATAAAGAACAAATCCCTTTGTTGACGCATAGCTGTACGTTGTTGTATATTTAGTTACGTAAGTGAGAGTAGCAGAGTAGTTTTATGAGCTGAGTAGAGATGAGTCGAGATTAGTTGAGAGAAGCAGAGTTAGGCAATGAGAGATACGCGAGTTTGAGAAAAAGCTGAACGATCTTATGTGCAATGGCACACAGGATTGTAAAAGTGCTGCTTCAACGTATCTACACATGCGTCTTTTCCGCTTACACACTTCCGTCATCATCTAAACCAACGCTCCTGCTCTGGCAGGAGCTTTTTTTGTTTTTAATAATAGAATTTTCACTACTGAGGGAGGTTGTTCGGAATGTCAAATGAGCTGCAGCACGTCACCCGTCTTGCCAGTCAGTACAATTTAATTCCAATCGTTCGCTATATGATGGCGGACACTGAAACACCAATTCGACTATTCCAGCATTTTGCGAAAGAGGATCATGCTTTTCTGCTGGAGAGTGTCGAGGGTGGAGCGAAATGGGCGCGTTATTCGTTTATAGGAACGGACCCGTTCATGATGCTTTACGGTAAAAATGGTGAGATGGTGCTTGAGCATCACGGCGTGAAGCATGTGCTTAATGACAAGCCGATTGAGCTGCTAAAAGCTCATTTGCGTTCCTTCCGCAGCCCGTCGCTGCCAGAGCTTCCTCCCTTTACAGGTGGAGCAATCGGATTTTTCGGCTATGACCTACTGCAATATTATGAGAAGCTTCCTGCCCACCGCATCGACGACTTGAATATGAATGACATGCAGTTTATGTTTTGTGATCAAATCATTGTGTTTGACCACTTTAAGCAGCAGCTGCAAATCGTTGGAAATGTTCATATCGCGGAAGGCTCTACGGATGCAGAAATCGCGAAGAGCTATGCAGCGGCGGTTGCCAAAATTGAAGCAACCATAGAACGTTTGCAGCAGCCGGTGACCATTCCAGTAACGACTGGGCGCTCAATTGAAGTTGATTACGAGTTAGGTGATGTACAATCCAATGTGACCAAGGAGCAATTCATCGGAAACATTGAGAAGGCGAAGCAGTACATTCGCGCAGGTGACATTTTCCAAGTTGTATTGTCACAGCGCTTTAGCATTGATACAGATGTTGATCCATTGCATGTATATCGCGTGCTCCGCATGATGAATCCTTCACCGTATATGTATTATTTGAAAATGGGCGAGGAAGTTATTGTCGGCGCTTCGCCGGAAGCGTTAGTGAAAGTAACAGGCGACCGTGTGGAGACAAGACCGATTGCGGGAACAAGGCCGCGCGGCAAGACGCCGGAAGAGGATAAGGCTTACGAGGTAGAACTGCTTGCGGACGAGAAAGAGCGCGCTGAGCATTTGATGCTGGTTGATCTTGGCCGCAATGACATCGGACGCGTATCGGAGTTTGGTTCGGTAACATGTGATTCGTTTATGGAAATTGAGCGTTACTCCCATGTCATGCATATTGTATCGAACGTTTCTGGCAAGCTGCACAAGGATAAAGACTTTTTTGACGCATTTGTCTCTTGTTTACCAGCAGGCACTGTATCTGGCGCACCTAAACTAAGAGCAATGGAAATCATTGCAGAGCTGGAAAATGAAGCGCGCGGAGCATATGCAGGGGCTATTGGATACTTGGGCTTTGGCGGTACAATGGATACTTGTATTACGATCCGCACCATTATTTTTAAGAACGGAAAAGCGTATGTACAAGCAGGAGCGGGAATCGTTTGGGATTCTGTTCCGGAGAGCGAATATTTGGAGACGGTCAACAAGGCGAAAGGTAGCCTTAAAGCCATTCGTGCGGCTGAAGCGATTTTTGCACAGCCAAAAAGTGCACCGGATTCCTTCAATTCCATTAACTCGGATTATTACGTCAGGGTCGGAGAGGGGATTGGTCAATAATGCAGGCAACCGAAGCGATAACGATGCAGCAAGCGCTGAACCAGCTTATTGGCGGCTCAAGTTTGACGAGGCAGCAAGCGGAAATGGTAATGAACATCATCATGAACGGCGAAGCAACAGCTGTTCAAATAGCCGGCGTCGTAACTGCGCTGCGGATGAAAGGCGAGACGAAGGACGAGATAACCGGGTTCGCTGAGGCGATGCGCGCGCATTCGAGCCATCTCCATACCGAACAAGAAGGTTTGCTCGATACATGTGGCACCGGAGGATCAGGTATTCATAAATTCAACATCTCGACAGCTTCCTCTATTATTGCTGCGGCGGCAGGAATCCGAGTTGCCAAGCATGGCAATCGCGCGATGTCTGGGAAAACGGGTAGTGCTGATGTGCTGGAGGCACTTGGCGTACAAATTACGATAACTCCTGAACAAGCCGCACAGTGCTTGGAGGATATCGGCATTTGCTTTATGTTTGCTCAGTTGTATCATCCATCGCTTCGCCATGCTGCTGCTCCGCGGCGTGAGCTCGGTATTCGAACAATCTTCAACATGCTTGGACCGCTCACAAATCCAGCTGGAGCAGATAGACAGCTTCTTGGATTCTACGATCGGAGCCGCACCTCTACAGTTGCCGAGGTGCTCGGTGAGCTTGGACTGAAACGTGCAATGGTTGTAAGCAGTCATGATGGGCTTGATGAAATTAGCATCTCTGCACCAACACAAATATCTGAGCTATTAAACGGTGATGTGAAAACCTACGATGTTACGCCAGAGGAGCTTGGACTAACACGTTGGCCGATTGCGGATGTTATGGGTGGTGAGCCGGAAGTTAACGCAGCACTTATTCGTTCTATTTTCTCAGGCGAGCAGCGCGGGGCTTATCGAGATATCGTGCTTGCCAACGCGGGTGCATGTATATATGTTGGCGGGAAGGCACAATCGCTTCGCGAGGGTGCAGAGATTGCTGCCAAGGTGATCGATTCAGGCGAGGCGCAGCGGAAGCTCGTGAGTCTTATTCATACGACAGGAGAGTTGGCAAATGTTTCTGGATAAAATTGTAGCTACAAAACGAACTGAGGTTGAGGAGCTGGCGGCTCGCTTTGACCTTGCGCAAGTGGAGAAACAAATTTCGGAGATGGAAGCATGCCGCGGCTTTGAACATGCATTATCGGCAGCTGGCCGCAACAGAAGTATGGGACTGATTGCCGAGGTAAAGAAGGCGTCGCCATCAAAAGGGCTGATTCGTGCTGATTTTGAGCCAACTACGCTTGCTTCACAATATGAAGCAGCTGGTACGGATTGTATATCAGTGTTGACGGATCGTGATTACTTTCAAGGATCTAATGAATTTCTGCAGGCCGTGAAAAAAACGGTAAAGGTACCTCTATTAAGAAAAGATTTCACGATTGACCATCGTCAAATTTATGAGGCTCGCTTAATCGGAGCGGACGCAATCTTGCTCATCGCAGCTATTATGACGCCAACGCAGCTAGGTGAGTATCATGATCTTGCGAAGTCGATTGGGATGGATGTGCTCGTAGAAGTGCACAACAAAGAAGAGCTGGAAGGCGTTCTGGAGCTGGACAAAGCAACGCTCATCGGCATAAATAACCGCGATTTGAAAACATTCGTTACCGATCTAAAAACGACCGAAGAGTTAATCGGACTTATGCCGAAAAATGTTACTGTCATTAGTGAGAGCGGAATAGCGGGTAATAGCGATATGGATTATTTAAAGTCAATCGGCGCTCATGGTGTATTGATTGGTGAATATTTTATGCGGCATGAGCAAGTAGGACAATCGGTTACTGATTTAATGGGTGCGGTAACCGTTCGATGAAGCAGCAGACGCGTATCAAAATTTGTGGTCTGATGGATGTGCAAACGATTCAGCAGATGGATGGATTGCCTATTCACGAAATCGGCTTCATCTTTGCACCCAGCAAGCGATTGGTGGAAAAGTCGACTGCATCGCTGCTTATATCAGCAACTGCGAAGTTAAAGGCAGCTGGCGGTGAGCGCCCGAGAACGGTTGGCGTATTCGTAAATGAAACCTTTGCTAATCTGCAAAATCTTTTGTTAGAAGCACCTTTAGATGTGGTTCAAATGCATGGCAATGAATCGGCAGCGTTTTGCCAAATGGTGCGTGAGCAGCTGAACGTACAAGTATGGAAAGTATTTTCCATGAAAAAGGATGCCGAGGGCAGCACGCCAATGTCTGCTCTAGAGCGGTTAACGCCATACCGAGCAGCTGTTGATGCTGTACTGATAGACGCACCTGGCGGCGGCACGGGTCAAACCTTCGATTGGGACGCGATAAAAGAATATAAGCAAGCAGCTGATGAGCTTGGCATTACTCTATATGTAGCAGGTGGTCTGCATGAAGGAAATGTGCAAGAGCTGCTAAAGACATATGCGCCAAACGGGATAGATGTATCAAGCGGTGTTGAGACGGATGGACGGAAAGATATCGAGAAAATCCGATTATTTGTAAGAAGGGTGATGGAAGCATGACACAAGTACCAGATGAGAATGGACGCTTCGGCAAATTTGGCGGTAGATATGTGCCAGAAACATTAATGACAGCATTATTAGAGCTAGAGGAAGCTTATCAGCATTATTCCAAGGATCAAGCGTTTCAAGACGAGGTTACTTATTTGTTGCATAAATACTCAGGTCGTCCGACTTCACTATACTATGCAGAACGACTTAGCGAGCATCTTGGCGGCGCAAAAATCTACTTAAAACGTGAAGACCTGAACCATACAGGTGCACATAAAATTAATAATACGATTGGTCAAGGCGTACTTGCCAAACGTATGGGTAAATCAAAAATCATTGCAGAAACAGGCGCAGGACAACACGGCGTTGCTTCTGCAACGATAGCTGCTTTGCTTGGTCTAGAATGCAAAGTATTTATGGGAGAGGAAGATATGAAGCGTCAGCAGCTTAATGTTTTCCGGATGCAGCTGCTTGGCTCTGAAGTTGTGCCAGTTCTATCAGGAACGAGAACACTTAAAGATGCATGTAACGAAACCCTTCGTTACTGGGTTAGCCATGTTGAAGATACGTATTACATTTTGGGTTCAGTTACAGGCCCGCATCCTTATCCGATGATGGTTCGTGATTTCCAGCGTATCATTGGCGACGAGGCTCGTAAGCAAATATTGACAGAAGAAGGCCGATTGCCGGATTATGTTGTAGCAGCTGTTGGCGGCGGAAGCAACGCAATGGGGATTTTCTATCCATTTATCAATGATGACAGCGTGAAGCTGCTTGGCGTTGAGGCTGCTGGCCGCGGTGTAGATACGATTGAGCATGCGGCAACAATGACCAAAGGACGTCACGGTGTATTCCAGGGCTCGATGAGCTATGTGCTGCAGGATGAGTATGGACAGGTTCAACCTGCGCATTCGATTTCAGCGGGACTTGATTATCCTGGTATTGGACCAGAGCATGCCTACTTGAAAGATTCCGGACGTGCTGAATACGTTCCTGTAACGGATGCCGAGGCGCTTGATGCGTTGCAGCTGCTATCGCGCACAGAAGGCATTATTCCAGCACTGGAATCAGCACATGCGATTGCTCAGACGATTAAGCTTGCGCCTACGCTTGATAAAGACAAAGTCGTCGTTGTCAGCTTATCCGGACGTGGAGATAAGGACGTAGAAGCAATTATGGGTTACTTGGGGGTAAATAAGCATGAATCTCATTGATACAGCATTTGCAAGACTGAAGTCTGAAGGCAAAACGGCGTTAATTCCTTTTGTTACGATGGGTGATCCTGATCTAGCCACTTCGGTTGCTATCATCCAAACGCTCGAGAAGGCAGGCGCTGACATGATCGAGCTTGGCGTGCCGTATTCCGACCCGCTAGCAGATGGTCCTGTTATCCAGCGTGCATCTGAGCGAGCATTGCGCCATAACAGCATTACAATTAAGGATTGTATTGAAATAGCTGAACAATCGCGTGAGGCCGGCGTTAAAATTCCATTCATATTGTTCACCTATTACAACCCGGTGTTTCAATATGGGCTTGAAGCGTTTTTCGAGCTTGTACAGAGCAAAGGCATCAGTGGCCTTATTATTCCTGACTTGCCAATCGAAGAAGATGAAGAGGTTAGGCAGCTTGCGGAAGCAGCGAATGTACATCTTATTCCTCTTGTGGCACCGACATCTAAGGATCGGGTAACACGTATTTCACGCAAAGCAAAAGGATTTGTCTACTGCGTTTCATCTCTTGGCGTAACAGGCGTGAGAGCTGATTTTCATACGGGTATTGATGAATTCCTCTCGATGGTTCGCGAAGCGACCAATTTGCCAATCGCGGTTGGCTTTGGCATTTCAAGCCGTGAGCAGGTTGCTCGCTTTGAAAAGCAATGTGACGGCGTGATTGTGGGCAGTGCAATTGTGCGTACGATAGAAGATGCCATTCCACTGCTGAATGATGCTGATACGCGTGAAGCGGGACTTAAACAAATCGGCGATTTTGTTGCTCAGCTTAAAGGGTAAGCAGACTATTTTAGATAAAGGAAGTTATACGCTGCGGAAGTGGCTTGTAATTGACATAGGATTTTATAAATAGCAGGAAAGCTCTCTAGACTTGGTCTAGGTGAGCTTTTTTTGCTTTATCGGTATAAGAGGGGGATTTGTAGCAGGGAGCTGTTTTGGAGGGATTTCGGTACGGTGATTCGGGGGTGGAGAGGACGGATGGTAAAGCACAAGGATAAATGGAGAAGCACGAAGCTGTTGATTTGAAAAGTAACTTTTGAAGCTAGCTTACGGACATAGGATCCGTTATTTTAAAATAATTGGCTAAAATTATTATTTAACGGACATAGAATCCGCTATTTTATCTAAAAGGCGTTCAATTGTATGTAAATTTAAGAAATAAGGGATCCTATGTCCGTTATATCGAGAAAAAGCATGATTATCATCAAATAAGGGATCTGATGTCCGTTATTTGAATGAAGACATTAAAAATACTGTTTCAAGCGATGGTTTTGAACTGTTTTTGGCATGGAAGCGGATGTCCTTCACTTCATTTTATATACAGAAACTGAACCACGGATTAAACCAAAAGACCCTCTTGCATCATAAGATCATCAAACATATATCACAATTTCGATATAATCTTGCGCAATAGACCAATCTTGTGTTAAAAAAACTTTAAAACCTAACACAGATATGAGACAATGGATGTCGAGTAATGAGACTAGTCAATTATAAAAGAGGTGAACGGCTCATGCAGCCCAAAAGTAATATCGTCCACCTTCCCGTCTATCAACCTGGAAAGCCGGTTGAAGATGTTAAGAGGGAGCTAGGGTTAAAAGAAGTCATCAAACTTGCATCTAATGAAAATCCGTTTGGCTGTTCTGAACAAGTTAAAGCAGCAGTCATTGAAGAATTAGGCAATTTTAATATTTATCCAGATGGTGCGAGCGTTGAACTAACGGCTGCACTTGCGGAAGAGCTTGGCGTAGATACGAACCAAATTATTTTTGGCACGGGCTCCAGTGAAATTATTCTTATGATTAATAGAGCGTTTATCGTTCCTGGCGACGAAACGATTATGGCGGACGAAACTTTCCCGCAATACAAGCATAATGCAGAAATTGAGAATGCAACGATCATAGAGGTCCCTCTAAAAGAAGGCAAGCATGATTTGCCTGCAATGCTGTCTAAAATTACTGAGCGAACTAAAATCATTTGGATTTGCAATCCGAATAATCCAACGGGTACCATTGTCACACTGCCTGAGCTTTCTGAGTTTTTGCAGCAGGTGCCGACGAACGTACTTGTTGTACTTGATGAAGCCTACGGAGAATATATCGATGATCTGCAGTTTCCAGACGGAATACAATTGCTGCGCGAGCACCGCAATTTAATCGTGCTGAGAACTTTTTCGAAAATTTTTGGCCTAGCTGCATTGCGGATTGGTTATGGCGTTGGGCATCCTGATGTCATTCGTTATACGAATCAGGTGCGTGAACCATTCAACACGTCGCGAGCGGCACAAGCTGCAGCGAAAGCAGCACTTGCTGACAAAGCATTTATTGACTATTGTCGTGACCAAAATAAACAAGGTCTTGCTTATTTGTCGGAGCAATTTGATCGCCTTGGCTTATCTTACTTCCCTGCATACGGCAACTTCGTAATGGTAGATGTGAAGCGTCCATCACCTGCAGTATTCGACGGTTTGCTGCGCAGAGGAATTATTTCAAGACCGCGCTGGACTTACTACCCGAATCATATTCGGATTACAGTTGGTACTAGTGAGCAAAATGAAAAATTCATTACAGCACTAGAACAGGTTTTGCAGGAATCGGCGGTGCAAGGATAAAGTTATGACGACTGTAGCGATTTTTGGAGTAGGGCTGATCGGTGGTTCGATCGCCCTTTGTTTTAAAGGGAAACCAGATATTACAGTAATCGGACATTCAAACCGTCCCTCGCAGGTAGAGAAGTACATGCAGCGGGGTGTGGTTGATTTTGCAACGACTTCAATGCAAGAAGCGGCCGAGCAAGCAGATTTTATATTCGTTTGTGTACCGGTCGGCAACATTGAGGAATATATCGAGAAGCTCAGTGCGTTTAAATTAAAACCCGGCTGTATCATTACAGATGCTGGGAGCACGAAGGCTTCTGTTATGGCATGTGCAAAATCACTTGATTTTGGACAAGCTACTTTTATTGGCGGGCATCCGATGGCTGGCTCTGAGCGTACAGGAGTTGAAGCGGCATCTTCGCATCTATACGAGAACGCCTTCTATGTGCTGACACCTGATGAGAATACGCCTGAGGAAGCAGTGGAGCGTCTAGTTGAACTTCTCAGCCATACGAAAGCGAATATCGTAAAAGTTGATGCGAAAGAGCACGATGAGATAGCAGGCGCGATAAGCCATTTGCCGCATATCATTGCCGTGTCACTTGTGAATCAGGTTCGCGGATATAACGAAAATAATATGCTATATGAATCGTTAGCAGCAGGGGGCTTCCGCGATATTACACGGATAGCATCAAGCGATTCGATTATTTGGCGTGATATATTAATTAATAATCGCAAGGTTTTGCTTGAGCTGCTGCGCGATTGGAGCAAGGAAACGGATAAATTTGTGTCTATGCTGGAGAGTTCAGATGGGGATGCGATTGCTGAAGCTTTTGAAACAGCAGGTCAATTCCGCAGCAAAATGCCTGAGCGCCGCAAAGGCATGATTCATTCTGCATTCGACTGTTATGTCGATATTCCAGATCATCCTGGTATTATCGGTAAAATCACAAGTGAGCTTGGGAACAGCCTTATCAACCTGAGCAACATTCATATTATTGAGAGCAGAGAAGACGTGCCAGGCGTTCTAAGACTTTCATTCCGAAGTCAAGAGTATCTGGATCAGGCTGTTATCGTACTTACTGCTAAAGGCTATGACGTACACCTTTAATCGGGTGTTCGTCATTTTTGATTAAAAAAAGCGTTTACAATTTATTTCGAACAAAATGAAAACGCTTATTGACAAAATGGAAGCGTATACATATAATAAAGGTACAGTATGGTTTCTCTCCACTCCTATCCAAATCCTGTAGCTTTCATAATGAAAGCGGACCACTCCTCGGAGTGGTTTTTTTTTTAAAAAAATAGAACCTCATTATTCTTGTAAGATGATTTTGTGTAGTTAATCTCTTGTATTTCACCCCATCTAAAGTGAATTTGTGTGGTTCTGTTTGGAATTATTTTTTCTATAATAAGTTCTGTCATGATACGTTTATCACGTGAATCTAGTCCGAGTTCAAATGCGATTGCAAGTTCACTAAGAAGGTCATCAAAATTCCCATATTTATTATTGGTTTTTGGTATAGGCATTTTTTCAAGTTTTTTATTAATTTCTTTTTGCCTGTTTTCGTACCGCTTCATTAAATCATTATAATGTTGCTCACTGAGTTTTTTATAGATATAGAAATCATCAAAAACATCCTGAATTGCCTTTTCTAAACTGTTATATTCATTTTGTAATTGTTGAAGAACATTTGTTGTCTCATCTATATCGTCAACTAATTTGCTCGATATTTGTTCTTTACTGTACCTACCATTACTGATATCAACAATTCTTTTTAGAACTGCATCATTGAGTGAAGGGAGGTCAATCACTGGACTATTACAATTTCCATGTTCATTTTTATTACTACATACATATCTTCGTGTTTTCTTGCTTCCTGTTTGTCTTGAATACATTTTGCC
Source organism: Paenibacillus sp. 01T47 (assembly GCF_056398245.1). Taxonomy (NCBI): domain Bacteria; kingdom Bacillati; phylum Bacillota; class Bacilli; order Caryophanales; family Paenibacillaceae; genus Paenibacillus; species Paenibacillus sp. 01T47. The sequence continues at coordinate 137,804 of NZ_JBFTPA010000015.1, forward strand.
ACTACACATTGGACACTGTAGGATTGAAGATAATAATTGTCGCTCTCTACCTCTCCAAAAGTTTTCTCGACCAAACAACGTACTCTGAACATATGTATAATCATCCAAGCTTACTAAAGCATCATAGCCTATTAGTGGATATAAAACTCCCTTCCAATTTTGCATAGCAGCATAGGTTGGATTAGTTAACATATAACGTACTCTTCGTGGTGTCCATTCGACATTTGTTTTTGTGGTTACTGAAGCACTTTTTAGCCATTTTGAGATAATGTAAGGTCCTTTTCCCTCTTTTGCCATTTTAAATGAGTGTATGACTGCTTCTGCATCTAATCCATCAGCTTTAAAAACACCTTCTTTCTTTATTAAACCAAATGGGGCAGGTCCACCATTCCAACGTCCTTTTTCTGCATTTGTTTTTTTGTTATCACTAGTAACATCACTAAGATTATCACTATAATATTCATTGAAATTAACAAGTATATTAGCAACTAATCTTCCTGTTGGTGAACTGAAATCTAATAGTTCAGCAGTGGAACAGATATCTACATCTAATTTGGATAAAGATTCATGTATAAGTAGAAAATCTTTTTTCCTACGTGTTAAGCGGGAGAGATTAAAGATTACAAATTTTCGAACACGTTTATGAGATTTTATGTATTCCAGTGATTTCATAATGCCTGGTCTTTTAAGGTAGCTGATTCGAAAACCAGAATAATCGATGTCTTTGAAGACATCTACAAGTTTCCAATTGTTAATATCACAGAATTGTTTAATTTTTGTTAATTGAGTTTGTTCTGATATATCTTCTTTATCATCGCGTTCATCACTTTGTCTTATATAGCCTATTGCTTCTATTTGATCATCTTGTTGATACGTATTATTTTCAATTCTATTTTTTACAACCAACCTAATAACCTCCTTGTTACCTTTATCAATATCTCTTCCTGAGTTCAATTACTTTCCCTAGAATGATCACTTCACAACTAGATACAAGTAATGGTTGCATTTTTTTATTTGATGGAATGAGCATACACAAATTATCTTGAAAAAGAACTCGATAAATGTTGGCATTAGTATTATTAATTGACACTAATGCAATATCGTTATAACTTATTTCTTCTGTAGCAGTACAAATAACTATATCACCTTCATTAATAAAGTCTTCAGTCATAGTATTTCCTTGTACACTGACGGCAAAGACTTCATTGTCTAACACATTAGAAATATCTATATATTGAGTTTCTAATATTCGTTTTGAACGGTGCTTTCCTGAAAAACTTTCATAAACAGGGAGTTCTATGAACTGCTTGTTTGTTTCTTGAATATTATCTTCAGAAATCATAGTACTCAAGCGTATAAATTTCAATTTTATTTCTTCAGGAGCGCGTTCAAGAAAAGAAGCTGTTAGTAGTTGTTCAATGTTTCCTCCTGTAACTTTAGCTAAAGCTCTAGTTAAATCATCTGTTGCAGGTCTATCTGTCTTACCATTTTGTAATTGACTGATGTATCCTTTACTAATATTGAAACCGAAATTTGTTAATTCCTTTGAGATATCATGCAATGTAAGACCCGATTGAGCAATATAGCTTTTAAGCATTTGATGATAAGTCATCATTTCACCTCACATGTTTATAATCTGTATTTTAATAAAAGTTTCACCAAAAAGTCAACATCATAATTATTTAACTGTTGACTGAAACTTGCGTATATTTTACTATTGATTTATCTGAATGATATGGAAAAAGATGAACAATCTTCAAATTAAAAATTTGTGAAGTGAGCTGCAACAAAGTGTCATGATAGAAACATAAATAGAGCAACCGTTAAAGTTGCTCAATCTTAATGGTAAATATAATAGCATCTAGAGTGGGATGGTGGGATGGATTTGGAAATAGATGAAATAGTAAAACTAATAGGAGCTATGTCAAATGAAGAGTTTGAGATATTAGTTAAACACTTAAAGGTAGATCCGAATATGTACATACTAGTTGATTTTTTAGAAGAGATCAAAAAGAATTAATTTTTAATAATAAACTGAACAGTTTTAAGGATATGATCGACTTGTTCTTTGTTCATTTTCTCAAGAAGTTTATACAACTCGACTTTTTTGTCATCAGTTAGATTAATTCTCTCAATATTATTCTTATCAAATAAATTTCTAATGTCTGAATGACCTATTAAATAATCGGTAGTTACATCGAAAATATCTGCCAATAGTTTAATGTTCTCTAAACTAGGTTCACGTTTACCGGCTTCATAGTTAGCATATGTTGATCTAGCTACACCAAGTTTGTTAGCTACTATTTCTTGAGTCCAATCATTTCGAATTCGTTCTTGTTCAATTCTTTTACCCATTAATTCTGAAATATTAATCACCTCAAGACTATTATAACGTTTCTTATTGAAACATATACGAAATCATTTCAATAAGAAACAAAATCATTGACAAGTTTCGTTACGAAACATATAATGAACACAATAAAGGTTTCGTTACGAAACATTTTATAAGGGGGTGACGAAATGAAAGAATCCAATCGTGAATGGCTCATTCAACTAAGAGGTCTGGAACGTCAAGAAACAGTTGCTGATCGTGCTGGAGTCAGTAGGAGTAATTACACGAATATTGAGAATGGTCTGCGTTCTCCAAGCGTTGATACAGCTAAGAAAATAGCTGGTGCTTTAAAATTTGATTGGACGCTTTTTTTTGATTAAAAATGTTTCGTTTTGAAACAATATAAGTGACTGATCCTGAATTATTTATCGATTCAATTGCGATATATAGTCATATTTCAAATCGAAAAGAAAAGATGATCGATTACGAGTCGACCATCTTCTCAGGGAAAAAGTATGATTGTTGCCTAGACACCTACAATTTTACACTTTCCCCTGTACTTACCGCAATGAATATTTCATAATTTAACCTCAAATTTTCCTTTTTGTTTTTTCCTTCAAATAAATCAGAAACTTCGTAGAAAGGAGAATACCGTTGAAAGCACTTGAAAGTTATGAAGACGAATTTTTAAAACTAGTCGCTAAAGCATTGAAGAATTACTCTAACATAAAGAAACAAGAGAAAATTATACAAAACAAATCTTAGAAGTGAATCTATCAGTGAATACGAAATAACTAATAGGAGGAATTACAATTGAATATTCAACGTATGGTTACCGACTTTGGTAACTCACTTGGCCAATTCATGATTGATGGTCATTATTTTGAGATGCCTTCATCTATTAAAGAAATTTCGTCAGAGGCTGTAGAGGGGTTATTTGCACAGACCATTCCTGCTGATTCCCTTGGAGAACAACTTGTTGTCAAGTCGGGTGATCTGTTCTTCATGGTTGGAAAACGAGCACAGGCGGAGCTCTTAGGTAATGCTCATATCTATAAATTACATGATAAAACAAAATCTGAGACGGTATGGGTTACTTGGCTTGCTGGATTAGCATTATATCATGCATTTAAATGCCCAGAGCTGAATCAAGATACCATATCGATTGAGTATTTTGGCACGTTATTACCAGTTTGGCTGGTTAAGAAAGGAAATAGTTTTAAAGAAAAATTAGCAACGATGGCAGATCGTTTTCAAGTAGAAACCTCTTTCGAACTTATTACTCCAGGATTTAGTCGTAAACTAACGATTAAAGTGAATTATGCTGAGTGCCGCATAGAAGGAGAAAATGCGCGACATGCTCTGAAACTCGATCTTGAAGGCAATATAAAGGAGGATGCTAAGAGGTACAAGGAAGCATTTACGGTCATAGATGATATTGGAGGTCAAAGTCAAGATTTATGTAAGCTGCAGCCTGATCTAAACGGAGCTCAAAAGTCAGATGACTTTGTATCATCAACGGATCAAAGTTATTTAGCGGTATTGGAGAAATTAAGAACGGACAAGCTTATGGATTATTTTCAGGACGTTCGGTCTCTGGAATCCTTTATCCTCTCACACATTGAATCTCAAATTTTTTTATATAAGGATCCAGTATCTCATGCAGAGTTCCCTCTGACAGAGGATATTGAGCCGGTACTAAATGATTTTGCAGCTGTTGCCATGCAGAAGTCATTACAAAGTTTCAATTTTAGGCAAGGGGATCTAGTGTATTACGTTCACATTGGTGGTGTAAATCAAGCACTTCGCAAATACATGATGGATTACTTATGTAAACAACTGGGCGAGAAAGTAGCTAAGCTGTATCATATATTTCCTGAAGATTCACGCAAATTGAATATTTATGCTTCAGAGATCGTTGCGAAAAATTATTTAAAACGCAACATTCCAGTTAGCGTAAGGATCGCTAATTCAGAATGACACGCCGAAATCAATACAATGTCAGCGCATTGAAATTTACGGATGATGTACATGACTTTTTGGAGCATTTATCTACAAGTCGTGAATTATCTGAATGGGTAGCACAGCAAGTTAAACAGGAGATTGGACGTATCGGTACGTCAACGGGGACATGCTCCTGCAGCAAAGTAATGGATGAATTGAAGGAAATAAAGCAGCTTCTTATCAGCGGCTGCAATAAATCGAGTCAAGAAGAGCCAGAAGACAAAGAATCTAAAACGGCCATGAAACAAATTAGTAGTGATTCGATAAATCAGCTCATTGTAGAAAGTGATTTGGAATACGGATTTTAAAGCCGTTTTATCAACACGGTGGCAGGCATGAACCATAAAATCGTTTAAAAGGAGGGATGGATGTGCAGAGGGATGGGCTTGATAAAATCATTGAGCAAAAGCGACTCATGATGCAATTAGCAGCTAATCAAAATAACAATAATCTCGTACATCCAGATGTGGTAAAGGCGAGTCAGGAACTGGACGAGCTTATTAATTTAGCGATGCAAAAGGAGAGGAGGTAAGGCAGATGGAAGCTACTGGTTTCCCTTATCAACAAGATTTAAAACAGCTTGTTGAAGGAGAAAAAATCGTACTATATCTGGCTGAAAAAGCTTATATCGTGCAGCTGGCAACGGATGAAGAGTTGGAGAAAATCAACCAAGGATTTTTTATTATGACATAGCCGAAACGCCCAGCATGGGGCGTCGCGAGGTAAATAGCCATTCCTCGCCTGAAGATGGCAGGCTAGATTGGAGGCAAAATGGATGGGGGTTGCTAAGTTAAAATCTAATTCAGAAATGGATCTTATCGATGGCATTACATATGACAAACATTATCGGATGACATATCATCCTGACTTTCATTTGAATCACGGATTAAAATTCTCAAATGAAGATTTGGAATATTTATGTATGTTTTATGGGATCGATAAAAATCGAACTTTGGCTTTTGGCTTAGGTCGCACGGAGTCAGTGATTCGATCAAAATATGAGTATCTTAAGAGAAAGGGCCTTATTGATTACTATCGTAATCGTTATCTAAGAAAATACGAAGCATTTGATTTAGCCGAAACGCTCGTTCCAGGCGTCGTGAGAAGATAACCGCTCTCACTTGATAATGGTAGGTTGAAATTACAAGCAAAGTGAGGGGATTTCTATGAAGAAGTATGAGGATTGGAAGGGCAATATGGATGATTTCTTGAAAATTGGTGATGAGGTTGATGAGGAGTTTTACGATTATTTTTTGAACGTGTTACCTCCAGCATCCTGGACTTCTTCTCTCGTCCAAATCGGTGAACCTCATAGCCACGTTGGGGGAAGGGCTACTTACGCCACGATAGCCAAAGTTGATGGGAAATGGATTTATAGAGGGCATTGTCATAGAGGTGAAACCTCGCATGCAAAATAGCTTGCAGGTTGATGCATTTGAGCAAATTCATGACTTGAAAGTAGATTTGCAGAATCTTTTGCAATCTGTTGAGGGAGAGAGGAAATTGATTCGTCAATTACTCTCTACCACTAACCGGTTGGCCAGTAGCACTTATTCTAGAAATTCTGCAGGATTTAATAAGGATGGGAGGATATTATGAAAATCTGTAATCGGGAAATTAAATTTCGTCGTGAAAACTTAGCACTGATTCACAAGGTCAACGGAATTATTGATGAATATATCTCTAGAGGATACTCGTTGTCACTTAGACAAGTTTATTATCAACTGGTCGCACGAGATATCATACCGAATACTGAGCGCAGCTATAAAAATTTGGGAACGCTCGTATCGGATGCTCGAATCTCAGGTCTGATTGATTGGGATGCGATAGAGGATCGAACACGAAATTTGAAAGGGAATAGCCATTGGAATACACCAGGGGATATTATGTACTCCGCAGCAAGTAGCTTTGCTTATGATAAATGGGTCGACCAGGACTATCATGTCGAGGTTTGGGTTGAGAAAGATGCCCTCGTTGGTGTGGTTGGTACGATTTGCGATCAATTAGTATTTCATACTTCTCATGTCGTGGTTATGTAAGCCAAACGGAAATGTGGGTCGCAGCACAGCGGCTAGTCCGAAAATAAGATGAAGGTAAAGAAACGGTAATTATCCATTTGGGAGATCATGATCCTAGTGGAATTGACATGACCCGCGATATCGAAGCGCGATTAAATATATTTGAATCCTTTCCATTAGTGCGACGAGTAGCTTTAAATATGGATCAAATTGAACAATATCTACCGCCTCCCAACCCAACTAAGCTTACAGACACGCGAGCTACGAGCTATATATCGGAGTTTGGTTATGAATGCTGGGAATTGGATGCGCTTGATCCACAGGTTATGGAACAAATCAAAGAGACGAATGTATCTGAGTTTTTGGATATTAAGCGTTTTAATGCAGCAGCTGCTCATGCGAAAGAAGCAAAAGCGACACTACGGAAGGTAGCGGATCATTGGGATGATATTAAAAAACGTTACGCTTAATAATGTACACAAGAGCCGAAACGCCTGGCTTTAACAGGCGTCGCGAGGAGATTGGTTACCTCGCCTGAAGATGGCAACCAACAACGGAGGGAGTGACAAATCTTGATTTGCATACATTGCGATAGACTATGCCATCCAATAGACGAGGGACTTTATTACTGCGATTATTGTAGCCAACAATTTGAACAAACCTTATTACCTTTAGATGACCTATATGTTGTCCCTGTTAAGCGAAAGGAGAGAACGACGATCATGCGGAGAAAAATATCAGTAACCGAACAAAATATCGCATCTATTCCTTTATCCTGGCTTACTGTACGTTATGGCCAACTTAAAAAACAATTGAGGACTACGCTCACACCTGAGCTGGTTCAAGAAAGTTCACTCATTGCGACGTATATGGCAGACTCGGGTAACGGCTTTGACGATTTCTATGCGGGAGCAGAGCAGGTGGAGCTAAACATACCACAGACTAAAAAAGAAGAATATGTTCCTCTCGTGGAGGAGCTGCTTGAACAGTATTTTTTAAATACAAAGCGCAAACGCAAATTAGAGCTCGATTTAGAAACTATGCAATCTCAACTAGCTTTGCCAGCCATGACCGCTTCCTACAGTGGCATGAGCGGTGGCGGTGGCCCTGCAAGTCCTATCGAGGCGGAGTACATTCGAAAAGAACAGCGGATGACAAGCAAGGCACAGGAAATTGCAGATCTAGACATTGAAATAGAAGAGATGGACCGAGCATTATCCCGTTTATCATCGGAGCAAAGTGAATTAATAGAAAAACGCTATTTAGTTCGGTACAAACCATATGATTATGAGTTGCTGGAACAAATGCGTTATAACCGTCAAAAATATTTTCAGCTAAAGCACAATGCCTTATGTAAAATAGCTACCAGTTTGAAAATTATATAGAATCACCTCATCAAGAAAGGAGAAAACCTATGCTGAACGAACATAAATCAATCATCCAGCCACTTCAAACTAACACACCTATTAAGTTCAGCTACCGTTTTTTACAAGCTTTATTTGCTATTGAAGAAGGATTCGAAGCACGTCAGACGTTTCGTTCTCCGAGTGGACGAGCAAGACTCATGCATCATCTCACTAAAGCAGATTTGCAGCTTGCAATGACGCTTCAGGTAGGCATTCAGACAGTAGGTATTTCCACGTACATCAATCGTCATATTATCTACTTAAAGCTGAAGGAACTCTTTGAAGTCCCCGTAAACAAAGATCAGTTTTATGCATCCTATCATAAATTTGTTTTGCATAAGCTCATACTTGAAACAAAAGAAAAGTATATGGGTACGCTATCCATTAGCCTGCCCTCGTATTTAGAGCCTGACGGTCAGTTAGGGCGATTTATTTTGCTGCCTTCACTAGTAACGAGAAAGGCTTTTACATCGCTGTCTATAGCGGTTCAGAAGCTTTATATCTATGGTTGTGGCCAACAAGGAGATGAGAGACGTAAATTGCTGCAGCTTAATTTCTCTAAGCTTGGGCAGCTCATACATCGTGAGGATAACAGTCATATTCGGAAGGTATTAGAGCAGCTGGGATCAACTATGGTTATAGATGGTCAGGCATTGTTTTCAATTGCACGAGTGGAACGTAACTTATTCGGTGAACCAAAAGCAGTATTTCAGGTGAATGCGGCACTCATGCCAAGGCATATCACCGGCATGCATTATCGCTCTATTTTTCCTGCCAAAAAAAGCTACCGCCGCTTGATTGCCCAAATAAAGGGCTATTTAGTGGCTATTGGTTGTGAATCAATCCTGGATTGGCAAAATGGACAAGGTTTGCTGCAGCTTGCTGCGATGCTGAAGGATAAAAGCCAAAGTGTACTGCGATACGTTATGGCTCGCATTAAAGAAAGCTTTGATATGGATGGTGAGCATCCAGAGAAGGCAATAGATCGCATACGACTTGAAATGCGAGATAAAGGGGCAGCTGCACTACTGGCCATTACCAAAGAGACAGGTATCATAAGATTTGTGAAGGAACGCAAGCGAGAAGATTTTGTACTCAAGCTGAATGGTTTTATGAAGCCAGGATTTAGAAAGTTATGCCGCCGCGCTTTACTAACACTGGAACAACAGCATGCCCTACCAGGCGCGTTTAATACACTAGACTATAAGTTGTCGACCTTGGCTGCTGAAGAGCTGGAGTTGAATGTGGATCTACATACATTCCGGACGATGGCACTGGCCAAGCGCATCGATCCTACCGCCTTTAAGGATATGATTATGGATGCCGGTTATCGTATGCGTGAAGGCGAATCCTCAGAGTCATTGATGCAATGGATGGCTTGGGAAATGGACAAACTTCCTACATGGAAGCCTATACCTGATCCGCCGCAGGATTTTTGCCTCGCTACATATTTAAAAACAATGCAAGCTTAGCCCTCAGCCCTAGACTCTAGGATAAGGGCTCTTTCGCATTTCCCAATCCGTTATCGTTCCCTTCAAAACTATTCATTCTCGCAATAAAACTCACCTAATCATTTTCTGTAATCGTCCTTAACACATGATTTCTCACCCAAGTAATGACAGTTTTGAATGATGAATTTTTTGTAAGAGCATTTTCGAAAATAAACAGATAAAAAAAGCGTTGAACTAGCCAGTGGAATTTAGGTATGCAAAAACAAGAAAGTTAAACTCTATTATTTAAAAATTTTCCGTTTTTATAAGCTGTTTTTTAGAAATAGTCGGTTTATATTCGGTAAAATAAAAATAGGTTCGTTTTTATTCGGCAAAGTCTCGTAAATGCTGCGCTGTTGTTAAGGTGCGTTAAATCGTAATCGTTTAATCTTGTAATCGTTAAAGGTTATAAACGTTTTCATCATCAATCGTAGACTTAAAACAAGTTTTGATAATTTGGAACAAAGATCGATAAAATTTCGGTGTAGATTACAAAAATGGTGCTTCATTAAACTCCCTCGGTACGATGCAGGTTTCTCACGAATAGCAGAGGTCCACTAATTTCACATAAAAGTCTGTATTCCATCTTATCCCAGTCTGAGCTAACTTTCATATCTGCAGAAAATACTGGACTGATCATTCCGAAAAAGAATATACTGTACCTACGGAAACGGAGGGAGAACCATGGGACGCTACAAAGAGTTTGATAAAGAAGCGGTGCTTCATAAAGCGATGCTCGTTTTTTGGAAGAAGGGCTACGAAGCGGCAAGCATTCCCGATTTGCTGGAAGCTATGAATCTTAGCAGATCAAGTCTGTACGAAACGTTCGGAGACAAACAAACGCTTTATATCGAGGCGATCAACTGGTACAAGAAGTGGAAGCAAGCCAAACGGGACATCCTCGTCAATGCGACATCCGCAAAATCGGGAATCCGGCAGTACTTCGAGATACACATCGATTCCGCCTTGGACGGCGAGTCGCCGAAGGGCTGTCTCATTACTAATGCGGCAGTCGGCATGGATTCGCCAGATGAGCAACTGAATGCGTTGATCCGGGAGCGGTTTTACGAGTTGGAGAAATCCTTCTACGAGCTGCTGCGCAAAGGTCAGGAGACGGGAGAAATCATGCCTGAGAAAGATATCAAGACTTTATCTTATCTGCTCTCAAACCTGAATCATAGTATAAATATCGTTGCGAAGGTGCAGGGTGACCGCATCAAGATGCAGCAGATGATAGACATGGTGATGGAAATGATATAAGACATTTTTTTGCGCATTCCGGAACGATTGTTCCAGAAAATTTCTGGTGAGCAAAGGGGACTTTCTATGCATTCAGCTTCCATTCCAACGGAAAAACCGGTTTCGCCATCGCTGATTTTTATCCTGGCAGCCGCTTGCGGTATCATAGCGGCAAATCTTTATTATGCTCAACCATTGATAGGCTCAATCGGTTCGACCATCGGGCTCTCTTCCGGGGCTGCGGCACTCATCGTTACGTTGACTCAAGTCGGCTACGGGATTGGCTTGTTATTTATCGTACCGTTGGGAGACATCTTGGAAAATCGTAAGTTGATCCTTTCATCATTGCTCCTTACAGCTGCCGTTTTGACAATTGCCGCTGTAATCAAAAGCGCCATCCTGTTCCTCACCGCCTCACTCGTGATCGGAGTAGGTTCCGTAGCAGCACAAATCCTTGTACCGTATGCGGCTCATCTTTCGCCTGAAGCCGAGCGCGGTCGCAATGTGGGCAACGTCATGAGCGGGCTACTTCTGGGGATTATGCTCGCGCGTCCCATTTCAAGCTTGGTGGCGGAGTATATGGGCTGGCGCGCCATATATTTCATCTCCGCAGCATTGATTTTCGCGCTGGCTCTTGTATTGGCAAAGGCACTACCCGCAAGGAAGCCTTCGACCACTAAAGCTTACCCGGCGCTGCTGTACTCCATGCTGCATCTGCTGAAGGCGACACCGGCATTGCGCCGGAGGGCAATTTATCATGCTTGTGTATTCGGAACGTTCAGTTTGTTTTGGACTACAGTTCCGTTGGTATTGACAAGTCCGCCGTTCCATTTCACTCAGAATGAGGTCGCTCTGTTCGCATTAGTCGGGGTAATGGGGGCAATTGTGGCGCCAGCGGCGGGCCGTATGGCAGACCGTGGATGGGTTCGCCCGGCTACGGGATGGGCATTGGCCATCGTCATCTTTTCCGGGCTGCTTCCCTTGCTCGTTCCAACAAGTTCTGCACTCGCAGTCCCCATCCTCGTAGTTGCGGCGATTTTACTTGACATGGGGGTTACCGCCAACATGGTTCTCGGGCAGCGGGTGATTTTCTCTTTAGGAGCGGAATTTCGCAGTAGGCTTAACGGTTTGTATATGGCCATTTTCTTTTTAGGGGGCGCTATGGGCTCAGCGGCAGGGGGATGGGCATACGCAACGGGGGGCTGGGAGGCGGCACTGCTGATCGGAATCGCCTTACCGGCCATCGCCATGGCGTATTATGCGACGGAGTTTTCGAGATTAAGGAAGGAAAATCTCATTGATTGAGGAGCACAGTTGAGTAATCCACACGTTCTAAACTAACGGGCAGAATAATATAGAAAATTATTCAAAAGAATTCGTTTACTGTACGGAACACTTGTTCTATTATATTGAGGTATCCTATAATTAACTCGACTCAGGATGGAAAAAGAATGGGAGACGGCAATTCGTAAATAAAATTGCTGAAAAATGGAAAAGAGGTTGATTACGGATGGCGACAACTGAATGGACAAACAAAATTACCGAAATCACATTATTTGTGGAAGATTTGAAACGGTCGAAGATATTCTATCAAGAGTCGTTTAAACTTGCGATCATGTATGAAGATGAAAATTGTGCGGTGTTCGATTATGGCAATACAAGCATTAATCTGTTAAATCAAACAAATGCCCGCGAGTTAATTGAGCCGGTACGAGTAGGTCATAATGGTGATGGCGCTCGGTTTCAGTTCACGATCCAAGTACCCGATGTTGATCAGGTATGCGATGAGCTTGTAATTCGTGGTGTTAAGCTATTGAATGGACCGGTAACGCGCCCCTGGGGGCGGCGGACGGCTTGTTTTGCCGATCCGGACGGGCATGTGTGGGAGATTGCGCAGGTGCTGTAATTAATTGAGATTAGCGGGAGAGGATCAGGATGTTGAACGATTCTTCTACTATTATCGAGCAATATATGTGGAATTTGGACAGGTATTCGATGGAGCAGTTGAGGTTTAAATGCAATGAAAACGTATGGTCGATCGGGTAAATGTATATTCACGTGATCGAAGTGGCGGAAGAGTACATTGGGCATATTGAATCCTGTATCAAGGCAAAGCACGTAGAGCCTAAAGGCAAGACCGAAGACGGAACGAAGGCGTTTGCCCAAAAAGAGTGGCCCAATATCCGTGTGAAGCTTGAGCAACCACCCAACGCGACAAGAAACCCCAGTAGCAAGGATGAAATCAAAGTTGGCTTGGAGCAAGTACTAGAGAAATTGGCATACTGGGCGAGTTGCGTAAATGAGGCGAATCCGGCTTGCAAGGTGCGTCATGGTTGGTTTGGGTGGCTGAACGCGCGTGATTGGTTTGAGATGGTTGGCATGCATAGCAGGCACCATTTGCGACAGAAGGCGATACTGGACGAGAAAATTGCAAAGTTCAGCATTAGTTAGCACGACTTCCTAAAGCTATTTGCTACTGATGATTGAACTAACGGGAAACGATAGTTGAAGAACAAAAGGGATGCCTGATGGAAACCTTTCGTCGTAAAGTTCAGTTTTTATCAAAACTTATTTTAAAAATATTTGGTCTCCTTAACGAAAAAAGTAGCTTTAAAATTATTAAACTTTATTATAAAGCTACATCAATCCATGTTTTCTTTAAATATCATACTTTTTGCATACGAAATGCAAACGATGACAATGAGAAAATTAGATATACTGAAAGAGTAGAAAAATGAGAAGCGAAAGGCCGTCAGACATGAGCTGGCGGCTTTTACTCGTTTATGGAGGTGACAGAGGATTGCATGTCTTGATTTACAATTTAGAAGTAAAAGAGATACCGCCGCCAGCGTACCGGCTGCATGTATGTAATGATCAAAAAGAAATGGAAGGCATGCTCCTAAAAATGACGGTTACCCTTATTGTCATGCCGGAGGAGCATGCTGGATTGATTGAACGTTTGAGTTTGTTCGCACCCAATATCCCCATTGCTATTGTGGTCAAAGAGCATTCTCATCAACATGCACGTCACTGGACCTCGCAAGGGATTGCTTGGGTTTGGCCAGAAACCAATTGGGAGAGACATTTGAATCTTACGCTCGATGCTCCGCTGCCGGAGACACAATTAGCGGATAGCCAAGAAAAGGTAGTATCGCAAACGTATGATCAACCAACCATACTAATTGCCGTAGCAGGGGCTTTTGATGGGGCTGGAAGTACACATCTATCTTTTGCGCTTGCGAACTACCTAGCTAAACAGGGCGATGGTAAAGTGGCCATTTGGGAGGCTGGTCGCAACCCCTGTTTCGAATTTCTTGCTTTTAATCACAATGGGGTAGTCAATACTAAGCCACGCTTTGAAATGGATAAAGTGACTTACTTTAAAAGCACAGTAGACATGGATTGGGTAGAGTCTTACGCTGAGCAATTTCGCTATTTAATCGTTGATCTGGGCAATATTAATACGAGTGAACATACGAGTCTTTTCTTTCGGGCAACGATTCCGGTCTTGGTCGGGTCCGGTAGCAGCTGGCGGCAACGTGAGCTGGTGCAGCTTTGCCGCAAACATATTCATAAGCCACAAGAAAAGTGGCGAGTCGTATTGCCTATGGCTTCGGAAGATGCCAGGGATGAAATAGCGGAAACCTTGGCTGGAAGACATGTCATGTCCTTACCAACTTGCGATCCCTACCAGTTGTCGGAAGAAGCAGAGCAGGTGATCGAGCGGATTCTAAATATCACTACACGAAAGCCAGCAGGTTTCTTTGGACGATTTATAAAGCGTTAGGAGGGAAATGAGTGAGCTATATCTTACGTTACCAACCCATAGTGGATATTTCGCGAGGACAGGAGGTTATTGGGTATGAGAGCTTTGTGAGTGGATCTAGGGGAGAGAGTCCAGCTGAGCTCTTCAAACGTTATGCTGGACAAATCGCACGTTTTGATCGTGAGCTCATGCATACAGCTATCGCGGAAGCTTTACCAAGGCTCCAACCGCAGCAATTGCTATTTTTAAATGTACATCCTAAAACGTTATTAGCAGGCGTGTCATTACCTGAAGGCCTTGCCAATCAACTGGTACTGGAAATCATGGAGAGCACGATCTACAGTGCGCGTATAAAAAGGCAGCTGCAGCAATTGGCCTTGAAAGGATATACCATGGCCTATGATGACTTTGGCAAACGAAATGCCAACTTAGATCGGCTGCTGTCTACGACATTTCGACCATCATGGATCAAACTAGACAAGGCGTTTATAGCGGCATATGCTGAACCTCAAGTGCCTCTTATCATAAGATACATGCTAGAGTTATGTGAGCTCTTGCATACTAAGCTCATTATCGAAGGTGTGGAATCAGAGGAGCAATTGCAATTGCTTCATACCTGTGGTGTCCGGTACGTCCAGGGCTATTACCTAGGCATGCCAAGCCGTGTTATTGAAGGGAAAACAATCAGCTCTCAACCACTTCAAGCAGTAAAATAAGCGATTCACCATACCTGGGTGAATCGTTTTTTTATGTGAAAAAATCGAGAGAGGGGGTGAAAACAATGAACAAAGCAGGACATGTGGCACTAGGTGTGGCCGTTGGATCGGGCCTGCTTTCACTCTTGCCACAAATGGACGGACATATGGCATCGCCCATAGTCTACATTTTAGCTGTTGCGGTAGGGAGCCTGGCACCGGATTTAGATCATAAGACCAGTACGGCTAGTAACCTCATTCAGCTCTCTACACAAAACCGAAGAATGGCTCAATCACTTGGTTTGCTACTTTTGTTAATCGCGGCTGCCATATGGGGACTCCCTAGACTTGGACTCGACCTAGACAACGTATGGGCAATGAGTGCACCGCTTTGGGCTGCTGCAGGCGTTTTATGCTTATTGCTTGCGAAGCTGCGTAGCCTGGTATTGCTTGGCGTAGGAGCCTTATTACTTGCGGCATATGCCATGTATGATTGGCACTGGATCACAGCTTTTGCAGGCGGGGCATTACTTATTCTTCCCATGGTGAAGCATCGGGGGATCATTCATACGCCAGAGTTTGCGCTAGCCTTAAGTATTGGAGCCTTTTCTTTTGGGCAGCAAAGCGATCTATGGATGGTGCAGGCCATTAGCATGGGGCTTATCGTGGGCTGGTGGGCGCATCTGATCGGTGATCTATTTGGACGTGAGGGGATTGGCTCTCTAATCTCAAAAAAAATACATGTGGCTTTACGGCTTTTTGATAATGGAGGCACCGGTGAACGGTTATTGTCGGGGTTGTGTTGGGGAATTAGCATTGTTTGCTGGATCGTCTTTATAATGCCAGAAGATTGGCGAATGGAGGCTTTTTTATCTTCAATCCTATAAAACTCCTACAAACATTTCGATTGAAAGAGATCAAATGAGCAATAGTCCTATAAAAATCCTACAAACGGAAGGTGTTTTTAACAATGAAGATTAAAAAATGGTTGGTATGGCTGCCTATGATGATTATGGTTTGGATGATGCCGGTGATGGCCTATGCGGCAGATGAGAGTAATCCAATTACAAAACTAAAGAAGTATTTCAAATTCGATTGGAAACTGCTTGATGGGCTTGGTTTCATGTTTTATGTCGTGATGGTCCCAATTACGTTTATGATTATCTTCCTATTGGTTTACAGCATATACGATATTATCCGTTTTGGCATAAAAGTCAAACAAGCAAAAGAAAGTATGGGTAATAAGAAGTTTTGGATTGAAACGGGCGTTGTATTCCTCATTATCTTCTTCTTCTTCTCCGGTCTATTCCTAGACTTTCTGGAGCAGGTATATAACTGGACGAGCACACAAGATATTACTTCCGGTATGTAATGCTTAGTTATCTCGCATCGGAAACGTCGGAAGCTTATCTCAAGAAGATGAAGAAAATGTACGCTATTGATGTCAATCAGTTGGGGGCGCTGGAATGGGTGCTTGTCATTGCAGGCACCTTTGCCACTATCGTATCCACCATCGCCCTTGTCTACTGGCTGTATAAAATGATCCTTTTCTTATGGCAGGTGAAGTTGGCGAAGGCCAATCTGAATGATTCAAAGTTTTGGAAACGGATGGGGATTGCGCTCGCTATTATTATGCTCTTCGTCACTTCAGGGATGTTTGCTATCTTAGAGGGCATCTTTAATGTTTTGGGGAAAATGGGGTGGACGATGTGATGCAAGATGTTTTTTACACCTATTTGGCTGCTGCAGTGGAGGAGCCAAAAGAGAGCAATGATAAATGGTATATACCGGAATGGGTGACGGACTTAGGTAGTCAGTTCCGCGATATAACCCAAACGTTTCAGGATCTCATGTCGGGTAAGCTAATTAAAGATGCTATCGATGGCGTAGTTATCGGCTGGACGGATGAGTTTCTTGCACCGTTATATGGGACATTTGCAAAGAGTTACTTGTTTACCCCTCATATTGCTGATATCAAAGCAGTATTTGTAGGGTGGTCGATTATTTCCATCATTAGCTTAGTTGCGCTACTGGTAGGTATTGGTATGCTATCCATCCAGATTATAAAGGGCAAAAAAGAGATGGGTCAGCTCTTAAAAGTATTTTTATGGAGCTTTATATCTGCCGGTGTAAGCCTATCGGTTATGAATTTTATAAACGTGGGTTTAAACTGGCTCACACAATTGACGCTCGCTGGCATTATCGGCAAGGCTGACATTACGTATCAAAATTTAACGGGTGAAGAGATCCTAAAGTCATTGGTAATCGGCATCGACAGTATAACGAATCCTGCGTATGCCGGCATGTCGCTCGGACAATTAATGGCAGAAACAGAAGGCGGTATTTTTATACTGTTTTTTGATGTATCGGGGATTATTGTGCCATCCTTTGTGCTGTCGATGCTTAAAAGTATTATTGTCATTATCATGGCCATCTTTGTAGGACTCTGGATAGCTTATACAGCGTATTCCGGAAAGCTAGAAACACTGGTAGGATTTATAAACATTTATACTCGAACCTTGTTTGCGGGTTACCTGATGGCTGTGTATTGGGCGATTTTTGTTAAAGCGCAAACAGACTTTGGGGCGGATATTGGGTTTATGTCGGACATTGGCATCCATCCTGCTATTGCTGCTCCGATCACCGCCATTGTGTTGTTTGTGCTCCTCTTCTTTGTTTGGCTCCGTCCGGTATGGTTAGCGGCTAAAATGCCGGTACATCTCAATGGTGGTCAAGCCGTCGAAAAGTTAGGAACGTTTGGTCATCGCAGCTCAATGGCTTTAAATGCAATGGGTAAGCGATTTGGCTCAGAAGCGCTCCAAAGAAAAGGTTTAAGCTGGTCACAGTCAAGTAACCGTGTAGCCGATGTTGGCAGACGGATGCAAGAGCGAAATGTGCAAAAAGCCATCATGAAATCAATCATGACCGGTGGTGGTTCTGAAGCATTGCAGGGTGTGAAATACGAAGCGCCTGCCGTGTGGAAGCATAAAACGGGTAACGTGGTTATGAAAGAAGCTGGTCAAGAAGTGACGAATCATGGCTTGAATTTACTAGATATCCCTGCGCACGAACTTGAACATCAGCTAAAACCGGAGGGCTTTGTATCAGGTGCCGTCATTCGAGTGGATCAAGAAAGTCGAGGAGACATGGAGAAAATAGTCGGTCATCTCGAACAAACGTATGGTAAGGGTATAGCATACAACGCAGGCACCGGTGAGCTGTTAGTAGAGAAAACGGTAAGACCTGTTATGCGCGAGCTGCAGGATGCGCAGATCAAGTCAGCAGCCAGTCATGGTTATACCAAAAATGGTGTCTTTATTGATAGTGACAAGCAGGATATCCGCCGCTTTACGAAGTCTGAAGCAAGTAGGGAAACACTTGATGCTTTAACGGAGAAACTGCCGGTTTATACAAAAACCAATTTAAGTACAACCGAAGCACAATCGGCCTATAACCAGCTGAGTGAAAAGGGAAAACAGTATCCATGGGTCAAGCAATTGAAGCTGGTAAATGGACAGCTATGGATTCCGGAGATTGATATGCCAGAAATTTTGCCATTGCTGCAAAACCTTCGCACGGAGAGTACACCTTATGTGCGTTTTGATTTGCCGCGGGGATCGCAATATTTGGCAGATCTTGAGCAGCAATTGAGATCCAGCGGTGATACTGATTTACTTGCTGGTTTTGAGGCAAATGTAACAGAGAATTACATTATGGTAAGAGAAACGCAAGCCAAACGACTAGAAGAAGTCCATAAGCTATATCGGGAAAATAGGCTGCCTTTCTGGCGGACCATGTCCGGAAAAATCATGGTCATTATAGACGGTATGCCAGTAGATCATGGGCAACAACCGCTAAATGGGATGGATATGGGCAGTTTTGAAAAGCTGCAAGCGGATATGTTGCGGCAGCATGAAGGAACAAGTAAAAAGAAAGGAGGGAAATAGGTGGCAGAGGATCTCAGTCGGCAAGAACAGGAAAATGAGTTGTTGAGTGCTTATTTTTTAGGGGATATACGAGAGGATATACAGTATCTGGGTTTGACGTTTAATGATATCGCTTGGGTAATGGGGAATACGCTCTTCGGAGGCGGATTCCTTTTTTTATTGCCTTTGCCATTTTGGATTAAGATCCCTGGACTGCTATTGATCTTTGTCTTATCCATATTCGGACGATTATTTTCATGGTCTTATCGGCGTCGTCGTCGTTATCGGTATATTCGGCAAAAAAATACAGGCACCGGTGATGAGATGGAGCAGCTGCTTGGTGCTGAGAGTGATGGCTGGTTTTATCGCAGCGGCAAAATGTTGCATATGGTCATTTCGTTGCAAGCAGATCCATGGCAAACCGCGGTCTACAACCAAAAGAAACAACGAATTAACGGCTTTGAACAATTTTTAAGGGCATGCGCAAGCGAACGTTTTGAGGCTTCGATATCTTCTGAACAGATTTCGGACTATCAGCACGAGTTATGGACAGCTAAAGCTAATAAACCGGTAGCTTCCGAAGGTATGGCAGCTCTGAAGCAAAACCGTATAACGATGTGGCGGAACATGGCTGAAAGCGGTGAAGCAAAGCGGAGCGTGTATGTGCTGCGTTTATCCGTCATGGAATACCAAATCGATTCGCGTGAACGTGATGACGAAACAACCGAAATGACCAAAGAAGAGCGCCAGCGCTTTCGCATGATCGCGGAGCTGCGCGAAAAGCTGCAGCGTGTATTAGATCCGCTAACGGCATCAGGCCACGAGGTAACGATTCTATCAGGGCTTAGCATGCCGGAGCTCATTGGCCGCTGGTTAGATCCAATCAGCTGGGAGCGTTGGATGGCAGCAGAGGGGAATTGGGAGCAAGAGGCGCCTGAAGAGCTTGTTATATCGTTAGCAAAGGAGGATAGCAAGGAAGAAGAGGTTGACCATGAAGAGAAGGAACAAACGGATAGCCCACCTCGCAAAGGCGTTTTAGCGGTCATAACGGCTGGTCTTATTACGCTGGCGAGAAAAGTCGGCTATGGCTTACGCTGGGCAGGCAATGCATTACATCGCATTCTAGCGCGTTTGAAATCGAGGAGACCAAGGAAGGAAGTCCTGGATGATTTATTACACATAGCAGATTCACTATCGGATCTAACCCTGCAGGGTGAAGAAGAGGAGAAGGAACAGCAACTTATGTCTGCTCTTCAGGGGATCTTGTTTCTGACTTCGCCCACCTCTAGCGGGAAGTCATTTTTAACGGCCAATATGGCTGTTGCGCAAAGCGGTGAGGGTGTAATTCTACACGTGGTGGACTTATCACCGGATCGTGGTACGCATACGTATCTCAATCCGCTGCGCGTATCAAGCTCGGAGCCAGGATGGGAAGCTTGGACGTCACGGAATGCACCAGGGCTTACCTTGTGGCTGCCAAGTGAAGAGCAGCGTCCTCACATTGAGGAAACCATTCGTCTTCTTCGCAAGCTTTCGGAACAGGGTCCGGTCTTGGTTGATCTTCCCTTTGCGCACCCCTCACGAGCAGAGCTGCTAAAGCTTGGTCAAGCGGTTGCGATTGTAGATGGTGATTATCACCACTGGCTGCAATGGGAGCAAGCGGCAGAGAGCTGGCATGGCGAGGTATGGCTTAACCAGTGTGAAGAACCTATGACAAGTCATATGGCTACGCTGCTTAAGGAGAAATGGGGCCAGCGTGTATCACTTACATTCCCGCATTTTCAAGAGGCAAGCCGGTGGCTCTTCCAGGGCCGACCTTTTGTCTTAGATCCTAAAGCGGTTGTTCATTTTATCCAGGTAGAGGAGGAGCAGTCCCATGTTAGCGGAAACCAAGCGGCTAGTTAAAAATTGGCGAAAAGAAAAATCAGAAACCGTAGTCAATGTTATTGATGGTAAAGACGATAAAAGTGGCCACTTTGTGCGCGTACTGATGATTAAGGGATATCCACCGGTGCTGCTCACCGGCTACCTGGACAAGCTCGATGAGCTGGTGGGCAAGGAAGGCGCTACGCTGCGTAAAACGATTCGTTATGCAGCCAGCGATGTGACATGGAATCTATCACTAAAAAATAAATTAAACCGGCTAACCGTGTCGATAGCCAAGCAGCAGGAAGACGATCCAGCTAGAAAAGCGGAAGTGCAAGCGAAAGAAACGATTTTATCCTTACGCGATGCGAAGCAGCAGGACAATCGCAAACTGCTTGACGTTTATACCTATCTTACGATTACAGCTCCAAAGCGCCATCAGCTCCATGCAGTCGAAGTAAAACTTAAACTCTGGTTTGATGAGCTAGATTGCAAACTGGATAATCTGCCATTTGAGCAGCAGGAGGCGCTGAGGCAGACGAGTCCTATATTTGATCCCCACACGCCAAATAGCGAGTTCTTTAACAAAAAGCATTATGGCCATGTGACCACGGATACCGCAGCTGCGCGCACCTATCCCATGACAAGAAGTGGATCTAGTGATGGGCAAGGTCCTTATTTCGGCAGACGGACAGAAGACGGCTCTTTTACCTTTATTAATATTTGTGATCCCGATGATCCAAGAGCACAAAATATTACGGTTTTCGGTAAAACAGGACAAGGTAAATCCTACTTTTTAAAAGCCTTAGTTGTTTCGTTGCTAGAGGAAGGCATACATGTATTTGTTTTCGATCTAGACGGCGAGTGGCGCGATCTTTGCGAATATGTAGGCGGGGTTTATATCGATCATACGGCAGACCAAGGCCGCTACTATGAGCCGCTTACGATTATGCCTGCGCTACCTGAATTGGATTTGGATTGCATTAACTTTAATCGTTCAAGGCGAGGGAAAGCCATTGATAATGGTGTTCGCGCCTTCTCGCTGCTTGCAGATGGCTTAGCTAAGGCAGAGCTTTTTGAGGCAGGTGAAGCGATTAAACGTGTGTTCGACAAAGCTGGCATTGTGAAAGAGAAGCCAGAAACGTGGGATGCGCCATATACGGGTCCGCGACCAACCATTCATCGTGCTTTTGAGGAGATAGCCGAGGAAGCGAAGAAAGAAAATCCGGCAGCTAAAAGCTTGTACGATGCCATCAAGATTTACTTTATTGGCATTTATGATGGCATTTTTCAAATTGAAGAGTCCATCACCTTTCAAAAGACAAAACTTACCGTCATTAAAGTCGGAACGGGTCAAACGGATAATAGCGACGATAAAGATGAACTAGCCAAACAATCGCAACTTAAAATGTCGATGGCCATTGACGTTGTAAACTCCAATATTCAATGGTTGAAATTCGAAGGCGCTTATTTTTCAGCGGTGCTAGTGGATGAAGGTCAGCGACAAACGAAAAATCCAGAAATGAGGCGCGAGATTTTTGCTTGGTATACAGCGATACGGAAGTGGAACGGCATGATGATCCTTGGATCTAATACGCCAGCGATTATGCTCGATACAGCAGAGGGCGAGGGCATGTGGGAAAACACGAGTGTTCGCGTTTATTTCTACATGGAGCAATCAGCGATTAGAAAGCTTGCTGAGCACTCCAATGTGCCGATGGAAATTCAGGAGCGCATATCACAAAACGAAGATACCAATCAATACATCCTGGAGTATCACAAAAAATATGATGAGCTGGTCATGGTGGTACCTCCTGAAGAGAGCGCTTTGTACAAGACTCGTGGTCTTAAACAGGCAGGGTAGGTGGGAAAATGCAAGGTTCCATCACCAATACAGTACAAACCGTAAAGAAAGCCCGTGCTATCTATAAGTTAATTCTTCTGCTAGGTACACCGGCTTCAGTCGTCCTTATAATTTTAGCTGTTCTGATTGTTCTTATTATGCTGCTCACCGTTCTCCCCTTTCTCTTATTTGCTGAGGAGGGGAGTTTGAATAACCAAGGAGCGTTAGGAAGTTCTTGGGGACCGATCCAGCTCGATGCCGACGGCAGCAATTATCAATGGCCGGTGCCATCGATTACGCGCATTACGTCGTATTTTGGTATACGAGATATTGGCGAAGGCGCAGAAGCGCATGGCGGCATTGATATTGCTGATGGTGCTGCGAACACAGAGCTGCAGCCGATCTATGCGATCGCTTCCGGCACAGTAACCATTGCGGGAACGCTGGGTACATTCGGACAAGCGATCTATATTGATCACGGTGGGGGGCTGGTGAGCATCTATGGACACTTGGATACGCGAATGGATGTAGAGCCAGGGAGCGTCGTAAACAAAGGGCAGCGAATCGGCAGGATCGGTGCAGGTAAAGTGGGGCGCTCGACGGGTCCTCATTTACACTTTGAAGTGCGTGTCAATAATAAACGAGCTAATCCACTTGATTATGTGCAGCCGGTCATTCAAGTATCAAGCGAATTGTCTTATCGTCCGCTCGATATTGCACTGGCTAATCGCTTCTTAGTGAGCAAAAAATCAGCGCTTGCTGACCGCTCGATTTTAAGTGCCATCGATCAGGCAGGAAAGGCGCAAAACGTCGATCCTATGCTTTTACTTGCGATCACAGGGCAAGAACAATCCTTTGTTCCGATCACCAAAAAACATGCAGAACTGATCGTTAAAAACCCTTGGAATGTATTTGGATGCTGGTGTAGCGGCAAAGGCGCGACACTCACCACAGAGCAATCTGCGTTGATCGCTGCAAAGACGATTGTAAAGCTTTCGCAGGATCGGCCAAGCAATCGTAATGCGATTGAATGGCTTAGCGCGAAGGACAACCCACGAGGCTATTACGCAGAGCATGCAGGCTGGTGGATTGGTGTCACCAAATTTTATAGTGTGCTGCTCAATTTGAAGGAGTGATTTATTATGTCCACCCTTGTAATCCTTATTGGTCTGGTACTGTGGTTCCTACACCGGCAGGGGAACAATTTTGTCATACCGAAATGGATTTGGACCATAATCGGTTTATTTTTGATTTTTATGGTCGTAAAGAACTTAAATGATGTTTTTGATTTTGCAAGTCATGAGGCGTCGGAATGGTGGCCATTAATTCAAGAAAATGCTTATCGGACAAGCGAACGGGTACGTAGTTTTATACAACAGATGATGCAGGGAGGCTGATTCATTCATGGAGGGTGGGGGGAAAGGGAAATCAAATGAAAAAGAAAGCTTTGCACAATATCTAACACGCATATGCGGAATTACGCTGGCGGTTTGTATTGCGTTGCAATTTCTAAATGTGCCAGAGGTGATATCGCTATTTGCGCTGCAGCTCATCCGCTATGTACTTATGCTATTTGGTTTGTTTGTAGCGTTGCCTGCAGCCATGCAATATGTATGGCGCAACCGGCTTAGATGGTTGGAGCGATATCGCGAATGGAAGCAACGAGAACGACCGATCATGATGCCAGTAAGCGCTCTTCAGGGGCAGGTAGAGTCACAGCCCGTAAGTGTTTCTGATGTTTCAACCAACCAATTGATGAGTGCTCCAACTAATCCCTTATCGGATGGTCCATTGATCGCTCCCTTTTCATATTTGCCGGTTAATCCTAAACCACATTCTACATCTACATTGCGAGTTGAGGGGGCTGGTCAGCTAATCTCTGATGCCCTGCAGCTGGCCGGTATTCCGTTGGAAGGTGAAATTGATGTTTTAGCAGTAGAGAGTGGTCCGACGCTTCAAGCGATTTCCTTTCAATTGCCGCCGAAAGTGCAGCTCTCCAAATTAATTAGCAAGAAAGAAGATATTGCTAATCATATTGGTCACCATATGGGGTTTGATGTGACGTCTGCTCCGCAATTTAGAAGTGCAGCAGCCTTTGTCGTGCCACAAGCCGACCGTGCATTTGTTTATATGCGGGATATGGTACACGAACTTATAGCTTTTGCTGAGGATGCAGCCTTGCCCGTAATTTTCGGTAAGGATATTCTTGGAAAGCCTATTCTTCAGGATTTAGCACGTATGCCGCATTTACTTATCGCGGGTGCAACCGGTTCGGGTAAATCGGTATGCATTAATACACTTATCAATTCGTTACTACTCACCCGATCACCGAAGCAATTGCGATTGCTGCTCATTGATCCAAAACAGGTCGAGTTTACCGTCTATCGAGGGCTGCCGCATTTGCTTGTGCCGCCAGTATCAGATATGCGTAAAGCAATGCTCGCTTTTAATAAAGTCATTATGGAGATGGATCAACGCTATGAAAAGTTTGCAGAAGCTGGCGTACGTAATTTGGAGGCTTACAATGGCAAGATGAAGCAAGACCAGCTGCCCTATATCGTGGTCATTATCGATGAGTATGCGGATCTCATGTTGGTAGCTGGTGATGAGGTAGAGGACGGTGTACAGCGGATTACGCAAATGGCTCGTGCCGCTGGTATTCACTTGGTTTTAGGAACGCAGCGACCAAGTGTGAATGTGGTGACGGGTGTGATTAAAGCAAATCTTCCTTCACGGGTGGCCTTCCGGCTGCAGAGTGCGGTTGATTATCGGACGGTACTTGATCGTGGAGCTCCTCCATTGCTAGGGTACGGGGATGGCGTGTGCATGATTCAAGGGGGGACGTTGCAACGATTCCAATCAGCTGCAACGAGTGCGATTGATAATGAAGCAACAGAGTTAATTGAGGCATTAAAAACTTTTTGGTCAAAGGATACTGGAAAGCAAAACGAATGGACGATGCCAGAAGAGGACAGCGAAACAGGAACGACCTCGAATGAGGATCAGCCGCCATGGGAAGCTGACCAGGAGACGGATGGAGCTGATCCGAAAGCTGATAAAACCGAGCAGCCAAGCTATACCGATGATCATCCGAAGAGTGAATATGAGCAGGTACTTGCCATAGTACGCGAACACGGAGGATTTTCGATGGAGGTAGTACAGAGGAAATTGCGAATAAGTTATGCTGCAGCGACAAGGCATATTGAACGGATGCTAAATGATAACGTGATTGGTCCATACGATAAGGATGCGAAAATGAGACCATTGGTTCGTGATGCTGAAGCACAGCATGAACATGAGCAAACAGAAATTCTCCAAAAGATGAAACGCTATATTTGCGAACATCGATCCGCTAAGAGCTCGGAGCTGCGTGAAGTGTTTTCGATCCGGAAAGAAAAGGTTTTAGAATATATGCAGCAGCTTGTAGATGATGGTTTTTTAAATCCTCCCGAAAACACGCGAGCCGGTTATACGATAGCCTGGTCAGATGAAGTCATGCAGGCATTTCTTCAAGATAATTAAATGACAGTAGAGTATGAATTTAGATTAAAAACAGACTGCTTCTATTTGGTAATAATTATTTATTGGTTCCCGTTGATTAGTTCCCACTCAAATTATGTATATGAAACCGATTGAAAATCCCCATTCTATAAGGTTTTCTGCTTGTTTTAACTGGGAACCAATAATGGGAACCAATGATGGGAACCAATAGAGGGAACTCATTAAAATGAAAGGAGAATAGCAAATGAATACTGCTAAATTACCCATGAGTAAGGATGTAGATATGGCAGTCATGCATACGGCCGAGGCTTGTAAGACTAAATCTCAAAAACTCGTACTTAGTGAGATCAATCGAAATATCATAGATGAAGTTCTTGAGATTTACGAGCTTAAGGCGTCTTTTGCGGAACAGGGAGTACCCATGCCGAATAAGATTCTAATGTATGGTCCTCCTGGCACGGGGAAAACCATAACTGCTTTTTATTTAGCACATATGCTAGGGTTACCACTTATCCTTGTTCGCCTGGATACCATTATCGGAAGCTATTTAGGGGAGACGGCGGGAAACGTTCGAAAAATATTTGATTATGCGATTCAGAATCCTTGTGTTTTTTTCTTAGATGAATTTGATGCTATTGCGAGGAATCGATCTGGAAGAAGAGATGTGCAAGAGATGTCTCGCGTGGTGAATACACTGCTCCAATGCCTGGACGAGTTTCAATCTGAAAGCATATTACTTGCCGCAACCAATTTGGATGAAGAATTAGATACGGCAGTATGGCGAAGATTTGACACCAAAATGAAGTATGATCCGCCAACGGATTCAGAACGAAGGATTTACACGCAAAAGCTATTTGATAATTATGAGAAGAATCAGCTGATTGATGATATAGCCATTGCTCTCGCTTCATGTAGCTTTGCAGAGATGGAGCAAATCTATATGAAAGCAAAGCGGAAGTCGATTTTGAGGAAGACAGACATTACCCTACAGCATATTGAAGAGGCAAAAGAAGAATATATGGGAGATCGGAAGTAACGGTCATCATAATCTTTGAGTGCTATAAGGAATTGTGGTATCGTTGAGCAAGAGATTATTCCATAAGGGAGGCGATTTTACTTGGAGAAAAAGTCCAATAAATCGTTGAAAGAACGATTAGCGGTTGCTAATCAAAAGATCGATGTTCAGCTGCCGGATCTCTGGCTGCAGGCGGAACAAAATTTAGAGAAGCTAGAAGAAGATTATCATAAGAATCAAATAAATAAGGGGATAAGAGACTAAGGTATATCAACCTATAGTCTCTTTTTATTTGTCCATATGAATCATAATCGCGGCGATGTTTATTTGGTGTTATATCCATTTGATGATGGGGAAAAGGAAAAGCTAAGACCAGGAATTATTTTAGATACGAAGGATAAACGCTCGATTGTGATCAAAGTGACTTCGCATGAAGAGCGAGGGAACGATAGTCGAGATCTCGCTTTAGTATATTGGCAAGCAGCTGGCCTTCAGAAGCCATCGGTAGCTCGATGTTCCATGTTTGTACCGCTTAATCATGACAAAATTGATAAGTATTTAGGGACGTTGCACCCGGAAGATTTGATAAACGTCCTGGCACATTTTTATAAATAATAACGAAGGCCGATCCGCTGAGGATCGGCCTTTGTCATGAAATTGACGGAAAAGAGCTGAGTAAATGATTAGAATTGTTGATACTAATCCTGAAGTTCTCGCTAAATTTTTAAAAGTCGATGTTGCTCTCATAAAAGTCTGGAGTGATCGAAGTATGACAGTTGGCCATGATACTACACATGATTATAAGGTGAGTCGAAGGAAGATTCAGTACGACGTTGCTTTTGCACTATTTATTCGTTCTCAAATTCTAATGCATATCAAATTTGCTTTTTTAACAGGTAGTGTGGCGCTGCTCTCCCTGATGATGCTCACATTTTTCTTTATTGATCGCTATGTCATTGGAGTGATCGTTTAGCTTAATGTGGATAACCACGAAAAATAATCATACTTTTTGCATACGAATTGCGAACGATTGCCTTCAAAATCCTTGCTATGCTTGTAATAGATAACAAGAGCCACACGAAATGGATGGAAGGTTTGGAGGTGGGAATCTTGCTAGGCAGGCTATGGCAGCCAGCGCTCACTGATCGCTTAATCGTCATCATATCAGTTGATGATATAGCGATCATAGTAACCGATCACCATCAAATCATACCTGAACACCTGAGGTGAAAGGAGCTGCAAGAGTGAAAGAGATTGCGATGAACGATGTTGCCAAACAACTACAAATGGCGGAGAGCAGCTTGCGCCGCTGGTTGCCAATGATGGAACAAGCCGGTTATGTGTTTGAACGGAAAGATAATAATCGAAGGCAGCTTACCGAGCAAGATATCGTCGCGTTTGTGGAGTTGAAGAGATTAAGTCAGGTCATGACACTGCCGGAAGCATGTCAGCGGGTAGTTCAGCTGATTCCGCAAGAGTCTACGGGTAATCGAGCGCAAGAAGAGATTCTCTTCGAGCAGCTGCTCGAAGCATTACCGGAGGCGATTTACTGGCAGGGCAAAGACGCACCGATTGCTGAGCTCCGTACTCAGTGGTTCAAAGTTAAATCTTCGTAACGAAAGGAGAACGATATGAAAGTAAGTCTGAAAAAAGTAAATCGAATGTTGCTTTATCTATTTGCCATGGTGGCTATGCTCGTGCTGCTCTACTTCCTCGATACGAGGTGGACCGTTTTAATGGATACACAAAATGTAGTCGTAGCATCCAGGCAGATGCTTCCGCATGAGGCGATAACGGAGGACGATCTTTTGATTGTCCGAATTAAAGAAGATTATGTGATTTCTGGTGCCATTCCGGAAGAGGATGCTCATTTACTTGTAGGCCAAGAAGCCTTGCAACTGATTGAAGCCGGCGATCAAATGACCATCAATCGCGTAGATAAGACGTCTTTGCTCAGTGTACCAGGAGCAACGGTGGTGGAGATGCCGGAGGATTGGATTTTATCGGTACCAGGCAGTTTGCGGAGGCTTGACCGAATTACGATATTCGCAGTGCCGACTGATATCGAGAAAATCAATCCAGAATCAGGCATTGCGGAGCCGCTGCTATCTCAGGCGGAGAAGGTGATAGAGGATATCGTGGTTGCTTATTACAAGGATGCGAGCTCAAATGAAGTCAAGAATGCTGAGGGTAACGTGAATCCGAATGTACGGGTGGATGCAACGGTTCGTGGGCGTAAGCTAGAGCTGCAATTAACGCCGGATCAACTGAAACTCTTGTCGGAAAAAGCTGCCGGTGGCTATCAATTTATTGTGGGGTATGGCTCATGAACATTGGGTTTATCGGAAATGATCAAGAATTAAGTCGCCAATTGCGCCAGGCTGCACAAACCGAAGCCTTATTTTCTTCTTCAGAAGTAACGAAACCGGAATTGATTCAGGAAACATTTAAAACCTGCCAGGTGGTCTTAATATCGGACCGGCTGGTACAACCGCATGAATTGGAAAGCGTTGTAGAGCTCTTACAGGGAAAGAATCTGGTTTATCTGCTCAGCTATAAAGCAGACACGGGGGTCACCGAAGACGCAGCGCTTGTATGCCAGCGAATCGGTATCGGCGTATGCCGACCGAAGCGAACCATAGAGCAATTGGTGGAGTACGTGCATCAACAATTTATGGGTGGCGCGCCGGCTATTCGCAATGGGGGGCAAGTTATTGCTCTGGTTGGCGCGAAATCTCAAACCGGATTAACAGGCAGCACCTTGTCATTAGCTGAAGAAATCGGAAAACGGATGGATCGGAAAGTCGCCGTCATTGGTCTGGATGCTTTTACGCCAGGTGATGTGTTTATCACCTACTCCGGTACCTATCTGCATGACTTGTATACCCAAATTAAAGACGGTGGCATTCTAACGCCAACAGAACTGGTCGCTCATATGCACCAAACGAAGCATTTCGCCTTTTTGGCAGGCAATGCGGATCCGACGAAACGGTACCGGTATTCGTCGGAATCAGTAGCACATGTCATCGCTTGTGCACGGGAGGCTTTTGATATCGTACTGATTGATGCCGGATCTAATCCCGATAATAATCTCTGTTTGCAAGCTTTACTGTATGCGGATATGCGGATCGTCGTAACGACGCAGCAGCCATCTGCACTGGCCAACTGGCAAAGATTTGCGCCTTTGCTTCGGATGGTCAATCACGAGCAACCGATGTCGTTTTTGTTACTCATCAATAAATGGTCGAAGCAGTGGGGAGACACCAAAGAGATTGAGCGTAGTATGGCTGCCTCGATGCTAGGATGGTTACCCGATCTAAAAGAGGATGGCATGCTCTGTGAAATGGAACGTCGGTTGCTGACTACAGTAGAGCACCCAAAATATAACGAGCAGCTCAAACGTATGGTTGATTTATTGCAATCACGATTTAACTGGCCCATGCAAAACGAAAGTCCAAAAAGTAAATGGTTTGCTAGGAGGTGAATACGATCATGGGTGCATGGCGTGAAAAAGATTTTCATATCTCGGAATTGGAGAGTAAGGCCGTGCAGCAGCCGGTAGCGCTTAAAGCAAGCAACAATGCCCTTACGGATGAATTTAAAGCGCTTTGCACACAAGTGCGTACGGTCTTTAGAAAGAAAAATGAAGAGCGGTCGGATAAAGAAATGAAAAAGTGGCAGGCCCTGCAGCACGATGCGGTGGTTGGTATAACAGAAGCCGTGCAGCTTTTTAAGGGTGAAATTGAAGAATACTTAAAAACGAACCAACTGCAGCACATTATGCAGCCAAGCTATTATCATTCATTGGTTGAAGCTGTTTTTCAACAAACGTTCGGTCTCGGTCCAATTTCGGTGTGGAATCATCATCCGAAGTATCACATATCCCAATCTGCACGAATCATGGGGAAAAAGATTTTTTTTGATATTCCTGGCGAGCCTGATTTACAGCCATTTGGATACGAATCAGAGGAAGAGGTTATCGAGAATATCATTGAAAAGATCAGGATGAAAGATGAATTTTCGCACATTAATAAACACAATCCCAAGTTAGAGCTCGATTTAGTAGATGGGACAAGGGTAACAATTATGATCCCGCCGCTCGTTCGTCGACCTACGATAATTTTTCGTAACCAAACGATGCGAGCACCGACGCTGGAGGACTTAGTAGCGGCAGGGAGTATTCCATCCGAAGCTCTGCCACTGATACGCGGAATATCAAAAGCGTTGCTTAATTTGATTGTTTCCGGAGAAGTGCGTTCGGGCAAAAGTACGCTGATTAAAGCTATCTATGCTGAACGCCGCAGACCAGGACGAGTGGCTGTAACCATTGAGCGTGGCCATTCGGAATTAAAGTTAAGCGAATTACATGAGAATGATCAACTCGTTGAATTTGTGGTAAAGACGGATGCAGAATATGATAGCGTGTTTGACCTGGTACTGCGCTCCGATTATTTCTTTGTGATTGTGGGAGAAACGCGCAGCATTGAAACGGAACTATTTCTTGTTTCGTGTGAGCGCGGTAAAGGCGGCTCCATGACCAGCTATCATACCGAGCGTATAGCTAATATCCCTGGTCAATTGGCTCGCCTCGTACTGCAGCGATTTCCAAATCGTCAGTACCGCGAGGAGTTGATTCGGGTTGCCGAAAATATCCATCTCATCATTGTCATGAAGGAGCTTGATGATGGATCAAAAAAACTTCTACGAATGACGGAAGTTAGGCTAGATCCGTATACCTTTGAGGTGAGTTGTCACGACATTATGCGATGGGATATGGAACAAAACAGCTGGACATATTGCGATGATTTATCTGTAGATACCATGCAAAAGATGAAAGAAACCGCGCCGCATTACGCCGAACAAGCCTTCTTTGCTTTAAAACGACTAGCTGAAGATAAGCCAATGCTTGGATCCAACATAGAGGTCGCATTAAGCAGCCTTGAGGGGGAGGAGGCTAGTGCATGATTAGCCAGCTCGATCTATCTCTTGAAATGATATTAAAAGCGGCGATTATGCTGCTTTACACAGGCTTTGCTTTCCGGTTCATTGGTGCTTTGCAGAATATGATTTTTCGGTCATGGAGTGTGCCGCTTTATCTGAATACGCCGAAGAAAGCAAACGATGAGGAACAAACATTTAGTCATTTAGAGCTTTTGCTTCGGTCAACCAGTAAGACGTTTCATCGTAACTCCGTTAACCAGTTTCTTATCTTCAGTGGTGGCGTGTTTAGCGTCATGTATCTGCTCCTGTTACTTGGCTTTAACGGCGGGGAGTTTGTAACCTGGTGGAATAAACGCGCATTTGGTTTAGCAGGCATAACGGCGCTCGTGCCTTACGGTTTGCTTAGAGTTAAGCTCTACAATATTCGCAGAGAAAATAGCTATGCTTTGATTGAAGCAACGGAGCTCCTTATTCTAAAATACCGGAGCCCTGGGATTCATGGGGATCTCTATCATGCCCTTTATAACACGGCTGATGAATTGCAGGGAACGATGAAACGAGCATTTAGTGCATTGGTATCTGTATTACAGCTGCAGGGTAAGATGGCCATCCGTGAGGGTGTGGCGCTCTTTAGCTATCAAATCGATAATAGCTGGTCGAAGCAGCTCGGTGTGTTGTTCACCAAAGCCGCGAAAGAAAATCGAGATATTGGACGAGCTTTGGAGAAAGTGCATACCGATATGCAAGAATCGAAACGAATCGTCGAGTCCGAAAAATCGGAATATACGGATTCTATTATCATGGGCTATATCCCTTTGTTCCTTGTACCGGCTGCCATTTTTGGCATTAATAAAATGTTTGAAGGGGCTATCTTTCACGTCTTATTTGATGATCCGAAGACCTTACAGGCATTAATCATTTGTATTATTTTTGTTGTGATTGGCTTAGTGACTTCTTTGATTTTGTCCAAGCCGAAAATTGAGGTGTAACCCATGCTAATCCCTATTTTTAAGTTAGGTTTGTATCTACTGATGGTGATCTCTCTACCACTGTTTATACGAGAAATTTTATATATTCGGCGCCGTAGTCCACCGCCACAATTAATCAAGCAATTCATTCATTTTGCGGGTGGTCAGAAGGGGCGAATTACGCAGCTCTATCAAGATGATCGCTTGGATGCAGCCTTTTCGATTGCAGGATTTATGAAAAATGGTTCGGCCTGGCAATACAAATTTTATCGCGATTTGCTTTTCATTATTGTTGTTATTGTTTTGCATGGATTTTTCCTGGTCTATCAGCAGTATCCACTGAAGGGGATGGTCATCGCTACTTTGTGCTATCTGTTGACGTTGACGGGGGCATCCATAGCGCCAGGACGCTTATTCCTGGTCATGGCCGGAAAAGAAAAGCAAAAGCAGAAGAGCGATGAGATTATTGATCTTTATATGCTGCTCTCTAATGATTATCAGGCGGAGAATAATGATCATTACCAAAGCGTATTTGCCAAGCTGACGGAATTTAATGTTTTTACAAAAGCGCTTCGTCCGGATCTAGATCGTTTGCTATTAGATCTTCCGGTGGATGGTCCCCGCGCATTCAAAGTTTTTGGTGAGAGCGTAGGAACCAAGGAAGCAAAAACTTTGGCGGATTTGCTTGAAAAAATCAATGAGTCTAACCCAGAAATGGCCGTCGATCTACTTGATAAGAACTACGATACGTTTTTGGATTTTCGTAGGCAACGTCGCAAGCAAAGATTGAAGATAAACGGGTATATGGGCCATACGGTCGTATTCTTAGCAATCATTTCGGTCATTTACTTTGTGAACATGGCCGCGAATGCCTATAAAAGCATCCTCATGGATGCACTAAACTAAAACGCCTAGAGGGCGAGAGGAGATTTTAAAATGAAAGAAGCAATGGGTACTATTCTACTAATCGCAGCAATGTTTGTATTGATTGGCTTAACTATCTTTGCAGATGATGGAACGTTCGGTGATGCAAAAGTGCAGAGGGATCGCTCGCATACTATTTCTAACAGCACAACCGTACCCACAGTCTTGAAATAAGGAAGGAGGGTAGCCAGCATGTCTAGATAGGCATGCTGGCGATTTTAATGAAAATTGTTATTGGTTTTGTCATTTTGACACCCATTTTCCTATACTACTTGTTTCAGCCAGGCGTGGAGCGAACGATTAGTTATAAAGACCAAGTCTTGCAGAAAAAAGCGTTTGAAGCTGCACATTTAGCGGCGATTGAAGGGCGTATAACGCCAGAAATAAAAGAGGCTATCTTGGATGAATTAACAGCCGTTTATTTTGACCGCGATAAGATTCAGATCACCGGCACAACGATAACGGCGCCTCGTGGTGAGTTAATCGAGGTTACGCTTCGGTATCCGCAGGGACCTACGCAAATTTTTAATTTATTCGGTAGTGACGAAGCTAGAGACTACAATTACCCCATTTCCATCATGAGTGAGTATATTGAGGAGCGATCATGAAATGGGTCATTATGCTACTTTTAATGATGCCCATTTTCATTATCTATAGCGCTTGGAGTCATGATGAACACCTGTCAACCAAGTTAAAAGCTGGGCTAAAAGAAGGTATGGATCTAGCAACGCATGACGCATCACTGCAGATCATAGAAGAAGAGCTGGAAATGGGGAAGATCCGATTTGATCCCATGAAATCGGAGAAGGCATTGCTCAACTCATTACAGACATCATTCAAGCTTAATTCACTCCTGCAGCCTCTACCTGGCGGCATCTGGAAGGATCCATTTGAGCTCGTGTGGTTCGAAAAAATAGAGACCGGCAATTTCCCAATGCTTTATCATAGCGGGCCACCTTACTACTACTCGGATACGTTAAAAGGGCCATCGATCATTGCGATCGTGAAGGTAAAGCATCCGCGATATTACGGGGTATCTGACGATATCACTTACATCGTAGGCAGCAGCCATGAGTATGTTAGGTAATTTTAAAGGACTATAGCACAATCAGCTGTAATCCGGCTTTTTAAATCGCGAAGAAAAGTTTATACTATAGTCAAGTTAATTAATACACGGTACAATTCAAAATTAAATGCAAACATGACGCCCCTTGCGTATGCTAGGTACAAATTAAGTCAAGGCTCAATACAAGGGGGTGGGTGCATGAAAGAGAGGGATCCGGATATGGCGGTAAATAAAAACGAAACAACTCCAAGGATCGTGCATGCTGCAGACGAGGCCATACTGAAAATAGCACTAAAAGGAACAGAAAAATACGATAAAACACTTTCAAAGCTGGCGAAAAATTAATTTTGAAAAACTTATAGAGAGAAAAGAAGGCGGAGTTATTTTATGGATGATACTAGCACTGAAAAAAATGATAAGACAAATAATTGGGGTGGAGCTCGTTTAGGGGCTGGAAGAAAAGACGGCCTGAAGAAGCAAAAAAGAAAACGAGTATTGTCCCTATTCTTAACAGATGCACAATGGACTGCACTTGAAAAAGAAGTAATTGAAGAAAAGGAAAAGCTATCATCGCTTGTAAATAAAAAATTGGAATCATATGCTAATGATTTAATAGTGAAACATGGGGTATTCGAAACGATAAAAAATGAAAATAAGGACAAAAATGGCGAGTAGACCTTTAAGGTTTACTCGCCATTTTTATTGATATTAACCTTCATGTTTACAACTTGAATTAGTACTGCTAAAATTCGAGTTAAGAAGCTGAAGGAGGTTATTTATATGTATGAACTAAGTAAAATTATTTTTATGGCTATTGTCATTTTAGTTTTTGGTGGCATCGGATATATGTCTCTTCCTTCAATGAAAAAACCATCTCCTAAACGTCGTGAGACACCTGTGTTTATGGTAATTAAGGCAGAAAACTAACAGCACAATGAAGAATTGATAGCCCAGGAGGACAAAATATATGCGGATTAAATCAAAAGAATCTTATAATGGTGGCGGTAATTGTATGCTTATTGAATTGTTAGTGGAAGGTGGGGGAACTCTAGCATCAATTACATTAACTGAAGAACATATAGTAGGTCGGAAAATTCCATATAAAGATGATGATGGAGAAAAAAATTATGACTTTCATGAAGCTGTACTATGGACAGCTACAGATTCGCAATCACTAAAGTACATCCCTGAAGAAATAAAGTCTGAGGTATTGAAGGTATATCAAGATTACCGCAAAAAATATAATCGTGATCAGGATATCACTGTGAATTCGTAGGCGGTGAACTAGGGATGATTAATGAGTTTTATAGTGTTAGTCAAGCTTCCTTGCAAGCTCAAAAGTTCTGCGAAGAAAACCATGGCTGGAGAAGAATCTGCGATATTTGGGACAGTGAAAATTTGTATCTTACATGGGAAGAGTTGCCTAAAAAAATTCGTAACTATTGGATTGGGAAATGCGGTGAATATTCTGCAGAGTCAGCTTGGCGTGAGTTTGGAAATTCGATTTGTAAAGTACCTTTCGGATGTGTATCAGGAAAGGGAGATTTTCACCCAAACTATGAAATGGTTAATGCTCCACTTGGACATAACATGATGATGATTTTCAAGTTTGATGAGCTTCAACGAATATCAAGTGTTCGTAGTAGACACATAATGCGACAGAGAGGAATAAAAAACCGCCTCTCATAAGGCGGTCAATTGAACTATCGTCTCCCGTTAGGGAGTTTAATTACGACAGCCCGCAGATCGAATTCATATCAATTGAAATTCAAGAAGATCCAGGTTATCACGAACGAGAATCATTTTGTTTTTATATTCCCAACGGCTGATCAAATCAGGAAGCTTCACCAAATTGTAGTCTTTATTCCATGCGAACAAGTTGTGGATACCTTCTATTGTCTCGCGCTTCTTGCTTGGAACGATGCCTGTAATGCGCTCTTTATAGCGCCTCCATATTCGTTCTTCCTGGACGGACAAGGGTGTCATCAAAACGACGATCTTATCTGCGGCGGCAAAGCTCGGCTCAACCCACGACCTGTACACACCTTCAACGATCCATGAATCAAATCCGATGATCTTTTTGAGCTGACGGTCCCGCTCTTCTTCCGGTGCCTTGACGCCGTATTCATTCGACTGATTATGCCAGAAAATATCGTCTAGATCGTAATGCGGGATCCCGAGCTTCCCGCTCAATAAAGTCGCGATATAGGATTTGCCGCTTCCTGAGCCGCCGATGATATGGATTCGGATTGTGAACACCTCTTCCTTCCAAAATGTATCTGTAAATCGATGTCGAGATTTTTTCGTCATATTGTTTGAAATTTCCTGCCTGTTAGTTTAATCTCCTTCTCCAGTAAGGAGTAATGTGTCGCAGTTCGACGATATTGCGTTACAACATAATGAATACGAATTTTCATAACCCATATTTAGGAAGGAGGATGCGCTATGTGCGGAACGTGTGGAGGAACGGGAACGATAATCGAAGTGGTTTGTTTATAATAATCATACTTTTTGCATACGATTTGCTAACTTTATTAACCTCTAGAATTGATATCTTTAAAGAGTGTAGATTTGATGCTTGTAGTCATCCATATCGGTAGTAGATGACATTTTTATAAGAAAGGAAGTGAAGGGTTTAATAAGAAAACAAGAATGTCGATAAAATAGTTAGATAACTAGATTGATTAATTTTGGTAAATAGAAAATAGGAGTGATCCCAATGAAAAAAATGAAGCTAGCCGTAATCATGACGTTTGTGACAGTATTGCTTGCGTCGCAGACCGTAGCAGCTGCAGCTGCTTTTACAGATACAAAGTCACACTGGGCAAAATCAGAGATCGATACTGCAGTGAGTCAAGGTTGGATTAATGGTTATAGTGCAACAAGCTTTAAACCTAACGATAATATTACTCGTGCTGAGTTTACAAAATCGTTGGTAGCCGCGATGAAATACAAGTTAGAGGATCAAGACACACCTTTCATCGACGATAAAGGATGGTTTCGTGCATCGATCTCTACAGGTCTAAAACAATCCATCATTAAGGTGAATGAATATAAGGAATCACAATTCGAGCCTAATCGGAAAATCACTCGTGAAGAGATTGCCCGTATGACAGTTAGAGCGCTTGGCAAGGATGCGGATGGGGTAAAGTCAGGCTACCTAGCAATTGCGAAACAGAATGAGATTTTGAAGGGCTATCCAGATGGGACAATGGGTGGCGACAAGAATGCAACACGAGCTGAAGCTGTTCTGATGATCTCTAATACTCTTAAGGCAAAAAATCCACAAGTTAAGCCGGTTGCTTATCCTAAAACAGACAAAGAGCTTGATGCATTGATTCAATCTTTGCCTAGTTTCAAAGGGCATACTACGATTAGTCGTGGAGCTGTTGGTGTAAATTTAAAAGGATCAGATGTTTTTGAGGATCATAATGTATGGATCGAGTATGATGCAGAATTAAAAAGAACTACAATAAATGTTGATGAACCATCTTCCGATGTAAAAGCTTTGCTTAAGGATCTTTTAAAACAGTACTATCCACAATCTTATGAAAAGGCGTATTCCAATTATATTAAAGTAGATGGAATGAAATTTGTTGAAGGTAAAAATTCAATTAAAACGACATATGATGGACGTAGTTTTCTAGTGTATAAAGCGAACGATAATGTCGGTGTTGTATTTTGGATAGGAGGCTAAGTAAAAATGAAAATAATATTTCGAAAGCAGCTGCGAGCGCAGTTGCTTTTTTTGTTGCTTGTTGTCGTTACTGTTACTTCAATACCATTTCAACCTCAGAGAGTTGAGGCGGGGGTATGTCCATCTCCTCCAAGCTACGGAACAAAGGCTGAAGGGATAATAAGCGTTTATAAAATTCCTAAAATGAGCTCAAACTGTAAAGCCCTTAACGAAAAGTATTTGCTTAATTCATTGAACATAGGTGAATCAGTTGTTGTATACGGTAGTCCTTCTGAAGTTTCAGGTAATGAGACGGACAAGAAGACTGGACAATATCGTTATCTTGGTTGGGATGCGAGCGGATCTGTTTATAGGAACTGGAGATTCCCACCAGACTCTAGTGCAACCGGCAGCGTAGCGAAAAATTGGATTAAAAAGCCATGGGCTCAACCTGAAGGCCAACGTAGAGGGTTGAAAGAATCTATAGATTTTACACGTAATCCTGAAGCTCCAGCGTGGTTATCTAAAATGGTAGATCCCTACAACAAACCATC
Source organism: Paenibacillus sp. 01T47 (assembly GCF_056398245.1). Lineage (NCBI taxonomy): Bacteria > Bacillati > Bacillota > Bacilli > Caryophanales > Paenibacillaceae > Paenibacillus > Paenibacillus sp. 01T47. The sequence continues at coordinate 177,034 of NZ_JBFTPA010000015.1, forward strand.
TTACTCTTCTAATTTTATAACAAGCTATAATGCACTCAAAGGTGCAAGCTGGACTAGCGACACATTGCTCGATTACGCTATTATTCAACAAAAGCCAACTGATTTCACTCCTGGTGTTGTCCAAATGTGGAGCGAATGGACGGACGGTTCTTGGTGGTATGAAATCTTTACAATAAAACCTATGAAAACACTTGATATAAATGTCATTCCAGAGACAATCGATTTGGAAGTAACGAAGGTCGTACACCCCGACGCGGTCTATGTGAACCAAGCTACCTCAATCGTTGTCACCGTCAAAAATAATGGAAATAAAAATAGCGGCTCCTTCGTTGTGGGCCTATTTGGCAGTTCTCCTGAACCTACAAAGCCTATAAGTAACCTTGCTCCTGGTGCAAGCTCCACAGTAACATTTAGTACGAGCTTTGCGACTAGTGGTCTTAAGAAGTTGTCGGCCAAGGCTGACTTTAATGGCCAGATTACGGAAACAGATGAAACTAACAATACAAAAGCATTTCAAATTATGGTCAATAAGCTAAATGAGCCGACCACACCAATGGCCATCATATCACACGTTGAGGGAGATCATCGCACCGAGCCAGAGATAACAATTAAGCCTTCAGCAGATCCAAAACTTGATGATAAACTCTCTTATTCACCAGGGAAGGAAGCTATCACGATACGAGAATGGAAATATAAGAATCCGGCAGGTAAAACGATAGCGACCAAGCCAGCTGCCAAAGACTTTGCAGCTGAAGGAAAATATGTGGTGGAGCTGCGCGTAACAAATAGCGCTAAAAAGGTATCTGAGTGGGCGGAGCTTATAATAAATGTGGCCAATAAAGCAGTACCAACTCCGACTCCTTCAGCATCACCAGAACCAACGCCTACACCTAAGCCTGATTTAATAGCGGACATTGAATTTCAACCTTCAACTATCATTGCAGGTGAAAAGTCATCGCTTATTAATCGATCAAAAGGTTTGAATGGCTATACGTGGAAATTCACCGAAAACTTGAGTACAGTACTACCCAATAATACAGACTATGAGTTTATGTATAACACATATAATACTCCTGGCTTCTATACAGCTGAAATTATCGTAACTGATGAATTTGGTGGATCTCAAAAGGATACTGCATTACTTCGGGTTGTAGATCCCAAACCAGTAGCCATCGTATCAGGAATAACACGTGTGGTACAAGGGAGACCTCTAGAGCGGCCATACAACCTCTTAAATTCGTATACTCCTTTAGAGGATAGAGGCGAAAAAATTGATTTTAGCAAGTCAGAGATGCGTTATAAAAAAGTAGGCGATGCAGCCTATACAAATGGGTGGTTTACCGTAACGCCTGCTAATTTAGGTGAGTACAGCATCGAGGGTAGAGTTTATGATACAACCGGTAGAGTAAGTGATTGGGCGAATCTAATCATGGAGGTTATACCGGATGCACCACCAACGGTAGCAGTGATAGCGCCTGAAGAGTCTTATCGGGGTAATGGCTTTATGCTTTATATCGATGCGGAGAGTCCTGACGGTGACATTCTAAAGTATCTGTTTCTTGAAGAACGCTATGACCAAGATGGTGATGGAAACTTTGAGGAAGAAGCGTGGAAACCGCTATATGATGGGGCTTTTAAAACAACACATTCTGTCAACTACACGACCGTTGGTAAGCGGCAATATCGCGCCTCAGTAACTGAAGACTATGGAATGAAAGGAAATTCAGGAATTGTCACGACCGATATTCTGAATTATGCTCCTTCAGTTAACTTTAACGTGTTTGGAATTACGCAGCAGCCAGGGCAGGGAGAAGACAGCGGCCCACCAATAACTAACTATTCGACGCAATCGATATTACGTTCGTGGACGGCTAAGACGCCATACAAAGGCGGAAATGCCCAAAAAGCGGCATGGAAAGCGGATGCTACTACACTATCGACAAAAAATGGAGTATACGCAAACTTTTCTGTGGGATACCCAAACTCAGGAAATGGAGCGAACTCACGAACAAAATATCAGCTTGCTGCAGATATTGTTGCTAAACCCACTTGGAGTGTGCCAATTACAGAAATATTATTCAACAAGGTTTTCGGTGGGAACCGGCTATATTCTTATAATCAAAATTATAGTTTGCCAAACTATCCCTATACATTTTATGAACGAAATTCAATTACAGGTGAGCTTTTAAGGACGGTTAATTTTGATACACCTTCTGGCTTCACACTTATGGAAATTGACGGAGATGAAATCTTCTACTTTGCAGATAGAAGTCAAAATGCAGCCAACCCATATTTAGTGGTCATTGCGCGGTACGATAAAAATGGTGTGTATCTTGATTCCATTCATTTGCAATCTAGTTTAACATCACCTAGCGGACTAGGCAGCGGAATTGGGCCGGCTCTTGTCCAAATCTCATCTAATGGCGAGTATATGTATGTAGCTAGTAAATTCTCGTATGATGTGCCAGAGCAATATAATTATAATTACAATAATCAATTGCGAATTTTCAAATACTCCTTAAAAACGAAAAGCTTAGTGTGGGAAGCACCAGGGGAGAACTTGGATCGAGGATTTATTTCAAACATTAACTTGACCGAAGATGATAACGGAGATGCATACTTCACGTATAACTTTGAAGATCGCTATTCTTCTGGTTTAGGAGGAGTGAGAGGTCTCGTTGTACAAGTGAAAAAAAATGGTGTAGCTCGTACCGTTTCTGTAGGGGGTGCAATTGGACTATCAGCGGCTTCCATATCTGATTCAAAAAGATTTGTATATGTAAATTATGTGTCCATGGGTAGCAGTAAAACAGGTACTACTATGTTTGAGGCAATTGAGAGCGATACTGACTATTACGGTGAAGAAATATTTAAGAGCGCTTTTGGAAGAAGGGTTGTCAGTTACGAAAGTTCACATCCATTAGGTTATTCAGATGTAGCACCCAATGCAAATCCAATCGTATATTCCAATTTATTGACGTATTCCCAAGGTAGAACGCACGAATCGTATAATGCATTTTTTAATTACTATGGAGACCAACACGGCGGTTTTCAAGGTGTAGATTATGGTTCAAACCTTGGTAAAATATTTATCAATCAATACGATCAGATTATTTATCCTGTGTTTATGGGTGTGGGAAGCTCTTGGGGTGATGCTGATGCACCTAAAAAAATATGGTCCGTTTTGTATAATGCAACAACCAATAGTGTCATTGCCCAGACACCATATTCCGGACCAGAACCAGGAAATAATCAAAAGCAATCAGGATCATCAACACCTATTTTACCTGATGGCTCCATTTATGTTTTTTACGAAAAAAATGTCATGCCGTTTGTTTCAGCTAACGCAAATGGTTCAATCAAAGAAATAGATCCGAATACAGTTGAAATTACTAGCGATGATTGGGGCGGAATGCTCTATGATGCAGGAAGCTCGATGAAAAACTACGCCTTAGAATTTCATGCGAATGTTAGTGATATAAGAAATGACAAGGTTATCGGAGCTGCTTTCCAGATCCAGAATGAAAAGAATATGTATGCTATGGAGTGGAGCAAGAACACCCTATCGTTATTCCGTGTGGTTAATGGTGTGAAAACGTTATTGCAATCTACACCTATGACACGGACTGCGTTTAACACGTATCCGATTAAAGTAGAATCGGTTAATGGCATCCAGCGTGTATATGTGAATTATGCGAAAGTACTAGAGGTTGCCGATGGTACGTATTCAAAAGGTTTTGCCGGTTTAATGTCGTTAGGACAGTCGAATGCTGTTTTCTCCAATGTTAAGAAACTAAATTATGGTGATATGTACACCGAGGAGAAATATGAAGCTGTACTAATCAATGAAACGATTACCTATGACAAAATCTTCTCCGATATAGAGGAAGATCCTAAGATACTAGAAGAGTGGACGTACAGCCACAACCCTAATATTTTTGAGAATCCTGAAGGGATGAGCATGTATCATGGACAGACACGTTCAACAACTTTAAATTCACTAGAGAAACCTGGTGTTTACGAGATTAGCTACAGAGCGCAAGATAATCCAGGTATATCATCCTATCGTAAATGGTCGGAGCCGGTCACTAAGCTACTATATGTCCATCGTAGACCAATTGCACTGCCTGATGCGCGGTTCACAGGTTATGTGTATGGTGAAGGTGAAGCAATTGATTACGATACCTTTGATACCTCTTACGATCCGGATATCCCCAATCGCCTGCTTGATAAAGTGTTCCGCACACGCTGGGCGGATGAAACAACGTGGACAGCCGGTAAACGGACAATTTATAGCCGTCCAGGTGTCGAACTTATCATTCAAGAGCAAGTAAAGGATCTTCATGGGGCTTGGTCATATTGGGCGCAGCAAGTTATTTACAAAGACGCTTTACCGCCTGTGAACCAAACCAAACCAGTAATGACCATAACCTATCCAGGAGGAACCTCAGCGGCTGCTCCTACGGTACTCGTAAAAGAACCGACGATAACCTGGACCTATTACGATGCAGAGAATGATCCACAAGAGCAGTATCGCTTATCACTAACATATACAGATACAAATGAGGTTGCGTTGTATATTGATTATGCAGGATTAGAGAAAAGCTTTAAGGTAATGGATGGTATGATCAATCCTGGACGTGTTGTACGTGTACAAGGGCAGGTCTACTCAAAGGGTGCTTGGTCAAATTTAAGTAACATCCGCTACTTTGTGCTGGATTTACCGCCAGATACGCATTTACTCTCGTATAACGGAGCTAATGCAGATAATCCGGTCTACACCAACATTAATCGACCGCAGCTGCGCGTATTTACCATTGATCCGGAGAACCATCCAATTACCGCAATAGATTATGAAGTTTATCGCGTGTCGGATGGTGCAAGAGTGGTTGATACGAATGCCACGGTTGCTGCAGCAAGCTATACCACAACAGCTCTAGCAGACGGATTATATTACTGGAGAGCCAGGGCAAACGATGGTTTTCTATGGGGACCATATTCTTCAAATGGTTATTTCTTTGTGGATACCGTTAAGCCTGCAGATGTAGATGAGCAGTTGGAGGTTGAACCGACAGCCGTAACGGTGAAGTTTAATGCCTTTAGCGATGCAGCTCCGTCCTCTGGCCATGCGACACGCACATTCTATCTACAAAAGGTAAATAGTAATGGCAGCGTGACGAATATTGACTTAAATCAAGATGGCACAACAGAGTACAGTATACCGATTTCCCTGCAGGCGAAATCATATCGTGTGTCTGGACTAGTGGCTGGCCAAGAGTACCGGTTGACTGTGCTAGATTATGACGTAGCCGGTAACGAGGGTTATTATGCCTATATTCATTTCAGTACGAACCGAGCACCGACAGCTGACTTTGATTGGTCACCTAAGCCAGTGTATGAAGGGGATCTTGTAACCATAGCATCATCTGTCAACGATGAGGATGGAGATCCGTTGTCAGTGGCGTATGAACTCACAAGTCCATCGGGAGCTAAGCGGAATTTCAGCTATACGCTTATACGTAGCGGTGCATCTTATCCGAAAACAGGGCCGGTGCTGCAGCTAATGGAAGTTGGAAACTGGAGCGTCAAACAAACAGTAAGTGATGGCATTGCAGATCCCATTATCGTGACGAAAACAATGCAGGTTCTCGCATTGGGAATTACGGCAGAAGTAGTGCATACGGAAGAGTGGGAAGCAAATCGACTGCGATGGAATGAAGTAAAACCGAAGGAATTGCGAAGTCCTTCAACCTTTTGGGCGGGTGAACGTTTTGTTCTTAACGCGAGAACAACAGATACCGGCGTTAGTACCACAAAGGCGACCAAGGTCGAAGTAGCAGCGGAGCGAATAGGCAACACAAGCTTAGCATCTACCGACAAAAAGGCATGGAGTGGTTATATAGGTGCTGAGCAAGCTAAGGTTAAGTTAGAGTCATTACAAGATGGGGACTATATATTCCATTTTAAAGCCACGTATTCGAATGGCGTGGTGAAGGAGACGGATGTAACCATACAGATTAAAGATAATTGGACTGCATTTTTTGAATTTCATAAAGCTTGGTAATTTGGTTAGAAGGCAGTACTGCCCGTAATATTAACAGTACTGCCTTTTCTTTAAATTAATTTAGAAATAGAGGACAAATAAATCATTTATAGAATATGACAAAGAGTTACAAAAAAATACAAATGAAGAAATCGCAGAAAGTGGAGGAAAGTTAAATGCTAGATGTACAGCAACAAGCTAATACGGATACTAGAAATAGATGGGATAGTTGGTCTTCTTTAAGAAAAATGCATACTGAGATATGGGATAAACTAAGTGTTTCACACAAACCGTTATCAGGCAGAGCTTTATTATTAGGTGCAGGAAATGGGAATGATGTGGATATTCAGAAACTTGAGTCTCTGTTTGACGAAATAGTTATTGTTGATATTGACCCAGACGCTCTGAATTGTTTTATGGAAAAAGTTAAACAGCCTGATAAGTTTAAAAGTATGCAACTTGATTTAACGGGATTCGCGAATCAAGTGCCTGACTTGAAGAACATGTCTGAACCCGAAATTATTGGCCTAATAAATACATTGAAACCAAATTCAGAATTGGCATCATTAACAGGGAAGTTTGATTTCATTATGGGTTGTAATTATACTACACAATTGATTGGACCTAAGTTTATGATGCATAACCAACAGAGTGGAAGTACATATGTTGTGGCTGTTAATCAATTCACAGTGAAAGTACTCGAGAATATTTTTTATCATTTACGCAACCTCCTAAAAGATGATGGATTGCTTTTACATTCTACGGATACTTTTGAAATGCATACTAACTCAGCAACTGGCTATTCTTCACCAGCAACAAAACCTATTATGGAAGCAACGAAAGGAGATTTGTCGAAATTATCGGAAATTGTACCAGTCTTTGGTTCATTAGCTGCTCAAAGCTTAACGATTTCCGGAAGTGTAATGACGACAGTTATGATGATTGGACTAGAATTTAAGAGGCTATTTATTATACCATGGCACTTTCAAAGAACAGCTACAATTGAAAGAATATATATCAATTTTCTCACTGCGTTTACAAAGAAATAAAATGGATACAGAATACAGAAAAAGCAACCTTTAGATTTCTGAGGTTGCTTCTTGGTGGGCGCTGCAGCTTTTAGGCTGAAGCACCCTTTTTTTGATTTTCATAATGGTAACCGCAGATAGATTATTCGATAACTCATGGGCATAGCGTTTTTTCAGGGTCCTATGCGATCTCATCTTTAGGTTCGTAATAAGCAGTGAAATCCGGAACGCTAATATTGCCACATGGATTACATAGGTCATAGGATGAGCTTAAATCAATGCCCCAAAGGCTAACGTATTTATCCGTCATTCGGGTTGATGTGTGACCCATGATACGTGATAATGCGATGGTATTTCCTCCATTGACTACCCAAAGCCTTGCAAAAGTATGTCTAAACGTATGAGGACTTACCCGCATACGGTCAATATCTAAATAGCTACCTAATAATTTGCCGGTTTTACGCAGAGCATCTCGTATGGATGATGATGCTAAGGCTTTTTATAGCGTGAGGCAAACAAGTAATCGTCTCGTTTAATGCCATATTTGTTGATGTAATTCAGTATCAGCGTGGATAGCTCACGAGAGAAGGGAACTTCGCGTTCCTTGTTACCTTTCCCTAGCACTAGCATGATCCTTTTGTTATGATCAAGCGAATAAACATGCAGGTTGGTTGCTTCCGAGATTCTTAGGCCTGTACTGGCCAACATAAAGATTAACAGAGCCATCCGTTCTTTATATTGTGGTGTTGTTCGTATTTCTCGGACGGCATTGATGTTAGCTTGTAATTGTTCTGCAGAAAAACCTTGAATGACCGATTGTTTTTTAGGAGGCTTCCGAATCCCCTTCACTAAATCACCATTATATAAGTTCTTCTCCGCAAGGAATAATCCAATTTGTCTTAAACAATAGTAATGTTTCAGACGTGTTCCTGTAGAAAGCGGTTGGCCATTATGATAATTTGGCCGCTCACAAAGCCAGGCTAAATACTCGCGTGAAACACTAACACTTAGTTCGAGTACACTATAGCCTCGACTATCGCAAAACCTACAAAACTCACAGAATTGAGATACAAAATTTCGAATCGTTTCGGTTACAAATCCTTCACTAATTAACCATTTTTTAAAATCATTTTCCAGTTCGATCATTTATGCCTCCATTGATATGAGAATAGATAGAATGCTTCCAAATTTAACAGAAATATAGTAAGATTCTACTACATTTGCATACGTGCGGGCATATTTTCCTGTTTTAGAAATGGATAGACAACATAAAACGACAAAGGGGCAAGACAGATGGCCAGGCGCAGAAGAAAAAAGGAAGAGTTAGATCCATTACAGGCATTTATACTGCTACTCATGATTGGGGCTGGATGGGGAGCCTACTCGCTTACGAAATCGATTGTAGCTGCAGGGATTGCTGCCGGTGTAATTTTTGCGGGCTACGCCTTTATTATCTTCTCCATAAATCAAAAACAAATCGAGCGTTTAAAGAGATCCGGCATTGCAGAAATCGATAAGATGGAGGGGCGACAGTTTGAGAAGTATTTGGGTCATCTTTTTAAAGCACACGGTTATGCTGCAGAAGTTACACAAGCTGCAGGTGATTACGGTGCAGATTTAATCATCTCAAAAGCTGGAAAGAAAATCGTGGTCCAGGCGAAGCGTTATAGCAAAAATGTTGGTCTAAAGGCCGTGCAAGAAGTACATACAGCATTGAATCATTACGGAGCAACAGAAGCGTGGGTTGTTACCAACAGTGATTATACAGAGCAGGCGTATACATTGGCCAAATCTAACGGCGTTCGTTTAATCATGCGGCAGCAGCTGATTGAGTTGATGTTAGCAATAAATCCTGAACAGAAGGCTCCAAGTTCAAAACAGATTACCCAACAACCAGAACTTGAAAATGAAGTCGCAGTGAGCAACGAGAATATGGAGCCTGAAGATCTGGACTGCCCCCAGTGTGGCTATTTACTTGTAAAACGTAATGGGAAACGGGGAGAGTTTTATGGCTGTTCCAATTTCCCTAAATGTCGACACACTATGGAAATTATAAAGAAGCTATCGGGCAGTTTAGTTGAAAATCAATCACGTTGAACCGTATAAGATACTCTTACACAGAGAATTAAGTAGTGATAATAGATTTGAGAGGTCGGAGTAGACGAGTTTTATGTTTAATAATGAACGAGTAAACAGGTGAAAATAATACTTTATATTAGGAGGATTAACACATGGCAAATCGGACAGGAACCTATGTTGCTTTTGATGGTTTAGGAGAAAAAGATCCTACAAAGTCTGACTTTAGATATTATTCCACTATTCAAGCATGGAGTGCAAACAAAAACATCAAGTTTTCGTTAACTAACAGTCATGAGAAAACGGATGCAGTACGCGATACAAGTAAACGGACAACTCTATATGCGCGGATTCAGGAACGACTTAAATCATCAAAAAACATGCTCGTCATCCTTACCAAAAAGACTCGTTTTACCGGAAGCGTTTTATCCTATGAGATAGAGCAAGCCATAGATACATACAAAATTCCGCTTATTATTGCATATCCCGAGTTTTCATCCATTTTGAATGTAGAGAGCCACAGTGACATATGGCCAAAGGCGCTTGCCGAGCGTATCAATAATACTGGTGTAGAGGCTATCCATATCGCATTTGCTAAGGATTGCATTATGGATGCTATTACGCGTTTTCATGTGAACGGTGAGCATCTTAGTGATGGGAAGAATTATTACAACCGTGACGCGCAAATCAAATGGGGCTTAATTCGATAAAGGAGCAGATGCGAATGAAAGTCTCGTTTTTTGATAAAAAGATACTACATACTTTCTACGGCTTTCTAAGCGTGATAAGCGTTATCACCTCTATTGTCTTTCTCTTTGTTGAAATAGAGCCCAAAAACAAGGCGCTCATTGGTGGAGGGACACTGATATTGCTGGTCCTTGTTTACATCGGAATTTGGATTCATGCCAATTTACGTCGGAGCATCAAACTAACGATTAACAACTCAGAGGTTGAGGTGAAGTTTGGTGATTTATTCTCTGAGGAAGCTGACCTGAAAGCAGTTGCTTTTAATGAATATTTCGACACAATGGTAGACGAGAAAGTTATTTCAAGCACTTCCCTCAACGGAATATATATCAAAAAATTCTATTCGGGAAATGTAAATACTTTAGACGACATTATCTCTTCTGACAACCATTTACCAGAGATGATCGCCTCCACAAACGAGGGAAGGACTATTGGAAAGAAAACTCAATATAAACTAGGAACAATATGTATGGTAGACGATTATCTCCTTACGGCGTTCTCTCGTTTCGATGCTAGTAATAAAGCGTACCTCGAGATAAACGACTACATAAGCTGCCTTTTAAATTTCTGGACTGAGATAGACAGAGTCTATGCTGGGAGAACAGTAGCCCTACCCGTTTTGGGATCCGGGATCACACGCTTTAAAGGATACGAGAATATATCAGATCAAGAATTGCTCGAACTCATTATATTGACATTTAAAGTGAGCCGCATAAGATTCACGTTTCCTTCTACGGTGAAGATCGTAGTCTGGCAGAAAAAACAAGAAAAGATAAACCTACTTTCGCTTAAGGATTTAGAATCGTGAAAGAATATTATTAACATAACTATTAAAAATGGTTAATGCTCAAAATTCTGAATTGACTCTCTATAGATGCTGGTGTTACCGTGCTTGATATAATCGTAAACGAAAAAGAAGGAAAAAAATTGCATAAGCACTACTCACCTATCTCGAGCAATGTAATTTAAAATCAACTAATGATAAACAATAGCTCAACTTAAAACGTTTGCACTCGTTGTTTCAATTACTAGGTTCTTATAAATTTTTTTTTGGAGAAACCGATGATACTAATGGGGCTATTTGGAGTTCAAAGGAATTTCCTTTATTAAGGATTCATCTGAATTTTTAACGTTTCCTACATCTCTTGAGACTGGATATTTCATCATTTCGTCGGCAGGAAATGGTTTGAGAAATTGTGAGACGTCTTCCATTTCGGGATTTAACCAGCCATGTATATCCGTTAATATGACCGGCATACGATCATGCACATCTGAAACAAGCTGATTCGGCGTAGTCGTGATAATGGTACAGGTTGAAATGGGTTCCCCATTAGAGTCTCGCCAGGTATCATAAAGTCCAGCAAAGGCATAGACAGCTTTTGTTTTCATCTGAAATCGATAGGGCTGTTTTCCTTCACCTTCCTTACGCCACTCATAAAATCCGTTACTTGGGATCAAGATTCGGTTTCGTTTTAACAAACTGCGAAATGCTGGCTTTTTCTCGATTCCTTCAGCTCGTGCATTTATCATTTTATAAGCTATTTTAGGATCTTTGCTCCAAAAAGGAATGAGTCCCCACCTAAATCCTGAGAGTACCCGTTTTCCTTCTTTAAGAATAATGCCTGGTACGATTTGTGTAGGGGCAACATTATATCGCTTAGTATATTCATAGTCGGTTTCAACTATGGCAAAGGTGTTAATGATCTCATCGAGCTCTGAGGTTATCGTGTATCGTCCACACATGCATAGATCCTCCTAAATGATTATTCCACATACAAACGCAGCCTTGGTTCATTTTTACGCAACCCACGGCTGCCATTGTATTTATAATTGTAGCCGGTCATACGTTTATAAAAACAACTATTCCATTTTTTCGTTATTTTCTATGTATTCCTTCGCCTTATTTAACGTATCTACAATTCGACCTGATTCGTGTTCGAGCCAATTTGACGCCATTTCAGGATCAATATTGCCAAACATAACATTCCCAATGATATGATCCAATTCGTCAGATGCTTTATCCAGTTCTTTAACCAATATTTCTTGCTCCGTTTCTTTTAATGCTAATATGGATGTTCCACAGGTAATACAAGAGTAATCTAAAAGGTTGTCAATCGGGATCTCATTCTTATTATTGCAACCAATACATGTGACCGTTAAGGTTTCTTGCTTCAACATGCTTTAAACTCCTTCTAAATTATCAATTTCATACTCCACGATGTGTTTGAATTTTCCGCTGCTCATGATTTTTTCAAATATCCATTCGACTTCTACATTTCTATCCTTAATACTCCGGACTTTTCCGACTTTTTTAGCGCCTCGCACACGTACATAGTCGCCTTCTCTCATCCATTGCCACTCCCAAATCCTAATAGCTTTGGCTGCCGTAAGATACCGGAGTCGCTAAATTCTAAAGCGGTAACCCTGCAGGAGAAGGGGATGCTAAGCCATCTAACATCTGATTTCTTCATGCCGGCAGACAATACGGGGAAGGGACACTCTCCAGGATGCTGCTCCATAAATTGCTTCAGCACCTTTTTGGAAGCCGCATCTATACCCGATACGTGGCCAACATATCGATCCTCGAACCGCAATACCAGGCTAGATACATATCCTGACTTTAGTTTTATTCCAACGACTTCAGCAACGATCCGAACTTCTTTTCTTTTTTTATACCAGTATCGATGCTTTTTAGCTTCAACATAGGGGCTGTCTAGCTTTTTGGATATGATACCTTCCCACTCATGAGTATTAACCCAATCCCATAGTGCAGGTCCATCATATACCAGGTCAGTAACAAATAACCTTGGCTGTTTTGTTGGAAGCCTTGCTGTAAGTCGCTCATATCGCTCCCTGAAGGGGAGAGAGCGAATATCTTGTCCATCATCATAGAGCATATCGAAAGCTACAAAAATCAGATTGTCATCATATTTCTTACGGCTAACCCCGATCAGGACGCGCTGAAAGTTTGGTCGTGTACCGTCAAAGTAAGCAATTTCTCCATCAAGTACACAGGCACCGATTCGTAGCGGTTTCAAAAGTTCTACGATCTCAGGAAATCGATCATTGCGGAGTTCTACGCGCTTTGAAAATATTTCTATGCCACCTACGCCGTCAAGTCTCACCAGAGTACGCACACCGTCCCATTTGATTTGATAGCCCCAGTCTGGACCGGTAGGTATATCCGGTGAAGTGATTGGGGCCATTGGTACGCCAGGCAGAACCATAATAGGAGTCATGATACGTTATCCTTAGATTTCGCAGCGTTTTTTCGTTTCCTAGTGGGCGGAGAATTATCAGTCACAGGCTTAGTTGAATCTAGGCTTGCTTGTAGAGCAGCCAGGAGATCAATTACATTTGATCTATCTTCTGCTGCAGGAGCAGTAACAACATCTATACTCTTACCGGTGATCTTTTGTTCAATGAGATCAAGAAGGGATATCCGATAATCGTCCGTATATTTGCTCGGTTCAAATTTCTCACTCAGCTGCTCCACAAGAGCTTTGGCCAATGAGAGTTCTTTTTCGTTTATAACGGTTTGTGATGGAAGATTTGGGACTTGAGAGAGCGAGCGTATCTCGTCCGGATAAAACATGGTCTCCATACAAATGCAGTTGTTGACGGCGCGGATCGCCGCAAGACTGCTTTTACTGCGTATGGAAATTTTGGCTATGCCAATCTTGCCAGTCTGTTTGATCGCCTCCAGCAGCAGGCTGTAGGCTCCAGCGCCTGCCAAATCAGGGGCCAGGTAATAGGCTTTTTGAAAATAAAGGGGATCAATATCCTGTAGATCAACGAAATCCAATATCTTAATTGTTTTCGCGGCTTCATTCTGGAAGCGTTCGAGCTCTTCTTCTTTAATAATTACATATCTGTCTTTTTCAGACTCAAAACCTTTTACGATTTCAGCTGGATCAATTTCTTTGTCGCATTGCCTACATGTCTTTATATAGGAAATAGGCATACCACATTCTTTATGTAGGCTCCGGAAATGAATATCTTTGTCTTCGGTTGCGGTATACATTTTAACCGGCACATGTACCAGGCCAAAGCTGATCGCGCCTTTCCATACCGTATGCATGTCTGTCACATCCATTATTTTTCAATTAGAATGCTCCGGTTTCAGAAAAGTATTCAGATATTCATCATACTTTTTGCTTACGAATTGCTGACTTATCAAGCAAAGCTGAGTGTTAATCTTAAAATGATAGATGATTCAAATTAATCGTTCTTAGAAATGTTAATAGGTATTTGAAAATGAAAGCAGAGAGGAGGAGTTAGTTGAGGGGACTGACCCCCATTTGTGAGACAGGGATCAAAACACCTTCAAGTTTAAACGGCCAGTCGCCTGTAATCAATCGGCGACTGGTTATTTAGTTTCGTTTGAATACGAATTGCGTTATAGTAAGTGATGTAGTCTCGAACGGTCTGTTCAACGATTGCAGTCGTTGTATGGCTCAACCCTTCGAGGTAGAACGTTTCAGACTTTAGTGTGGAATGAAACGATTCAATGGGGGCATTATCAGCGGGCGTTCCCTTGCGGGACATGCTTCATGGTAATGCCTTTTCCTTTTACAGCTTCCTGATACCCCAGCGACGTGTAGACGCTGCCCTGGTCGCTATGCAGGATCGCACCAGGCACAGCTGGTAATTGATTGAGTGTATCTAGGACAAAGGCCGTGTCTTGTGTATCGGATAGACTGCTAGCTACGATCTCCCCGTTATATAAATCGAGGATGCTCGATAGGTACATCATTTTTCCGCCGAATGGTAAATACGTAATATCCGTGACGAGTTTATGCATCGGTGCTTCAGCTTGAAATTGCTGCTTTAACAGGTACTCAGCTACATAAGCAGGCTGCCCTGTTTGCTTTCGTTTCTTTACTCTGACTCGACATTGTAGCTGCTCACATTGCATGATTCGTTGTACGCGCTTGTGATTAATCTTGTGCTTTTTTCGAAGCAGTGCAGTAATCTTTCGGTATCCGTAACGGAATTTATGCTCAGTGCAGAGTTCTCGAATCTCTTCAACCATGCTATCCAATGGACGAGTTTCGTTTTTTGTTCTCCATCGGTAATAGGTAGCACGTGGCACACCCAGCCATGAACAAGCTTTGGTGATCGTAACTTCCCCGTGAATCAACTCAACCAGTTCAACTATGATTTTTGGTGACAACTCCTTTCCATTTCCTTGTACTTTTTTAGCACATCTATTTGTTGCTTTAAGAACCGATTCTCCGCCTTTATTTGCTCCAGTTCCGAGGTAAACTCAGGTCCTTTACCGTAGCTGTATTGTTTGCCTACAGGTTGCTCCAAGCGGTTTAACTCGCCCTTGCGGTACCATCGCATCCAGGTTTCCAATTGCGTCTTATTTCGTATGCTCAGCTGCTCCATGACCTCTTTCACTGGAACTCCTGTTATTCTCAATTCAATGGCTTTCATTTTTGTTTCCACTGGGTAACTTACTCTTGTTGCCAACGTAAAAACACCTCCAAGGTTGTCTCCATATCTTACGACATGGTTGCATTTTCTTGAAGGTGTTTTGATTTGTCTCACGTTATGGGGTCAGTCCCGAGTAAGAAAAAATTGAAAACCTTTTTTGATGAAAAGGAATTAGAACCACGTACTTTTTCGATTTCTCATAACGAAAAAGTACATATGGTTGAAAGTGATTTCCTCATCAATTTGATTGTGAATTCCACGCCGGAGCACGAGCAAAGAAAAATTTTAGAAATGATCGTTGCTATTGATTTTAAAAACGGGGACGTAAATCATTTTCTCGAACATTTGGCCAAAGGCTATGTCGTGAATAATTTTTAATATGAGGAAACCAAATATAGCGCCAGCCCAGCTTTAAAAAAGGTTGCTCAAGCCAAAGCGGAACTTAAAGCAATTAATTAACTTTTGAAAAAGTCACAGTGGCGCGGTTTATTCAGCGCTATTGTGACTTTTTCAGCAATGAAGCAAAGACGATATCAGATATTGATTTTATGATTTCTTATCTTCGGATTTACAGCTTGTACAACAGTAAAGCTGCGAGAAAATACGGTGAACGAGTTAAGTAATTTGATGAATATCTTTGTACGTGGGAGGTTATGTCTTTGAGCCAAATTGTAAAAGGAGAAATATCAGTTTGTTGCAAAAAGCCAGTCACACGCGGAGATACCACAAGAGATACTGCACAAAATGTAATATGGAGTGCCAAGTAATTCAGTGAATATTGAATTACTATAGGACCCGTATTTAATATACGGGACCACTGGATTAGATTGTCATTCTCTTAACGTTTGATGATAGCACAAATATAACATAACTTTTTTCTTCCTTTTATAAGCTTTAAATTTTCACAATATGCACATTTCATAGGCTCTCACCTCCTGAGTTATTATGTCCGATGGTCGTTAAGGAATATACAGGTAAGTTGAACATTGAAGATTACGGGAGTAGCAAACTTGTTACATTAATCTCAAAGTAGTTTGAAAAGGAAATTTGTAATTACATGAGGAGGATTAAAAAACCTGCCCATTGGGCAGGTTGGCAACTTATTCTTATGCGTTAGCAGTCTCTGGTCGCTTAACTTGAAGTGGAGGAGGTATAAGCCAACCTTTTTCTTTGCTTAGTTCGAGTATTTTAACGCCTAGTGCAGTTTTAGTAAGATGATATTTCGCAAATAAAGCTCCAATATCTTCTCTAATAGACTGACCCATAACTTGGCTACATGCGACTAGTCCAAGTGATGTGTCAGCGGCAATTTTAGCAGCAATTTCGGGATCAGAGAATCTTGCACCTACAGGGATGTCTTCGAGTTTAACAGAGGGTCTTTCAGGCATCATAGGTACGGAAGCAATTCCGTTATCAGTAAGCAATGTATCACATTCTTTAATTTCCATCTTGGCTTGATCAATGAGAGCATCCAGTATTTTTTTTAAGTCTTTGTCTCCAGCGTGGTTTAAGTATGCTTGGTAACAGGATACAGCGCCTTTTGCTACAGTTGAAGCCTGCCAAACACTAAATATTTCACCGTAGTGCATTGGTTCATCCTTTGGATTACCGCTTAAAAT
>NZ_JBFTPA010000016.1:0-180269 GCF_056398245.1 Paenibacillus sp. 01T47
TGAACGGGACATTGAAGCCTACATTCACTTTTACAATTACGAACGATTACAGGCGAAACTAAACGGCCTCAGTCCAATGGAGTTTAGGACTAAGGCCGTTTAACAGGTTTTATTATTTGTAATGTCTACTTGACGGGGTGCAGTTCATTCATTCGGCAGTCTCTATTCTAATCGTTTATTTTTTTGGCTCCGAACCGCCAGCATCCATCTCCAGCTTGATTTCCTCAGGCAATTTTCTCGAAGCGCTGGGCACTTGTCTCGTTTTTGCATTAACGTCTTCCGAAGAGCAAATAACGATGCTAACCTGCCCTCCCTGCGCATAAGCACGAATGAGTATAGGCTGATCATATTTATTTTGAAACACAAAGTCCGGCCCATACCAGCTTACCGTCGCATCGCGTCCTGGCGGAACATATTTGACATGCCGGCTGTGTGAGTAGCGCTCAACAATTTTGAGTCCTGCCCGATCCACTGCATTAAAGAGGGTAGATGAAATTTGACAAATACCACCGCCGACGTCTTCCGAAACCTCTCCCCTCACAATGACTGGAGCACGCAAATACCCTTTTTCCCTTGTCCGCATGCCAACAACCTCATTAAAAGAAAACCGTTCATCCGGGAAAACGACATGGTTATTAATTGCTTTCGCAGCTAATTCAACATTATGAGAACGGTTTTTGTTGCGTGAGTTGTAGTATGTAGCATAGAGTCCAATTTTTTTGGTTTTGATGTTCGAGAGCAGCTCACTGTCTACTTTCGGATAAGTCGTTAGCATAGGAGCCTCAAGCTTTAATAATTCCCCTTCAAAAATAAAGCTGTAAAACAGCTCCTC
Organism: Paenibacillus sp. 01T47; assembly: GCF_056398245.1. Taxonomy (NCBI): domain Bacteria; kingdom Bacillati; phylum Bacillota; class Bacilli; order Caryophanales; family Paenibacillaceae; genus Paenibacillus; species Paenibacillus sp. 01T47. The sequence goes on from NZ_JBFTPA010000016.1 coordinate 833, forward strand.
GAACGCTTTCCGATTAAGCTTACTTCCTGTCTGCTCGGACATGATACTCCCCGCTCCATCAAGCGCTGCGTTAATAGGAGGCTTCTGCACTCGTTTATCAAGCTCATCCATAAATTTATCAAGCTTCTCTTGATTAACGAGCGGTATGCCAGTCATCGAATCGCTATACTGTGCACGTTTCATTTCCGAAATCGCATGGCCTTCATGCTCGATAACTAAAGATTCAGAATATGCTCCTTGCTGGAACAAAAACAATATGGCCAGAATCCACGGCAATCCCATTGTCGTTAATCACCCCTATACGGTAGTATCCGTGCTAGTATGAATCATTTTAGGCAGAAGCATGCATACGCGGTGACCACATAATTAACGGGACATTGGCTGAATATAAAGATAACTACAATTGTGATTGGAGGAGGACAACTTATGACCCGGACCTGGAGAAAAGCAGCTGTTGTTATATTCGTTCTTATATCGCTGTTAACCTTACAAACCAACGATGCCGCTGCACAGACGATGATGTTGAAGCCCAAAAAATCAAATGAGCAGCAGCAGCAACATATAATGATTATGACTGTCCGCTCTGGTCAACACTCCTCATTTATGAGCGAGCTGCAAATCGAAAGCCAAGAAATGAATGCCGCTTTGCGTCAATCCAAGCATGTTCCTGAAGCTGAAATAGACTATTACTCCGATATAGACATCGCGTTAAAGTCTGCTGAAACGGTACATTATCGCTTGGATCGCTCTGGACAGCTCTGGAACGAAGCAAAAGCAGAAAAAATAATTTTGCCTGACAAGCTGGCTAAGAAGCTGGTTCGGTTAGCCGAAGGGTTGCGGACACAGCATTACGGGAAATTGTTGACATGGCAGCAAGCAACGGAGCTTTTGCCTAAAAAAAGCATGTTTTCTGTGACGGAGCTGGAAACGGGATTAACCTTCCATGTACAACGGCGCGCAGGCAGCGATCATGCAGATGTTCAGCCGTTAACGAAAGAAGATTCCCGTGTTATGAAGCAAATTTATAATGACAAATGGAGCTGGAAAAGAAAGGCCATACTCGTCCACTCCGGCGACACCTGGATCGCTGCTTCTATGAATGGCATGCCGCATGGCGGTGACGGCATTCCAGAGAACGGCTTCTCTGGACACTTTTGCATTCATTTTCTAGGCAGCTCCACCCATAAATCAGACACTCCAGACCCCGCGCACCAAATGATGGTACATAAGGCTGCTGGTCAAATCAAACCTTATTTCGAATCTGTTCAGCCGAGCGTTCTGGCTAGAAGCTTCGTAGAAGCGATGTATCATCAAGACCATGAGTTGTTGCTTCCGCTCGCCAAAGAAATGCCTAAGGAAAAGCTCGCTTCCATCTTACATGTTATGGAGTCACTCGTTTCCATACGAGAGCAAATCCCGCCAAAGTCCAAAGGCCAGATCCACACCGATGAGCTTGGTGATGCTTTAACGACCGAAATAAGATTGCCTGTATCCATCCATCAGCTGAATAAGCCTCGCCGAAGCAGCGTCTATACCTTTATGTTCAAACGAGAAACCGCTAAGTCCCCATGGCATATTCAAGATATTATTGAATAAAAAATCCCTATAGCTGCGGAATCCGAATCACTCGGCTTTCCTTCGCTATAGGGATCTGCTCAGTTGACGTATTTTATTCGAGCATGCTCATCATCGAATAAATGACTTTTGCTGCTTGTGCTCTTGTACTCCATCCATTTGGCATAAATGTATTACCCGTCATGCCGTTCAGAATGCCTGTCGACTGCATTTCCTGAACAGCCTTGACTGCATAATCGGCAATCTCCTCCTGATCGGTGAAAGCAATTCCGCCTCCACTCACAAGCTTCAAGCCAGCTACCTCAGCTGCACGGTAGGCCATAACGGCCATATCCTGCCGTGAGATAAGCTCGTTGACGCCAAAGGTTCCGTCAGACTTGCCTTTTATTATGCCAAGCTTCTCAGCTGCGGCAATTGAGCTGGCGTACCATGCGCCTGCTTTCACGTCGCTAAAGCTGCTTACTCCTTCGCTGTCTTCTAGCTCTACTGCTAGCATCAGCATTTTCACAAATGCTCCTCGTGTCACCTCGCTATTTGGCTGAAAGCTGCCATCTCCATAGCCATTAACAATGCTGCGCGCTGCCAATGCTTCAATCGGATCGATTGCCCATAAAGCTTGATTCAGATCCGTGAATGCAGATGCTGCGTATAGGCTAGAATAATAGCTGAAATGATTCGTTTTGAAGGTGATCATCCCTGTTTTTGCATCATACTTTCCATTGCGAACGATTTCGAATTTGCCATCGTCTGCGATATAATAAACGACCACATTGCCCGGCTTCTCACCTGGCTTAAGCACATAAGGAACACTTATCTCAAGTGTATGCTTGCCGCCCGCGAATTCACTTATTTTCTTATCGCCTACATATAGATTGAAATCATAGACGGTTCCATCGCCAACTTTCTCTCGAATAGCCTCGGAGAGTCCAGAAGTATCCATCCTATCGATTGATAGTTTTAGCGTTTCTGTACCTGCGCCAAGCGCACCCTTAAGTGCTTTGTTCGAAAGGGTTACTTTTGCCGAGCCCGTATCAATTGTTAAAGATAATTCATCCTTCGTATTCAAGCCCGCAAACGCTCCGCCATGAATGCTGATCTCTACTGATTTGGCAGACCCTACCGCATTCACCTTAATGGTGAGCGATTTCGCTGCTGCTTCGATCACTTTTTGGAGATCCGCAGCTTCTACCACCGCTGTCGCTTTTCCGTTCACTGTCACTGCTTCAACCGTTACTTGATTGCCAGCAGGTGCTGGAGTTGGCGCTGTTCCACCCGACGATGAATCCGGTGTTGGACTTGGAGTTGGTGTTGGTGTCGGTGTTGGACTTGGTGAAACGACTGGATCTGCAAGCAGGGTAATTTTTTTCTCCCCTTTTACACCCGATCCATCCGCAGCCGTCGCTACGACGGTTACCTTTCCTTCCGCTGTCGCATGAAGCAGGCCATCTGTTCCGATTGCTGCCAGAGCAGTAGTGCTGCCATCCTCATCCACAACTGACCAAACAACATTTTTGTTAACCGCAGTATCCATATGAACCTCTGCATTCATCTGGAGCGTGCTGCCCACCTTAACAGAATCGGCTTGCCCTGCCGCTGTTACCGTTATCGAGGTAACTAGCGCTTGAATATATTGAATATTTGGAGCTGCTGGCATCGCCATTCCGTCTCCTAAATAGAAGCTTGGATGCGGAGGCTGGTTATAAGCAACATTTTGCCAAGCTACTCCTAAACGATAGTTCGGATCATGCATCAGCGTGCGAATGCGATATTCGGTTTCATCCACAGTAGAGTAGATTCTAAATTCGCTGCTGTCTTCTGAACGCCACATGATCTCCTCACGCCAGTCGCCGAACAAATCAGCCTGCAAGCTAGAGTTCGCTTTCGTCGAGTTATTTGTAGAGGAGCCAACTGCGGTCAATAAATTAACCGTTTTTGCATTCATATAATCCCATTTATCGATGCGATTATAATCCTGCAGCTCGCGCAGCAGATCGCCATCCCACCAAACGCCAAAGTTTGTCGAGCTTGGGATGCTCGTCGTTATTTTCTCGCCTTTGGCGCTGTACAATCCTGTAACCGGGATATGCTCGCTACTTACAATATTGGCGCTCCACATCTCTTCACCCAAATATCTTGGATCGAGATCCGCTGACATCCCGCGGCCCGTATCTACGCCGGTATGAATCCCCCAAATAATTTCGCCTGTACGCGCATCCTTCAAATCCATCCCGTATGGGGAGTCGCTATGCTCTTGTACAGCGAATATTTCCAGTCCCGGACGTTCAGGGTCAAGGTCGCCAAAGTGCATCGCATCACCGTGACCAAGTCCCGTATTGTAGAGCGGCTTGCCATCGTCATCAATACCCATCGCGCCAAAATGAATTTCGTCTTTGCCGTCGCCGTCCGAATCGCCTATCGATAAATTGTGATTCCCTTGGCCTGCAAAGGAGCCGTTCCCTTCATCGTTAGAGTCAAATACCCACCGCTTCGTCAGCTGACCATTGCGATAGTCATAAGCAGCAAGCACCGTACGTGTGTAATACCCTCTGCTAAAAACCAAGCTTGGCTTCTCGCCGTCAAGATAAGCGACCGCTGCTAGAAAACGGTCTACCCGATTGCCATAAGCATCTCCCCACGCTGTAACATCACCGCGAGGCGGATCATACTCTGTTGTGGCAAGTGCTTTTCCAGTTGAACCCTCGAATATGGTTAAATATTCATTACCTAGCAAAACATATCCGGTACTGTTGCGATAATCCTTGCTAGGATCACCGATGGCTTTTCCCGTTCCGTCAATCGTGCCATCTGCTGTCTTGAACGTTACTTCCGCACGTCCATCACCGTCCAAGTCATAAACCATAAACTGCGTATAATGCGCTCCTGCTCGAATATTTGGTCCGAGATTAATGCGCCATAGCCGCGTGCCGTCAAGCTTATAAGCGTCCATATACACAATGCCCGTATAACCGGCTTGGGAATTGTCTTTGCTGTTGGATGGCGACCATAACATGACAATCTCATATTTACCGTCACCGTCGAGATCCCCTACGCTAGCGTCACCCGCTGCATACGTGTACGGCTGTCCGTCCTTCGTATAATCATCGGCTGGCTTCTGCAGCGGCACTGATTTGTACTGCTTTTGCCAAACGCCGAAGCTGCTGGTCGCCGCCTGCTCAACACCGCTCAGCACTGATGTAATATGGTACGAGGATGTGTCTGTACCCGCAGCATCCACATAGTTCGTGCTCTTCGTGATTAGCTCATCGTTAAGCTTGACGCCGTCACGATAAACATTGAAGCCGATTGACTCTGGATCAAGTCCTAACATACGCCATCCCAAATAGTTGCCGTTCTCCGTCTTAATGGCGACAGGCGAACGATCCAGATACTCCATTGCACGAACAAGCGTTGTAATTGCCTGCGTCTCCAAAGCACCCGACAGCTCAGAAATGCCGCCCTCATTGACAGAGGCCACTTTATAGTAATAAGGAATCGTCGTCAAAACGGTGTTGTCGGTATAAGCTGCCGTAGATGACTTTCCAATCAACGTATAAGGGCCATTCGCTTCTTTGGCGCGATACACATTGTACATTCTTGCCTGTGGAACGGCATCCCAAGTGAAGCTGATATCGTTTTTGTGAATGGAAGCAAGCGCAAGGCCAGATGGAATCGCTGCTTTCTCCACATTCGGATCAATCATGGACACCTGTAGGAAATTAGATGTCACCGACTCAAATCCGGTATTGTCTATTGCCGACACCGAATATACGTACTCAAGGCCAACATCCGCGCTTGTATCAATAAACGTTGGTTGCGTCGTCACGCCTAGCAGCTCAGCGCTGCTTGCGACAGTAGCCTTGCGATAAACATGATATTTTACAGCATCTGCTACTCCCGTCCATGAAAGCTCCGCCTTAATAGGATTGCTGCTCAAATCAAGATCGTTTAGCTCTAGCTTCGTAGGCGCTAGAAGCAGCGGCGTTATTTCAACCCCATTCAAATGAGCAGTCTGACCGCTGAGGATCATGTTCAGCTGCCCGTCCTTAACGGCAATCATGTTGAACACTCGTTCAGCAATATTTTCCTTGCCTGAGGAAACCGTGCCGAAATCCTTGCCTTCGATATTAATATTCGTTTTCGTTGATCCGATCCAATCCCCTGTATAGGTTTTGACCGAATAATAACCGTTTGGCAGGTCCACTTTGAATTCATAGCTTTTGCCAAAATAAGCAACAAAGTCTCGTCTGAGCGCATCTGTACCCGCTCCGCGGTCTCGATCTATCATCCCTGTGCTATCTGTTATGCCATACCCGCGTTCAGCAGTGTAAATCGTATTGCGAGTAACCTCGGTATAACCGGCCTCAACTACACCGCCAATCGTTCCGAAATCATATTTGTACAAAGCCGATTTCGTTTGAATAAAAATAGGATCGGATGGCGCAGATTCCCCTTTGCCATTCACTGCTGTCACATATACATGATAGCTGTTCCCTTCCACAAGGCCGCCCATATTCAGCGTTGGAAGTGTAGAGGTACCGATCATCGCATACGCACTATCCGGCTCTGAGGAAAGCTTGCGATAGATTTTGTAAATATCAGCCGTTGCTGTTTTGTCCCATTTGAGCAATGCTCCTGCATTGCTTATGCTTCCAGCGATAAGGCTAGTCGGCTTAGCTGGCACGTTTGCTGGCAATTCAATTTCTTTTACGGATTGAGCCAGAGGCAAATCCAGCTGCTTGATCGCTGCCGAAAGCATACGCGCGAGCTGAATGGCGCCATATTCTTGGAAATGCGTATCATCAGCGGAGCCATTCAGGAATGCTCCGTATACACCAGCTGGCGTATGAAGGAACACGGATAACGTTGCTGCTGGACCGATTGAATCGTAATACGCAATACTCAGCGCGCTCAAATCGACCACGTTAACGTCAAGCTCCTGCCCCACTTCCTTCATCGCTTGCACGTATTCTGGGAAGCTGACGTTAAACTTTCCAGTTTCGGCGTTGAAGCTGCGCCTGCCCATCGGCGTCACAAGAATTGGCGTTGCTCCGCGCTGCTTCGCGCCGTTTACATACGTTTTCAAATAGTTTTTGTAATCAGCTGGAGATGCATAACGATCCGGAACGCTAATCGTTGCATCATTATGACCAAATTGCACGAGGAAATAATCGCCCGGCTTTATAGCTCTCAGCACCTCATCCAAGCGGCCTTCGGATATAAAGTTTTTGGTGCTACGACCGCCGATCGCATGATTTTTGAAAATAACATTTTCAGAGAAAAAACTTGGAATCATTTGTCCCCAGCCCGCTTGTGGAAGCCAGTACGGATCGTATGTTTGTACTGTAGAATCACCTGCTAGATAAATAGTAGGCAGCTCGCCTGGTGTACGCTCCGCCTTTTTCATAATGACGAGCGCGTTGATTTTTGGAGCAGTACCCGTAAACTCGAAGTTCAGCTGCCCGTCTACCAGCGCAATATCGAAGCTCATTTCAAGAAATTGACCTGCTGGCCTAACCGCATTGCCGTCCAGTCGTTTTACCTTTTCCATGTTCTCGACCGTAATTGAAATATCTGTTACGTCATTCAGATCCCCTGCAATAAGAGACACGGTGTAATCTGCATTCGGCAGATCCACAATGAAGGATGTGTCCTTTACGATGCTGAAGTCCGAGCGCAGCGCATCCGCTGTGCCGCGGTCGACGAAGCTTACCTTTGCCGGATCACCAAACCCGTATTTTCGCTCCGCGGAATAAGCAGCAGCAGAGGAAACGGAAACATAACCATCGGCTGCCCAACCTTTTCCAAAATCAAAACGTTTTACATCTCCATCCGGCAAGACAACCGGCGGCACATACACGGTGCTTGCCGCGTAAGCCGAGAAGTCGGACAAGACTTGTCCATTCCGTGCTTTTATTTTGTAATATTGCACGATAGCGGTATTCGCTGTTTGATCGATATACGACGATGCTGCTGATTGGCCAATCTCAGCATACGTCCCATCCACTGCATCCGAACGATATACGACATAGTCCGCCGCTCCAACAGAAGCGCCCCAAGCAAGCCGAGTAGAGGCGGCATTCACTTCGGTAACTGCTAGATTGGTGGGAAAAACAGGAGACTGCGGCATCGGAATCAAGGCAGCCTCGCTAGCTGTACTTAAAGGCGACTGCTGGCCAAAGGCATTGACTGACGAAACATAATACGTATAGCTGTCCCCAACACTTACATTAGCATCGGAATAGCTCGTTTCTTTGATTTGCTCAGCAATTGGCTCACTTGGCTCACTGCCGCCAGTCGTACGGTATACATGGTAGTAAACTGCATCCGTGACAGCTGTCCATTTCATTGAAACTCCGCTTGCGCTTATACTCGTCAGCATGAGTCCTTCTGGCGCAGAAGGAAGTACTTGCTCGATAATAACAGCGTTCAATACACTGAATGTTCCATCGCCTGTCAGTTGAATATTTAGTTGTCCATCTGCGACTGAAGCATGATAAACCTTGCTCTCTACAGCTCTGCGAGAGTTGATAGATTCCCCGGCTACATCCTCAATCGTTACCTTCGTTTTGTAGGTAGAAGTCGTTTGAAGAAGATCACCGGAATAAAGCGTGACCTTATAGTTGCCATTAGGTATGTCCGCTTTGAATACAAAAGGAACATTTGTTCCTCCCAAAACAAAATCATTAATTACGTTATCCGGTGATTCTGCCCCTCGAAAACGAGAAGCAAGATTCATATCCAAACCATAGCCCTTCTCAGGTGTATAAAGCGTCGTTCCAGTAATTCCGATATAACCATCCGCAACAGGACCGCCTGTACTTCCAGCAGGTGCTGGCGCTGAACCAAAATCAAACTTCCACATCTGCGGCTGTGCAGTTTGCGCGGCCTCTGCTTGCTCATTTGTAAATCCAGCAAAAACCGTGCAGAAAACCATAACTACTGCCAACACTAACGACATGCTCCGTTTCAATCGCTTACTCATTCAGCGTTTGTTCCCCTTTCATAAATGGGCTAAAATAAGCTGTAAACGTTTCTAGCAATCACGCAAAATTTTTGGCAAGAAATATTTACCTCTTAATAGTACTCTTATAAAGAATGCGCTTTCATTAGAAAAAACCATAATGATTGTTCAAATATCCGTGTATTTAGGCAGCTTTTGCAAAAACGACAGACTTCGGCGGCGGCATACTGGGCTGTTGATTAGTGAAGGTGACTGTAAGCAAGCCGGTGTTCTAAAAGCCTTAAAGTTATGTTAGTTTGGTAGCTGTAGGTACATATATACGCTTATAGTGTTAGGTGGGCCGTTGGAGTGGGGATTTATGGTGGCTATTAGAACGTATATGTTCTTAGAGCCTTGAAGTATCATGAGTTTGGCGGCTGTAAGCACATATATGTGCTTATGGAGTAAAACCAGCGTTGAAATAGTGATCTAAATTGGCTGTTAGCACGTATATGTTCTTAGAGCCTTGAAGTATCATGAGTTTGGTGGTTATAAGCACATAGATGTGCTTATGGAGTCAATTCGCAGTCGGAGAGGGACTTTTGGCGGCTGTAAGGTTGCTTACAACAAGCTAGTGTTCTGATTTGTACATGCAATTGGAAAACATGATATAATTATGTGTGCATTTACCTTGCAAGCAATATGATCATTTAAAATAGACATTGTGACGTTGGAGAGGGGGATATTGATGTTTGCGAAGCGCCTTAAACAGCTGCGTAAATCGAGGAAATTAACGATGCAGGAAGTTGCTGATTATTTAGGAGTTGCGAAAAGCACCTATGCAGGCTATGAATCCGGCTATCGACAGCCGACTCTTGAATCCATTCAAACCATTTCACGCAAGCTGCGCACTTCCGCTGATTATCTTCTTGGGCTTACTGATTATCCTGAGCCGCCAATCGAGCTCAATCATAATGCGAAGGAATATTTGAATTATGATCAGCTGCACTGGGATGGGGTTCCTTTGGAAAAGGACGATCTGGATTTAATTCGCAACTTGCTCGAACGTGTACTCCGCGATCGCACCTTGCCAAAGGATGGATGATCTATCCACTATATCTATATTTGATTAAAATAAGGAACTCCAAACGTTCTTAGCTTCAGCCGCCCATCAATTGCAGCAGCTTCGCCTCGAATTGCCCTTGAAGCTGCAGCATGAGATCGCTGAACGTTTGCTCCCACTTATCCGTAATTTCTGCCTCTACATTATCCTTTTCTGCTTGTGCAATAATTCCCTGCATTTTCGTACTGCATGTCGCTTCCACCTTCGAAAGCCCGTCCATCCATTTCTGGCTTAACTCCTGAAACGCGTAAGGGTCAGACATATCCAATTGCGCAATACTTGTTTCCGCTCCTGCCAATATATCATTCATATCCTGCGTACACTTAGCTTGAATCTGGACAATCTGCTGCTCATACTTTTCCGTTGACGTAATTGGAGCTTCCGTTTCCGGCACATTTGGCTGATCAGGCGAAGGCGTTGGCTTTGGTTTTGTCGTTGGCGTTGACGTTGAACCATCATTCGGCTTCGTCTCCGTCCCTTTGTTCGGTTTAGTTGTACTTGATGGCTTCGTCGTCTGAACGGGCAAAGGATTTTCATTTTCCCCAGCCGGCTTATCCGCCTCTTTCTCCGGCAGTACAGCTTCCCCTCCACTTCCAGCAGGCTTACCTGCCACCTGTTCCACTGGTTTGCCGGTTTTGTCAGTTGTTGGCGGTACGCCATCTACAGTTGGACTCGTTTTCTCAGGAGCAGTCCCATACAGTTCTTCCTCACTCAGCTGTGCTTGCTCGTTTAATGCTGCGCCATTCGCATTCACAATAAGTGATTGTTGTGAGGATTCATTCCAATAGAGACCGCCCCACACAAATAATAGAATAAGCGTTAACGAGCCTAAAATAATATTAATCGTATCCGGCTTCTGAAGCCGCGGACGCCGTTTCTTCCTAGCATGATGCTTGCTCATATTATGCTCATACCACCTTCCGTTTTGAATAGAAAGCAGCCAGTCTCCTTTCTCTTAGACGAGAAGGAAGACTGGCTGCTTTTTGTTAAGATCGCATGATTTCCGTAATAATAGTAGTAAGCAATTTGTTGACCTTGCTTTTCGTTTCGTTTATCGCCTTATTTTTCAGCGCGTTCGTTGTTTTTACTTTATTGATCTCATCAACAGCTACATTTCTAGCCTGTACAACATCCATGATCAGTTGTGCCTTCTGCTCATCATTGGTCGCTGCTTTCAGCTTTTTCTTAACCTCGTTCAGCTTGCTATCCAATTCTTCAGCTATTCTCTTAAACTCTGCCTTAGGATCAATTTCCACATCTTCATTAACTAGCGTCACCTCTTGCTGGAAAATCACTTTAGCAGAGCCGCCGTATGGATTCACTAACGTCGCTTGAATAACAGCCGTACCATTAGCAACCTTTTTCGGAATCGTTACTTTCCCTCGCGAATCGACCGTGACATCTTTGCTTCCCGATACTTTCTTCCATTTCAAGAACGAGGATGGCAAAACAGTGCCCAGCAGCTTCAAGCTGTATTCATGCTGCCTTCCGCTATCCGTAATCTTCACCGCCGAAATAACTTCTGAACGGATATAAGCAACTGTTAATGCGTTAAGGGCCCGCTCATCATATTTCAGCTTTAGTTGGAATTTAAAAACAGATAGTCGTACATCAGCCGATTTAACACCTAAGTTGTTCAGCGCCTCGCTTAATGCATAATCATCCTTTTTGGATAAAATTTCACCCATGGCTTCCATAATAACCGCATTTATTTTTTCCTTGTTGCCGAGCAGCTGAGCGATCTCCTGCGGCTTCATATCCGAGATAATTTTGCGAACGGTCCCTTCAACACCCGGACGGTCAGCTCCATCACCGAACAACAGAACGAGGAAATCATCCATGCTGAGGCTTGTTACCCCGCCTGCTGCGGCAATCGTCTTCAGTGCAGCACGGAATTCTGGATTCGTTCGAATCGCTTCAAGTCCCTTCGCTTCTGGATCATATTGCAGGGAGCCTACAGACTGAATAATCTGGAACACAGTCTTCTTCAGCTCCGCTTGGTTAACCGATGCGGGAAGCTTAGGAGCAATTTTGACCCAGACAGGATCAATAAGTGATTGATCCTTGGCAAAATCAAGCTTGGCGATCTCATCGCGCAAATTGCGTACATCCTGCACATCCGAAGGATCTCCAGCAAGCAGTGCCGCGTGAAGCTTATTCATTCTCTCAAGGAATTCTTCTGCCGGGAAGTGTTCTCCCTCTCCATTTGTAGCTGTTAACGTAACCTCTTTCTCAAATATAACTTTAGCTTGTCCACCATATGGGTTAATCAATGTGGCTTGAACAACCGCCGATCCGCTGGCAACGCCTCGCGGAAGCGTAACCGTACCGCCAGTAGATACTTTCACATCTTTGCTTCCAGATACTTTGCTCCACCGCAGCGCAAGCGGCGGAACATCCACGCCGAACACCTTCAAGCTGAATTTTTGCTCACGGCCATCTTCACTGACTTTAACAGCCTCGACAGCTTCAGAGCGCATATGAGCGATAATTAGCGCTTGAATTGCTGGCTCATCCATCTTCAATCGAGCTTGGAAGTTAAGCATGGTTGCAGCAGATTCCTCCGCCGTTACACCCAACTGGCTTAAAACGGAGCTGAACTTATAATTGCCGGTTTCACTTAGCAGCTCCTCTGTCTTCTGGAGCAGCAGTGTGGAAATCGCTTGCTTATCTCCAATCAACTGCAGCAGCTGAGTCGGTGACAGGCTGGCAAGCTTCTGCCTTATCGCGCCATCTACACCTGGGTTAACGCCACCATCGCCAAATAAAAACATGAGAATATCGTCTATGACAAAGCTAGTTTCGCCGCCTCCGGCTGCTCCAAGCTCAGCTAACACTGCACGATATTCAGGATTTTTGCGAATCTCCTCTAAACTTGCAGCCTGCGGGTCATATGGAATCAAGCTAATCTCCTTAACCATATTGAATAAAACAGCCTTCAGCTTTGCTTGGTCTGCTTCTGCGGGCAGCTTAGCTGCAATCTTCTTCCAAATCGGATCAATTAAATTGTGATCCTTAGCAAAGTCCAGCCCGGCAAGCTCATCACGCAAATTGCGAACAGCCCCAATATCTGCTGGATCTCCTGCTGCTAGAGCAGAATGCAGCTTATTCATCCGCGCAAGGAATGACTCTACAGGAAATTCGGTCTCATGCGAAATTGCAGCGTTTAAGGTTACCTCTTGCTCAAATATGACTTTCGCCGAGCCACCGTATGGATTAATCAGCTTAGCCTGAATAACAGCTGTGCCGGTTTTCGCAGCATCCGGTATAGTAACGACACCCGTAGGCAATACCTTTACATTAGAATCGCCGGATACCTTTGACCATTGCAGCACTTGTGGGAAAAGATATACGCCGAACACATTTAAGCTATACGAATGCACACGACCGGTGTAGTCTATTTTCACGCTTGATTTCACGCTTGATCGAATATACGCCACAGTCATCGCGCTGATCGCAGGCTCGTCCTTCTGAAGCTTCACCTGGAAGTTTTGTACGGTCGCTCTTACATCCTGCGGCGTCACGCCTAAATTTTTCAAAATAGAGCTGAACTTGTACTCCTTTGTCTCACCCATCAGCTTCTCCATCGCTTGAAGAAGAACCGTTACAATGCCCTGCTTATTGCCAAGCAGCAAAATCAGCTCCTCCGGAGACTTCTCCGCGATCAAGCTGCCAATCGTTCCTTCAACGCCTTTACGGCTGCTGCCATCGCCAAACATAAAGACAAGAAAGTCTTCCAATCGGATGTTTTCGTCACCGCCGGCAGCTGCAATCGTCTTTAACGTTGCACGAAACTCTGGATTCGTGCGAATAGCCTCCAAATCAGAGGCTTCAGGGTCGTAACGGAAGGAGCCTACAGCCTTGATCAACCGGAACAGGCTCGCTTTAAGTTCTGCTTTATCGGCAGACTCAGGAAGCTTCTCGCTAATTTTGGTCCAAATCGGATCGATCAGCTGCTGATTTGTTGCTTCATCCAAACCGGCAATTTCATCTCGCAAATTTTTAACCTCTTGCATGTCCTTCTTGTCCCCAGCTGCTAGTGCTGCATATAGAGCCTGCATACGCTCCAAAAACACGCTTGAAGGCAGCGCAGCTTCTGCGGCACTCGCCGCTTGAACAAATCCCAGCTTCTCGGTCAGCCCTTTCTGGCTGAGCGGTAATCCGCCTAGCGATGCTGTAAGCATAGAGATCGCCAGCGCGGATAAGGTTACTTTTTTTCGAAACGTCATTTCATTCACCTCTGGTCATTAGTTTGGTTTAAAATTGTAATACAGGTATTTGCTGCTTTACGCCTTGATTAAGGCTAGGGCGGCCTACGGAGTAATAAACAAATTCAGTACCAACCAAATGCTCCTCTTCGAAAACATTGCGGCCGTCAATCAGAATCGGACTTTTTAATACTTGTTGAAGCAGTCCAAGGTCAACATGCGAGAACTCCTCCCACTCTGTCAGCAAGCAAAGCGCATCCGCATCTTTTGCCGCTTCCATCGCGTCCTCGCACCATTCAACACCGCTAATTTCATATAAAGTGCGGAAGTTGTCAGTCGCAATAGGGTCATAAGCCTTGACCTTAACGCCGTTGTCCACCAAATGTTGAATAATTTCCGATGCTGGCGAATCGCGCACATCATCGGTATTCGGCTTAAATGCAAGCCCCCATACTGCAATCGTCTTGCCTGAAAGCTCACCTTGAAATATCGTCTCCAGCTTGCGAATGACGTTAAAGCGTTGATCCTGATTGACCTCTACTACCGAGCGCAGCAGCTTGAACTCATAATCAACATGTCCGGCAATTTGAATTAAGGCGCTTGTATCTTTAGGAAAACAAGAGCCCCCGTAGCCGATTCCCGCTTTTAGGAATGATGGGCCAATTCGCTTGTCATAACCCATTCCTTCAGCTACCTTCGTTACATCTGCGCCTACCTTCTCGCAAATATTAGCGATCTCATTGATAAATGATATTTTGGTAGCTAGAAATGCATTGGACGCATATTTAATCATTTCAGCGCTGCGAATATCTGTAATAACGATTTGTTCCGTTAAGGGAATATGAAGCAGCTTCATAATTTCTGCTGCGCTTTGTGAGCTGGCTCCAATAATAATGCGATCGGGATGCAGCGTATCTTGTATCGCCGAGCCCTCGCGCAAAAACTCTGGCAGCGAGATACTGTCAAACAACTCACTCGTGTGGGAGGAGATGACGGTTGCTAGACGTTCATTCGTTCCAACGGGTACGGTGCTTTTTACCGCTATGATTTTATAACCGTTCATCGCCTTAGCAATCTCTATGGCTGCTTGGTCAATGTAAGATAGATTAGCCTCGCCATTTGGCAACGGCGGTGTTCCTACCGCCAAAATGATAATGTCCGATTGCTGTACCGCGCTTCGCAAATCAGTCGTGAAGGTGAGCATTCCTGCTGCTCGGTTCGACGCTGCGAGCTCCTTGAGGCCTGGCTCATAGATCGGAATGCCGCCAGCGTTTAGTGTCTCAATTTTGCGCGGGTCCTTGTCTACGCAAATGACGCGATTGCCAAGCTCCGCATAACAAATGCCCGAGACGAGCCCCACATAGCCAGTTCCAATAACCGTGATGTTCATGCTATTCGCTCCTTCATTGAATGATTTATTTATACGGTGCATATTTGCATAATCTCATTCCAATCGAAGGCAAGCCGGACGATGTCCTCTTCTATAAGCTCCGTCCCTGTCTGAATTTCGATAATGTCCATTTCTGTTTCTGCGCGCAGGCTATGAAGGCTTTCTTTCGATATCGTTAGCACATCGCCTGATTTCACTTCAAAGCTTCGACCATTCAGCACCATGACGCCATGTCCGGCAACAATCGTCCATACCTCGTCTCTCAGCAGATGATATTGATAGCTTAAGTTCCGTCCTGGCGCAACGCATATTCGTTTAGTCAGCACTTCCTTGCCGTCGGGATATTTCAAATAATCAAGCACACGATAGCGGCCCCAACGACGCTCCTCATACATCGGACGCTGGTCGGAATGCTTCATGACCTCCTTGATCATAGGACTAGCCGCTTTGTCCGATACCAAAATTCCGTCCGGACTCGCCGCTACAATGACATTCGATACATTCAGCAGCGTAATCGGGATGTCGAGCTCATTAATGACATGCGTGTTCGTTGAATCTCCCGAAATAATCCCTTTTCCAATAAGCGGCGTTTCAATTTCCTCGGTCAAGGTGTTCCAAGTTCCAAGGTCTTTCCAATCGCCCTCATATGGCAATGCCACGATATGATTGGACTTTTCTACGATTTCATAGTCAAAGCTGTTTTTCGGCATCTTCCCGTATTGCTTCAGCATCTCGTCGTATTGAATCGGCAGTTCATTAGCAATCAGAATGTTAATGAGAAAATCAAGCTTGAATGCAAAAACCCCGCAGTTCCAAAGTGCAGCCTGCTCAATCATGGCTGCCGCTTCTTCTTCGCGGGGTTTTTCTCTAAAGCTGTTTACATTGACATAATGGTTCGCCTCAGCTGCAAGCTCAGGAACGATATAGCCGTATTTTTCCGAAGGATATGTTGGCTTCACGCCCATAAGCGCTAAATCTGCTCCCGATTCATTCAAAACCAGCTCAAGCACCTTCGTCTTATGGAAAAACGATTGCTCCACGTAGGGATCAACGGGCATGACAACGACTGTTTCATTCAAGCTTACGCCTTGCACCGAATATAAATAGGTTGCTGCGAGCGCGATAGCAGGGAAGGTATCCCTTCTTTCCGGCTCGACGATCACTTCAATCTCGCTTCCGAGCTGGCTGTGAATCATATCTACCTGCGGCTTGCTTGTTGCGATGTAAGCATGCTCGCGTAAACCCGCCTTCGTGATTTGTCCCCATACGCGCTGAACCATCGATTCACGCTCGCCGCTCTCGTCTTTTAGCACCTTCAAAAACTGCTTGGATCTCGATTCGTTCGACAACGGCCACAGCCGCTTGCCTGAGCCTCCGGATAGAAGAACAATCTTCATGTTGATTCCTCCTAATCGTTTTTATAATACGGTGATTCGATTCATACTTACTCTCTTCGATATGCCAAGATCATTATGCTTCGTTCTTCACCACCAGCTGCGCTGACTTGATCCCGCTGGTCCATGTATTGTAATAGTTCGAGTTTTTGCCATATGAGTTATCGAGCAGCGTATTAGGCTTGTCCATCAAGCAGGATAATATATGCCCGTGCAGCCTAGAGGTTTGCACGATGCGATAGCCGCTGAAGCGCTTGACCGCTTTGTCTACGAGATAGTCGGAGTACTTGCCCCATATCGCCTGCATCGGCAGAGGGACACCGCTTTTCGTCATCATTTGCCCGATCATCTTAATTGATTTTTTCTCGACGCGATTGTATAGGGAAGCCCAGTCCAAATAATCGCCACTCCCTGCCAGTTCAAAGCTCGCCTGCTCGCTTGTCTTCTCGATGTCGGTACGGAAGAAGCAGAGCAGCTCCTTGCCGGGGCTGCTTTTGGGCAAAATAGGCCACAGCTGATGTGCCATATCCGGCGATAAGTATACGCAGCATTTATCAAATTTTTGAGCTGCTATCCCATAGGACAGCGTATCCCGCACAAAAAGATGAACATCCTTATGCGCGTTAAAAATACGCGCCGTGCGATCATACTCCGCTTCCTTCTCGAAGAAAATCGTCTGCGGCAGCAGTACAATTCGGTGATTAGGATAATCCTTTACGATTTTCTCCCGCAGCTTCTGATGAACCGGGTACAAATCACCAAAGTTGCCTCCGCCTTGAAGCACGATAATTTGATCATTCGGAATGGTCAGCTTGTCTGGAAAATCAAGAACGCTATAACGCGCAGCCACGCGGATATGATTGTCTTTAAAAAACGCCTCTGCACCCTTCATAATGAGCAAATCGCCGCCATTGTTGTAAACGGGATAATCGATATAATAAATGCTTGAACCCGGTGGTATCACCTTTGTAATTCGGAGAAGCATTTTTTTGAGGCCCTCCATCGGATGTACCTGTGCTTCAACTTGCATATCAACGCGCTCCTTTACGTTGTTTTTTGTCTTTCAAACGCTCGATTAAAAAACGGAAATCATTTTTATCAAACAACATCCCTGATAGCTTTACTTGGAAAATAATTCTCATCGAAGCCAACGTCACTACTAAACGAATGACCGCGCCGATTAATAAAGCAAGTGCAATTCCATTTAGCCCATACAGGGGTGTAAACAGAAAAAACAATCCGATGGTTGCCGCTAAGGCAATAAGCTGGCGGACAAGCACCAGCCCTGGTCGGCCCATTGCATTAAACGAGGATGCCAAAATCCATGAGCCCCCGCCGAGAATGCATTCGAACGACAGCAGATAGAAGGCCCCGCTTGCTTCAAGGAACGGCGCTCCGAACAGGATGCCCATCAGATAACGCCCGATGAACATGCTCGGGATGACGACAATCGTCATCAGCAGCATCGATAACCGAAACGCCCTGCCTACCGTTGCGATGATGGCTGACTTCTCCATGCCGGTAACCTTCGGGAACACAACGTTCGTAATCGCCATCTGTACGACATTGAATACGCGGGACAGCGCATAAACGACCGTATACAACCCCAGTTCTCTAGCTGTCAGCATCGATAGAATGACAAGCTTGTCAAACTGTGTGTAAAGCGTGCCGAGAAGCTCCACTCCGAACACTTTGCTGCCATAGCCAAATAACGCTTTCGCTGCCAGCCGATTGCCGAGTCCCTTCAACCAGTTCATCTGAAGCGTTTCTCTTAAACTATAGAGTGACCATGAAACGACAAGCACGCTGGTTACGAGAAATACAAGCGAAGCATTATGCAGGCTTAAATCACCAATCGCCCATAACCCCAAGAGCCCAACCAAATTGCACAGCGGAACCAATAAGCGCACACCGTTATAAATGTTAAACTTGCCAGTGCTTTGCGCCAGCGCAGATATTAAATTGATAGCGAGCAGAATCGGCAGCATGAGTACCGTATACCATCTCGTAATTTGAATGATGTCAGCAGGATAGTTGCCAAGCCATACCGGCAGCCATACCCACGCGACCACGCCAATGATGATGCTGACCGGAATTTGAAATAGAAAACCCGCTCTTACAAAATCACTGCCGCTGCCTTTGTTTTGCTTCATATTATAAATAAGAGAGGTCGGCAGGCCGAAGCCAACAAGACCCGCGAGAAGCGTTGGCCAAAACAAAATGGCTGAAAATTCGCCCTTGCCAACAACGCCGAACATACGCGCCGTCACGATGGACGTCAGCGTGCTGATAACCATGACTAGCAGGTTCGTTGCACTCGTGCGCATAATCGTTTGAACGAGGCCGTTGCCTCTCCACGCTTTTGAAATAGCAAGCTGTGCCATAGCTTTCCGTCAACCCCTACCGTTATAGCGCAGAATGCCGACTAATGACCCGTTGCGATAACATATTTTCACGACTTGACTGATGAATTTCTTAAAATGAAAAATCGACAGCAAGGATGTTCCGATTGCCTGAATCATTCGGATCACATGTTTTACGATAGCAAAGAGGCTTCGATCCTGCCGCTTAACCGCATCGCTCACGCCTTGCCAGAAGATCCGCTTCAAAAACCATTTTTTTGTCGTTCTCTCCTTGGCAATTTTGTGTTGAACGGATCCATATGGCGTATAAAATACTTTGTAGCTTTCACGAATTCGTGCGATAAGCTCACTTTCCTCACTTGAGAGCAGGTTTGTGCCTACCCGCCCAAGATCCTCTCGGAACGGCTTATATTTATGAAAGACGCTTGCCCGAAACGCAACGTTTGCGCCATATGGAATGGACGGTGCAGGCATTTCCTTCACAACGTTTGCATAATCAAGAATCGTGAATACCGAGCGATGCTCCTCTGGAATCCAGTCCGGCTCAGCCGCTTCCCAGATCGGATCAATTTTGCCGCCTACACAGCCAATCGCCGGATCGCTTTCGAATACGTTCACAATATGCTGCACCCAGTCCCGCGAAGCCAACGCATCATCATCCAAAAATAAAATGAATTCACCGTTTGCTTCCTTAATCGCTCGATTGCGGGCTACCGACAAACCAAGCTTGTTCTCAAAAATATACCGAATGCTTGGACCATACCGATATGCAAGCTTGCCTACCACTTCAGCCGTATTGTCTGTTGATCTGTTGTCGATTACAACAATCTCGATTTGTTCCCGCTCAAAGCTTTGAGCGATTACGCTCTCTATTGCCTCTCCCGTATCCTTCGCCCGGTTATGGGTGCAGATGGCCACCGTTACCTTCATCCTTTATCCCCATCCTTGGTAAACATTTTTTATCCTCTGTGCGATCGCGCTCCAGTCGAGCTCCTTAAGCACTTCTTCGTACTTAGGCGTCTTATGCTCTCTCTTCACATTTAACGCGGCTTTCATTGCATTTTCGAGACCGTTATAATCGCTTGGGTTGTAGCTCACGACCATATCCTCCATAAAATACTCATCGATAAAATCATTGTCAGGCATGACGATCAGCTTCCTGAACGAGAGGCCAAGTATCGCAGAGCCGGAGGTCGTAATTTCCTTGTACGGCATCACCATCACATCAACGGCGCTAATCAAGTCAGCCACTGCTTCATTTGGAATGAAGCGCAGGTCCAAAATAATGTTTTCCTTATCCTCTACCCGCTTCAAATAGGATTCCATTTGCTTGTCCGCTTTGCCCGCAATGATCAGATAGGTATTTCGAGTTTTGAACGCATTAAACGCTTCAATTAAATCCTCGACACCCTTATACGCCTTGATTGCCCCTAAAAACAAATAAACATCAGCTTCTTCGCTGATGCCATAAGACGCTCTGAAGTTGAAGCCTGCAGGCTTATACACGCCAAGATAATGACCATGCTTTACAACAAAAAGCTTGCTAGCAGGCACTCCGAATTCCATCATAACCTTACGTTTGATCGACTCCGAAGCAACCAGCAGCTTGCTGCAAAATTTGCAAATGATCGTTCGCATGTAACGCTCCAGCCGCTTAAACTTCACCTGATGCGGATACAGGTTATGAATCGTCCAAACCAGCTGCACTTTTCGCAGCTTCAAATAAATCATCGTCATTATAAATATGATCGATTTCACCATGAACAACAGCAGATTATCATTCTGATAGGCATGATGCATCCAGTGAATATGGACGATGTCGCCAGCTTTCGCTTGCCCGACCTGAAGCGCTAGCTTGCCATGCTGCAAATCCTTCACTTCCATGCCTGCACTGCTGAGTGAATCGGTCAATAAATCATTGTAAAAGTTCAATTCGCTTGATTTTGGCCACATCCATACTTTCATCGCCGTACGCTCCCTTTAGTTATATCTGCGAACCCATTCCTTCGTAATCTGGAGCTCGCGAATAATCTTTGCGGGTGCACCGCCTGCCAGCACATTATCCGGAATATCCCGCGTGACGATGCTGCCTGCAGCAATGACTGAACCGCTGCCAATCGTTACGCCAGGCAAAATAACAGCTCCGCGTCCAATCCACACATTGTCCGAGATGACGATGTCCTTGCTGCCTGCTCGGTCTTCCATATCTACGGGGTGGAAGTTCGTATCGATAATGTTCACCATCGGACCGATAATCGTGTTGCTGCCAATTCGGATCGACTTCGTGCAGCCAATGTCGAGGCCATAATTAAAAAACACATTATCCCCTACCCAAAGCTCCGCCTGCTTCTCTACGGTAACCGAAGAAGGCAGCGGCTTCGCATGGAAAGAAACATTTTTCCCAACGATGAACCGCCCTTTGTTTCGCAAGGTCAGCTTTCCGGAAATACGGCCAAGCTTGCCAGCTGAACTCGCCTTGATTGGCAGTATGGCAGCCCCCTTCAATACAGCCAGGAGCTTGCCGAAGCTTAATCGATTATATACGGTGCTCATCTGACCATCCCGCCTGCCGCTTCCGATTTTAAGTTTGGCGCAAGCAGCTCACGATATGTCGACTCCACCTTCTTCGCAATGGAGCTCATATTAAAGTCGCTCATTACGCTTGCATAACCTTGGCTTGATAGTTCCTCATAATCAACTTCCCCATCGTAAACGCTTCTCATCGTCTGATACAGCTCTTCCACATCGCCGTCCTTCACGATGAAGCCGCCTCTCGTATGATGGATAATTTCTGGCGCTCCGCCCGAATCTGCAACGATAACTGGCGTTTCAACGAGCATCGATTCAATAATGACTCTGCCAAACGGCTCGTTAAGGGAGAAGTTTATCGTTAAATCACATTCCTTCATCACATCTAGCGGTTTTTTGCTGTAGCCATAGAAGACCACATGATGCTCCAAGCCGTAGGACAGCACCTTTTGGATCATGTCATTGTAATAGTCATCCGACCCGTCAACGGATGCATCGCCCACGATGAGCAGCTTCCAATTGTTCCGATTGCTATCGCTCAGTTTCTTCACTGCCTCGATCATGAGATGGTATCTTTTCCATTCCACAATCCGGCCGAACGTGCCGATGACGAGTGTATCATCCTCCATAAAGGCTCTGCTTTTTCTCGTCAAAGCAAGCTCTGGATCAACACCGTTATAAATGATCGTCTTGTTGCTGCCCTGAATCGAATTGGCTACAAAATGCGAAATGCATATTACCTGATCAAAAAATTTAGGCAGCACTTGGTTGAACATACGCAAATGGGTATAGTCGCGATGATGCCAGATCAGCTTTGACTTCGTCATAAACTTTAGCGGAGCTGTGTACCAAGGTGCGCGCCAGCCGTTGGCATGAACGATGTCGATGCGATTTTTACGAACAAAGGACTGAATCTTAAGCACCGTTTCGATATAACCTAAGCCTAGTTTTTTCTTAATGCTGCCCAGCTGCAGCGGAAAATGAACATAATCCGATCTTATTTCATTTAGATACGTCGCATCGCGAGGACTTAACAAGAAAATCCGATATTTTGACGTGTCCAAATAATTGATGAGATGGATCAGGCTTTGCTCAGCGCCGCCCTTCTTATCCGCGTGGGTAACAAACAACACATTCGTTTTACTTCGACTCATATTAGAGCACCTGCTTTACTGGATAACTGACGTTCAAGGATTGCATATATGTTTTCAATACTTCTTTGTGATTGTAATGGGTGCGCAAGAAGCTTTGCGATGACTCCAGCAATGATTTTGCCCTTTGAGGATCATCGAATAGCTGCTTGATTTTCCCATAAAATTGCTCCGGCCGATCAGCGACCATGATATGCTCGTTATCTACAAGTCCTGTTCCCTCGTAGCCGATGGAGGTGGAAATAACCGGCAAGCCGTTCTGAATCGCTTCAATCGTCTTCAGCTTGACGCCCGCTCCGTTCTGCATCGGGTTAACGAATAAATAGCCGCTTCGGTATATTTCATCCAAACTCTTTGGCGTATCATGTACAATGACATTCTTTAGGTTGTAGCTCTCGAGCCAGCTGAGGCTCTGTTTTCTGCTGTTCCCTGCTATGATGAACTTATAGTCCGGCTCCTTCAGCATCAGCGGGTGGATATGCTCCAGATACCACTGAATTGCTTCTCGGTTGTTCGGCATAAATAGGGAACCAATGAACACGACATGCTTGCTGCGAAAATCACTAGCTTCGAAGTTGACCTTCGTAACCGGAGGCGGAAGGAACAAGCTTTTTGCAGCAGGATGCTGTTTGCGGAAGCTTTCAAATTCCTTGCTCGATATAAACAAGTATTTATCCACCTTCTCCAGCATTTTTTTTTGCAAAATCGTGAATTTGCGGCTCTCCATGTGGTAATACATTTTGTGAACGACGTTTTTGGTGCTATTGGCTAGCGCCTTGAAATAGACCGCTTCATCGTTATGCACCCGCAGGATAACCGTATCATGCTTGATCTTTGGATTTTGCAATACCGGATACACGTAGTCGCCTTCAAGCAGTACATAATCATAATCTCCTGCCAGCTCTACATTACTTAATTCACTGCGCGACTGCACCTGCATCGGAATAACATGCAGCAGATCAGCCAGCTTGCTTCTTCGATCACATAACGTGATCTCTTCCACGTAATTATATACTGTGTCCATATCTTCCTTAGATGGCATCTGCTTGCCGCAAACGAGCAAGTGGATCTTCCAGCCAAGCTCCGCGAGCACCTTGATTCTCCCCCATGTGTCTACCCTTCCGCCATGATCGGCGGGATAGGGAAAATCACTGCACACCACAAGCATCTTCATTTGGATACCCCCGACCTTTTTGGTTGATCTATATCGTTTTTGCCTAAATAAAGGCTAATAAAAGCAAATAGCAGCCATATCTCATATTTAATCTCCAAGGAAACAAGAAGCATTGAAAATAAGATAAAAACTAAAGCAAGAAATAATATAGAGCTGGATTTCACTTTGACGATCAGGTTTTTGGCAAGCAGATAAAAGAACACAACTGCGAAGAGCCCGCCAAACATAATCCATTGGAAAAAGCCCGATTTGACGCCTAAGTTTTTGTCCGAGCCCGAATATTGCAACAGCTCCCCCGCATTAATTTGGCTGATGCCAAATGTATTGTAATAGAAATGGGACATCATGCTGATCGAATCATTCACATACTTATCGAAATACATGAGATATGCTCCTGTGCCAACCCCGAGCGGATTGTGAAACACCGTAATCAGCGCGATGATGATCGTTCCCATACGCGTGTAGGAAGATGTGTAGTTTTCGATGTCATTACTGAACGAGCTGACCAGCCCCGCAGAAAAATTAGTGATGAACATATACATGGCCAGAACGACTGAGATGAGCAAAACAAAATTTTTCTTTTTTCGAAAATCCAAAAACTTAATCATCGTCACGACTAGCGTGAACAAGCTGATAATCATAAACCCTTTGGAGCCTGTAATAAATAAGTAAAACAGAAAAAAACCTGAAGCATAAACGATCGTTAGCGTCTTGCCGAAGCTGTTCAAATACTTTGTCAGATATACCAAAATGGATGCATATACGACCACGATGGAGCCCGTCGTGCTGCTCTCTGAGGTCAACATCCGAACCCTCCAATAAGGGCTGCTCCCTGCATGCAAATACGTGAAGGCGTTCGGCATACTCATAAGCTCCAAGATCATAATGACCGTCAGCAGCGTAACGATTGCAAGGAAGCAACCATACAGCGTCTTAAAGCTTGTAATTTTGGAAAAAACGAGCTGCATATGCCTGATATAAAGCAGGATGAGCACAAAATAAATAAGTACCTTTATCGCTTTGCCAAGCAGACTCTCTGATCCGAAGCTGTAGCTGCCTTGAATGAATTGAATTAGCAAATAGGCAATGCTGATAAAGCACAAATATAAAATAAATCCGAATATATACTTCTGCAGCATGCTGCCATGCATCACCCGCTTATGCTTCGCCAGCAGCCCAATTTCGCATAACACAAACAGCGGAACCAGCAAAATAATGGGTGACCTGCCAATCTCGCCGATTATATTGACTAACGGGAAATCCTGGTAGACGGTCAGCACCAGCAAGAAGCATAAATAAATCGCCAAAAAGATTTGCTGCTTCTCTTCTTTTTTGGCTAATTTAGCTTTAATCACTAGATTGCTTTGCAAGATTTGGCTCATCTTCTCTCCATCCCCGTAAATCTAGACGTATTTTTTGACGGCGGAGGATAACGGTTTGCTTGATTTCTGCAAGGCTTCCTCGTAAAGCCGCTCGATTTGGTTGTTCATTTTATCCGAATGGAATTTCTCTTGGAAAATGTCCCATCCCGCTAAGCCAAGCGCTCTCAGCTTCGGCTTGTCCAGCTCATGAATGATGTCTGCCAGCTGCTGCTTATTATCGAAGTCGAATACATACCCATTAACGCCATCGCTAATAATTTCCGGCAGCGCACCTCGATTGCTCGCAATAACCGGTTTCTTATTCCGCAGCGCTTCAATGGCGACGATGCCAAAGCCTTCCCAGCGAGATGGAATAATGACCGCATCACAGGATTGCATATAACGATCGATCTGAGAATTGTCCACCCAGCCGATCTTAATTGTGTTCTCAGGAAACTTGTATTCAACTTCCTTCAGCACAGTATCGCCAACCAAATATAAGCGAACGTTTGTAAACTGATGCTTGTTGAACACCTCAAGCAGCAGATCAAACCCCTTCTGCCGATCGAAGCGTCCTACATAAAGTAGATGAATCATGTCAGGATCAGTCTCGAAAGGCGGCGTGCTTACTTCCAACGTATCCGAAACGCCGTTATAGACGACTCCCGACTTGGCTGCTGGCAGTCCATAATGCATGGCCTTCTCATATTCATGCCTCGAAATATTGATAATGAAATCAGTCCGGAGTGCGAGCGTCTTCTCTACTAAGGCGAATATCCGCTGCTTCCACGGCTTTATATCCATCAGAAAAGCCCAGCCATGCGCATTATAGATGACGATCGGGCGCTTGCTCTTGAAAAAAAACAACGTCCGCAGGAAAACACCTGCGAACGTTCCGTGTACATGTACAATATCAGGCTTGAAGTCCTTTACCTTACGATGAATAGCTTTCATGGCTTTCACAAAATAAGCCGGCTTCCTCTTGTAAGGGTACAAGCACAATCGATCTTGGCTAATTTGAAGCGACTCAGGGCTCGAATTCTGCTCAGAAGCCATAAGAAAAATATCATGTCTGCTCGCTTGGTAGCTCAGCACCTCGTTCAAGTGCGTCTCGATACCGCCCTTCGTAAACTCCGAAATATGCAGGATTCTTGCCATTTTTATCAACTCCTTAAGTTTTGCGTAGCAAAACTGACTTCGTAAGCATTAGCTTAGTTTTGCGTAGCAAAACTATCTTCGTAAGCTTTCACACTCTAAAAAGCATCCTGAGAGCCGACTAACGTTTTCACCGTTCTCAGCATAATTTTGAAATCGAACCAAATGCATCGCTTCTGAATATAAGTTAGGTCAAGCTCAACCATTTGCTTAAAGCATAGATTGTTTCTGCCGCTTACCTGCCAAAGTCCCGTGCAGCCTGGCGTTACGGACAAGCGCTGCTTGTCGTACTCCGTATATTCCGCTACCTCCCTTGTAAGAGGCGGCCTTGGACCAACCAAGGACATTTCGCCCCTCAGCACGTTCAGCAGCTGAGGCAGCTCATCGATGCTCGTTTTGCGAATGATCTTGCCGATCTTTGTAATGCGCGGATCATCCTTCATCTTGAACATTGCACCGCTAATTTCGTTCTTATCCAGCAGATCCTTCAGCTTGTCCTCGGCACCCGTCAGCATCGAGCGAAATTTGTACATGCGAAACGGCTTCTCATCCTTGCCGATCCTTGTTTGATAGAAGAAGACAGAACCTTTAGGGTCCTCCCACTTAATAAGGATAGCGATGATGATAAACAGCGGGCTTAACAGGATTAAACCGACTAGCGAACCAACAATGTCAATCGTGCGTTTGATAATCGAATACATGCTTACCGTTTGCTGAGCGCTGCGCCTATTCGAATAGTAATCAGAAACGCCGATTACCGCTTCATCCTGATATTGTGGAGGTGTCATCTTCTATCACTCCTTCCAGCTAATAACTGTTTGCTAAGCTCCCGTTCCATTAATTCCTCAAGCTCAGTCATCAACTGATACTTAATTTCATTATTTCTTAAGGCAAAGTCAAGCGTCGTCATAATGAAGCCTAGCTTCTCTCCGACATCATAACGAATGCCTTGGAAATCAAAGGCGTAAACGCCTTTTTCTACGTTAAGCTTTTGAATCGCATCGGTAAGCTGAATTTCGCCTCCAGCTCCGCGCTCATGGCGTCCTAAATATTCAAATATATCGGGAGTGAGCACATAACGGCCCATGATGGCTAAATTAGAAGGCGCTTGTCCTTGCGGCGGCTTCTCTACAAAACGATTGACCTCATAAAGATTGTCTACCCGCTGTCCTGGGTCAACGATACCGTAACGATGCGTCTGATCAACGCCAACCGTCTGTACGCCAATAACCGAGCGGCCGGTTTTCTCATATTGCTCAATAAGCTGCCTAGTGCAAGGGACTTCTGCTTCTACAATGTCATCCCCAAGAAGCACTGCAAACGGCTCGTCCCCAATGAAGTTGCGAGCGCACCATACCGCATGCCCAAGCCCCTTCGCTTCTTTTTGCCTTATGTAGTGAAGATTCACATTTGATGATTTTCTTACCTTTTCCAATATATCCAGCTTGCCTTTTTCTTCTAATATATGCTCAAGCTCAAATGCGATATCGAAGTGATCTTCAATCGCCCGCTTTCCTTTACCCGTTACGACGATGATATCCTCAACGCCTGATTCAATGGCTTCCTCTACAATGTATTGAATGGTCGGTTTATCGACGATCGGAAGCATTTCTTTTGGCATCGCTTTGGTTGCCGGTAAAAACCGTGTTCCAAGTCCTGCGGCGGGGATAATGGCTTTTCTCACTTTTTTCATTTGATTTCACCCTATCCTATTATTTTTTTTTGGTTGTTAAGGGGCATCTAACCCCTCCTCACGTCACACCCTTGACGATTAACGTCTAAGGTCGGCTGACCCACAGCATGACCGAGTGCCTCCGGTGATAGAGGTGCAGGAGACATTACCTATCTATTTCTTGCTTCTATGAGCTGGAGCAAAGACGATTAAGCTTCTGTCTTTTCTCCGTAGTAGTAAGAGTAGATATCTGAATGATTTCGATTGATCTTATTAAGCACGACGCCGATAAGATTTGCTTTCACATGTTCAAGTGACGCTTTTGCTTTAAGGGCAACATCTTTTTTCACTTTTCCCGAGTCGATCACAAGAACGACCCCATCGCTTTGCGTTGCTACAATTTGAGCATCCGTTACAGACATGATCGGCGGCGTGTCGATAATGACGACATCGTACCGCTCTCTAGCTGTCTTAAGCAGCTCCGCCATTTGCTCCGACGAGAGCAGCTCGGAAGGATTGGGAGGCGTTGGCCCCGCTTGGATAATGGACAGATTGTCCGTATTCGTAAACTGAATGATGTCCTCAAGCTTCAGTTGGTTCAATAAAGCCGTCGTTAAGCCGCTGCGGTTGGACTTCCCAAAGATATGATGCTGCGAAGGCTTGCGGAGATCCGCATCAATCAGAAGCACCTTTTTGTTTGCTTGTGCAAACGCGACTGCCATATTGGCGCATGTCGTGCTTTTGCCCTCGCTTGGCTTGGAAGAGGTGACCATAATAATTTGCAGCTTTTGATTAATTGTCGAGAACTCAATGTTTGTCCGCAGCATCCGGTACCCTTCAGAAATGGGCGATTTGGGATTAAGCTCCGTTATCAAGTTCCATTTAGGAATCAAACGAGACATTTTGTTCCCTCCCTGCATTCGTCTTTAACGTGGCGTTGCTGCTGTGTTCTGTCGCATCCCGCTCTTCGAACTTCGGAATCGATGTTAGTACTGGTACTTCCAGCAGTGCCTCGATGTCCTCTTCGGTCTTAATCGTGTCATCTAAGTAATCCAGCAGGAAGGATATGCCTACACCTACCATCAATGCCAGCATGAACGTGACCGCAATGTTCATCTTAGGATTCGGAGCAACGGGCCCGTGTTGTTCATGCGGATCAGCTTGGTCCAGCACGGAAACATTATCTACCTTCATCAGCTCTGGAACCGATTTTTGAAAAACGATGGCGATCGCATTCGCGATTTTTGCTGCTTGCTCATAGGAGTCATCACGTACCGATATGGACATGACCTGTGTTTCATTCACTGAGCTTACGCTTACCTTGCCGATGAGCTCGCCGTATGTCACACCGAGATCCGGGTATTGCTTGACAACTCGCTTCATCATTCGCGGCGTTCGCAAAATCTCTTTATAGGTTTTGATAAGTCCGATCGTGGAGTTAATCGATCCAACATCTATGCTCGGAATGAGCGAGCTGCTGTCCTTATACTGGTTAACGATTAACTTAGCGGATGCTTCATACTGTGGTTTGATAAAGTAGCTGGAGTAAATGCCGATGGTTAGACAGCTCACTGAAATAATTAAAGCTATCATCAGTAGCCTTCTTTTCACGATGATCCAATACTGTTTTAATTCCAAATCATTTCCTCCATTGCTTTAAAATCATCCGTTGCCGAACTTCACGAAAGTTGTTCTTAATGAATATTAAAATTCTCTCATTATTCGAAACGCGAACTTTTGGGCATCGTTTGTTTACAGGAATAGGTTTATCCATGGATTCCTGCTTAGACATAAAATGTTATCATCTCGTGTTATTAATGAACTCATCCACGGTCCCGCCATTCATTACATGCTCCATCATATCGTCAGAGCAGGCTTGTAGGCCGATCTTACCGAGCAGCTGAGATATCAGCTTCGCCATGTCAATCGGTTCATTATGGATTAGGCAGCCAGTTGCCATAAGCAGCTCAGGCAGCGACCTCGCTTCCGATTGACCGTCTTTCTGTAATAGAGAAGGATCCTCGGATAGTATTTTCAAAAACTGCTTCAGCTTCATCTGCTTCTGCTCCTGATTTGAAACATTCATCTCTGAAACCTCCATTCATCAGCTCGCTCATACATTTTGAGTTTTGGAAAGCTTCTTGTCTCTCTTTGCACTCTAGTATGACACAGATGATAATAATTCTTGAGGGAATAAAGACATGGTCACACTTAGACAATCTTGCTCATTTTCATTATGGTTTTCATAAGTACGGACTCCTAATTGATGCGAATAGTGGGATATGTCATGTCATGTTTTTTATCGCCAAATTGATAATTCTGACTATTGAAAGCGCTTAATAAATTTTGGGTGAAAGTCCCACTTGGGACTCATGTTTTCCCGCATACTTTTTCCCTCTAACCCATGTAAAATAAAGGTTTTTTTCCTGTTTGCCACTTTCCAACGAACGAAGAATCCAATTAAAATTCCACTAATTTAGCGAAAAAATAAGGGACTATTGACCAGCATCCTACCTAAGCAGCAGTAAAACACCATTCGACATATTTCGCATTCCTCTTTTTCCTGTACGTTTTAACCCCTAACTGCCGCAAATTTACACTTAAAAAACAAAAAAAAGCGGGGTTTGAATTGAAAAAGGGACTATTCGGAGCCTAAAAAGCGGATATTCCATCGTTCTCAGCTAATCGATCATACGTTTCAGCAATCTATATTTTGCACCCTGTCAGGATAAACCAACATCATTCGGGATAAATATAAAGCTTCTAAAGCACTGAAATCATAGAGCATTCCCTATCTTTTTGTCCCAAAATAACGCTTGGCGCTCTTCTACTAACGTCCTACTTCATTGTCTTTCTGACAAGTTTAGTCATCAAAAAAAAGAAGAGCATCGATGTCATCGCCGCTCTTCTTCGCATTTTTTCTACCTATTGTATATTAACTAGAAATCTTACTCCATGACATAAGCCAGAAGCAAAGCGGACGTGCCTACGATGGCATCTGCGTGTGTGCGTTCCATGCCGTGGGAAGCGTGAACGCCCGGTCCGATTAATGCCGCACGAATATTGCTTCCGCCGCGCAGCGCAGCCGATGCATCGGAGCCGTAGTGCGGGTAAATATCTACTGCATAAGCTAGGTTCTCACGCTTCGCTAATTCAATTAACTTAGTCGTCATATTATAATCGTATGGTCCAGTCGAATCCTTGGCGCAAATGGATATATCCTGCTCTGTCGCAGAAAGATCATCTCCCAGCGCTCCCATATCCACCGCAATCATCTCCGTTATATCCTCAGGAATATAAGAACTTCCGTGTCCCACCTCTTCGTAGGTCGAGAAGATCAGCTTGAGTGTATATGCAGGTGTGTTCCCTTCACGCTTGAACCATTCCATTAATCCAAGCAGTGCTGCTACGCTTGCTTTATCGTCCAAATGCCGTGACTTCACCCAGCCATTCGGAAAGATGCGCACTCGCGGCTCCCACGAAATGATATCGCCTACGGAAATGCCCAGCCCCTCTGTATCTGCTTTGGTTTTCACCAGCTCATCTATGCGAATTTCCATATTCGCTTCTTCGCGCTTCCACTCCCGCGAATCGGAGTATACATGCACAGAGGCTTTCGTAGACAACACCGTTCCCTCATATTTCCGGCCGTCACGCGTGTGAATAACGCAATACTCCCCTTCGACCGTTTGCATATTGTAGCCCCCGATCGACGTGAAGCGAAGCTTCCCATCAGACTTGATCGAACGAACCATCGCTCCAAGCGTATCCAAATGCGCGGTTATGCCGATCACTTTCTCTGAATTGACGCCTGGAATGGTTATCATTCCGTTGCCCTTTGGCGTTATTTCGAGCGAATAGCCAAGCTTCTCTGCTTCCTCTCCTAAATGCTTTACAATGTCCATACAGTACCCGCTAGGGCTTGGAATGTTTAGTAAAGCTTCGAGCTGGCTAAGAATAAAATCCCGATTAAGCTGTTTCGAAAGTGGCAATGACATGATATTGTGCTCCTTTTAAAGCTATATTTTTTATAACCTCTCATTACTTCAATGCAATATACAAATCAATTTCATTATCGGGACTTTCGGGTTGATATCGTTCATCCCAAATTTCAAAATCGTAGTTTTTGGGTTCATTTCCCGTTTCACTCATCCAATCGCCATAGACATAGCCGTACGAACGACTTAGCTCGGATTCAAGTCCTTTGTGCTTGTATGTAACATACTTACTTTCAGTCACGGTATGACTAGTCATATCTACTGGAACATCAGCTTGTTCACTTACCTCGTAACAGACCAGATTCGTAAACCGATCGACATGTGGGTCAAAATCATCATTCATGGGGTAGATTTGCATTAAAATCACATTTTCATTTTTTCTATTCATAATTTCCGCTTTTCTTTCAACGAGTAATCGATAAGTATTCTTGCCAAGACCAGACTCAAACTCTGTTATGTTAGCTTCAATACGATAGCCTACAACATGTAATAAAGGTAATGTTATTACTTTAGCTTCCATAAGCTCTCCTCCATTAGCAGCATTGATCCTTCTATTTTACGCGATTGCGCGTCAGGATCAAAGTCTACCCTCTAATCATCCCGCTTTCGTTATCTTGCTTTTACATTCTAAAATACGTACATACGTTCACTTTCGAGGTTATACTAATGATGGAGGTGAGCAAAATGGTGAAACAACACTCAGAAACATTGACCGAGGAACGGTGGCATGCCATCTTAAGCAACAATGCTGCTTATGACGGGATCTTCTTTTACGCGGTGAAAACGACAGGAATATTTTGCAGGCCATCCTGCAAATCCAAACCGCCCAACAAAGAAAATATTGCTATCTACTCTACGGCCGAGCAAGCTTTATCTGCCCGCTTTCGCCCATGCAAACGATGCAAGCCTACCGGGATGCGCCTGCCTGATGATGAATGGATTCATTTAGCTGCCGAATATATCGACAGAAACTATATGAACAACTTAACTTTACAAGTCGTTGCCGATCAATGTCACGGCAGCCCCTATCACCTGCATCGGACCTTCAAAAAAATCAAACACATGACACCCGTTGAATATATACAGCAATTACGAGTCGATAAAGCGAAGGAGCAGCTGACATCATCCGATTTGTCCATTTCAGAGATCGGTTCAAGCGTCGGCATGCACAACACGCCGTATTTTGTAACGTTGTTTAAGAAGAAGACGGGCTGCACACCCGCAGCCTATCGGCAATTGCACAAACAGGAGGCTGATTCGAATGACCAAACACAGTAAACCGCCCATTTATTGGACATTGCTCACGTACGAAACTTGGAGCCTATACGTTGCAGCCACAACGGAAGGACTCTGTTTTATCGGCTCTCAGAATGAACCGATAGACGAGCTGGTCCAATGGGCAAATACCCGCTATCCAGGCAGCCCTTTACTAGAGAATGTTGAGTTGCTCCAGCCTTATACAATTGAAATAGCTGAATACCTTCAAGGTTCCCGCAAGCAATTCAGCATCTCCTTCCACTATCAAGGAACAGCCTTCCAACAGGAAGTATGGAAAGCACTTTGCGATATTCCTTATGGGGAAACGAAGTCTTATTCCGATATTGCCCATCAAATCCAGCGGCCCGCAGCTGTTCGCGCTGTGGGCACGGCGATTGGCGCTAATCCGATCTTAATTACAATTCCCTGCCATCGCGTCATTGGAAAGAACGGATCGCTGACAGGCTACCGCGGCGGCATAGAAATGAAAACAAAGCTGCTACAGCTGGAAAAACACTAATATGCCGATCGAATATTTATATACACAGCCCAAAACCTTATTGAATAAAGGAACCGGCTTTCTTACCGGCTACAGCCATTCTTTAAATCCTTATACAGGGTGTACGTTTGGCTGTTCCTACTGCTATGTGCGGAAAATGCCTGTTTCTTTATTTCGAGGCGCCGAATGGGGAACATGGGTCGATATTAAGAAAAATGCTGCTGAAGTTTTTCGCAAACAATTTTTAAGAGAAAAGTCTAAAGGTCCGGTTACTATTTTTATGTCATCCAGCACTGATCCCTATCAGCCAATTGAATATAAGGAACAAATTACTCGCTCCTTGCTCGAGGTGATGGTTGATGACCCGCCTGATTTTTTGTTTGTGCAAACGCGAAGCCCGCTTGTTCAGCGGGATATTGATCTGCTCTTGCGACTTGGAGAGAAGGTTCGCGTCAGTATGACAGTCGAAACAGATCGCGAGGACATTCGAAAACATTTTTCACCGAATGCCCCACCGATTAAGGCTAGGCTAAAGACGCTTCAACTGCTAGCTGATGCGGGCGTTCCCACTCAAGCGACGATTGCCCCCATGCTGCCAAGCAGTGAGCAATTCGCCGAAATACTGCGCCCGCTCGTTGAACGCATCTGCATAGACGATTATTTTATGGGTGACGGAAGCAGTGGAAAACGAACGCGACAACTAGGCATCAATGCTTTGTATGAGCAGCTAGGTCTTGAGGAATGGTATCATCCGGCTGCTTATCGCGTCGTTTACGAGCGGTTCAAGCAGGTTTTTTCGGAGGATCGCATTTATGTAAGCCAGGAAGGCTTTGAGCCTTAGCTTTTTTTTCGTTTCATACCGCGTATTAAGATTTTGGTTTCTTGATCGACGCGGTATGATTCTATTATTTTTTGCAGAGCTTTGTTATAGGTGAAATCATCTAAAGAATTAGCACCGCTTTTCAAATAATTCATAGTAGCCTCTGGCTGCTTAATATAACAAATTGACAATGCCCAAGCTACCGCCATCTTGACGTAATACGTCTCTCGTTTCGTCTGATCAAGCAGCTGCAAGAGGCGCTCGATATAAGTTTCTTCAATATAATACCCAAGCAGCATAACGACGCCAAAGCGTATCTCATACTCTTTGTCAGATACCAAATACGGCTGTATGAAATCCCATACCGCTAACTTATTGTCCGTTGTAAATTTCAGCCCATTGCAAAAGCTGTCACAGACTGACCAATTGTCTATCTTCGGAACAAATTCAGCGACAATGTTTAAACGTTCTGTGATATCCGCTTGAGCATAACCAATGACCATCCCCTGCAGCATCACTTCCTCAAAGTACTCGCTATCTGCATCCTTTAAATAGGTACGCCAGTCATCACTTGCTATCGACTTGGCCAGCTGGCGCAGCTTCGGCAGCCGAACGCCTAATACATTATTAATTGTAGGAATAAGCGCAGCCGTAAATTTCTGAAAATCGTCTTCCTTCAATGCTATGAGCTGTTCTTTTATTGTTTTCTCCATGTTGTTGCTCCTTTTAGCTTACTCCATTGACAAGGTCCACAAATAAATCGAAGCCACTGAACCATAGGGCGAATACCTTAGCCGGTAGGTATCGAACTGTTCTTTGGTTAAATCTTGAAGACCATACAGCTTCATCATCCCGCGGCGAATGGCAATATCTCCCCAGCTCACGACATCTGGGCGCTCCATCGCATGAATGAGCAGCATTTCAGCCGTCCACTTGCCAACTCCCTTTAAGGACATCAGCTGCTTGATTACCTCTGCATCCGATAAGCGGTTCAGCTCTTCCAGCCGGATTTCACCTTGCATAATCGACTCCGCAATGCTTTTTATGCAAACGGCCTTCTTCATCGTTATCCCGCAGCTTTGAATCTGATCTGCCGTTTGATTAGCTATGTTCGAAGGGGATATTTTACCAAGCCGCACCTGCATTCGCTCCCATATGGTGTGCACTGCTTTAGCTGAAATCAGCTGGCCTACAATCGCATAAACGAGTGAAGTGAATAAGTCCGGCATGATGATGCGTTCGACTTTTCCGAGCCGAGACATGACAGCACCAAGCGCTTCATCTACGCTTTTCAAATAATCGATCTCTGCTTGCCCATAGTCAAAAAGCTTTGTTTGTATCGTTTGCAGACGGCTCGCCCCCTGTAAATCGAAATAAATAGCTGTATATTCTTACTATACCTCATCGGGCTTTGTATGTTTTAATTACCGAATATAATCGCAAGATAACGAAATCGGCGATGATAGAAATAAAGGACATCAGATACCTTATTTGCTTTGATTTCCTCTTTTTTCAGAAGTAACGGACATAGGGTACGCTATTAGGCTCCAAGCGTTATGATTTAACTTGATTTCGACTAAATAGCGAAATCTATGTCCGTTAGATGCAAATTAAGCCCAAATTATGAAGAATAGCGGATTCTATGTCCGTTAGCATCAAGCCTGAGTCACAAATGAATAGGAATGCTTAGAAGGAAAACGACCATTTCATAAAACAGCGGCAGTCTTGGACTGTTTCATCTCGTCCATCGCTGCCGCTGTATTTTAAATGGGATAGGTTTAATCGTTCTACTCTACTTTTATTTCTACTGCAGCAAGCGATAGTTGTTTTTGATGTAGTTAGCTCCGGATAGGATGGTCAACGCTAAGGCAACATACATCAAAATTTGATCAACAGGAATCGCTGTCAAAAAGCTGAGCGGACGATGGTTTAACAACACCGCTGAAATCGCAACAACTTGAAAGACCATCTTAATTTTGCCGAATTGGTCGGCTTGCAAGGCGATTTTTTGAGATGAGGCAACAATTCGAATGCCCGTTATAATAATCTCTCTTCCGATAATCACAACTGCGATCCAGCTGTAAATCATCTGCTCGCCTACCATTAATATTAACGCGGCGGATATTAGCAGCTTGTCTGCCAGCGGATCGAGCAGCTTGCCAAGATTCGTAATCTGATTATATTTTCTTGCGATATGTCCATCTAATTTATCCGTCGCTGAAGCGAGTATAAATAATGCTGCGGCATAATAAATGCCATAGGTATCTATATGTAGAAAAAATTCTGATTTGCTGATTAACCACTCGGGGTATATCGGAAAAAATAAAATAAACACAGGTATTAATAAAATACGAGCAATCGTTATTTTATTCGCTAGATTCATATGGTTCCTCCTTCGCATTATGCTAGTCATTATACCATATGTTGGTAGGCTTCTGAAGAAGCTACCTGCGCGCCTCCATAACTTTTAAAGACTGATTAAGCATATCCCAATCGGTATGCGAGGCGTCAAACAGCATTAGCCCGTCTGTGTACCGGAAAGCCGAACGAAATACCTCACCCTGCCGCTCGGCGCTATTCATCTGATTAAGGGAAATGCCCGCATATACCGGAACTTCTCCACCTGTGGCAATGTTGCCAAGCGCCATATATTTCTCCACCTCGGCCAGCGTATCCTGATACGTACCAATCATGAGGAAATCCAAGTGCCTGACATATCCAGTGCCTCGGTAGTCCTTGGTATAGACGGAGCCCTCCTGAAATTGAAGGCGGCTGTCATATTGAAAATCCGGGCTGGCCCAGTTTGCACCGTTGACATAATAGGTATCAAACCAAGACCCCACGTAGGCAGATAACAAAACATCGCTTCCCGTTTGTCGCTTATGACCGTCCACCATCTCCTTGACCTCCGCAACAAAAGAGGTAATGACGCCTGCACGGAAAGCCCACCAGTCCAAAATCAACGGACCATCTATTCTCGTATTGCCTTGATAATCGAATATGTCCTCTGGCCAACGATGAAGCCGCTTGCCCCTTTCCGCCAAATATGCCTCAAAGCGGCTGCATGCCAAAGGACTGAAATCCGCCGTTTCATTGTCGTATCTGCCCCGGTCCAAAATAATGCCGTCCACCTGATAGCCGGCCATCACTTCCCGGAAAGCAGCCAATTGATGCTCGCGCACCTTCTCATGAAGCGGGTTGGCAAATGCAACCAAGCCCGGAGCCGAGCTGTCTCGCTGCCGCTTGATCACGCCTTCATCTTGATGCTTGTAAACCATTTCCTCCCATTCAGGATGCTCATTTAAAATCGCATATTGACCACGTACAATGGAGCCTTCTGCAAATACATTCATGGATGCATGAATAGCTAGACCAAGCTGATGCCCCTCTTCTATAAAAATCTGCAGCAAATCCAGCTTTGGATAAGGAGTACTCTGCTTAGCGTTTACCAATTCACTCATGTGGGGACGCCTCGTCAGCGGATTTTTGAAGTAAGAAACGTACCCCTCCACCCCTTTAACGTCAAGCGCAATATCCGTAACGCCTGCATGTTTTGCTCGCTGCAGCAGTTTTCTTACAGCGTCCGCAGACTGCAGCTTCCCACTGTTGGCTCTCTGATCTATCCAAAGGATCGTCCTCTGCTTCCTCTCAGCACGGCTCTTAGAAAAAATAGCTAAGCTTCGAGCAACTGGGGTTTCGTTCCCCGCTTTGATCTCCACATCAACAAAGTTGACGCCAAGCGCCAGTTTCAGTTTATGGGCAAAAGCACCCTGCTCGTCTACCACAGCAGCTTCACCATTAACCATTAGCGCCGGAAACTCGCCTGCATTTCCGCCGCTCACATTACCGCTAACTGTAGTAACAGTCTGCGTTTCCGTATAAACGGATGGATGGTTCAAATAAAGGCTGAATTCATGATCAGCAGCGCCTGCCAGCCCGTGATGATCAGTCACCGCACCATCCTTGCGCAGCTTGATACGGTCTCCTTTTCTAAAGCAGGTAGACAAAAAGAAGCGGCTGCTTTCCGGAGCATACAAAGGATCAAGGGCAAGAAGCACGTAACCATCCTCAGGGATGTCTAGTATCGTTGGGCCCGACCAGGCCGGGGCAAAGCCGACAGGCGCTTCATTAACGACGCGTAAAACCAAGCCGCCTGCTCCCACCTGCACCGCAACGCCATTCTCAGGAACAGTGACCGATTCCCCCCATGCGCTTGTAAACAAGACAAGCCACTCTTCGGCCACCGGAATGGTGTTGACAGCCGTTATAGCGTGCCGCTGCCCTTCTAATGTAATCGTAATATCCTCTGGCGCAGCTTCCACTTGGGCATGGATAGCAAGCATATCAACCTCACTGCCTTTATGCGGCTTAAATGGTTCATTCATTTCTGTTCCCCCTCAGTCAATTATGCTAGGCATTTCGCCTGGGCGACAAAGAGGCACCTGCGATTCGCAGCTGCCCCTTTGCCATCAAGCCTACGTCTATAGGCAAGCCATTATTTTGAAATGGTTTGATACCACTCGTTCGCTTCCTTGACGGATTCTGCGCCGCCTTCGGCCATCCATTGCGAAAGGAAGGTATCGTAGTTGTCTCTAGATTGCGCACCTGCGATATACATTAGCACCGTGTCGTCCAGCAGCTTCGTCAGCTTTTGCTTGTTTTTGGATACCGCATCGATTGGCGGCGCAATCGACATCGGATCAACGACAATATTGCCTTTCGCCGCGTTTTCCTGAAACGCCTCATAGTAGCTTTGCAGCACAGGGTCCTTCCGAACGCGTGCCTGCCAGTAAGCCGGATAATCATATTCATTAACCCCGGTCATGTAGGAGCTTGCATTGGTTAAGTCATCATTGAATTTAGGCAGAATGGGATAATATTTTCCATCCTTCACTTCGTGATGAACGCCTTCCTCGCCAATGGCGAGCTTTATGAAGATATCCTTCTTCAGCTTGGTATCGAGCAGCTTGATCGCATGCTCCTTTTGCTTGGATATCTTCGGTATCGCAATAAACCAAGTAGTTGCCAGGTTAACGCCAATCGATGATTTGCCATCCTTGCCAACTAAGTATGGAATAATGCCGATTTTGGCTTCAGGGAAGTTTTTGACAAGGGCAGCTTCTGCGCTAGAAGCACTCCACCAAGCCAGCTTGATCATTGCGGCATTGCCGCTGGAAAACTTCTCAATCGCTTTCGCACTCGTATTGATCGGCATTTCCGAATCCAGCAGCCCTTCGCTGTACAGCTTGTTCATATAAGCCAAAAATTCCTTCATCTGCGGAAGCTCTGCTTTATGCAGCAGCTTGCCATCCACATCGTTCCAGTCGTTCAGCACGCCGAATGCTGCTGCAATATCTCCATAGATAGAATCCTTTGAGCCCGTTAACGGAACAATGTTTTTGGCTTTCTTGATCGCTTTCAACACCTCATACAACTCATCCGGTGTTGTCGGGTTTTTCAAGCTCAGTTCTTCCATCCAATCCTGACGGACAACGAGCTCCTCGCCTACGCTAATGCCAGAGCCAGTCTCCGGTATAGCATAGATTTTGCCGTCAATCGTAACGCTTTCCCATGAATCTTCCTTAATCGCCGCTTTGATGTTAGGGCCATGGCTTTCGATCAGATCATTCAGCGGCTCCAGCGCGCCCGCTGTTGCCAGCTTGTAGAACTGGGCAGAACCCAGCTTCATGATATCGAAGTTTTGCTTGTTCGCAACCATCAAGTTCAGCTTCTCGTCGGCACTTTCCGCCGGAAGCATTTCATAGGTAACCTTGTAGCCGGTCGCATCTTCTATGTTTTTAGCAACCGGGTCTGCGTTCGGATCGAACAGGCTGTACTGCATCAGCATCGTAAGTTTGGGATTGCCTTCGCCATCTCCCCCTGAGCCGCTGCCCGGAGCTGGAGTGGAATTGTTGCCGCATGCGGCAAGAGCAAGAGCAAATACAAGGACTATGGCCAACCAAGAACCTTTTTTCATAGAGTACCCTCCCGAATATGTGTTTTAAAGTCAAACTGCATTACCCTTCCATTGCCCGCTATCTTGACAAGCTGACAGCATCACCGCCTTTCATGCCGATAGGTTTAACCCTTAACCGAACCTACCAGCACACCTTTGACAAAATATTTTTGCAAGAACGGATAAACCATCAGGATCGGCAGCGTAGCTAGCAATATTGAAGCTGCCTGAATGGACTGGGGCGTTGTGTTCAGCGCCGCGTCCACGTTATCCTTCAAAAACTCGCTGCTGGAGGATACCAACAGTTCCTTCAGATACAGCTGCAGCGGTTTGAAATCCTGATTGGTAATGTAGATCATTGATGTAAAATAGTCGTTCCAGAACGCCACCGCGAAAAATAGCGCAATGGTTGCCAGCACAGGAAGCGACAGCGGCAAAACAATGGAGAATAAAATTCGGATGTTGCTTGCTCCGTCCAGCTTGGCGGACTCCTCCAGCCCGTCCGGCAGCCCTTCAAAGTAATTTTTGATAATCAGCATGTTGAACACGTTGATGGCCGCCGGCAGGAATAGAATAGGAAACTGATTTACCAGTCCAAGATTATGCATGAGCAGGTAGGTAGGAATCAGGCCGCCGCTGAACAGCATTGTGAAAATAAACATCAGCAGAAACCATTTTCTGCCTCGAAGCTGAACGCGAGATAATGGATACGCCGTAATGGTCGTGAGGAACAATCCTAACGCCGTCCCCACAATGGCCAAAAGAATCGAATTTTTTAAAGAGTTAAGGAACATGGAATCCTTGAGCACATACATGTACGTTCCGGTCTGAAAGCCAATGGGCAGCAAATTGACCTTGCCGGAGATGACCGCCGCTTCGCTGCTGAACGATTTGGCGATCAAGTTAACGAAGGGCAGCAGCGTCGTCAGACCTACCAGTATGAAAAATAAATAGTTGCAGAAATTGAACAGCTTCTCTGAAAACGATGTTTTCACGGTCACAGCAATCTCCCCTTTCAGTTACCAAATCCCGCGTTGCAGGTATTTGCGGCTAAGCGCGTTGCCCGCCAAGACGAGCGTGAAGGCAATAACGGATTCAAATACGCCAACAGCGGTCGTAAAGCTGTAGTCCTGATTGCCGAGGCCCATTCGGTACACATAGGTGCCGATGACATCTGATACCTTGTATACTGTGGGATTGTACATGACGAGAATTTGCTCTGTGCCAGCCTCCAGAATGCTGCCGAGCCTTAGAATAAACATCAGCAGTATAATGGGTGCGATGCCAGGCAGCGTAATGTGCCACAGCTGCTTCATCCGCCCCGCTCCGTCAATCTTGGCTGCTTCGTACAAGCCAGGATCAATCGTGGCGAAGGCCGCAAGATACACGATGGTAC
This sequence comes from Paenibacillus sp. 01T47, assembly GCF_056398245.1. Taxonomy (NCBI): domain Bacteria; kingdom Bacillati; phylum Bacillota; class Bacilli; order Caryophanales; family Paenibacillaceae; genus Paenibacillus; species Paenibacillus sp. 01T47. The sequence goes on from NZ_JBFTPA010000016.1 coordinate 42,794, forward strand.
TCCACCCCGTCTCCTTCCAGCCCGCTGAGGTAATCAGAACACCTCGGAACACGCTGTTGTCCAGGAAAAACGAGATCGGCTCCATGCCGATCATACCCATTGCCTTGTTGACCAAACCGCCGTTGCTGGAAAGCATGTCGATAAATAGACCGCTTACGATAACCCAGGACAGAAAATGTGGCAAATAGATAACGGTCTGAATCGCGCGCTTGAACAACATCCGCCTGATCTCATTCAACAGCAGGGCAATGAGAATCGGCAGCGGGAACAAGATACCGATCTTCAGAAAACTGATAATAACGGTGTTTTGAAAAACATGCAGAAAATCAGGAGAGTTGAACAGTTTGGCAAAATGCTTCCATCCCACCCACGGGCTAGCGTCATAGCCATCAAAGATATTGAAATCCTTAAAGGCGATGGTAATGCCATACATCGGGGCATATTTGAAGAGCAAAAGAAACAAAATTCCAGGGACAAGAAGTGCATATAAATCCCAATCCCGTTTGACATCGGCAGCAAGCCGTTTGACATAATTGTTTTTAGCCTGGGGCTTATCCAGTGGTGCCGTTGCGCTTTTCATCGTATTCCCCCTCGATTTGATGCTTTCTACCTAAAATTGTAGTATCCAGCGCTCAGGGTTGGTAGAGTAATGCCATTACTATTTCTGGTACTTTGATGTTTGATTTCTTCATAAACAAGGTGTAACGGCTGTCGCCGTTCTTTGATGGCAAACCCTTACGGGTGATATAGAAGTCGACTTCATTGTGTAAGAGCTATAAATTTTTTTATAAAAAAAGGGCTGCCCGTAAAGCAATTCCCGAATCATTCAGCCTCCACTTTTCACGTAATATGCTAGCAAAAAAGAACCTTCAGATTCACTTTCGTAGTGGTTTTGAAGGTTCTTTTGCGCACACTATGGGATTCTCTCACACCGATTCACCCTTTTTGGATATCCCCCTTTCTAATCCGGCAAGTATGCACTTCTACATTGTTCTTCATTATTTTCTATACTGCATATTCGCAGGATAGCGGCATCTTTCTCATAGTTACGTGTAGCTATATTGTATTTCCTGCAGTATAAGCACTCTTTAAATGCTAAAATGGCAGATCATATTGCAAGCTATTGCATAAATACAACATAAGTATCCAACACAGCTAAAATGGGCGAAGTTCCTGCAATTGTGCAGGATAGCTGGGCGTTGATCGCGGAGAATGGTGTTGAAGACTTATCAAAATAGCATCAAAACAAAGAAATATAGTTTTACAAAATGAAGAAGGGGCGTCCCTAAGTCAATTATGACTTTTGAGACACCCTCTTTTAATTTTTTTGGTTATTGCACGCCACCTAATTAGGCGCAGCTGTCACGCTTTAACTCCACCTGGGTTGACGCCCCAATATTTACGGAACACCTTGGTGAAATAGCTCACATCCCGGTAGCCCACGAGACGAGCGGCATCGTACACCTTGCCCCCATTCTGCAGAACGGATTTGGCCCGTTCCATCTTGCGCTCCAGCACATAGGTCGAAAAAGGTACTCCTGTCTCCTGCTTAAACAGCCGGCTTAAGTAAGATGAATTGATAAAAAGGCGATCTGCGACCGTATGCAGCGTAATATCCTGATCGATTTCCTGATTGACGATAGACAGAATGGAGCGAACCACTCCATTGCTCGTCGTTTTCCGCTGCTGCTGCAGGTAATCGCAGATGCGGCCAGTCAAGCGGACTAGCCAGGCCCTAATCTGTTCCTTCGTCGCCAGCAGCCTGATGTTCTCGAAATAAATCATATCCTCTCCTGCGACGCAGCCAATTCGCCAGCCCTGCTTCTGAATCATACGGATATACAGGCTGCTCAAATAAAGGACGGCCTCATGGACCTCTTCCGCCGTCTCCACGGACTCTAGGCTTTTGTCCCACAATCCTTGCAAAGCCTCCAGCGCCTTGGCCTCGTCAGCGGTTTCCATGGCGATCTCCAGCGCTTTCTCCAATCCTTGCTGTACCTGAACCCCCTGTTCCTTACGGCCAATCTCGCGGTAAGGAATAGCGATGTCGCAGCCGTATACAATACGCTCCTGCAAGGCACGGCAAGCTTCGGCATACAGCGCACTCATGCTGCCAATCCCTCCAGCCGCAGCGCAAATGCCTGCGCTCGCTGTCAGACCAAGCGTCTCCCGGGTGCGCGACAGCAATTGAACGACCGATGCCTGTACGCGCAAAGCGCTGTCTCCTGGCTCCTCCTCGCGCCGCAGCACAAAAACAAGGAGCGTGTACCCTTGATGATCAGGGCACACCCAACAGGAGGCGGGCAGCATTTCTCTCGCCAGACATTGCAATGAGAAACGCCACATTGGAGCATCCTCCGCGCGAAAGCAGCCATCCCCTTGCGGAAGCGGGTCAATATCCACCACCGCAACTGCGATCCGGTCGGACTCCTCAAGCTCAATCTGATATTCCGCACCTCTTCGCAGCACCTCGCTATCGTCGTAGTCGCCTGCTGCCCACTGCCGAATAAAACTGCTTTGCAAATGGGGAAGATGCTCACGCCACTTTACCTTCAGCTCTGCCTGCTCGCGCCACTGCTCCATCTCGTCTCGCAGCTGCTTTGCCGCTTCCAGTACGGCGCCCAATATTTCCTCTTCAGCCGCGGGCTTCAGCAAATACTGGGAAACCCCTAAAGCGATAGCATCCTGAGCGAAGCCAAAGTTGTCATGTCCGCTTAATATAATCAGTTTCAGCTGTACACCGTTGTCTGGATATTCCCTAAGCTTCCTCACCAGTGTCAGCCCATCCATCTCCGGCATCTGGACATCAATCAGCATGATATCGGGTCGCTTCCGCTCGATCAATGCCAGCGCTTCTACCCCGCTGGCAGCCAGTCCGACGACCTCAATGCCATGCTCCTCCCATGGAATATTATTAGCCAATCCCAACCTAAGCCGCAGTTCATCCTCAACGATCATTAAATTCATGCGGATCGCTCCCCTTTTTCCAGAGTATGGTGAGTTACAGCACGAAAACTTTCCTTGCATTGATCCAGCGGCAGCGAAATGGTGACCGAGGTTCCATGTCCTTGCACGCTTTCGACAATCAATTCAGCTTCCTTGCCGTAATAAAGCTTAATGCGAGTCATTACATTGCGCAGGCCGAACAGGTCACCCGTCTCCTCGTCCTCCAGCGAAAACAGATTCGCTTCGCGCTGTCCCAGCCGCTTCATTTCTTCTTGAATATAGGCTAGTCGCTGCGAACTCATCCCTGAACCATTATCGCTTACGGTGACCTGAACGGCCTCTCCATCTTTTATTCGGCCGGAAATAACAAGCTTTCCGCCTTCCGTTTTCCCTTCCATCCCATGCAGGATAGCATTCTCCACAAGCGGCTGCAGCAGCAGCTTCAGAATCGGGATGGGGCGGCAATCCTCCTGAATGTCGTATTCCACCTCAAAGCTGTCCAAGTAACGGATTTGCTGAATGCGAATGTAATAATGCAGATGCGACAAGCTTTCGTCAATCGTAAATACATCCTTGCCCTTGTTCAGGCTTAGACGGAAAAAACGCGACAAGTTCAGCACCATCTCGCTAATTTCATCCGCCTCGTAATTTTTAGCTGTCCAGTTAATTGAATCCAGCGTATTATACAAAAAATGAGGGTTAATCTGGGTTTGCAGAAATTGAAGCTCCGTCTTGGCCAGCCTCAGCTGCTGCTCGTAATGATCTTCAATTAGCCGCTTCTGGTCTACGACCATCCGATTAAACGCTTCCGTCAAATAACCCAGCTCGTCGTGCCGTGTATTCTCCAGATGCACATTCATATTTCCCGTACCCAGACGCTTCATGCCCTTGAACAGCTTATCTACCGGAGAAGCGATACCGATATAAACAAGCCAGGATATGCCCAGCGCCAGAAGGACGCTTACGAAAATAATAGCTAACGTATACAATCGTAGCTGATCTGTTTTGGCGTACAGCTCTTTTTTGGGCTGAATCAGCGTCAGCCGCCATTTGGAATACTCCGAATCGATAGACACCGTCATCTCCGCATCCGTCGTACGGGGAAGGCCAGGCATGCCCCCGCCCTCCGCAAGCGTATGCTCTGCGCCGTCGAGCTTGCCTGTCCCGGCAATCAATTTGCCGGTATCGCTGTGCAAATAAATGGTAGCCGAAGGCGATGGGAGCAGCGACTTCATCAGATTGATCAGCTTGCTTTTGTCCACTGTAATAATGACTACATCCGCTCTGCGATTGTTGTTGTACAAATCCATGGTTCGCAGCAGCGATACGCTATCGGTATTAATTAAGCTGCCGAAGGTCGCGTTGCCGGCAATCGGCTCCTCCGCCAGCAGATAAGTGATTTCCGTCCCGCTAGTAATGGCGGTATTCTCAAGCCATTGCTGCTGCTCTGGGCTACTCAGCCTTCTCCCTCCATAATTCGTCGAAATCATCATGTGGGAGGGCTGATGATACAAGGATATTTGCGATACGATATGATTAATAGAGTTTACATTCGACAGCTGCTTCAGCAGCATCGAAAAATCGACGATAGAGAGCGGCGACAATTCCGCTCCGTTATCTGCAAGCAGCTTGATAAACACAGGGTCTGTTGCAATCAGCGTCGAAATCTCCTCCACATTTTGCAAAGTCAAATCAATATAGTCCATAGCTGAATTCAGTACCGTACTGGACCGCTCCACCGCTTGGTCATGCAGAATACTGCGGGAGCGATCAACGGCAAATAGGCTTACCAAGACGAGCGGCAGCAAAATCAACATAAAATAGCAGGTTAGCCGAAACTGGATTTTGCGGGAAAAGCGATCCCGAAACCATTTGACGGGATTTCTCATGCTTATCTCCCCCCTCCGGCGCTCAAGCGGGCTTCGTACCATTGATTAACTTCCGCTGTAACCTCTGCGCCACCCTCGCGGTACCACTCCTCCACAAAGCTGTCGAACTCATCCAGCGAAACGATGCCCATCACGATTTGTGTAAAAATGCTCTCAAGCTCCTCTAAATGTCCGGCATACTTGCTCATCGCCGGTGTCGGAATTCCGAAAAATTCGTTTTTTATTAAATTTTGTTCAATCATTTGCAAATTATCGTATAAGTGAAAGTCGCCGAGCGAATCCAACCGAGCCTTAGCCATAACAGGATCAATGACATCGACAAGCGACTGGTAGATGCCCCTGTACAAATGCTTGTCATGCTCTACAAAATCGGTGACCATTTTCCCATTTTTCATCGACCAAATCTTGCCTTCAAAACCAAGCTTCAACGTCTCCCTGCCCTCTCCCACGATGAAATTAAGCAGCTTTACCACTTCTTCGGGATGTTTCTTACCGACCGGCACCACGTTGTAACCGCGGATTAAATCCTTGTTATATACGCCGCTGTGCCCCTCCGGTCCGACGGGATACTCCAGCGGAATCCATTCCGCCTTGGGATCTTTCTTTTTGCTTGCCGCAATGGGTCCGCGCGTATCGTACCAAGTCGCGGAAAACATGCCGACCTTTCCGTTCTCGATTTTTTCGATAAAGGCATTGTTGCGGTTAAGCGGGAATTCCGGATCAATCAGCCCTTCCCGGTAAAGCTTTGCCAGAAAAGCGAGCGCTTGCTTGGTCTCCGGCAGCGTACTGCCATTAACCAGCTTTCCATCGCGCGCCACCCAAGAGTTCAATTGAACACCAAAAGCGCCAAAAAACGGCGCTGTCCGCCCCATGTCCTCGAGCAAAATAAGGCCCATCGTATCATTGAGCCCGTTCCGGTCAGGGTCTTCCTTAGCAAAGGCGCGCATGACTTCATAATATTCGTCCAGCGTCTTAGGCGGCTGCAGTCCTAGATTATCGAGCCAATCCTTCCGCACATACATCAACTCGATGCCCTGCACGTCTGTTAAACTTGGAATGCCGTAAATTTTTCCGTCGTAGCGCATTCGATCCCAAGCCTCTTCAGGAATAAACTTCTTCAGATCTTGTCCATATTCGTTAATATAGTCGTCAAGCGGCGTAAAAGCCCCTTTTTTGACATATTCGTCAAACCAAACCGGGTTGAAAGTGTGAATGAGATCTGGGAGATTTCCGGAAGCCATAATGACGTTTAGTTTCTCTTCATAAACTTCCTGAGGGGGAATATTGACCCGCAAATCCAGTCCTGTACGTTCCTTTATATAGTTTATATAAGGATTATCGTTTTCGTCTGAACCATCCGGGAATGTCATGCCCAAATCGTTAATGACCATCGAAATCGCGACGCGGCTCTGCGATGTGGGCAGCGGCTGACCAAGCTTCTCCCACTCGCTGCAGCTTGGCACCGTCGCAGCTACCATTAACAACGCTATTATCCGAACAATCAAACGACAGTTGAACCTTTTGCGCTCCATAGCTCCCCCTCCATCTTTTCCGGAATGCATCCGGCATTACTCCCTATTCAACTTCTCCTTCAAGCAAGCGCTAGACTGCGGTACATAACCAGCAAAAGCAGCCTCCTTCCCACCTACTCACTGTTATCTATCTAAATTATGTTAACTATAATAACACGAAATACAACTAATAAGAGTGGAAAGGCATAATGCATCAGACCAATCTTCTTTTCATGTCATTAAAGCGAACATACATTAAAGCGGTTGCATAAATAACAAGGTAATACGGATATCGCTATAGAATATACTTCCTATATTTTAGAATAAATAGAAGCGGCTGCCCTTATGGCTATTCGAACTTTGCAGGCTGTTGAGCCCATCCTATTCCAATAGCCGCTCCAGCAACCGCTTTACGTCCAATCCAGCAAATGTGAATAAATCTGTTATTTCCATTGTACTTCCAACAAGCGCCCGCTTAAATCTTAGATTCAATAACTGGGGCTAGCGGAAGCTCTTAATAAATTGAACCGCTTTGCGTATATCGGTCTCCGGCTGATCTCCAACTTCGCGTTCGATCGTCAGATAGCCATTATATCCAATCTCCTTTAACGCCGTAAAGTATCTGTCGAAATCAACATTCCCTTCGCCGAGCGGCAGCTCACGGAAAAATTGTCCCGTGCTCACCATCTCCGCAATTTTGGCATGATCCATCGGCTCATAGCCAAGCGCACCGTATACCATGCGAGGATCTACCACCTTGCGACGTATGCCGTCCTTGACATGGGTGTGAACGACGTAATCCTTAAGCAGGCGAACCCCTTCCGCTGGATCATCCCCCGTCACCATCACCATATTGGCAGGGTCAAAGTTGACAGATACCCCTCTGCCACCTAGCGTATCCAAAAAACCTTTCAGATGGGCCGCCGTCTCCGGGCCGGTCTCGATAGCGAAATAGGCCTTCATGCTGCTGGCATATTCATTCAGCTCGCGGCAAGCCTCCTGCATAACAGCGAACACCTCTCCATCTTGGTCCTCCGGCACGATTCCGATGTGTGTCGTTACAATGGTCGTGCCGAGGTCCAGCGCCAAATCGAGAATCCGCTTTGATTTCTCTACTTTTTCCTCGTTAACGGATTTATCCTGGAAGCCATGGCCACCCAGGTCGCCGCATAACGCGCTGATTTCCAGCCCTAATGAATCAATATAAGCCTTCAGCTCCCTGCGGGCGGCAGCGCCGAGATTAGCCGGGTCCATCTCGCCTGAAACGGCATAGATTTGCACCCCCTCCGCACCAACCTCCTTCGCCTTCTTCAGCCCTTCCTTAACGCCGACGCCAAAGCTGTCTACAATGACGCCTATGGGATTTCCGATATTTACAGACATGCCGATTCCACGCCTCCCCTAGTCGAAATGGATTTCCTTGCCTAGAGTCGCCGACTCGTACACGCCGCAAAGTATTTTCATGATTTCAACGCCGTCCTGCACTGGACTGATCGTGTCTTTCTTCCCTTGGCAAACTTCAACAAAGTAATTGATTTCGTCTTGGAAGCCCTGCACAAATTCGAATGAGAGATTGTCAATTTGCGGCGTGGCGTTCAGAATCGTGTCATACTTCTCTGTAATTAAAGTCAGCTCCGGCTCCAGCTCGACGCCGCCTTTCTCGCCATAGAGCTTTACCGTCAGCTCATCCTGCTTCGCATGCAGCGTAAAGCTGACATCAACCAGCAGCGACGCCCCGTTCTCAAAGCGTACCAGCGCATTGGCCATGTCCTCAACCGTGTTCAGTGCTGCATCATAATCGGCTGCCTTGTAGAACTTCAAGTTTTTCACATTGGAGCGGTTGCCTAAACGGTTGTAGGTGTTGCCGCTAATGGATTTAACTTTGGGCTTGCCCATCAAATACCAGCAAAGATCGATGACGTGAACGCCGATATCGATCAGCGGACCGCCGCCGGAGCGCTCCACATCAGCGAACCAGCCTCCAGGGTTGCCCAGCTTGCGTATGCATGAAGCTTTGGCGTAATAAATCGGGCCGATTTCACCATTGTCCAAAAATGCTTTTACAATTCGCGTATTGGAGGCATAGCGGCGGACAAATCCTACCTGCAGCGTCTTGCCGGATTCCTTGACAGCCGCTTCAACCGCTCGTGCCTCCTCCACCGTTTTGCTAAGCGGCTTCTCGCAAAGCACATGCTTGCCTGCCTTCAGAGCGGCGATACTAATCTCCGCATGGGTGTTGTTCCAAGTACAGATGCTGACCGCATCAATATCGGGGTTCGCCAGCAGCTCGTTGTAGTCGGTGTAAACGTTAGGAATGTTATATTTCTCCGCCTTTGCCTTCGCCCGTTCTTCCTTCAAGTCGCAGACAGCGACCAGCACGGCATCCACGTTTTTGCTGTAGGAGCCAAAGTGCATTTCTGATATGGAGCCAGCTCCGATTACGCCAATTCGAATAGGATTGCTCATTGCGATTTTCTCCTCATTAGTTAATTTAGTTTAAACTGCACGCAGCGAAGGCCATGCCAGCTCGATGCCCTCAGCAGCCAGAAACCTCTGGTAAGCGGCAAGCTCTGTCTCCGAAGAGCGGACATCGCTTGGCGTCAAGCCGCGATCCAAGCAGAAGCTTGCACAATAGCCCGCTGCCTCGCCAATATTCCATTCCACCGGATGAAGCCGGTAGCAGCCGTTTGTAATATGAGTAGTTCCGATATTTTTACAAGCAGCAAGCAGATTGTTCACTCTTACCGGGATGAGACTGCCCAAAGGAATCTGGAACGGCAGCGACGATATATCAATATAGGGCTGATTTTCCGTGCTGGGATGCAGATCAATGCGGTAACAGCCGATGCCCACTGAATCCGAGAAATATTCAGCACGGCCGTCAGGACGGCTTTCCGTTGCAACATGCTGCTCCAGAATCGTAAACTCCGCCTTGATTCGGCGTGACTCCCGAACGTACGGATACATGGCAAGCCCATCCTCTGTCCCCACCACATCGGGACGAAGCCTTAGCCCTGGGTAACCTTTTCCCCCATCCGGGCGAGGAGCCTCTGTCTGCATCCAATAAAGCAGCGACAGGCTGAGCTGCTTCGCCTCGCTTAAGTGACGCTCCCTATCTTCCGGCTTCACATCGATAATAGAGCCCAGCCAATAATCGTTCTGCGGCCAGTTGACCAGCGAAATAGAACTGTTGTAAGTCCCTTGAACGTAGTGCTCCTTCTCAGCGATTTGACGATATTTGAACAGCGAAAAAGCGCCTTCGCCAGGGAAAAGACCGTACTGAACCGGCTGCATCGTTGCCGGCTTGACGCCGGTCCAGCTTAGCAGGCGATCCGGCCAGAAATCCGCCTTGTATTCCTTCCAGAAATCATAAAGCTCTGGCTTTGGAATCGTATGATCCTCGCCTTCCAGATAATCGATGGCGAAGCAATAGGTAAAGCCCTGCATATCTTGCGGCAGCGCCTCTCCTTCTACAGCATGAGGCTCCCCGGTTTCTTCACGTGCTTCCGCACCCGTGACGTATTCCACGCCTGCCAGCGGGAGCAGGTCGCCGCATTCCGTAGCGTCGAGAAAATATGGAGCCTTCAGCAGCACCGTATTTCCGCTGTCCAAGCTTTTAACCGTCACCGAGACGATGGTATCGCCATCGCAATGGGCGTTTACTGGAACATGGCGGCGCAATATCGTCAGCTTACCGCTATGTACATAAGGAGCAAGCTGACGCTCCAAAACGGCAAGCGCCGCGCGTGGCTCGTGACATAAACGGCTGACCGTACCGCCACCTGGGTTTAGCTGTTCGTTCTCCCGCGCCGCTGTCGTGAGTGGAAAGGCATCAAGGTAATAAGCGCGGATATCCTCGCGAAAGCGGCGATAGCTCCGGGTGCAGCCGAAGGACTCGATCCAGGGATGCTCGTCAGGCGGAACCGCCTGACTCGTTAATTGACCGCCGATCCAATCCGTCTCCTCGGTCATGATAACGGTTTTGCCCGACTTCGCCGCTGCCAGCGCCGCCGCAACTCCTCCCGTGCTTCCTCCTATAACTACGATGTCGGCCATTGCTTCTCGTTCCATGCGCTTATCTCCTTTGGGGTTAAATAATGGTTGCAAAATAGTCATAGCTGCGCCGAATGCCTTCCGCCTCGCTGCCTACACCTTCATATTCAAGAACAAACGCTCCGCGGTATCCATTCTCCACCAGCTTGTTCACGATTTTCTCCAATTCAACATCGCCGTCTCCTAGGTTGATTCCTTCAAAAGCTTTGCCTCCGAGAGACTTATAGCGCCCGTCTTCACGCATTTCAAAATCCTTGAAATGAACATGCGAGACATAGGGGAGCAGCGTCTCAAGCGCGGCTGTCGGATGCTCGTCTACGAGCAGAAAATTGCCTGTGTCAAACGTGGATCGCAGAGCCGGAGAACCAACCCGATCGATGATCGTTTTGACCTGCTCGCCGCTTCCCGCTAACTTTCCGTGGTTTTCCAAACAGAGAACCAAGCCTTCCTTCTCAGCGACCGCAGCAGCTTCTTTCAGTCCATCCACAATCCAGTCCAGCGCTTCTTCGTAGGTTGCAATGTCGCTAAGGTTGCCGGAGAACACGCGGATGACGTTTGTTCCCAGTATCTTCGCAACAGGGTAGGCATCCGTAATCTCCTTCAGCGCCCCTGCTCTTTCCTCCTCGGTTGCCTTGACGAAATCATTGGCTACCGCGTAGCTGGACACCTTGATGCCATTATCTCTCACAAATGCAAGCACGCTTGGCAGTTCCTCCAGAACGTCCTTCCAGAACACATTCAACAGCTCGACATCCTCAATCCCTTCATCCTTGCAAAAGGATAGAAAATCCAGCACCTTCCATCCGTTTTCTCTCACGGTTCTGTGCATGCTCCACATGCTAAGTGACAGCTTCATTTTGCAACTCCCTCCATGCTCTGTTATGGCCTCGCTTTGTTGATAGGCAACGCTATTGCTTACTGCGTACCACCATTGTAAAAGCTGCCATCCGGCATAAATAGAGTAGACCGATGACCATTTTTGGTAACTTGATGCGATTATCTCTCCATTCACTAAAAAAAGAATTGAAAGTTCCTATTAACGAAGCACCGCGGCTGCTCTCCAACAGTCGAAACGAATGCGAAAGTTGAATGATTTAGATCTTATATAACTAAAAAAGGGCTGTTCCGAAAGTAGTTATCTACTTTCGGAGCAGCCCCATTCAGCTTCTTCCTATTTTTTAGCTGCCGCCCAAGCGTCCAGCTGTTTTTGTTTCTCTGCGATAATTTTGTCTATTCCCGCTGCTTTCAGTTGTTTATTGAATTCAGGCAGCTTCGAAACAGGATCGACCGTTCCGGTCTCCAATGCAATTTTGTACTGGTTTTGCACATTCGTTACTGCCGCAATTTCTGTTTTGACGGCATCTGCATTAAAAGTAAAGCCAAGCGCTTTTGATTTCACGGCGTTTCTATTAAACTCAGCCAGCTGATTCCAAAGCTCTGGATCATCGCCATTCCAAATGTGTGAAAGCGATTGGTTGCCAAACATCCAGCCCATTTGCAGGTTGTAGCCTGAGTTTGTTGCATCCACGCCTTGCGGGTAATCAATGACATTGTCGGAAACCTTCACGTAATGCTTGTTCTCAATCCCGTAATCCAGCAAGTTGATGAAGTCTTTATCGGTATACATCATATTCAGCAGCATCATCGCTCTCTCAGGGTCCTTCGAGTTTCTTGCGATACTCCACATAATGGAAGTAATATTATACGTCGCTGTTGCTGCAGGGCGGAAATGTACCGATACCATCTCTTTGCCTGTAGATCTCGATTCCTGCGTTTCAATTCCCGGCTTCATATGGGATATGAACGAGAATGCCTTGCCCGATTTAACTAAGTTGTATTGCGTCTCAGTGCTTGTAGCCGCATCCTTCGCAATATATCCTGCTTGATTCCATCTTCTCACTGTATTCAGCATTTCGGCATATTCCGGCGTCTCATACATATTCACGACCTTCAGGTCGTTGTCATAGCCTGGAAGCACGCCAAAGCCTTCGCCCAAGTTATCAAAGTAGCTGAGAACATAAATATCGAGAATAGATGTTCCATACTTAACTGTCGGAATCATACCCGGTTCATTATCTTTAATTGTTTTGAATACAGCGTCCAAATCATCCAACGATTTAATCGCAGCAGTATCAATGTTATATTTTTCAACCAAATCTTTGCGCATCGTGATGCCATAATCTGCTGCCAAATCTCTGATACTTGGTACTGCATATATTTTTCCATCGATTCTCGTCGCATTCAAGAACGCAGTATCAAGGGAGTCTAGCGCTTCCGTAACCCCTTGTCCTTTATCAGCCAAATATCCGTCAAGCTCAAGCAGCTGCCCTTTAGCTACATCTTGGCTGTAGGTTCCAAGTCCGCTTACGATCAAATCCACCTGTTCATTACCCGACATCATTAGCGTCTTCTGCTGAGCCCATGCGCCAAAGCCGATAGGTACCAGCTTTACTGTCGCATTGATTTTTGCTTTTGTCATTTTGTTGATTTCGTCCTGCACAAGCTTTAGATCCTTAGGCTCGCCCCCGACCGGAAATACCATAACCAGCTCAACAGGCTTAAGATCCCCGCTGCTGTTGCCGCTTTTTCCTTCTGCTGTTTTTCCGTCGTTGCCTGCATTTGTGCCTTTGTTGTCTCCATTGCCGCATGCACTGATCACCATTGCGAAAGCTAGTACGATTAAGAGAAGCGTTTTTGCCACAAACTTGTTTTTTCTCATTGCTGTGACCTCCCTATTTTTATTTGTGATCCGATTCTATCTATAAATGCATGATCCATGCCGTTATAGCGTCTATGAAAGATTTATCCTTTAACAGCACCAATCGTCAGGCCTTTAACAAAATACTTTTGGAAAAACGGATAGGCGATCAACAGTGGAATGACCCCAATTGCGGCCATTGCCATCCGCATTGGCGCAAGCGGAATATTCGCTCCAATATCTGCATTACGGCTGCCTGCCTGCGTAGAAGATTGTAAAAACTGTACGTCCAGCAATATCCGATTGAGAAGGTTTTGAAGGCTATAATAATGACTATCTGTAAGATAGATTAAGCCATTAAACCAGTCATTCCAATATAAAATGGTGTAAAATAATCCTACTGTAGCAAGCACCGGCGTCGAGAGCGGCAATACGATCCGGTAAAATATTTTCCATTCCCTTGCCCCATCGATATAGGCGGATTCAATAATCGCTGTCGGAATTGAGCTTGCAAAAAAGGTTCTCATCAATATGATAAAAAATCCGTTCATCAAAAGGCCCGGTATGATTAAGGCCAGCATCGTATTTTTTAAATCGAAATAGTTGGTGTAAAGCAAGTACGTCGGTACAAGACCTCCGTTAAACAACATCGTAAAAAATACATAAAATGCGAGCGTATTGCGAAACGGCATTTCTAGACGCGAGAGCGGATAAGCGACCATCGCAGTAAGCGTAAGTCCAAGCGTCGTACCAATTATAGTCGTTAAAACCGTAATGCTGTATGCCCTTATAATGTCAGAAGAGCTGTTCCACAAATAGTGGTATGCGGAGAAGCTTATTTTATCAGGGAAAAACGCATAACCGCTGCGAACAAGCTCCATATCATCGGTAAGGGAGGCGGAGAACAGCAGCCAGAACGGCATGATGCAGAAAAAAGTGAACACTAGCATAACGATGTTAATGATCCATTGATAGAGCTTCCCCGATGCTTGCATAATACATCTCCCTTTCTAAAACAACGCGTTGTCTTTGTTGTATTTTCGTACGACCGCATTCGATAAAATGACCAAAATGAAACCGACCAATGCTTGGTACAAACCTGCGGCCGAGGACATCCCGATGTCGCCGAGGTTAATCAATGCTCGATAAACATAGGTATCAATCGTATTCGTAACAGGCATCAGCGCTCCTGTGTTAAGCGGAACTTGGAAGAATAAGCCGAAATCAGAGTAGAATATACGTCCAATGGCGAGCAAAGTCATAATCGTAATAACCGACGATACGAGCGGAAGCGTAATCTTCGTAATTTGCTGCCACCGGTTAGCTCCGTCGATCGTTGCTGCCTCGTAATACTCATTATCAATGCCGATGATCGCTGCCAAATAAATGATGCACAAATTGCCTACGCCTTTCCACACGCTTACGAGCGTTAAAATCCATGGCCAATACTTGGTCTCACTGTACCAAGAGATAGGATCAAGCCCCATCGTCGGAAGCAAGGTTTTGTTCATGAATCCGTTCTCAACATCGAGGAAGCCGAGCACCAGATAGCCGACAATAACCATCGAGATTAGAAAGGGAAGCAGGATTAGCGTCTGATACAGCCTTGATAAGAAACGTTTGCGAATTTCATTAAGCATTATCGCAAGCGCTAATGCAATCCCCGTATTCAACAGGATAAAGGTAATATTATAAAGCAGCGTATTTCTTGTAATGATGTAAGCGTCCGTTGTTTTGAACAAATACTCAAAGTTTTTAAAGCCAATCCAGTCACTGCCCATAATTCCTTTGGCAAAATTGATGTCCTTAAATGCGATCACGATTCCGAACATCGGCAAATAGTTGTTAATCAGCAGGTACAAAAGGCCGGGCAGCGCCATCAGTACGAGGGCACGGTATTTCTTAACCTTTCTCATCTCCGATGCGAATGCTGCTTTCTTCTTCGTCTTCAATGAGACCTGCTTCATATTGGAGGGTGACGTCTCAGGATTTGCTTGCACGGGTCTCAACCACCTTTGGCTTCGTTTAATATGTTGCTTAACTAATAGTAGCGCAAACAAAATAGAGCCACTACTAATAATCCGACATCCGACTTTCGAGTTTCCGACATCATAAACGGGAAAAGAAAAATGCCGTCAGAGGGTCTCTAATCCTCTAACGGCATCGTTTATTTGGACGGACAGCCTTTGCGATAATACTGGGGTGTCATCGATACTTCTTTCTTAAACAACGTAGAAAAATACGAAAAATTCGAGAAGCCAACCGCGAGTGCGACGTTGCTGATCGTAGTATCGGTTCTTGCGAGCAGCTCCTTGGCAAGATTGATTCTTTCTTTCAAAATATAATCGGATATTGAGAGCCCCGTCTCTTTCTTAAACAGTTTAACGATGTAATCAGGGCTTAACCCAATATAATCGGCGATATATTGTCTGGACAGCTCCTCATCGATGTGAAGCGCAATGTAGCGCTTGATCTTCTCGACCACCGTCTCCGTAGAATCCAGCTTTTCCATATGGACGAGCGCCTTCTCAAGCACATCCCGCACCCAATTCTGAAGGTTCGTCACGCTTCGTGTCGCTGACAAAATACGCTCTGGCGTCAAATGATCCGAAAAGATTTCATCCGCGCGCAGTCCCTGCTCATGCAGCGTATGCAGAACCATTTGCAGAAAGCTTTGATAAAATTGCTGCAGCCTTTTGGCGCCTAAGCACTCAATTCGTTTCCATGAATCCAAAAACTGCTGCGATTCATCGAGTACCTTTTTCTTATTTCCTTGCTTAATGAGCTCCGACCATACATTCATGGGCGGCATTGGAATCTGCGATTCCTTCTTTATTGGATCATCGATGAACATCACACAGTCTGCCATATTAACTTGATTCTTTTTAAAAGCGATCAAGCCTTCCACCATATCGCGCACTTCATGGACTTGTGCCGATTTGCCTATATAGCAGGACACGTGACAATATAAATAATGATTGCTCATCTCAATAAAAGACTGACAGCGCCTTTTGATTTCTTTGCTAAAAAGCTTGCCATCTTCTGTTTGCATAACATCCTGTGCAAACACAATGAGCATGTAATCAGCGTTCATCCGGACGATTTGTGCACTAGCAGCACGCTGAATAACGACCTCCTCAAGGGCGTTGTGGAGCGCATACTCCATAATTTGCAGATCACGGGCGGTTAATGATTTCTCCCAATGCTCGATACTGATAAGAACCGGCAGAAATGTCATAGACCTCGTGTACGGAAGCTTCTGCTTGCCGATAACCTCCAACATTTTATCCTGATTAGACGGAATGGCTTGCTTCAGTACATCCTGCCAGAAACGCTCAGCCACCATCGTTGCCGATTCCCGCTCCTTCCTGATTTTCTCGATTAGCTTCGTCATCACAAGCTTCAATTCATCATGCGGAACGGGCTTCAACAAATACTCGAAGCTGCCAAGCTGAAGAGCTTTTTTCGCATATTGAAAATCAGCGTGACAGGTAAGGAAAACACATTCGGTTTGGGGATACTGTTCACGCACCCATTCAAAGAGCTCCAGCCCGCTGCCCTGCGGCATTTCTATATCACAAATCATCATATCAAATGGCTGAAGACTAAATTCCTCCTTCGCTTGCCGAAGATTATGTGCGAGAGTGACACTTATAATGCCGAGCTCTCTCCAGTTCACACTCGATTTAATGCCGTTTGCGATAAAGATCTCATCATCAACGATTAATAAACGGTACATATTCACGACCTCATTTCTTTCGTTAAAGGCATCGTTATTTCAACTGCTGCACCATCTTCGTTATAAAAAGCCATGCTCGCCTTGTCCCCGTATAACAGCCGCAATCTGCGTCTTACATTCCAAATGCCAATATGCTCGCCATCTTCATTCATTAAATTAATTTCCTGCTGCAGCTTCTGCAAGACCTCCTCGGAGAAGCCGCGGCCTGTATCATGAATTTGAATTCGCAATCTCTCTTCTGGCATCAATTCGCATCTTCCAATCGTTATCGCAATATGAGTCGGCTCATCCGTGTTAATTGCGTGTTTTATCGTATTCTCGGCAAAGCTTTGGATAATTAACGGAGGAATGTAACATTCCCTCAGCTCGCCATCAACAGTGATGTCGTACGTAAAGCTTCCGGGAAAGCGGAAGGTCTGGATTTTCAAATAGTTTTCACTATGATTAAGCTCATCCTGCAGAAGCACGTAATCCGTCTGGCTGCGGAACATAAACCTGAAATAGCGGATCAAGGAGAGGGACAGCTCCTGTATTAATTCGTACTTCTTCTCTTGTGCCAAGTAATAGACGATGTTCAAGCTATTCAAAAAGAAGTGAGGGTTAATTTGCAGCTGCAGCTGTTTCAGCTCTGCTTTCTGGTTAATCAATTGTTCCTCATATACGTCAATTTTCAATTGTTGAATATCGCAGACCATGCTGTTGAACGTTTCGTTCATCATTTCGAATTCATTGGAGGTCGGTTTATTCGGTATTCTTGCCTCCATATAGCCTTCTTTGATTTTGCGCATGGCGACAATAATTCGATTGATCGGCAGCAGAACCACTTTACGCAGAAAATACAGAGCAATCACTAGAATGAGAATCGAGCCTGTCGCAATAAGCACAATGATTCTTTGCAGATAAGGAAGCTTCTCCAAAATATTTTGCTCGGGTACGACAGCTACTAATCCAAATTCACCTTTGCCTGACTTTTCGCCCATGACGAGGTAATTGTTGTCTGCGCCTGAAAGCTGATACGTCTTAGAGATATAGGATAAATCGATTTTATTTTTTTCGAAAAAGTCCTCGTCCTGTAGCGGCCTATTGCTCTCATCAACAAGCAGCGACCTGCCTTCCGATCCGAGGTCTAGAAAGTCCAGCGGGTCCATAACTCCGTCCACATTTACCCCTGCCCCAATGTACAGGTTGCCAGCCTTAATCATATGCAGCAAATAATTTTGTTCTTTCAAATTCAGCACAGACCATTTATCGTACTGATAGCTTTTCATCGCTTGTTCATCGTTCAGAAGCGCAACAATTCCTTCCTTGATGAAATCATTGTTGGTATAAGCAGAGCCCGTCAGCTTAGGCGCGAACAACAAATCCTGATTCAAGGGTGAATAAATAAAAAAATAGTCCAATGCTTTATAATAAGTCGCATTGTCTCTTAACTCTGTAAATAGCCAAATTCGCTGCAAATTGTATAAATCTACATCTGCTTCTGGGAGACTATCGAGAATATTCAATCCGGATTCTTCCGCAGTAAATTTGAGCATGTAGCTATCTATATCCTCAAGCGTCGTATCAATCAAACCCATGTATAGATTAAGCATATTGCTGTTGGACTGCGCCACTTGATTACGAACGACATCAATGGAATACAAATTGTTATAAATAAGAAAGGAAACCATCGGAATCATAATAAGCATAAGCCCTGTTACCAGCTTAAATCGAAGCGAATTAAAGAGAGAACGATTAAGTAATTTCAAGATCTGCTAAGCCCCCATTTGCCTCTTAAATAAAAAATAGAGCTATATACAACTATTAGCCGGGGATTAATCCCCGGCCGCACGTTATCAAACTATTTTTTCTTGCCGTAGCGTTTCGTCCTATCATCCACGATAATCCCGCTCCAGTTTAAGCCATATGCAAAATCATAGGCGTTCCCCTCGGAATCAACATGTACTTCCATATCGTGTGCAACATCTTCCAGCTGCTCCTCAACGGTCTTCATATTCGCAGGCATCTGCATCGGCAGCAGCCCTGAAGGCTCTGCTTCACCGGTAATAATATCTAGAATCGCTTGATCCTGTACCCCAAATGCAGCAATGATTGCATCGGCCTCTGCTTCAAATTCTGCAACGATAGAAGGCTTCGATAATTGCAGCGACACAATGACAGGTTTGCCTTTCATAACCTCTTTCGTTCTCAGTACAGCCTCCAAGTCCGAAGCATTTGTGGTCGTTACCGTTTTCCCCTTATAGGAGCGGTTTAACACATCTCTATCATCGCCGGCTATACTGATTTCCCTAGTATGCTCTGCGGTATACGGGGTGTATTGCAAGCTTATCGGAACATAACCGTTTCCACCTGCTTCAGCATCTGCCTTGCTGTATCCGCTGCCGGAATCTGCCCCCGTAATGAACACCATTGCAAAATCAGCTATCTCCGGGTCATCCGTTACCTCGAAATATTTCTGTATAACATCCATATTGACGGGATATCCATCAAATGCAGCAGTCGGGAATCCGATCCAATTGGTACCTGCTGGTCTGTAGCGTTTAGGAATATAGACCGTCTTCATTTTCTGTATCGGGAGAACGTTTCCTTTGTTTTTAAGCAAAACGAGTGATTTGAGCTGCGCTTCGTAGCCTGCTGTCATAAATTCAGCATTGCCGACAATGCGAGTGGTTTGTTCTGGATCGCAATACGGGTTCTCGAATAAGCCGACGCGGAACATGTTCTTCAAGAGCCTTACCGCTGACTGCTCAAACCTTGCTCGCATATAAGCTTCACCGTGCTCTGCCACACCGATATGGTAAGCTTCAATGACAGGAGCCGCATCATTATTTCCACCGAATTGATCTACTCCGGCCATAAGTGCTTTGTAATGACGCTCCGAAACGGTATAACCTTCCTCAACCCCCCATGCACGTCCTCCTGGAAACAATCGTGTAATATCAGTGCCTTCATCGTCCGTAATTCCCCAGTCCGTGCACACGACACCATCGTAGCCATATTTATCACGAAGCAGGTTACCGATGATGTGAGCGTTGTAAGCATTGCCGACATTCTCGCCATTCACCTGATCTTGATTATAGGAAATCGTATAATAAGGCATGATGGCCGATGCTTTCTCCGTCCCTCCTGAGAGCTTGAATGCGCCGTCCAAGAACGGGATCAGATGCTCCTCGAAGTTGTTGCCTGGATATACAGCAAATTTGCCGTATCCAAAATGAGCATCTCTGCCGCCTTCGCCCGAACCCCCGCCCGGCCAATGCTTGACCATCGCATTTACACTTCCTGATCCCCAGCCATCTGATGGAGACTCTTCTTCAAACGAGGTCTGAAATCCGTCGACATAGGCTTTTGCCAAATCGGCTGACAGTCTTGAATCCTCTCCGAACGTGCCGTCGAAGCGTGACCATCTTGGATCGGTCGCGATATCGATTTGGGGAGAAAGAGCGGTTGCAATGCCAAGCGCCCTGTATTCCTTAGCAGCGATCTTCCCAAACTGATGAACAAGCTCAGGATCAAAAGCTGCTGCAAGCCCCAGCGTTTCGGGCCACATGGAAATTGCGCCTCCCGCCCCTGCATTATATTCCTTGCTCGCATCGGACCCATGGCGCGGATCGCTGCTGTTATTCGCCGGGATGCCCAAACCTGTACTTTCGGCCAAGGCTTGTACTTTATTGTTCCAATGAGCAGCAATCTCCGGACTTTCAACAAAAGTAAGGAGCACATGCCGCAGATGGTCTTGGGTTAAAAACTTTATTTGTTCATCGGACAAATCATGCGGCTTCGCACCGCTCTCCGAATAGGGCTTGCCATTATAAGAGGCGGTGAAAAAGCCATGTGAAGCTGGAACAGCCTGATGTGCGCTGTACAACATCAAACCGGCAATTTGCTCGATGGACATTTTTGTGGCTAAATCCTTTGCTCGCTCTTCTGCCGGCAAGCGCCAGTCCTCGTATTTATCCAGCTTCCCATCCTTATTGAAGTCTTTAAATGCAAAACCATCTTCCACTATAATATTTACGCCTGAATTAGCTGAATATCCGAGTGTTGGGCCACCTTCATTTTTTACATATGTAATCGTTTCCAATTTTGTTTCAGTCCAATGATCACTCATGTCATTACTGCCTCCTAGGAAGATTATCATATTCAGACATTAACGTATTCCCTCTCACTAGCGGAAAAACCTTCCCACTGATGGAAAGGCTCCCTTTTATATTGTTATTCCGTTAAATGAATTGAAACTTTATTCAAATTCTACAACTTTGCCCGTTTCAGCCGACTTATAGATCGCCTCTAAAATTTGCGTGACCACATAAGCTTGCTCTGGTTTTACGAGAGGCTCGGTATCATTAATAATACTATCGAGCCATTGTCTTGCCTCTTTCACGCCATCATCCTCAGCCCCTGGACCGAAGTAAGCAATGCCCCCGCTAAAGGAAGGTTTCGTCTCCACAAGCTGTCCGTGTTTGGCGCTATTAAAGATGACATCGCTTTTCCCAAACGTTGAGCTAGCTTTCATTTCTGCTCCGCCTTCTGTCCCGCAAAGCGTAGTCATCGCCTCTTTAGCATCGGTTGTATTTAATATCCATGACGCCTCCAAGAAAATCGTAGCGCCGTTTTCCATTTTAATAAATCCAAAAGCCGAGTCTTCTACATCATATCTTTCCGGGTCCCATGCACCCATCATATTGCCTTCGAACTTATCCGCCATTTTATGATAGACAGAACCACTCACCGATTTCGGCTTATAGTTATCCATGAACCATAATGCCAAGTCCAGCGCATGCGTGCCTAAATCGATTAACGGTCCGCCGCCCTGCTGCTCTTTATCCAGAAAGACCCCCCATGTCGGCACTCCGCGTCTGCGCACGGCATGGGCTTTAGTCATATAAATGTCTCCTAAATCACCTTCGCGGCATGCCTTATGCAAAATTTGAGAGTCATTTCTAAATCTATTCTGATAGCCAATCGTCAGTTTCTTGCCTGTCCGCTTAGCCGCATCTACCATTTTTTTGGCTTCAATTGAGTTGATCGCCATTGGCTTCTCACACATGACATGTTTGCCCGCTTCTAGTGCATCAACTGTTATATAAGAATGCTGCAGGTTCGGTGTTAATACATGAACAACATCAATTGATTCGTCTTCGAGCAGCTTTTTGTAATCGACATAGACTTTAGCGCCCTCGCTTCCAAAATCCTGAGCTGCCTTTTGCGCTTTCTCTTCAATAACATCACAGAAGGCAACCATTTCACCCATATGTGAAAGCTTGGCTAACGATGGCATATGCTTCTGGTTTGCGATACCGCCGCAGCCGATGATACCGATTTTAAGTTTTCCTTTGTTCATTGAACATTCTCCTCCTTATGGGCTATACATATTGTTGAAGCACGGTTAGATCCTTGCGAATGCTGCCAAACTTGTCTTCAGACTCGCCCTCGTTCTCCACAAGCGCATAACGGACATGCCCCATTGCGCGGATTTGCTCATACACAGCTGCAAAATCAAACCTGCCTGTGCCAAGGTCAACGAAGTCTCCAGGGCCAATATGCTTCTGATAGATTTGAAATGGTTCAAGCCCTTCTTCACTGCCTAGCTGCATAGCTTCCATAATATTAAGCTGGCCGGATAGATTATTGCTTATATCCTTCTGGTGGACAATATCACAACGATCACCAAGCTTCTCTAACACATGAATCGGATCTATACCCGCGCGTACGACCCATGCCATATCGATTTCAAATTTCACATAGGAAGGATCTGTATTTTCCAAAATCAAGTCGAACAGCGTTTGATCACCGACCGCTTTAAACTCATGCGCGTGATTATGCAGATAGAACTGGAACCCGCCATCCTTCATTTTTTTGCCGACACTGTTCATTTGCTCCGCCGCTTTCAGCGTATCCTCACGATCTTTGATCCACACGGATGGGAGCACGATTCGTTGGCAACCGATACCCGCGTAATACTTCATAAGCGAATCCCAGTCATGCGAAATCAATTCTTGCCCTGGCATCGTGCCTTCATGAACCGCTACTGCATTTAGACCAAGCTCACGAAACTTATCTCGAACCGCTTCCATAGGAATTTCATCGATATATCGTGTAAAGGACTTCATATTGAATCCGATAAGCTCAATATTTACATACCCTGCAGCAGCAACCTTCTCCAGCGTTCCAAAGTAATCCTCACCAAGCTCCCTGTATACGGAAAAAATATTAATGCCTGCTTCAATAGTCATTCGGCGAAATACCCCCATCTCGATTGGTTGATTGTGTTCTTATTTATTATGATAGAATACCGGAGACTTTCTTTCTTTCACGTATCCGTCATTCTATTATTGAATTTCCGCACTGTGGCTGTCGGAATGAAAGATTTGCCGCCAACTTTTTGGATAAAAAAAAGGGACTGTCTCAAAAGTAGAATTACCTCCACTTAAAACAGACCCTGTTTTTTTTGATAGAGCTTAGGCAAAACGATGTCCTTCCCTCATCCTACTTATAGCTAGCGAACCTAATAGCCCTTATTTAGAACATTCATCGTGGCTTATACTTGTAACGAACTCTAGAATCGTTATTTCGAGAAGAGTTGCTCTTAACCCCTTATAAAGCATGCTATATAATACAGTTCGTTAGTGAAATAATCTTGAGATGTTATCCGCTGGATGAGCCCGTTTATAGCCAACCGCATGTCATTCTTTAATAATAAAAAAAAGAAAGCCTCAATGAAACAGGCTTTCTCCACTCACTGATATATGCTGTTTACTGAACTTCCTCTACAAACCGGTTCGTCAGCGAACCCAGCTTCTCGATTTCGATCGTAACCGTATCGCCAGCCTTCAGCCATACCCGCTTCTCTTCCGGGTAGCCGAGTACAACACCCTCAGGCGTTCCAGTAAGAATAATATCGCCTGGCGACAATGTCATATGCTGTGAGACATAGCTTACGATTTCATCACAGCTAAAAACCATATCCGAAGTATTGGACTGCTGACGTACTTCACCGTTAACCGTGCAGCCAATGGACAGATTGTTAGGGTCTGCAATTTCATCTGCAGTGACCAAATAAGGACCGAGCGGGCTGAACTTGTCCAGTGATTTGCCAAGCAGCCACTGCTGCGTGCGCATTTGCAGATCCCTTGCGGACAAGTCGTTGACGCAGCAATAACCGAATACATGCTCCAGCGCCTGCTCCTTCTCGACATACTTTGTTTTCTTGCCGATGACGATAACTAGTTCAGCTTCGTAATCAACCTGACTTGTCACCTTTGTTGGAAGCGGAATATCTTCTCCATGAGCAGCTACGGTGTTATCGAATTTGTTGAACAAAATCGGATACGCAGGAATTGGAGCGTTGGTCTCATGCGCGTGTTTGCGGTAGTTCAGTCCGATGCAAATAATTTTGCCCGGCTCGGTTACACATGGGCCGAATGTAATATCCTCTTCGCGAAATAGGGCAGCAGAATATTGTTCTGAAGCTGCGGAGACTTCCTCCACAAACTGGCTTAACGAACCAAGTGCATCCGAGCCACCTTCGATCACTTCCATAACTGCTGTCGGTACATTCGGCTTATTGTTGATTTTGAGTGCCTCAACGATATCCAAGACGCCACTCGCTAATTTAACTCCTAAATGAGAGCCATTTTCTTTTTGAATGACAAGCAATTTCATAGTTATCTTCCTCTCTTTTGTGGATGATTCATACTGCCGCGTCAGGCATTTTTGCCGAACACGACGCCTCCATCAATATAAAGCGGTGAGCCCATCATAAAGCTCGACTCATCGGATGCAAGAAACAGTGCTGCCTTCGCTACATCTTCCGGACGGCCTAATTCATTGCTGAGCTGCCGTGATTTTAGCGATGCGATGGCAGCCTCTGGGTCCTCGTAAGAGGTGCGTAAATAGTTTTCAACAAACGGCGTCATAATCGTACCCGGCAAAAGTGCATTTACACGAATATTGTACTTAGCATAATCGACCTGCATCGATTTGGTAAGTGCCAGTACCGCTCCTTTGGTAGCTGCATAAGAAGCGCGGTTTGCAAGACCCATCTCTGCAATACAGGAAGACATGTTAATAATAGTGCCGCTCGCTCGTTCCATCATATGAGGCAGGACATACTTGGAAGGCAAATAAACCCCGCGAATATTGACCCGGATCACGCGATCCCAGTCATCCGGCTCCACCTCATGAAGCGCCCCTACACCGCTAATGCCGGCATTATTGAACAGGACGTCAATTCGGCCGTGCGCGGCAAGCGTTTCGCTTACCATGGATTGAACGGAATCTGGATCAGTAACATCCGCATAAACAAACGAAGCCCGCCCCCCTAGGGAGTTGATCTCTTCTACCGTTTCATTTCCTTTATCTGCGTTCAGATCGTTAACCACAACAAACGCGCCTTCCTTGGCGAATAGCAGCGCCGAGCTTCTGCCAATGCCTGAACCTGAACCGGTAATGAGGACAATCTTATCCGCTAATCTCATATACTAAGCTCCCTTCTATATTCGAATTCATGCCCCAAAACTAACCACGTGGCTCACAAAACGTTTCTATAGGCTAGGTCCGATACGGTTAATGCTGAATTCTTGATGGCCCAGCGTTTCTGCCTTCGTCCATTTTCCATCCGCTACATCTATGATTTCTTGCCATATTTTCTCTCCTGCCGACTCCAAACTCAGCATGCCGCCCAGCATATCGCTAACGTCGACGTCCATATTATCTTCCATCCGCTCAAACATCCGTTTATTCCCTGTAATTTTGATAACTGGCACGACTGCTGCCCCCGTTGGCGTTCCTCTGCCCGTCGTAAAACAAACGATATGAACGCCCCCCGCTGCCATGCCCGATACACATTCGATATCATTGCCCGGCGAGTCCATGAAGTAGAGTCCGCCCTCCGGTATTTGTTCTGCGTATTCGATAACTCCTTTAATGGGTGCTTTCCCGCATTTGCTAATGCAGCCTAGTGATTTCTCTTCAATCGTAGAAAGACCGCCTTCAATATTGCCAGGACTCGGATTGCCGCCCCGCATGTCAGCGCCCATCCGCTCTACCTCTTTCTCGAAACGGCCGACAATATGATACAGCATATCCGCCGTTTCTGGCGTGGCACAGCGCTGTGCCAGCACATGCTCGGCGCCGATAATTTCGGTCGTCTCGCCGATAACGATTGTTCCGCCTGCTGCGATTAAAGAGTCCGCGGCTTCACCAAGTGCCGGATTCGACGACAAGCCGGAAGTGGCATCGGAGCCGCCGCATTTCACGGCTACCTTGAGTTTTGACAGCGGAACAGGCACTTTCGGCTGACGCTCAAGCTCCACCATCATTTGTTTGGCTAGTTCCGTTCCATGCTGGATCGCTTTCACTGAGCCGCCAACCGACTGGATATCAAATACTTCCACCAGTTTGCCGGTTTTACGAATATCCTCTGCAAGCGCGTAGGGATCCACTACCTCACACCCTAGACTGATGATGATCACTCCGCCTACATTTGGATTTTTGCCAGTTCCCGACAGCACCTCGAAAGTACGTTCCTTGTCCGCTCCGATCTGGCTGCATCCATGCTGATGAGGAATGGCCACAGTACCCGGTACTAGCTGCATGATTCGGTTGCAAACCTGATTGGAACAGATGACCGTTGGAATGATGAGCAGATGATTGCGGATGCCAATATCTCCGTTCGCTCTTTCGTAGCCCATAAATGTGCTCATGCTTCCACCTTCCCGGCTATATCGCCTCTGCCGCGTATTCCTTCAATATTGTGGACATGAACATGCTGCCCCACCAAAATGGCCATGCTCGCTCGCCCGATGGTTTCGCCGTATTTCCGCACTTCCTGTCCTTCACTAAGCGCCTTAATCGCCAGCTTATGTCCGAATGGGATAACATCAAGTGCTTTAATTTCATGAATTTCCTCACCATCTCTGTAGCGAATGGTTTCTTCAGCTTCAACATCACGCAGCGCCATCACAACATGATCTCGGTCATCCATAATTAAAGCATCGACGCCATCTGTCATTTGTTGTTTCATTCAGCCACTCCTCCATCTTTTGTTCGTTCATGACTAATCGGTTTACTATCCAATTTTTAATCGTTATCCTTCATAATAATCGAGCATTTAAGATATGAAAATTGCGAGAAAACGCTTAAACATACCCTATTTTGACTATTATTCGGATAGCCATTACACTAGTACCGAACAGCATATTTTTATATCTTCCTCATCAAGGAGGTACCGCCAAAATGAAGCCGATTCGCAAGCAATTTGATGCTGCTGCTTCTTTTCCATTCGAATTCAGCTATCGTGCGGTAAAGGATTCGCATAATGAGCTACCCAACCACCTGCATGATTGGCATGAAATCGTCTATGTCCATTCGGGAAAAGGCGTGTTTTTTATTGATGGCTCCTTCTATGCCATAGAACCCGGTGATTTATTTCTGCTCCCTGGCAACACCGTCCATCGTGCATTGCCGGATGAAGAAGCTCCGTTGACGGTGAGCGCCATTTATTTTCACGGACGTATCGTTCAATGGGACTCCTTAGGCGATACCTTTTCTTTTGTTCAATGCTTTGAGGAGGCTAACAAGCGGAAGAGCCAGAAGCTCAGTCTGGATACATCCGACCAGCACTTAATAGAAACGATGCTGATTCATATTAACGATGAGTTGACAATGGATAAACCAGGGCGCCGCCATGCTGCCGTCCTTCATCTGCTTCAGCTGCTGCTTCTGCTGAATCGCCAAATACCCGCTCCAACAGCCGAACGGAAACATACCGGTGCGCCGGAGTGGATGAGGCTAACGCTTCGTACAATCGACGAACATCCTTTTGGTGACGTCAGCTTATCCACGCTAACCGCCAAAGCGGCAGTGAATCCATCACATTTTACGCGTGTCTTTAAGCTTCTTACTGGTATGACGCTAACTGAATATGTCACGGCAAAACGGATCAGTCACGCCAAGGAGCTCCTTCTATCCTCGGATGCGCCAATCAATGCGATAGCGAGCGAATGCGGGTTTGAGAGCCTGCCACATTTCCATCGCACATTCAAAAAACTAACAGGAACGACGCCAGCCGGCTACAAACGCAGCAGCCTATCGTCAGACTTTAAATAGGCGCAGCAGGGACTTCATGTTAAGCAGGTTAGCGGATGTATTGATAAATCATCGTACTGTTATCTAAATACAGCTTCAGCTCCTATTTGGTACGATGGGTTCAATTGTTGATAACGAATAGGAGGAAATAAAACATGACAAGTCCATCTAATTTCGGTAGTTTAACGAAAGAACAAATTGATTTTTATAATGAGCAGGGCTATCTTGTGCTTCCAAATCTGCTGTCGGAACAGGATTTAGCGCCCGCCAAAGAAGCGATGAATAAGAAAGTATCCATGATTGCAGATGAGTTAATGCATGCAGGACTTATTAGCGATAAACTGGAGCATCGGCCCTTCAAATATAGGCTCGCGGAGTTGTTTGCGGATTTAACCTCAGAGGAATTTCTGAACTACGGTAGAAGCTGGCGTGATAGACTGCCTGGCTACTTCGATTTAATGAGCAATCCAAAAATTTTGGACGCTGTGGAATCTTTAATCGGTGGAGAGCTTTTTTCCAATCCGGTCTACAACACAAGACCGAAAATCCCAAAGGTTGCTGCTGGAGCAGTGCCTTGGCATCAAGATAAATCGTATTGGCCCGATGCCAATTCTAATCCTGTCATAACCGTTTGGATTCCTCTTGTCGATGCGAACGAAGTTAATGGCTGCTTGCATATCAAGCCTAAGACTCATCGCACGAAGCTATTGGAATGGCATAGCGAAAGCCATACAGGTACAGGCTACACGGCGTTGCATGAAAGCCAGCTGGGAAAAACAAAAACTGTCGTCTTGCCCGTTCCAGCTGGAAGCGCGATTCTTTTTAATGACCGTTGTCTGCATATGTCCACCCCCAATGAATCAGACGAGGTGCGCTGGAGCGTAGATTTGCGATATCAACCAACGGATCAAGATCCCATGCCATCCCATGGCGCAGGTTTTCTAGCAAGAAGCTATCTTCACCCTGAAAGAGTAGCCACTCTGGAAGATTGGCTTGCAGAAAAGCCCGAACACAACACATAAAATATATGGGAACTTAGCATTTGTTCAGCCAGAAGAGCGAGATATGCTCTTCTGGCTGTTTATTCTAGAAGCTGCCGAACTTCAGGAATGGCGAAAGCTTAGCCTTATTTTAAAACTGAGTAACTTGACCTGCACTAATTTTAATAGGCTTATCGTCCACGCTTATCCAGACGTCGAGCGCAGAAGGGTTATGAACAATGCTTCTATCGACTGAGAATCTAAGTTTCTCGAGCGCTTGCATATAGGCTATAATCTCTGCATTCGTAGCATGCCAGATGGTATCGTTATCCTTTAGCAGCTCCCCCGCTTGATCAATAATCTCCCAGTTATCGTCATTGTCAAACTCATAGCTATGGCCCCAAACATAAAGCAAAGACATTCTACTAAACCATTCCTTAAAGTCTTTGAAAATTTCAACTTGTTCTAGCAATTGTTTATGATGACATGTTGGATGCCAACGAAACGGATCAGCTGGCATATCGAATCTG
This sequence comes from Paenibacillus sp. 01T47, assembly GCF_056398245.1. Classification (NCBI taxonomy): domain Bacteria; kingdom Bacillati; phylum Bacillota; class Bacilli; order Caryophanales; family Paenibacillaceae; genus Paenibacillus; species Paenibacillus sp. 01T47. Next base: position 72,231 of record NZ_JBFTPA010000016.1, read on the forward strand.
CCATGGCTGTTCACCGTTCTAGCATATTCAATTCCAAGCGCTGGAAGCATCGCAACGACTTTGTCATTATAAGTTCCAAAAGGATAACTCATTCCACGTACCGGATATTGTACAAGACTCTCCAGCGTCCGCCGATCTTCCAAAATTTCATGTGCTACTTGATCTGGTGGAGAGATTTCTAGAAAAGGGTGACTAACCGTGTGCGCAGATACTTCATGGCCTTGAAAGAGCGTTCTAACCTCTTCCGCTGTAATATATCCCTCGCGCCCAAGAAAACCAGAGTTAAGATGAAAGGTACCTTTGAAGCCATACTGATTTAATTTCGCTACGAGCTGCCGGTCTTGAGTTCGCCCATCATCATAGCTGAAGGTCATAGCCTTCGTTCGTCCTTCTGGAAATAACGTGTACTGAACTTTCATCACATTTCGTCCTCTCTTATTCTTTTTGCTCAGCTGGACTATACACACTGCTAAAAGAAAAACCCATCAGTTCGATGGGTCAAGCTTTGTGGATAATTACAGCATACTAGGCTTCAACTGCAAAGTAAGCGCTATATCCTCATTATTCCAGCTTGCACTAATAGTTGCAAGCTCTTTTGTACGTTCGATTTGCGGCTTGAAGCTATCAACTCCTTGTCCTATGCAAAGAGAGAAAAGAAATGCAGCCTCGTTCATTTTTCGAAAATCAATGACCTTCTTTTCACCGGTATGAAGTACAAGGTCGATACCGAGCAAGTCACCCTCCCTAGTTACTTCCCAGCTCCAGTCTCTGGCTGCCTCACCTGCACTCTGATCATCAAAGGCTGCAAACCAGCTGCGCAGCGATACCAGCGTCTCCCCTATTCGCAGGCTAACACTGCCTTTCTCCACTACGGTGCTGACCTGATCCAAAGCGCCGCCAATTTCCAGACGGAATCGCAAATCTGACGCTTCGATTGAGCCATGAATCATATCCAAATTCGGGTGGGTATCACCGCCATTGACGACAAAATTCACTCCAAACAACAGATGGTTCTCCCGCTGCTCCCCATGAAAAATAGCAGAACAATAATCATAACCATCGTGCAGCGCACGCAGATGCAAGTAAGTCGCCTCGCCACCATTATCAACATAGGCGAGCAAAGTCCTTGTCTGGTTCCACATAATCTCTTTGTTGAAGCTGCCAAGTGTATAGGTCGGCGTCATATAAGTAGTTGCCCACTTCTCTTTACCATTTCCATTGATCCCGAAGCATTCCCTTATCGTCCGCTGACCGAGCGCAAGGAAACCTTCTACATATTGCTCTGGACATACAGCGCCGCACTTATACCAATCTTCATAATAAGGAAGTTCATCCTCCGTATAAAAAGCCAGCTTTCCTTTGGTTGCTAGTTGTAGAAAAGCTTTGCTTTGAGGTGTAAGCAGCGTTTTGTAACAACGGCTGTGCGGACCGGACCACTGCCTTGTACCGGCATGAAAATGATCCGCTACACTTTTCCATGCGATGTTCAGCAAGTCGTTTCCAAGCTGCTTTGCATAATCATTGCTCGTTTCCGTTACAATAGCAGACAGCTCCAAAATAGCAACATAAGTGTACGTCGGACTATTATATTCTTGGAACGCCTGCCGAGGCATTGTATAGCTATGCAGCTTTTCCAGTCGTTCCAAACCGTATTTTGCATAATCCTGCCGCTCGAACCATTCACCAGCGATGAGCGTAACGAATGCGCCCATAATTGCAATGTTAGTGTAATGCGGTCCAACATTCCGAATGATAATCGCGTCACAGGCATTACAAATAGCTTGTTTCACCGACTGCCGCAGCGTCTCTGGCAGCCTTGCATCGTGCCTTGAAATGATCAGCACAAGCAGCTTGCCGCAAAAGTCAGCCCAGTTCCAATCAGGAGGGGACATTTGATCAAGCGGCTCCTCATAAAACCAAGACCAGATACCGAATGTATTGCGGCTCCGATCTGTATCCTGCAAGGAAACGATTTGCTCAATAATATCGAAAGCACGCTGCTCATAATGTTCTTTCCCTGTATCCAGCAGACCCAGCGCATAGCTGAGCGAGCTCCGTGTTGAATGGATAAAATCAGCCTGTTTAATGGTCGTATGATAGCCGGGACTACTGAAGGGTGACCTAAGTAAACGGTTTTCTGAATTGTACTGGGAGTCTAGGGAATCAATCAGCTCAATCAACTTGTTTCTGTTATCGAATGAATTATTGGAATTGTCCACTATGTTCATTTCATCCCTCACCTGTAATCAAGTTATCTTCGTTTGCTTGCTCAGAAGTCAGCAAGAGCATAAATTCTGTCAACAGCTGTAAAGTTAAGCCTTGCCCATAAAGTGTCGGATAGATCGGAATCTGATTATAAGCGTCATCGGATGGCATAATAGGTGTTCCGCCCGAGACACCTGCAACTTCACCATTAGAATTAATTAGCGACAACACTTCAGATAGCGTTCGCTCAGCCGGCTCCAGAAATGAGGCGTCAAGCATACCTGTGTTGACTCCTCTAAGAAAACCGCATGCAATTCCAGCACTTGCCGAGGTTTCTTTATACGTATCCGTGCGATCCAGCACCGTATGCCACAGCCCGTCTGCAGCCTGGCAAGAGCGTAGTGCAGCGGCAAGAGTGGAATATCGTTTGTTAAGCTCTGTTGGTATGGCTGCTAACCCGCTGATTTCACTCACAATCTCGGGTATGCTCATAACGATCCATGCATTGGCGCGAGCCCAACGAACCGCTGATAAATGGTTGCCTGCCTCACAGTTCCAGCCGTGAAATAACAATCCCGAATTCGAATCCTGCAGCAGCTGCAAATGAAGCATGGTCTGCTCTAGTGCCTCTGTAGCCAACTGCTTATCACCCGTCGTTCTCGCCAGCCTAGCTAGAAATAAGACAGCCATAAATACCGTATCTGCCCAAACCTGTTCACGGAACTCGGCAGCCTCCGTAACGGTGTGCTCGAAAGCCCGCTCGCGTGTACGCGGCGCTTCATTCAGCATCCACTGTGCAATTTCCTGTGACTTGGCGAGCAGCCAAGCCTCTCCGGAGCGGCGATATAAGGAAGGAAATACGGCAAAAGGCGCCATTGCATTAATTACTTTCTGAGCATCGGCCTTATGCTTATTCTGCTCTACCCATTTTTCCACGTACTGGATCGCTTCTTCTTGCCCTGACTTCTCACCATAATCCAAAATTGAGATGATACCGACACCAGGAACCCAGTCCCACTGATTCATATCCATGCCCCAATTCCCCTGATGATCATCGGTCATATAACTGTAGATTTTGCTCATCGCCTCTGCAATCTGCCCTGTCATATCAGTTCTCCTCAGTGAATTGATCAATGTCGATGATGCCAATCCATAAGTGCTGCTCCTCATCTGCAAAAGTAAACGACACCTTTTTACTATCGGGACTGAACATGGGGTGGGGATGTCCGGGATGATCTCTCCATAGAGGCAGCTCGCACAGCAGCTTGGAGGTTCGCTTCTCCAAATTGATGAGGACGATTTTGCTTACCTTCATTCCCTCTTCAAACGTATCCGCAACGGCAAAACGCCCATCTGGACTCGGCGCTACATGCCAGTACCTGTAGTCGCCATTGATAAGTTCATGATCTTTGCCCGTTTTTTCAACCCGATATACTCCTGTTGGTTTTAGCGGGCTTTGCGGATACTTGACGAAATACAGATACTCCCCATCTGCTGCCCACATCTCGTGCCCCACATATTCCACATGCTCACCTGTATCCAGCCGCTGCTGGCGAAAAATATTACGTATCTCACGCGTCGTTGTATCCGCAACGTAGATACGATCTGCAATATGGTCTGTCCTGCCCTCATGGGCAAAAAAAACAAGCTGATCATAACGAGGATTAATCATCGAATGATTCGCAATAGGGTAGGGCTCTTTAAACCCCGGTGCAGCAACAACAGAGACCTCACCTGTGAGGACCTCAACAATCCCGACTACCCATTCCTCGCCGCGTTTCCAGTAAGTTCCTATTTTCTTTCCGTCATTTGTGATGGAGAGTGGACCATACACCTCAGTCCCAACCTCCATTCTGCATACGTTGCGAGACAGCATCGTATGCAGATTAAACTCATAAATCGCAGATCCGACATAATAATAGAAATAATCATTTGACGATACAACACCGCATCCCCAGCTGAGGTTTTCTATCAGTGTTTCAACCGCACCCGTCTCTATATCAAAAAGAACATAACGCCCTTTAAAGCTCTCATCTATGTCTGTACAGACCATAATATTGCGGCTGTCTGCCATCCAGGTTTGAGCTGTAAAATAGTTTTGGCCGGTATCCGTACCAGGGTTTCCAACAGCCTGAATAGCGATATTCGTTAAAGGATCCTTCAACTTGCGAATGATCATGCTGCACCCTTCCTCTCCTCTATAGTTCAAACCTCTCCATCTTCTTCTCTCCGCGCCCGCTCTCTGAATTCCGTAGGCGTTAGCCCTGTTATTTTCTTGAATAATCTCACAAAGCTATTCACATTTGTATAGCCTACGCCCTCCGCAATATCGCGTATTTTCTCTTCCGTATCCTTCAGCAGCTGCTTGGCCTTGTTCATGCGCGTCTCCATCAAAAAATCGATAAAATTGCACTCCTGCTGTTCTTTAAACAGCTTGCTGAGATGAGATACGCTCAAATGAAATTCGCTCGCGAGCAAATTAAGCGACAGGTCGCTGCGCATATAATGTTTTTGAATATAGAGCATCACATTGTCAATGACATCATTTCGTTCCCTGTTGCTTCGCTTTTCCTTAATTCGTTCGATGAAGCTCGAGAGTGATTGGATCGTAAAGGCCTCAAGATGGTGCAGCTGCTCATACTGGTTCAACATTTCAACCATGTACTGCTCCGGCAAAATCCCCTCAGGGTCAACGCCAATTTCTACAGTGGCTGTCGCGGCCTTCATCAGGCACTGTACAATCAGCTGCATAATCATTTCCGGCGGCACGACATGCTCGGTGAACGATTCGAACCATCTGTGTACTTGCAGCTTCATCTTCTCTGTATCCGACACCTTAACCGAAGCGACAATCCCATCTGTCATGGCAAATAATCGGTAAAATTGCGGGGATTGCTCACTGAACACATCCTCTTTCGTAATAATCGAATTGCTCCCCATTACGAGCTTATAGCTCAGCGCCTCAAGCGATTGCTTATAGGAGCGATGAATTTCGTTGACCGTTTCAACAATATCTCCGATGCCAATCGTAATCGTGCGGTTAAAATACTCCTGAACGAAATCCTTCATTAAATCAGCTACTGCGACCGCCCGCATCATATGGCGCTGCGGATCATCTTGATCACCGAAGCTCATAATGACAGCGCATTTGCCAATGCTCACTTCCACTGCAATGCCGCGGCTCTCTGCATTCATCAGCTCCTCTGCTACATTGCAGAGCGCATAGGCATAAAGCTGCAAATCCCGCGGCGAAGCAATTTCATGCTTGTTGTCAAATTCAATGCTCATGACGACATAATGCTCTAGATACAAACTAATGCCAAGCATATCCATATAAGGCTGCAGCACTGCAATATTTTTGCGTTTCTCAGAAAGCAATTCAGTGAGCAGCTGCCATTTGATAAGCGGCTTGCTTTCAATTACCTGCTTATGCAGCTCTTCCCGATCTTGCAAAATATGTTGTACCGTCGATTCGAAATATTGAAATTCATCCGTGTATTTCCGTGTTGTTCCTTCCTTCGGATGAATTGTCAAATGCCGAGTCATCGCCTGAATAAAACGATTAACTGGCTTGAAAATCCAGCGGCCTACCATCGCTGCCGATGCCGTCGCCACCACAAACAATACAATGGCAAGAATAAGCAGGCCATTGCGAATGGCATAAAGCGGCTTTAGAAACTGCGCTTCCGGCACTACCCGAACAATATTCCATCCCGTATAGTCTGACTTCACATAAAAAACGGAGGATGCTGTCCGTTCAACCTGCTCAGAAAAATGGCCGCTCGTTTCCGAGGCATTCAATATCTGGTTAATATACGGAAATTCACTAATGTCCTTGCCCAGCTTGCTCTGGTCTGCATGCAGCACCACGACGCCTTCACTATCCATAATAAAGGTCTGTCCTTTATCCATCGCAGCCGTATTGCGAATCAAGCCGTACAGCAGATCCTCCTTAATATTTACGGCGATCGCACCTTCCCGCGTACCTGACGAATGAATAAGCGGATAAGAGCGTACCAGCGTTACAACATTGCGGTATACCGGATATTGCGAGTGATTAAGCTGTACCTTGCGAGTCGACATCCAATTGAAATATCCATCATACTGCTGAAATTCTGGAATCCATGAGAAATCCAGCTTATAATCCTGTTCAGTCAATACATTTCCTGAAACGAGCCGCTGCGTGCCATAGGAATAAAGATCGATGGAAAAGAGATAATCAATACTATTAATCGCATTCGTAATTAGAGTGGATACGCGGAAAGCATTGTTCTTGCTCTCCAAATCGGTCAGCTCATCATTGAAGAACCGTCCCACCTCAGACGTCTTCAGCAGCTGAATTGCCGATTTATCAATATGCTTAAGCGACAGCTCCAGCTTCTGATCCAGCTGTCCTAGCAGTTCCATGTTCGTACTGGTCAACTGCCGCTCCAGCTGTCGGTTGAATACGGAGTACGTCAAAAATGCAGAAGAAAAAACGAGGAAGAACAGCAGCATCGATAGTACTGCAACCGCCTTTACAAGCCGCCGATTTTGTACGAGCTTCATATCTGTTCCTCCTTCATTTTTGTCTTGTCGCGCAAATGCTTCGAATCTAAAAGAATCTAGAAGCTGGCTTTATTGTCTTCATACCACTTCTGGGCAATCTCTTCTGCTTTTTCACCACCAAGGCGTTTCCATTCCTTGCGAATCTGATCCAGTGCCCATTGACCTGTATATTTGTCTCCTTGGGTTACGGCATTAGCACGTGTTTCCCTAATGAAGGTATCCAGTGTTGAACGGATTTCATTAATTTCATCAAAGCTTGGCTGATATGGAATATCGCGGCGGAACTCATTTTTCAACGCAATATCGAGCGATTCCATATCAAGCTTAGCAATGCGCTGTGACAAATCATCGCTGGCCGCTTGAACAAGCAAATTCTCGGCTTTAAAACCGCTCTCGTCACGCAATACAGCGTATTCTCCTGCATAAATAACTTCTTTTGTAAATTTATCCGGATCAAGACGTTTCGCAACGTCACCTACCATTTCATGATGGACGCCTTCCTCTCCATTCACGAGTGTGAACCAGCCCTTCTCCAAAATCCAATCCAAATACTCCATAGCGGCCTTCGGATTCTTCATATCCTTATTGAAAGTGACATAAAATAGCGGCGAAGCCTCCTGATACGTACCATATTTGCCATGCGGAGTAGCAACCGCTTCCAATGGCTCAGGCTTGGCGTCCGGCACATTAATGAGTAGATCCTTCGTTATAATATCGGTATTACCGAGTCCCCATTGCCCCATATAGATTCCAGCTTTACCTGTTGTCCACAACTGGGTTGCACGCTGATTGTTGCTATCCGTTAAATATTCACGATCAACAAGTCCCAAATCATACAGCTGCTTCTCCAGTTCAATCGCTTCACCAAAACGGTCAAGGGTTGCACCATATACCATTTTCCCATCTTCCACATACCATTGATTGTTCATTGCCGCATATAGAGCAGAGTAAATATCGAATGTCGTATGACCGACTATTGGCGTGCTGTCTGGGTAGCGTTCTTTCATCGCTTTGGCTACAGCAACAAGCTCTTCCACTGTCGTCGGCCTCTCAAGCTTCAATTCGTCGAGCCAATCCTGTCTTATCCACATGCCATGGTTTACAATGCCGGTAATCGCACGTTTCGTCACTGCCGCATAAACTTCTCCATTGAAAGTAATATAGGGCAGCAAATCCGGATTTTCTTCCAAATATTTTTTGTAGGTCGTGCTGTATTTCTCAATATAATCACCGATCGGTTGAATAACTCCTTGGGTGACCAGCTTGCCAATATATGTCCGGTCATATTCCCACAGCAGGTCCGGCGCTTGTTTCGATGCAATCAATACGTTTAGCGCATCCTGTGCTTGGTTGCGCGGTACAGGTACGATCGTTACATCAATACCCGATTGCTCGCGAATCCATTTTACCCAGCGATTTTCTTCATAGGTACCCTCATCGCTTGACACTGCTCCTCTATCAAACGTGGAAATGCTGACCTTCTTAGGCATCCCATCATAGGGATCTTTCTCGCCTGTAGAGGACTCGTTGGCAGGTTTGTCAGTGGCCTTGTTCGTTGTATTCGTAGAACTGCTGTTTTCCCCACTGTTGGAACATGCCGTTGCCAAGAGCGCCATAATCATAATCAGCATAAGCAACATTTTTCCTTTTTGTATTCTCTTCTGTTTCATACTTGACCTCCTACAAAATAATTTTTTTATATCAAAATGTGCATTCTTGGCACCCTTGATATTCAGCTCAAGCCGTACATTATCCTTTAATTGAACCAAGCAGCACACCTTTAATAAAATGCTTTTGCAAAAATGGGTACACACACAGAATCGGCACGATAGCAAACACGACTGCTGCAGCCCGAATGCCTTCCGGCGTAATCGAGATTTGCGACACACCTTCACCGCTTCCACGCAGCAGTTCTGGACTTACCAAATCGATCATCTGGTACAGCTTCACCATCAATGACACTTTATCCGTACTTCGAATGTAGATTAAGACATTCATATAGGAATTCCACCAGCCCACGGCATAAAACAATGTTAATGCAGCGATGACCGGTTTGGAGAGAGGCAATATGATTCGCCATAAAATAGTGAAATCACCGGCACCGTCAATCGCAGCGGATTCTTCCATCTCGTCAGGCAGCCCTTCCAGAAACGACTTCATTACGAACATATTGTAAGCGCTTATAAGTGCTGGCAGCCAAAGTGCCCAATACGTATTGGTAAGTCCAATGCTATTGATAAGCAGAAAATTAGGAATTAATCCGCCGCTGAACAGCATCGTAAATAAAATAGCCATCAGCATGACATTTCTGCCTTTTAATCTCGCTTTAGAGAGCGGATAGGCAGCAATGATCGTAAAAATCATATTAAACGCGGTGCCGATGACCGTAATGATGATGGTGTTCTTCATCGCTACGATTAATTGGCCGTCTTTCAGCAGCTTTAGATAGGCTTCCACATTGAAATCAACCGGCCACATAAAAATTTCTGCCGCATTGATTGCCCTGCTGCTGCTGAATGAAACAGCAATCACGTTAATAAACGGAAACAACGCCATGTAAGCAAGCAGCGCCAGCAAGATGTAGTTAAGCCAGCGAAATATGACCGAAAAAACGCTTTGTTTTCCAAGCTTCAGGTTGCATCACTCCTTTCATCCCTTACCATAATCCTCGTTCTCCCAGCGCTTTTATAATCCGGTTAACCGAAACAATGAGGATGAGCGCAATTAGTGATTGGAACAAGCCTAATGCGGTAGTGTAACTGTACTGCAAGTTCACAATCCCCCTTGTATACACGAAGGTACTGATAACCTCGGCCACACTCGTTACTGCCGGATTCCTCAGTGCATATATCTGCTCGAAACCAACGTCCATCATTTTTCCTACTTGCAAAATAAGAAGAATCGCAATTGTACTGCGAATGCCTGGCAGTGTCACATGCCAGATCTGTCTTATTTTATTGGCGCCGTCAATTTTGGCCGCTTCATACAACGTCGGATCGATCGAGGCCATCGCAGCTAAGTAAAGAATCGTCCCAAATCCGGCTTCTTTCCAAATACCAGACACAATGAACGTCACCGGCCACCATAGCTTATCTGCCATAAAATAGATCGGCTCTATTCCAAACGCCTGCAATAAATAATTCACTATGCCTGTAGATGGCGATAACAGTGCAATAATGATGCTTCCGAGGACAATCCACGAAATAAAATGAGGAATGTACAGCAAGTTTTGCAATGTTCGTTTATACCACTCCACCCGAACTTCATTAAGCATGATCGCGAGCAGAATCGGAGCAGGAAACGCAAAGAGCAAGCTGTACAGGTTAAGCAGCAGCGTATTTTTTAATACGATATAAAACTCGCGACTGGCAAACAACTTCTCAAACTGCTGGAATCCTACCCAAGAGCTTCCCCAAATCCCATCGGATAATCGATAATTTTTGAAAGCAATGATTTCCCCAGCCATCGGTGCATATTTAAATAGCAATAAATAGATGGCTACTGGCACTAGCAGCATATAAAGAAATCGATTGCGTTTTAATTCCTTCCGCATGGATCTTATCCATCTCGAGCCTGCTCCTGCTTTCGGCATTTTAGGCATGGGAGCTAGATCCGCTGACTGCGAATGTTGCTTCAAAGTAATCCCCCTTTCTTTTGGCATGTTATCATTCTGTTCAGCAACGCCTTGCCAACTTAACGTAACATGTACAGCCGAATGCGGAAATCTCCACTTTTTGTGCTGCTATTCCTTCACTCTGAAAGCGCACCTTCCATTTTTGTGATGCTATCCCTTTTTCATTATCTATCGGCTGAAAACCCTTTATTTACTTGACATCTTGGGTTTTCAGCATGCAAATCCGAAGTTAGAGCGCCAAGTTAGATAGGCACAGTCCAGATACAAGAGGAGGGCAATTCGTGCCATAAAATGGTCGAGGAGCCTGTAACCATTTTGATTCTGTCGTCAACACTTATTAGGAAACGCTTACAATTGGTTGTTATTAAAACACCAAAACTAACTTGTCTGAGCTCCCGTAAGAACCTATTTGTTCTTACAGAGCCTGCCTGACCGCCTTAACGCATCCGAATGATCGTTATAAGCACATATGGGTTCTTACTGCTCCAAAACTAACTTGTCTGAGCTCCCGTAAAAACCTATAGGTTCTTACAAAGCCCGCCTGACCGACAATCTGCATCCGAATGGTCACTGTAAGCGCATATGTGTTCTTACAACTCCAAAACTAACTTGTCTGAGCTCCTGTAAGTACCTATAGGTTCTTACAAAGCCGGCCTACAGTCTGCATCCGAATGGTCACTGTAAGCGCATATGTGTTCTTACTGCTCCAAAACTAGCTTGTCTGAGCTACTGTAAGAATCTATTGGTTCTTTCAGAGCCCGCCTGACCGCCTTAACGCATCCGAATGATAGCTGTAAGCACATATGGGTTCTTACAGCTCCAAAACTAACTTGTCTGAGCTCCTGTAAGAACCTATTTGTTCTTACACAGCCAGCCTGATCGACTGCCCACAACCGAAAGATTGCTGTAAGCACATATGGGTTCTTACTGCTCCAAAACTAGCTTGTCTGAGCTCCTGTAAGAACCTATTTGTTCTTACAAAGTTAAACCATACAGACTGCGGTTCGTCCCTATGGATATCAACCTTGATGTGCTTAGTGGCTGGTTAATCCAAGTTGTCATATTAACTAAGTCTCCCTAATAATAAAAAAAGATCACCCGTATTGGTGATCTTTTTGTTTCAACTATAAACGTTGCCCACATTTTATGATTTGAATAATTCGCTCTTATTTATTAATCCTTTCTAATTGCATCAAGCTGAGACTGGCTCATGTGCAAGTCTCTAGCAACAGACAAAGCTGCATAATCTCCGACTTCTTCTCCAAGACCGGCAGGAACGATCTCGCAAATCGCTAAGGAATTCGGTAGAGCCTCCATCTGGAGCGCTTCCAGCATATAGGGTTCGATAAGCTGTCTTTGTCTTCCATAGATGCTCCCGATGATAACTTTTTGCGGATTAATAATATCAATGAGGATAGCTACTCCGCGTCCCAGATGACGTCCGACGTCTTGGAAAATACGGAGTGCCCATGGATCGCCTTTTAAAGCCGCTTCTGCTACATCTCTAGCAGAGATCTCATCGATGGAATCAGATGGATGATAGAAGGATGGGAATTCTCCACCGCTATCCATTCGTCCTGTCACTAAGGATTGAGCAGCACGGGCTATGCCTCCCCCACTGCAGAAGCCCTCAAAAGATCCTGCTTTGTTATATCCGATCGGTCCTTCATTCTCCAGTCGAATATGTCCCACTTCGCCCGCATTGTCATTCGTTCCTGAATATAAACGTCCATCCAGAATAAGTCCTGCTCCCATTCCAGTCCCGAAGGTAAGGAAGATCATATTGCGGGTTCCTCGGCCTGCACCCCATTGCCATTCGGCGAGGGCACATGCGTTGGCATCATTTTGCAATCCGACCGGTACATTAAAGTAATGCTCAATCGGACTAATGACGTCGACTTTATTCCAATGTGACAAATTAGGGGGAGATAGAATAAGCCCATATTGGCTATTTAGAGGTCCACCACAGCTGATACCTATCGCTTTTAATTGTTGTCTATCACCCGGATATTTTAAGAACAAAAGGGTTAATTCATCAATCATTTGTTGGATGGTCTCTTCTGGCGTAGGCGCAGTCAAAACGTATGCTTTATCGATAATTTGTATTTGATTTTCCGATAATCGTCCGATTGTGACCGCGCATTTGGTTCCGCCAATATCAATTCCAGCATAAGTGATCATCCTCCAAAAAACACCTCCTCAAGCATGATGCACAAGGTATGATAGATAGGAAGATGCCGCTCTTGAACATCCGGTGTTTCGTAATAGGGGACTGTGATCGTAACATCACATAGCACCTTCATCTTACCTCCCGATTTCCCTGTTAACCCAACGGTTTTCATTCCCTTTGCTTTAGCGATTTGAAGGGCACGAATGATGTTGCGAGAGTTCCCTGAAGTGCTAAGGCTTAGAAAGACATCCCCTTCATTGCCATAGCCGTATACCTGCTGTGCGAAAACCATATCGGAATCTACGTCATTAGCGTAAGCTGTCATAAAAGCACTCTGACTTACTAACGAAATGGCGGGTAAAGCACCTTGCAATCCATTACAAATCTCGTCAGCCTCTTCTGGAAATAACTGCGTAAACTGATGCCGGAAGGTTTCGGGAACCGAACGTGTTAGCATGAAACTTTTCATCAATTCCCCCACAATATGCTCGCTATCGGCTGCGCTTCCACCGTTTCCGGCAACCAGCACTTTTCCATTATGACGATAACAGGTTTCCAAGAGGCTAAAGGATTGCTGGATTTCAGGAAGACATTCCTTCAAATCCGGATACTTGGCATAGAGAGCTTGTAGATGACGATTCATGCATGATTTCCTTTCAAGAAGCAATTTCGATTACATTGTCCTTCACTTCATTAAGACTTATTAATTTGATTAATCATAATAAGAATGAACTGTGCTGCCTCTGCTCTCGTAGCATTAGCTCGCGGATGGAACATATTATCCCCTTTTCCCTGTACGAGGGCCGCTTCATTCATTGCTGCCACAGAAGGCATTGCCCATACAGGTATGTCCTTGGCATCGGCAAACTCGACATTCATGCTTGTATCTTTATTCAGTCCAAGTGCTCTTGCGACTAGTACGGCCATCTCTGCACGTGTGATAAGCGCATTAGGAGCAAATGAATCAAGACTGATACCAGAAACAATGCCAGCCTTCACAGCTGCTTGCACGTTTGCTGCATACCATGCATCCTCCTTCACATCCTTAAACAGCTGCACTTCCTCAGATGCTTCGAGGTTTAAAGCACGAACTAAGAGAGATACAAATTCCGCTCGAGTTGTATCGCCTGCAGGCTTGAACATGGAATCATTCACGCCGTTCACAATATGCTTTGCCGACAATACTTGGATCGTTCTTGTAGCCCAATGAGTAGTGAGCAAATCGCTAAACGTCTTGTTATATTCCAAAACTGCATATTTGCTCAAATGCCGAAGTTTGACAGTCAATGTTTTGGCACTGCTGTTCACTTTACCACCCACATATTCCCAAACCTTAGTCAACTCGTTATAGTAATAAATACCGAGAAGCTCTTCATCAACCCCATCGGCATCATAAGGTAAAGTAATCTCTACACCGTCTTTTCCCCCTTTAACTTCGACCACGCTGCCGTCTGTCTTTTTTAACTTCATACTAATTTCATACACTTGACCTGCAATTGTTATTTGTGCAGTTGCACTTTGAGAGGCTGACCGATTGTCACCCGCTTCGCTCACTGGCTTAATCTGCGCTTCAATTGCTGCCCCTGCCTCATTGCCGATCTGTCCTCTCCAAGCATTGAGCAGTTCTCGATCTACATTTACGATTACCGAACCCGCCACTACGGATAAAGGATGATCTCCAATTTGCGCTAATGGAATCGATACGACGGATTGGTCATTGCTTAGCTTTACTATCGCTTTACCATTTTCCACTGACACTATGCTCCTAGCCATATTTCCATTGCTTCCGCCAGAACCATTATTACCTCCATTGCTGCTGTCTGTAGAAAAGTCTAATTGATCTAAATATTTGATTTGCCCTTTGGGTTCATTCCCATTAAAGCTCTGAATCCAATTAGGGTCCGTTATAATCCAAAGCTTACCATCCCTAATTCCCCAAGGCTTGCCATCCGCTGAGCTATAAAGCACTTGTGTCGTACTAGTCGCATTCGAATTAAGTACCTGTACCTTTGTTCCATTCTCTAATACCGTAAATTCGTTCGTAAAATAGGAATCAATCTCTGGTAACGCCCCCAGGTTTTTGCGATAGCCCATATACACGGTATTTCGTTTGCCAGCCTTTAGGCTTCCCTGAGCCAATAAAGCTTCACCGTAGATGGTCGTAGCTGGATCGTCCTCCAAGCTGACGACTAGGACTTTCGTGGCTATATTAGGATCAAAAGTAGGCACAACCCATTTATTATCGAAGGTTTGAAGCGTTGCTCCGCCTCGATAATCATTACCTGGGAGTACAACATTACGTCTATTCAACATCCACCAAGTCTCGCCGGCAGGATATACGTAATAGACCTCAGGTCGATAGGTTTCAATATGTGCTAGAGAATCAGGAGCCAGAATCGCATCCTTGTATTCTTTCAGCCAATCGAACTGAATCGGTTTAGCGGTATAATAACCATAAGCTTCCTGGCATGATGTGAAATAATCACAATTAAATAAGAAATCATATATCCCTTTGCTCCCCGCCTCCAGGAGCCTATCAAAATGATTAAACATCGTTTCTTTGTCTGGATATCCCTTTTCGCCGGATTGATATTTTCGGTCCATATTTTCATCCAGCTGCGTTTCCGTCGTCAAAAACCATAAGGTTTGTGCAGATTGTTCGATTTGAGAATAGGTATAACCCGATCTTTCTCTAATTAGATATTCATTATCGCCGTAGATCTCGCCTCCAACGCCAGCAAACCCTCCAGTCTGCTTATCATTAATAAAGTATTTCCTTGTAGTTCCAGAAAGCTTAAATACAACGGGTACATCAACGACATTTGTAATCGCATCTGAAAACCTCATGAGATAGTCGTTATAGGAACCCTCTCTGAAATCGACAAAATCATCCCATAAAACGCCGCGATAAGCATCCGCTGCATACG
Source organism: Paenibacillus sp. 01T47 (assembly GCF_056398245.1). Taxonomy (NCBI): domain Bacteria; kingdom Bacillati; phylum Bacillota; class Bacilli; order Caryophanales; family Paenibacillaceae; genus Paenibacillus; species Paenibacillus sp. 01T47. The sequence goes on from NZ_JBFTPA010000016.1 coordinate 87,715, forward strand.
TAGAACCTGGATTTCCCTTGTCTACCAAATACAATTGGTTGTTCCAAGCAGCCGATCCTTCTCCCCGTACAATGGGCACTAAACGCGCCGCTGTTTCATAAGATTCAACAGGACTGCTCATTTTCCAAGCCTCATTTAAGGCATCCAATGTGTTATATTTCTGTTTTAACCAATCTACAAATTGTGAACTATAGATGGGGGAGTCAAACAGATAACCTTCATCTCCGTTGTATATTCCTGATTCGTTCGTAACAGGATCAACAAACAGTCTGAAATTGGGACCCCAGGTGACCTTGCTAAGCGTGTCTACCATACTATTAATAATCAAATCTCCTGCATCCCAAATATTCCTTAAAGTATGGCCAGAGTACTTAACCTTAGGTGTAAAATAAACGGTATAGGCCGTTTGGTTCGCACTCGGAAGAACAACATTTGCATGCAGCTCGAGCGTAGCTGAATCCACTTTGCGAATATTCTCTTCACCGGATTGAATAACCTCGCCTGTCGTCGGATTCATGACCACATACAGCGCCGACATCGCATCCACATAACCTGAAATTTGAAACGTGGGTACCGTTAAGGTGACTTCTCCGCTATCCACGATATTCTCTTTCTTCAGCACGCCCGCTCCTTCATAGGCTCTCGGCATATAAGCGGAAAGGGTCAACCCTTGGGCTCCTTGTACCTGCAGGCCATAAGTAAAGCCTTCCTGGTCTAAGTAATCCAGCATTTTTTGCCATGCCCATGCCGGAACCTCCATGACAGCCGTATTGATATACATATCCATTGCCCCATGTGCCTTCATATATTGCAGTACTTCAACATCCTTATCCCAATTTGCTTTATTGATTGCAGGATCTGTTTTGGAGTAAAAGAGCAAATAATCCGAAGTAAACATACCACCGATCGGTACGAATGGTTTACCATCCCAAATCATCGTATGCGACTGGTTAGCATACCAGAAATGAGATTGTCCCAGCTTTTCATCGGTAAAAGTACCGTGTGTTAATGGCTTGTAGTCCGTATTGGACGCAGCGACTGTCACTTCAACTTGCCCCGCTGTTTCCTGCTCTGCTTGCAATTTGTGGAGACCCCATGCCACAGTATAGCTGTCAGCAGGCACTCCTTCAGGCAGTGTAAAACTAAACGATGCCTGAGCTTCCACATTAGCTTGGAGCTCGGAAGTATTCACAGCTGCAATCTCGGCAACATACCAAAGCACATCGCCCTTATAAAGGCTTAAATATCCCGTCGTATCAAAATCTACGGCTTGATTCAAAGCATACGTTACATTTCCTGCATAGGATCTAGGGCTGGCTTGGTTCGGCTGAACCTGCAGATTAGCTATCGTTGCCTTTAGCATCGGCACCGCAGCATTCGTTTCTTCTTGTTCAATATTCAAATGGCCTACTTTAACCGATTTCTCGCCATTAACTGCATTATCGTAAGAAATATCTACAATGCCGGTACGGATTTCGTTTTTTCCTTTTGGAGCATTAAACGGAACCGTTAATTGAATCGTTTCCGTATGCTCCTCACCAGCCGTCCAAGATGTTTTATTAAACTCTTTAACCGCCCTTGATACAACTTCCCCCTCATATACTAATTCAACGAAGAAGCTAAGGCTTGCATTGACTGGGGCAATGGCTTTATTCGTAACCGTAACGCCTACTTGCTCTTCTCGATTCACCAACGATTTATCTAACGCGCCTGTTACGTATTCATATTTAACGGCTGCCTTATCAAAAGGTTTGCTTAATCCATTCGGCTGCCACCCCCAAAGGGCAGGCACAACGGCGATTGCATCGATGCCATGATTATACAAACCGTCGCTTGCTCCTTGTCTTGGCGTATTCGTTAAAAACGTGAAGTCATGCTGTCCTTGGCTCAGATCCGCGCTGCTTAATTTGTGCCAATAGAAAGGCATGCCCTCAGCAACAAAGATGGAGCCGTCTGTCACAACAGGCGGGGTTGTATAGGAGCCCTCGTCCAGCTTCCAGTTCCAAGGAGACATCCAAATGCTCAGCCCCGTAGCTAACGCCCAGATATCATAGCTTCCTGTTTCTGGTATATCCACTTGATACTGCGCAGTTGCCGAGGTACCTGGTGTATTGGTTTGCAGCAAGAGATAAGTGCTTCCGCTTGCCTGTGACTCAGCCGCTCCATGATAACCCCCTTGTGCAGAATGAGCGTTTTCTCCTTCCATCCATAAATAATTTTCTTCGTCTGACGGTTCAGGTACAATGGGAGCCGTTGGTTTACTCAGACCATCCGGCTGCCATTCCCAATCAACAGGTACGACGGCGATCGCATCGATGCCTTGATTATATAGACTATCGTTCGCCCCCTGCCGAGGAGCGTTTGTTAAAAATGCTAGGTTGTGCTGCCCCTGAGTCAGCTCGGTGCTATCTAGTTGATGCCAATAAAAGGGCATCCCCTCCGAAGCGAAGACAGCTCCCTCCGTGACAACGGGAGGTGAATGATATATGCCTTCGTCCAGCTTCCAGCTATAAGCGGACATCCAAAGACTCATACCTGTCGCCAGCACCCATATATCGTAGCTTCCGGTTTCTGGTATATCGACTTGATACTCCGCAGTCGCTGATGTATCGGGCGTATTCGTATGCAAGGCGAGGTATTTCCCTCCGCTTGCCTGCGATTCATCATTCCGATAATAACCCCCTGGAGAAACAGATAAATAATCTTCCCCTTCTGTCCACAAGTAAGCATCCGCCCCTGAAGAAGTATCCCTTAAAGTACTTTCGTTTGAAGCTGCGCCATTCGATATGACCGGTAAGCTTGAAAATAATAAGAGAAAGACAATCGTCCATGTCATCCCCTTTTTAAAAGCCTTAAACCTCTTGCTCCTCATGATTAAAACCCCTCTCCTTTTATTAAAGCGCTTTCATTAACCATGATATGATTTCAGCCCCATACGGTAAATGGAGGATTCGAAAGTTGCAGGGGGAATATTTCACATTCGGACCGCTTGGCAAAACCACTCCATTGCTCTATCGTTTATATCCAGCTCATGAGCTCCATCAACTACTTCTCTCGACAATCGATGCATGATATTCAGCTGCCCATAAGGCACGGCTAGTTTATCAAGCTCTTTAAGCGCATGTGCATAGTGGAACAGTTCATCCTTTTTACCCACCTCAATATGCAGAAATCGCGGACAAATTAATCCTGCTATTTCTGCGTCTAGAAACTTATTGCCAGCATTAAACCAAGTAAAATCAGACCAATCATACCTAAAGCGATCGTTGAAAAAGCAGGATGAATACGCCGCCTTAATACGAGTATCCGCTGCTGCTGTAAAGAGGGTATAAAACCCGCCATAGGATAAACCAATCATACCGACTTGGTCAGCGGCGATATCATTCCGTGATAATAAATAATCCAAGCTCCGCTGAATTTTATAGATTTCCACCGCAGCAATAGAGCTGCCCACCTGCTTTAATTGTCTATCGATAGACGCCCTGTCATACGGAGGACCGTATTCCCCTTCCTTCCAGAGCAGAAGCTGTGGCGCAAATACAGCGATGTTCCTTTGAAGTACTCTTCGCGTCATATCATGATAGTTCGTGGGACCATAGAAACTGGAACATAATTCCGGCGTGCCTTCTCCTCCATGCTGTGAAATCACGAGAGGAAAAGGCCCCTCCGTCAGTGGCAGGAATAACAGGCCGTACGTCGTCAGACCATATTCCCCTTCAACCATAACCCTGTAAATTTTGCTTAAACGATCTTGGGCAACCCATTCAACTCGAGCATTAGGTATTGATGAATCTAGCGCTGGATCACTCAGCGGCCATCCTAACATCGCTTTGAATTTCTCACGATAGGGTTCTAGTCCCGCTTCGTACGTATCTATCGATGAGGTATCCGGGCGGAAGAACTCCGCCCGATTCTGATTCCCAGTTGCACGCATTCGCTTGATGAGATGATCGAATTCGATCTTTTGTTTCTCACGATACCAGTTTCCGATATCTGGATCTTCTCCATATAAGTCGTTCTTAGAACCGCTCATTCCATCACAGCTCCTATTCTTCTGACTCCATCATGCTTCCTTCTGACAGTATTTTGTCTGTCACGTTTAATTTGAACGTTTTAATTTCAAACTTTCCTAGTGTGATTACCTGCTTCATATTCAATGAAGGAATGTGAAGCTCTGTCGTTCTGCTTTGGCCCGTCGGTTCAAACAAACGAATGATATAATCCTCGGATCGTTCCGCTTTCTTGAATGTCGTTACTAGAATGCTCGAATCACTCAGGATCAGAGATGACTCTGGTCGTTGTCCGGTTCCAGGAGGGAAGAAGGAGAGCGCAAATGGCTTTTCGTTAACCGTAAGCGCGTCGCGATCCACAGTCGTCAGAAGCTCTGAAGCTTTTCCCGCGTTAAACCAGAAACGGTACACTCTTTCTCCTTGGTCGATTCGATTGGAATAACGATCCTGCGGCATGATCGTTCGATCATGAATCGGATGCCCTGTGTAGCCTGGAGAGCGAAGCAACGAAAGACGCATCTCCCCATTGGCATAATCAGAACCGTACGTTCCATCATTCATTTCGATCATCACAAAATCATTTTCTTGATCATGGACAGCTGTCCATTTTTGGGCGACAACCTCTTTACCATCTGAAGGCAGATCATCCATACCATACGCCACTTGACCCTGATATTTTGCTTGCTCATAAGGGGTCGGAACGGAAAGCTTCAGCATTTTGCTTTTCTCGTTCCAATGCACGCGGAGCTGCACTTCAATAAGAGTACCGCTCTTAGGCAATTTATAGGTTTGCACGACAAAAGAATCATGATAGTGAAAGATAGCTTCTATGACTGTCCTCACTTCTCCGTCTTCAATAACACGCACAGACTCCAGCATCTGCTCCGTCACCCCAGAGAACTGTGTCCCTTCACTCGCGGACATTAATGCAAACACGCCTGCCACTTGGCGAAAGCTTTGTACGTTCATTCCCCAAGCATCATCATCGTCTTCGATAACTAAGGGCATGAATGCTCCAGGTTTTACCGCATCAATTCCATGCACCCGATAACGATCTATTAATCCGGTTTTACAGTTAACAATCACCTCCATTTCTTCGTTTTGAAACGTTATGCGATGATTGTGAGTTTTAAGTTCCAGCTCGGGTTTTCTCGGTAAAACTTCCAATTGAACATCAAAACGATTCATTTGGCCTGGAGCGAGAACGGCCTGAAATACGGTACGTTTACGCCAATCCAAATTAAGGTTGCTCTGCTCCTTTTCCGCCTGTGATGGAAGACGAACTCCCTCTTGATAGACAACAGGAAGTGAGAACTCATCGTTCCAGTTCTGATCGGATAATTGAAACTCGCATTCCACGATGGTTGAGATAGGGTACGGGTGCGGATTATAAACCAAAATAGGAATCTCGCCTTCATCCGCTTTGCGTTGTCCCTTGGCAAGCGCAAAGAAGGTTTTGGCTTTCAATCGAGAAATGATTTCGAGTCCATGATCAACTAAACGCAAGGAAGCCTCCTCTACGGGTTGAATAGAAGAACCCGGAAGCACATCATGGAATTCCGTGACCATGAGATCACATAAAGCTTCATGAATGTCATCATAGGGATAGCTCGTTAGACTCAGAAGAGCAGCGTGCGAAGCCATCTTTTCCAACATATAAATTTCATTTTCCAACAGCCGGTGCTTTTGTTTAATCCGGATTTGTGAAGTGTAGCATCCAACCGCCCATGGATTAATATCCGATTTATGATGAAGAAGCTCTATACCACTCTCTTTTAATTCTTGGAAATAAGCTTCCGGGGTGGAATGCAGGATTTGAGTATCCTGGCTGGATGAAATCAACTCCTGCAGTTGAACGAGATCCAATCTGGATGGCCCTCCGCCATGATTGCCAATTCCCCAGAGTAAGGAAGCAACAGGGTTATGCTGTTTTTTCTCCAGCCACTCCTTCACTTTATGATCGGCCTGACCTTTGGGGGAATTGTACATCTCAAGCGCACGATGCCCAATAATCTCTGAACCATCATAGCCAGTCCAAATGAAATCCTCTCCAGGCAGCTCACAGTTAACCGGATCAGGACGACAAAATAGGTAGGAATCGAAGCCCGATTTTTTCATAATTTGTACAAGTCCCCGCGTATGTCCAAACGGATCGAAATTAATTGCGGTCGTGGGGTAGGAATCGAATTTTTCTTTGAAATAGAGTCGACCGAGGAGCATCTGGCGAACAAAAGATTCACCTGATGGCATATTACAATCTGGCTGCAAGTACCACCCGCCCATGATATGCCATTTCCCCTCCCGAACAAGCTTCTGAATACGCACGAATAACTCGGGCTCGTACTCCTCTACCCATTTGTACAGCGTAACCTCGTTATGGTTGAAAATAAATCCATCAAAGATCTCACACAGTTCAGCGGCAACTCGGAAGGTAGAAATAGCCTCTGCGGCTCCCTCCTCCCACTCCCAAAGCCATACCGGGTCCAGATGGGCATTGCAGATGAGATGAAAATTTTGCATGTTAAAGCCCCCTATCCCAGTTCAAAACCACACCCAGACAGGGTTTATTTTTATCCAAAATTAGTTTCCATGCCTCTGTAGCTTGCTCCGCTGGAAACTGATGCGTGATGAGTGTTTCTGTCTGCAGCCAGCCTTCTTCTATTCCACGAATCGTTGCATTCATTCTTTCGTTATCCCATCCCGAAGGATTGTGAAGAGTAACTTCTTTCTCCCGCAGAGATTGGATATCAATTCTGCCATCCGTCCCTAGGAACCCGGCGGAGACCAGATGTCCGTTATGACGCAAGTAGGGAAGACATTCATAAACCGCGGCGAGCGAGCCTACCGTATCCACAATAATGGAAAGATCGGCATGCAGTGAAGAAAGCTGCCCGCTTACGTCGTTCTTGGACGTATTAATCGCGAGTGCCTCATCCGGGAGAAGCGCTAACCGCTCCTCATGTCGGCCCAGCACGGCAACCTTAGCCCCCCGGTGAATTAAGGTTTGAGCTGCCCACTGGCCGACAAGACCGTCGCCAATAACGACGGCCTGATCCCCTTCCTTCACCGGTGGCCGAGAGCCGCAATTATAGCCAACTTGTGTAAGCACAAGCCCGGCAAACGCCACAGGGCTCATCCCGTCTGGAATTTTCCATACTTGGTTAACGTCCGTTACCGCTGGGCTGACATGGCCTCCTTCACTAAATGCCATTCCCTTTACTTTGCTTACCGTGGCAAATACGCGCTCACCTGCTTGAAACCCCTCTACCTGATCACCCAACGCTCTAATTTTACCGACCTTTTGATAGCCGTTGATCTGTGGAAATGGCAAAGCATCACCCTCAAGGTATGGGACTTCTCCCGCGATTCGTTCGCCCTTTAGGAAGGAAGATTCCGTTCCAATACTAATCCAAGAATGCTCCACGTCGATGACGATATCACGACTCCCTAGCTCAGGAACGGTTACCTCTTGATATTCAACCTTGCCTTTATCAACGAATACAACACCATAGCCTTTCATTGCCAGATCCCCTCCGCCTTGTATATTGGACTTAAATATCGAAATCGGTTTGTGGATAAAAATATACCTTAATCGCTTCCTGCTTATTTAATAAATCAACGGCTTCCTGATACCGATCAAACGTATAATGATGAGTTTGCAAACATTCCATGTTTAATTTCTTATTTCCCACCAGGTCGATTAGCAGCTCATGATCCCTTGGACCAACATTGCGGTATTTATAAGATTCCAGCTTCATTCCCTTGTACCACAGATGCTCCGGATACTTCACTTCTCCGCGAAGAACACCAAATATAACGATATGTTCATCTACGTACTCAATCAGATTTTGCACAGAAGCGGCCGCCCCGACACAATCGTAGCCTAAATCGAATTGTTGACCCTGCAGCTCATCGACAAGGCAAGTCTCGCCAAGTCCAAGCTCTCGAACCTGTCGTACTCGCGTTTCATTAATATCTACTCCGATAACACGTGAAGCCCCCCATAGGCGCGCCACCTGAATGGCCAGCATTCCCGCAGGTCCTAGACCGGACACGACGATAGATTTGCCCCGCAGATCGCCAAATTGCATGATTCCAATTACTACACATTTCAATAGTTCAAGCGATACTGCTTGTTTATCAGAGATATGATCTGGCAGTTTGATGAGCTCCTCTTCACGGAAGCATAAATACTGCGCATAAGCCCCGTTACCATCCAAATGCTCAAGGGCAGCCACACGGTCCCCCACATTCAGCGTACGCACGCTTTTTCCCACCGATTTGACTACGCCAGCCAGCTCATGTCCCGGAAACCCCGGGGGTAATGGGTAATTGGGAGATTCATTATAATTAAACATATTGCGGCCAGCCAGCATATTCATATCCCAGCGAGGACAAGTTGACACCAGTCTTATCTCTACCAATACCTGATCATCAAAAGGTACCGGAATTTCATGTTCTAAGATGGTATACGTATTCGCTCCTGTAATTTGCAAAGCTTTCATAAGACAGCATCACCCTTCTATTAGATGTTCAAATGCCTGATAATAAAGCCAATGCCCATAATCATTCGGATGATTAATATTGTTGAGCAGAAGGCTCTCTGGCGTTTTTCCTGCTCGTAATTCTTGTTTCCAAATCTCATTCACATCTACAACGCCGATATCATATTCCTTCCCCAAGCGACGAAGAACTTCAGCGTATCCATCCATTAGCCCACTCGTATATTTCCACAAGGGATTTGGCTCGCAAGGCGTAACAAGCACAATATCTGTTTCACAGCTACGCATCGTAGTTTCTATAATCGTTCGAATATTACTCTCGTAAATAGCATAAGGTACTGCCACTTCTCCCTCGAATAGATTCTGATCATTCATCCCGTACCCTATCGTTAGAAGATCGGGTTGATTAGACACAATATCCTGCTCTATGCGGGCTGCGCCTCCCGTGCTTGTCTCTCCTCCGATTGCTTTATTAACAACGCGAAGGTTTCCACTCGAGCTTATAGCAGATAGCCGATGCGCAAAACGTTGATAAAAAGTATAGCTATCCTCACTTGCCTCTCCGCCTTCGCTAATGCTGTCACCAAAAACCACATAAACAGCTTCTTGTCCGGCATTAAGCTTTTTCATCGTGTTTTTTAATAAACGACTAGCCCCCAAGCTCATTCCGGCATTTAATTGATGTTGATGTTGCTCCCTCTCATATTCGTAGTCTATAAATACAGTGAAACTGCGATTACTGTATTCCTCAAACAAATGATGATCGAAGTTCAGGTTTTGAAAGAATACATGGTCAGCCCAATCCCGTATACTGCTTGCGACCGTTCTTGCAATCAGCCCAGTTTCATAATCAACAATAAAATCCTTTCCTTCTTTATAACTAACCGACTTCACATGCTCGGAATTCGTATGTGTTCTTAAGCTCAAGCTTCCTTTGACGATCGGGTGGAATCGCAGCTGCTGCTTTTCTTGCCCCACAAAAACGAGTGACTCCGCTGTTTGTTTCACGTTATGCACTGACATTTAGCAAACCTCACCCTCCCATTTAACTTTTCACTGCCCCTGCCGTTAAGCCTTCAACGATGTACTTTTGCAAGAATAGATACAATAGAATGACCGGCATGGATACCATAACCAAGTCAGCAAAAACCAGATTCCAATCCGAGGAATGCTGACCAAAGAAAAAGTATACGGTCAAGCTTAAGGTGAAGCGGCTCGCCGTATTTAAGAAATAAAACGGGGTAGTGAAGTCATTCCATACCGACATAAATGCAATAATTAGGACGCTGGCGCTTACCGGCTTCAGCAATGGGAAAATAATCTTCCAAAACAATCCGTAAGGGCTAACTCCGTCAATCATTGCGGCTTCATCCAATTCTCTTGGAATGCTATGAAAAAAACCGATGTATACGTAGGTTAGAAAAGCATAATTCCCAGCAATATAAAGCAAAATCACGCCTAAATAAGTACGAACCAGATGCAAATCAAACATCAGCATATACGTCGTAATAATGGAGGAAGGCAATATTAAGCCGGCAATAATAACCGTTTGCAGCAGCCTGCTCACCCGGTTATCTCTCCGTTGAATGAAATAAGCGGACAGTGAACAGAAAATAACGATAAAGAATACACTAATGACGGTTAAAATCGTTGTATTCCATAATGCCTGAGGAATCTTGGCATTTACGAACACATCTGAATAGTTATGCCATAGGTTCCATTTCGTCGGGAAGGATAATCCTAAATCTGAAGCCTCCGCCTGTGTTTTGAAGGAGTTCACAACGACCAAGTAGATAGGAATGGCGATGATACAGCTAATGAACACAGATAGAGCTTCCCATAATGTTTTACGCAATACTCGCATTCCACTCACCCTCTGTTGTCTTTATTTAGATATTTGTTCGTTATGGATACAAGGACGAGAATGATCACAAACAATAACAAGCTAGCGGCAGTCGCTTCCCCATTTCTTCCTTGCGAGAAACTTTTGTAGATCATTGTGTTAATTACGCTAGAAGCATTCCCTGGACCGCCTCCAGTAAGCGCATAAACGATATCGAATACTTTTAATCCGCCAATGAGCGAAATAATAATGTTGGTATTCACAACGGGGAGAATCATCGGGAATATAATATGCCTCTTCTGCTCCCAATTTGTTGCTCCGTCAATCTTGGCGGCTTCAATCATCTCTTTCGGAATGGTCTGAAGTGCTGCCAGAAACAAGATGACCGTTAATCCCGTCCACTTCCATATTTCAACAAAGGAGATGGAATACATCACGATATGGCTATTTGTAAGCCATTGTTGGGTTAGAAAACCAAGATGAAGGTTCTCCAATAACACATTGATAAACCCCCGGCTCGGGTGAAATAGGGCTGTAAATGCCAGTGATACTGCAATCGGGCTTAGTATGACGGGAAAGAAAAGGGCAGAGCGCAAGAAATTTGTACTTCTTAGCTTTTGGTTTACAAAGTTAGCTAATATAAACCCAAGTCCGACTTTACCGACTGTTGTGACCACTGTGAAAATAAAAGTATTCTTAAATGCAATAGAATTGCTCGAATCATCAAATAGGGATATGAAATTTTCAAATCCAACGAGCCGTGTGTAATGAAAGGTGGCGTCTAGATTCGTGAAGGCATAGAAAAAATTTGAAATCGCTGGCCACACGAAAAAGATTAAAAATATACAAAGTCCTGGAGCTAGCATTGAGTACCTGTAGTAATGACGCTTCAGCATTTATTTGCCCTCCAAAAAAGAGAGAGAGTTTCTCTATTTCAGAAACACTCTCCAAATTTGCTTTTCATATCGACTATTTCTAGAAAGCTTTACTTGAAGTTCGGATCATCCTTAGCTTTAGCGTTCTTCACTAATTCTTTCTGTTCCGCTTCTTGCACCTGCTCTGGGGTTTTCGCGCCTGCTACTAAATCCTGCAGGAATGCTGGATAATCCCCGTATCCATAGGCAGGGATGCCTTCGCTAGGATTAACGCCGGTTGGAGCAGCTTTTCCTTCCTCTCCAAACTTCTGTGCATCAAGCTCAGCAGGTGTCAGAAGTGTATTCGTAACTCCCTTGATGGCTGGTATACCGCCTTCTGCGCCGAAATAAATATTTTGAGTCTCAACGGATTCAAAGTAGTTGACGAATTTTTGAGCCGCCTCTTGATTGCTTCCTTTCACGACATACATAGCATTAGGCGCATATACCCCAGCAACGTCCTTGCCCCCACCATTAAAGGGAATAAGGAATGCTCCAATATCATTCGTTTGTTCAGGGTATTTGGCCGCAATATCGGTCATGACCCATGTAGCCATTGGATACATAGCTGCATCCCCATTTGCCAATGCCTTCTGTGCATTATCATAAGTATCCGATAAATAATCTTTGTTTACATACTTCTTATCAACAACTTCCTTAAGGAAAGTCATCCCCTGTCTTTGAGCATCAAAATTAGAAAACGTAGCTTTATTGGAAAATACTTTGTTTGTTAATTCCTGAAGGCCAGCCTGCGCCGCACCGGACTGATGGGTTGGAATTTGCAATGTCCAAGCATCTTTGGCGGACAAGTATACTGGGACTTTGCCTGCCTTGCTGATTACTTCAGAAGCAGCCCAGAACTCATCCATCGTCGTTGGAATTTGTAAGCTCAAGCTTTCAAAAACCTTTTTGTTAAACAGCATAACCGCCATATTAGATCCGCCGTAAGGAGCCGCATAAAATGTTCCAGCCGAGTCGAATGCACCTGTCCAAACCTTCTTATCGAAGTTAGCCATCCAAGGCTGATCCTCCTGTGAAACGAACTGCTCTTCCGGTTTCCCTAAGCCGTAGCCCTCATTAACGCCTCCATAGAAGAACAACAGATCTGGCTTATCATTCGTGGCAAACCGGGTTTTGATTAAATTATCCCCATCTGCGCCCTCAGGAAGCTTCTCAATCTCTAAAGTGATTCCGACCTTCTCTGCAGAGCCCTTCAGAACCGCTTCCATACCGCCCTTTAACCAACTCGTATGCATAAGTGCCTTTAGAGTAATCTTTTCTGGCGGTGCTGATGGTGAAACATTTTCCGAGGTTGGAGCTGCACTGGCTTCTGACGGCGTATCCGTTGAATTACTGTTGCTATTCGTTCCTGCACAAGCTGCTAAAACAAGCATGGTAAGAACCGTTACTATCCATAACAGCGTTCTCTTTGTGGTGAGACCCCTCATGTTCATTCCTCCAAATTTGTGATGTAAATGCTTACAAAACCAATGTTATGTTTTTTGCTTCTTATCGTAAATGGCGAATTTGAAAGTACTAGGGGAAATATTTCACACTGGGCAAGGCTGCATTTTTAATGTGTTATACTGAACGGGGAGGTCGTCTATGCTGTCTTTCAAAAATTTACAAACGAAATTATATGTGACTTATTCGCTTGTCCTCATCGTCATTGCACTCATTATCAGCACTCCGATGTATGTATATTTGAAAAATAATATTGAAACCAATTTAAAAGAAAATGTGGACAAGCTTGTAAGCGGTTACTCCAATGCTCTGGATGTTTATTCCACCATTAATAACAACGTAACCACCCAGCTATATATTAATCGTGACAATTCCAGCTATACTGCCGTCCAATATTTAAGCTCTATCGCCTATCTCAAAAATACGAGTCCCACCGAAACGTTACAGTCCGAAAAGGCCATTCAAAACTCCCTTTACTTGAATGCTGCCGTCTATCAAACGATTCATAGGATTAATTTGTTTACGTCAAAAGGTGACTTCTACTCAACTAACGAAGCTGACGTAGATATTATGCAAACCATCCTTGCGAATGATGGATTTAAGAATGTTCAAGCTGCGAAGGGCTCTTCCTTATTGAATTTTTCGGAGAAGGACAGATGGCTATCCCGTGATTCCGAAGCCGTCTTTTCATTTCTGCGTCAGATCAGCTGGGACTCGCATCCCGTTGGTTTTCTTGAAATCCAATTCAAAGCTTCGGATTTATTGCATGTAGAGGAATTAGATTCGAAGCAGGATAAAGAAATTATGATTGTACAAGCGGACCAGGTTCTTTATTCGTCTACACCTCCCTCATCCAACAAACTAGCCTCGATCCTTAAACAGGTTGGCAATGGGAATACAGGGAACGGCTTCATAACGAATGAAAAGGGGACTAATGATTTCTATATGTATCAGACCTCTGAGAAAACAGGCATAACGATTGTAGCCATTATTCCAAAGTCGCAACTTTTTGCGCCATTGCTCTTATTTCGTAATGTCACGATCATAAGCGTTCTACTCCTTATTGCGATCTCGGTTTTTGTTTACTTTATTCTCGCCAAAATTTTAACGCATCCTCTTAAAAAGCTAAAAAAAGCGATTGATTCTATTAATTTAGGTGAGACCAATCAAGCCTTTATTGAAAATAAATTTCATATGGGTGAAATCGAAATTATTAACCGTTCCTTTCTAGCCTTGAACCAGCGTTTACAAGATAGTCTTGAGGAGACTGTTCAATTCCGAACCTTGCAAATGCAAGCTAAATTCGATGTGCTACAAGCTCATATCAATCCTCATTTTTTATTTAATATGTTAGGTGTCATTACTGTTTTATCAGATAGAGGCCAGCAAAAGGCTGTATCGGACACAAGTAGAAAACTTTCTCAATTCTTACGATATTCGATTTCTTCCGGCTCGTCGATCACAACCGTAAGTGAGGAGCTAGAATTTGCACAGCATTATTTGGATCTATTAAAATCTCGCTATCAACACCGGCTACATTATGATATAGAAGTTCCTGAATGGCTTTTAAATATTCAAATTCCCAAATTAATGATACAGCCTATTATAGAAAACGCCATTCAGCATGGTTTATCGGATAGCGATAAGCAATTGAAAATTCAAATTATCGGTAAAATAATCGGAAATAAGTGGGAGATACGAATCAGTGATAATGGTGTCGGGTTTGAACCTGCTTCTTTGGAAACGTTGAAGCACAACATTCAAGGCTATCTTGAACGCATTCAAAATAATCAAACATTAAACGAGCCTATTTCAATTGGAGGAATGGGCCTAGTGAATACGATTGCTAGACTTCAGCTCATGTTCAAGGAGCAATATCAATTCTCCTTCGGCAATAACGAGGATTGCGGAGCCTATGTATGTTTCCATGGCTACATCAAACTTTAACATAAGTTCCCTAACGTATCATGTAATGGAGGCGGCTGCCATGAGGATTATGATTGTTGATGATGAACCCTTCTACATGGATCATCTTAAAGAAGTAATTGAAAACAGCGACTTTAGCAAAAGAGAGCAGACCCAGATTGTCGCCCAATGTATTAGCGCTAGCCAGGCACTGGAAGCCATACCGACCGTTCAACCCCATTTAATCTTTACCGACATCAAGATGCAGCTCATGAACGGGATCGAGTTTGCAGCCATCATTCGGCAAAATTGGCCTCATATCATCGTCGTAATCGTGAGCGGTTACTCTTCCTTTGAATATGCCCGGGATGCCATTCGGGCCAATGTGGAGGACTACCACGTCAAGCCGGTTGATCCTTCAATCATCGAACAATTATTAGATAAGACGAATACACGCATTAGCTTGGATACCTATCTTCAGCAGCAATCTTTATTAAATGAATTGCTCGAAAACAAGAGTATAGAGGGAAGTATCCAAACCACTTTACAGCAGTGCTTTCCATTCTCTAGCTATTATGTGTTTTGCTTTAATAAGCCTACATTTTCACAAGATAAAGCTCGTTGTCCCACTCTGACGGAGCAAGAAATCCAAAACAAACTATCTTCGAATCCTTTATTGCTAAAGAACGAGAAGGCTTGGATCGTTTCAAGAAATGATTTCAAAAGGGGATTTATTATCCTCGGATTATATCAATGCGGCGACCAGCGGATTAAACAACTTGCTGAGGAAATTGTTCTGATGATCGGCGGTTCAGGCAGTCACCCTTCCATCGCCGTTAGTCGAAGCTTTAACGATATTAGACAGTTTCACCAGGTTGCAAATCATCTTCACGATGAGCTGTACCATCAACTGGTCATTGGACAATCCAAGACGATCTTTTTATCTGAGCAACAACCCGCTTTAGAAAAACTCAATCTGCTCCTAAGCAGCACCGATGAGAAGAAAATTGTTATTGCGGTGGATAAAAAGGATTGGAAGCTGTTAAAAAAAATGATCTTCCATTGGTTTGAGCAGTGGGAGGAGCACTCCTGTCCGAACCTCTATTTACAAAGAAATGGCAAGCAAATGGTTCAATGGTTAGAAAAGCATTTCCGCTCATTAGAACCCCTCATAAGTATCACAACGGAGAAAGAAATGGAGGAAATCATTGAATCCGCCTACTCCTATTCAAATGCTGCTGAGGATATCTGGAACTTGCTATCGCATATTTTCCGATTTGAAGACCATGACCCCGCCAGTAACAAAGGAGTCCGATTACTTGAACAAATCTCCGACTATTTATCCGCGAATTTGAGCGAAACAATTTCAATGACTCATATTATGGATCGATTTCAAATTTCGAGCACCCATTTAGGAAATCTATTTCGCAAGCATCATGGAGAAACCTTTGTCGAATATTTAACTACTCTCCGCATTAATAAAGCGAAGGAGCTCATGCGAATTCATCCAGAGATGCCTCTAAAAGAAATTTCTGAAATTACAGGTTATACAGATCGGCACTATTTCACCAAAGTATTTAAGCTCGTTACAGGTAAATCCCCGACAGATTATAAAGATCAGCTTCTTCAGGAATAGAAGTTCGAGGCTTATTGATTTTTGTCCCAAATGGATTTTATAAATAAATAATAAGAGAGACTCCAAGGCATCTGCTGCCTTGGAGCCTCTCTTCAATAACTCTTTATACCTGAATATTCCTAAGGGGGGTTTGCTGCCGACATTTAGCTATGAACAACAAGTGAGGTGAGCGTAAGTTCCACCTCCGTATCGCCCACTGCCACTAAATGTATTTCTCCATAACCGCTTGTCGGCCTAAACGCAAATGATTTTACCGCCGAGCCTAGTTCCGGTTGTATAAGCTCAACGCTTCCAACAGCCTCAACTCCTTGCAAAAACACCGTATATTCGCCTGGAGTTGAGAATCGGAGTCGCAGGCTCATTTGATCCGATTGAACATCAAGCAGCTCGATATCAGCCAAAGCGCTTATTCGAATATCATGCGTTCCAATCCGCACCATCTTCGTTACCGGATTTGTACGTTCTCCTACAAGCAGGCTAAGCAGCTCAGCACCTTGGTAATTCGGGTACAGGTAATCAGAGGTTTCCCATTTCAGCAAACTTGTTGCATCATACAAATGAGTAGGATACCGGCTATCGGCGGCCGTCGTTTGCCTTGATCCGCTTACGGATAAGCCCTCACTGATTTTGGAGTAGTCAATGCCTCCCGCATCCAAATAATCCTCCCATAAACCAGATGACTTCATAGATTCATATAGCTCCATCAGTGCAATCCCGTAATCATGCCCGGACCACTGGACTGGTCTCCCGAACCAGGTAGAAGGAAGCGGCACACCGTTGCTCCGATAGATGGATTGCCCAAAGGAAGCGATAGCTGAATATTCCATAAATGTATGGCTGCCAAAAAATCCTCCCTGGCCGTCAGCTTTCTCTATGCCATAACTTCCGTCACTCCATAGATAAATGAAAGGCAATCCTCTACCCGCCCACAGCTTCGCATTTTCCAAATATTTGTCTTCGCTCGTCAGTGTGTATGCTTCCACATTGGCTCTTACTGCAAGTGCCGCCGTTCCCAGCTCAGGAATCATATTTCTCAGCTCCCATGACTGCGAGCCTCTAGGCATCGTAAAGCTGTCATTCATATAATTCAAGCCGGCAAGGCCATAAGTTGTCGCATTTTCATTGCCAGTCAGCCGAGCATGTCTAAGCATTTTGAACAAAAATTCGGCATTTGATCCCGCCGTTACGTCCGATAATTGGCCGATAAAAGGACTCGTTGGAAATCCTTTGCGTTTAATGAAGGTTTCGTAATCCCAATAGATGCCCTCCGTTACATCAGCGGGATTTACGAGCTTCGCCGTTGAGATCAAGGAATCTACATTGACGCCTTGCATAGCCTCCATCGTTTTTGCGGTTATTCCTTCCAGATAGAAAGGAAGAATGTAGCCATAAGCAGAATAATTGCTGCCTAACCCAGCCATTGCTGTTTGAACCCGCTGCTTCGCGATGTTTTGGTAGGAGGCGGCGGCGTATTTATTCAATAGGGCATATGGTGTAATAAATGCAGATGTAATCATTGGCGTCGCCGCAGGCCCGATACGATTCATCCATTTATGATCAGAGGGCGACCATAGATTCTCAAAGCTGGTCAGAATAGCTTCGCTTTCCTGCTGCATCGTTCCATGTGCGTAGGGGAGCGGCTCTGCAAGCCCGTGCTCCTGCGTCCACTCTTCAATGGTCGCGGACATTTCCGTCCCTTCCTTAACAAACAACTCGGATTGGAGCTTTAGTAATTGGTTAGCGCCTAACTGATAAGACTGCCGAACCGGATTTTCATTATTGGCGCTAGCTGTTGTTTTATCGTAAAAGGTTGGGATGCCAGTTGCAAACGTCGCATTTTCATTGACCCCTTTAAAGATCGAAGGAATAAATAAGCTTAGTTTGGTAGAAATCGTGTCTTCGCCTCGTTCAAGGCGATTGGGTATGCCAAAAAATGCGGACGGTTGATCATTTATACCGTCCCATTTTTGCCTGGCATCCCACATTAATCCAAACATCAGCTCACCTTTTCGAACGGCCATTAACGGCACCGTAATTTTTCGCGGATGAGGAACATAACGATAAGCGTCTACATTATCGATGACAGCATCGGTATTCGAGGACTGATTGTTATTCGTCATATCGTCCAGCCACTCCAGACCAGGAAACAGCGCTTCGTTAATATAATCGCCCTGCACATCCGTCATTGAACGAATGACCCGGTAGTTCGGATCGAGCGCTGGAACATCGGCTTCGCCAAGCAGCAGCGTTGGTCCGATAATCGCTGCAATATTCCTTGCCTGATTCGATTGCAGCATGTGCTCCAATTCCAGATTCCCTGAGGCAGTTTCTTCAACATGGATCGCTCCTGACCATAATGCTCCATCGGAAGCCTCAAAGGATATTGAGAAGCTGGAGCCCGTAGCCCCGCTTGCATAAAGCTCCTTTACCGTAAGCTCGTCATGTATTATTTCCTGAACGCTACCAAGTGAAGGCATAACGGCGATTCTGCTCCATGCGCCGTCGCGTTTTGCCTCCAGCCAGCCGTAGCCGTAGCCCTCCAGTCCGGTATGGCTCGGAGCCGGGAATACCAATCGCCTCTCTCCATTTCCGATAATGACGTCATCCGGCTGTCCGCTGCCGGGCAGCGTTGCCGGCAAGCTGAATATGCGGGATAAGCCTCTCGTCGTTGCGATGCCATTTCCTTTTACCGAAAAAGCGATTGCGCCAGCCCCTGTATCCAGCACATTGACATTATAGACAATTTGTGCGGACTCTCCTGCCGATAGCGCAGTGAGATCAAAACCTGATACTGGCGTTATTTCAAGAAAATCCGGAGCGCTTAGCTGCAAGTCAAGTCCCGCTACGCTGGCGCCAATATTTTCGATTTCAGCTTTTATGACAAACTGATCGCCCGGCGATACGATTTCGTGGGCCGAAGTTTGAAACGTAGTCAACCGAATTTCAGGAGAAAGATCTTGCTTGCGCAGCAGCTTGATTTCCTTGACTACAATCTCAATGCCGTCCTTCATGCTCGGATAGGTGGCCATCGGATCGATTCGAAGCTTAGTGATGTTCCCCGTCCAGCCTGCATGCTCGCCCATATCTATCAAATAATTCTGGAATTCCGGAATCTCTGCAGCGGTGTTGCGAAACGATATTTTTCTAGATTCGCTCAACCTGTCTGTATCTACTCCCGCATCCGTCCCGAAATAAATAGCGGCATTGGCGGTATGGTTCACCTTCATCGTTAAGCTGACATAACGGTATTCAGAAGGAATATTCGGATAACCCGCGCTGTGCGGCTCCAAATAGAAGGTTGGATTCGATGTAGAAGCTCCGATTGGCTGATCTGTCGTAAATAAATGAACACCCTCCGAATCCCGATAAACGTGATTCACATCAATATGATTCGCCCAAACGCCTGTATCCGAATTCACATCCCAGCCGAGCAGATTCGACCAAGGGGCCGCCGGCTTGCCATACAGCTCATCTTGCTCCTCCGCAAACAGCTGCACGCCGCTTGTGGTGAAATCCCAATCGGTAACCTGATTTGCCAGCAGCGGAACTTTCGTATACTTTGCAGAAGCTGCAGCTCCGGCTATTTTCCCCCTTACTGCCTTTACTTTCATATACGTTGATGCCGTTACGGTCAGCCCCGCTGTTGAAGCAGGAACAGCTATTCCATTTAACGCCGTATCCGTCGCCGGATCATAAAGCGGCTCCGTTCCATCCGTTGTGTAGATCAGCGAATCTGCGAACGCCGATTGTATAGCAATGGTCTGAGAATTATGAAATATAGCTGAATTCGTTAGAGAAACCGGATTTACTCCTGCTGTATACGTTACTTGCTTCTGGTCTTTGATCACACCATCTAACAGTGCGATAGCTTTCAACGTGGTAGTCGCATTAATTTCGATCGAATCATTAAATATAATATCGCCTTCGATCAAAGTACCGTGGGTAAAGCTTGGCTCCGAACCGTCCAGTGTATATCGGATTTGATCGGCTCCAATGACGGAAATATCAACCTGCTTGGTTTGTCCGAAAAAAGTATCGCCGCTGGATACCGTCAATTTGGTGTCTAACGGATCCCCGACAAAGACGGTCCCGCTCTTAAACATCGTAATATTCGTATCCACATTCGTTCTGCTGCTCGTATAGACGGGGGTAAGCTCGACTCTGTAATCCTTTCCTGCTTGTAAACCGTCAACAAAAACATATTGATTTCTCGGTCCCGTATATTCGACGGACTGCGGGCTTCCATTGTCGGTTATATTTTGATAATTGACCTTAAATTTGGAAACGCTTTCATTAAAAGCGGGAATAAAGAGATAAAAGCCGTTTGTATCGCCTGCCAGTTCTAAGCTGTCACGCTCTGCTTCCGGCCTTAAGTGGTTAAATAGAAAATTATCCATGGTGAATCCGACATTGGCATTAGCAAATACGCCAACGAATCCTGGCAGAGCCTCGGAGGATCGAGTGACATCGACAATGGGCGTTGCTGAACCATTTAAATAAGTAAGAACACGGTCGCCATCAACAACCTGCTTCACGCGAAACGTTTCCCATGGCAATACATCGCGGTTTAACGCCGGTACGCCATAATCCTTAATCGCCCGGAACTTCCCGCTACCCGTATTGGCAATAGAGGTGCTCCCTTCAAAAAAGTTCATTTTTGCATCATAGCTGATATGCGTCTTCAGCTGCGAGTCCCAGCCATCGCTCCAGGCTTGCTTCTGAAACTGGATACCGGCCTGTTTATTCAGCTCCCTATGCGTAACCGTCATATCAAAGGAAATCTCAAAATCGTCGTATTTATGAGTGGGGTTGCCGTTGAAACCATAATCAAATACACCTACGGTTGAAGCTTCTACTGGCCCAACAGCAAGCTGCCCGCCACTCAAGGCTACATGTGCTGTATCTCCTGAGAACTTGAAGGCAGAGCTGCTTCCGTCATGATAAATTCCGTTTTGCAGTGTACCGGCTTGAAAATCCAGTAAAAAGGTGGAACCCTCTCGAATGACAGCGTCATTCGAGCTTGCTTCCGCAGTTAAAGGCTTGCTTGCCAAGCCGGCTGGCAATAGCAGAATAACCGTCATAAGGACGGCAAAATACTTCTTAATCCTAATCATATCAATCACTCCTGTCTCTGATTTTTTTCTCGATATTGCCCTGGCGTTATGCCTTCTTGCTTGCGGAAATATCGAATAAAATTTTGCGAATTATTGTATCGCAGCCGTTCGGCAATCTCCAAAATTTTCAAATCGGTATCAACCAGCAGCTTCTTGGCTAACTGCAAACGGAAATTCGATAAATAATCGCTAAAATTGAGACCTACCTCCTTGCGAAATACACCACGGATATAATCCGGATGATAACCGATCCGGGATGCGCATAATTCTAATGTAAGGTCCGTTTCAGCTTCTTCGTGGATCATAGCGAGCATTTGATCGGAAATTTTGGCATATTGATTTTTCCGTTTCTTCTCTAGTACATTCATCATCGGATAAATAAGAATTTGGCTAAACCATTGCTCCATTTCCTTAATCGTCTTGAGCTGATACAACTGGTCGATTAATGACTTTTCTCCATCATAGAGAGAGTCTATCGGCTCACCCAGGCTTTGCGCCATTCGAACTAAATCCAACAGGAAGGATGTCAAAGGAACAAAATATTCTCTATGCCCTACCTTCTCATTGAAAATATCTTGAAGATACTTATGAAGCAGCTGGTCAGCCTGAGCATAATCAGCAAGCTTGATTGCATCCAGCAGCTCTTGTTTAATCCCATCCGGAATATGCGAGAGGATCGTTCCCTCCGGCTCGACATCCATAATATGAATAATGCAGCTAGGACCCATGCGTATCGTATATTTAAGCGCCTCGGTTGCGTCCTGATAGGCCCAAGGAGCAGATTCAACCGTTGGATAAAACCGGCTAATTCCTACGCTAGCTTTCAAGCCCAGAAACTGATCAATCTTTTCTCTAGTCTCATCGGCATACGCATTGATTTTAAGCTTGAATAATTCCTCAGACGTCTCATTACTGCCGATCAGTGTAACCTGTGTGCGCTGCATAACGACAGGCTTCAGCCTTTCGCTTTCATTCAAAACCTCGCCGGCAATATTGTTTATAGCAAATAGCAACAGCTCTTCATCTCTATTCTCATACCGGGTTCCCTCAAGCGTATCAATCTGGATCGCCATGACGCCAATATAATGCCAATTACGGTTTGACGTTATCGCATCCATTCGCTCCGTCATTTCTTGGGCCCTCACTTCTCCCTGATAAAGCTTGATCATGAACAGCTCATCAACATAGCGCTGCTGACCTTCGACAATGCCGGAGAGACGATTTTTCGCATACAGCATTTCATAGACCTGGCTGTCAATATATTGAAACTCATCACTGCTGCGCTTGACTGTTGATCCTTCTTCCTTCTCAGCAAGAAAGCGGTAAAGACGACTGATCGGGCTGTACATTTTTCTAGACCCCAGCAAGGCAACAAACAATGTACCTACAAAAATCAGCAAACATGCCGTGTAGGTATACCATTTAATGACCTTGGAATCCTTCGTAATGAGATTCACCGATGAAATGGATACATAGGTCCAGTTATTATAGGAGGATTTGCGGAAATTGACGCCCATATCGGTATTTATCTTCGCATGGTTATCGCCAACCGCCTCTGCCGTGGCAAACATAAACTGCAGCTCTTTCTTATCGCGAAAATCCTGCCCGATTTGTTCTTCATTGCTGTGTGCGATGACAATCCCGTCATGATCGAGAATCATCACCTCGCCAAGCTCATTGTTATTGGTCAACAATTTCGTAATCTCTTTATTCATAAATTTGATGATGATTAATCCCGAGGGGCTTTGTGCATGTAGCGGCAGCTTTTTGACCAAATGAACCTGCTTTCCCCCGTCAGCAGTCGTCCAAAAGCTTGACTTGTCAACCTTGGCGTAGCTATGAATCATTTCCTTTTGATTAAGTGCTTCCAGCCGCAGAACCTCCGTGCTGTTGTCGATCACCCATCCGTTGTTGAAGCTGACGAGCCATATGTCATTTATACCGAGCTCGAAGCTTTGCAGCTTATGTAAGCCTTGAAGCAAATCATTCACAGTTTCGAATTGATTAGCAGTCAACGGCATATTTAAAGCTGAGCTCACAAGAGATGAATTCATAAATTGAACAGCAGATAAGTCCGCCATCTTCAAAAGCTGCTCAACACTTTGCTGTGTTTGTTCCAAATTCAGACGATTGGCCTTGGTTACTTTATCTTGAATAATCTCGGAGGACTTATAATAAGAAAGAACGCCAAGAACGATGACAGGAAGAGTTCCCAGCAGCATGTTAAATAGAAATAATCTCGTTAAAAATTTCGGCAGCCGGTTTCCTAAAATAAGTAAAACCTCCATATTTTCAAATAACTTAAGGAATTCACCCTTCATAAAGCGGTGAACCCCTGTCTCGTTATTGTAGATTAACTATTCAGGAATGGCTACGAATCTACCATTATTTCTGTACAGCGCTGTATTGCTCTGTCAATTCCTGAATAGCTTGGTCTCCCCCGCTTTTACGCCATGATTCTATCGCTTTTTGCCAAGCGCTCTCATCGATTTCGCCCATAATGAATTTCACCCTGGCATCGGTAAGAATTTTGGTCATTTCGGGTCCCTTCTCAGCCAAGGTCGTCGATTGAAAGGCTTCTACTGGATTCGGCACTACAATTTCAACATTGTCTTTAAACATTTGTTTGTATTTTTTTACGATTGGCGCATCCTCGCCTGCTGTCACTAAAGCACCGTCATCGTAACGAATTTGGTTAATCGAATTGATATCTGTCTCATAGGCTTTGCCATCGGTACGAACCGGTACTCCGTTATCTTGCTTGTAGTGCTTACCCTCAATTCCCCATTCAAATAAATTTTGAATTTTCTCATCAGACAGCTTATCCAGGAAAGCAAGAATGTTTTTTAGCTCTTCCTCGGTTTTTACGCTCGTTTTCGGGAACATATACAAACCGTTATATCCGCCGTTGAATAGCATCTGACGCTCGCCCGCTGGACCGCTGATTCTGCTAATTACATCAAGCTCGGCATTTGGATTTACTTTGATTAAATCATTAAAACCACTGTTCACATCATCTAGTGCGCTAATAATCAACCCGGCATTTCCTTGATTCATCGCTTCTACGCGCTTTGTACCCGGCGTAATCGCAAAGTCCTGATTGATCAGCTTCTCCTCATACAACCGTTTATAAAGCTTGAGCACATCCAAATATTCACTCTTGAAAAAATCAGGAACAACCTTGCCGTCCTCAATGCCATACATATTGTATCCGCCATGCCAAGCGAGCAGCGCTTGGAAACCGTTCATGCCTCTGCCTTCGTACATCCCAAACGTATCGTTTTTGCCATTTTTATCAGGATCTTGCGTAGCAAAAGCTTTGATCACATTGTAGAAATCATCGATTGTTTTAGGAGCTTCCAATCCTACCGTATCCAGCCAATCCTTGCGCAAAATGATGCCTTCGCGCGCCACAGGACGGCTGCGGAATACACCGTATGTCTTGCCTTCTATGGCGATGTTGTCAAGCACAAGCGGATTCAGCTTGCTCAAATTTGGATAATCTTTAAGGTACGAACCAATTTCCCAGAACATGCCAGACTTTGCTGCGTTAATGATGCTTGGGCTTTTGTTACCCGTTATCATCATAATTTGCGGCAGCTCGCCGCCGGCAATGGTCGCATTGATTTTATCCGTATAAGCAGAGTTAGGAACCCATGTAATATCAAGCTTCGTCCCGGTATATTCCTCAATGAACTTAATCGCTTCATTATCCGCTTTTGGCGGCTCAACCGAATAATATTGATTAATCATGGACAGTTTGATCGGTGCAGCAGGCTTAGCCGTTTCCTCTGGTGCCGATGTAGATGTCGGCGGTAATGACTCCTTCGCACTGTTTGTGCCTTTGCCGGCTCCCTGACTGCAACCAGCCAATAGGACCGCTGATAGAATGATAGCACCACCAAATCTCATAGCAGCTTGTAAGCGATTCCAACCCTTCATTTAAAAATCCTCCCCTTGCTCTCATAGTTTTATATTAAATGACGACGCATCATACGTCATCCTTTAACCGAACCCAATAGAACCCCTTTGGCAAAATGCTTCTGTAAAAATGGATAGACCATTAGAATCGGAAGCGTCGATACCGTTATCACAGCCATCTTGACGGACTGCGCCGGAATCGCAAGCGATTCGCTCATCTGGCTTGCGTCGCCAATGCCGCCTTCCGCCATAATAACGACCTGTCTTAACAAAACCTGAATCGGCCATTTAGCCGTATCATTAATGTAGAGAATGGCCGTGAAAAAGGAGTTCCAATGCCCTACCGCGTAAAACAACGAGAAGGTAGCAATTGCCGGCAATGAAAGCGGAAGCACGATTTTAATTAATATTCCTATATCATTGCATCCATCGATTTTTGCTGCTTCCTCAATTCCATCAGGCATCTGCTGGAAAAAGTTTTTTAATATAATGAGATTGAATGCGCTGATCGCACCCGGAAGCAGCAAAGCCCACAGCGAGTTCATTAAGCCTAATGCCTTCACAACCAGAAAGGCGGGAATCATCCCTCCGCTAAACAGCATCGAGAAAATGATCATCAGCATAATCGGTTTTCTTCCATGCAGTTCTTTTCGCGATAGCGGATAGGCCATTAAAGACGTAAATATGATGTTGATCGCAGTCCCCGCCAATGTAATGAAGATCGTATTCAGCAGGCTGCGTACAATTGTATTTGTCGAGAAGATGTACATGTACGCATCTAATGAAAATTCCTTTGGAAAAAACACGACGCCACGCCTAGCAAATTCCTCTGATGATAGGAAGGAATTAAAAACAATATATAAAAACGGCAGCATAGCGAGTACGGCAAACAAGATTAAAGCCGTAATATTGACAATATCAAATAACCGCCCGCCAACAGTTCGGTCTTTCATGCTAATTCACATCCTTCTTCTAATAAATGCCTTCTTCCCCAGCCTTCTTAGCGAGTGCATTTGTTCCAAGCACAAGAATCAACCCAATTACGGATTTAAACAGTCCTACAGCTGTGCTATAGCTGAATTGTCCTTGATTAATGCCGGTCGTATAGACATAAGTATCGAATACCTCGCCAACCTCTCGATTTAAAGCATTAAGCATTAATATAATTTGTTCGAAGCCCGTATCCATAAAGTCTCCCAGCCGCAAAATCAACAAAATGATGATCGTGCCGCGTATAGCTGGCAACGTAATATGCCATAGCTGACGAATGCGTCCTGCTCCATCGATTTTTGCCGCTTCATACAGCCCGGGATCAACCCCTGCCAATGCAGCCAAAAATATGATTGTACCCCAGCCCGTTTCTTTCCAGATAATCTCCGTCATGATCATCGAGCGGAACCACTCAGCGCTAAGAAGGAAATTAATTTTCTCTCCGCCCATTTTCACGATAAGCTCATTGATCACGCCACCCTCAACCGTAAATAAAATGTAGAAAACACCGACTACAACTACCCACGAAAAAAAATGGGGAATATAAATCAAAGTTTGTACAAACCGCTTGAAAAATTCCTTTCTAACCTCATTCAGCATGAGTGCTACAATAATCGGCAGCGGAAAGAAAAACAGTAGATTATACATAGCCAGCACAACTGTATTCCAAAATAGCAGACCAAAGGTTGGTTCGTTGAACAGTCGGATAAAATGCTTCAGTCCGACCCATTCGCTTTTCCAAAAGCCCAGATAAGGCTGGTAGTCTTGAAATGAGATCAACACGCCCCACATTGGAAAATATTTAAACAAAATAAAATAAACAAGCCCAGGCAACAACATGAGATATAGCCAGCGATCACGAATTAATATTTTCATGCCAATCCTCCCCAAAAATCCTTCTTGCGCTTAGGGTCATCCCGATGGTAGATCGAATAACCTGACTTTGCTCCCGCAACATCGAACACCTTACTATTCAAGTCATATTGCAAGACCGCCACCTCGTTCAAATCTTGCAGCACTACTGCGAATTTTTTCGTGACGAGATATCCCGCTACGATGAATAAACCCTTATCCGGAATCTCAATTGGGACAGCATTACGTATACGGTTAACCTCGCTTTGCTCCTGCATTTGAACAAGCTGATCGCTTGAAGCATTTCCCCAGTGCTCCCTTGTGCCTACCCCCACCAGTTCCAAATAATGAACCTTCCTTGATAGTCCGAGCTCTTGAATCCGTTTCATATAGATCCGCGCATGCTCCACCGGCACACGAATATCTTTATCGCCATGAGCAATAAACAACGGGGTAAGCAAATTTTCGGCCAGCGCCAAGCCGCTACGTGATTGATAAGCCTCCGGATTATGCTTGGGAGGAAAGCCTATCCATACATCCAATTCATCGCGGAATTCTCCAATCTCATCCTGCTCATACCAAAGCGCATAATCCGAAATGCCGCACATTGCCGTAGCTGCGGCAAAAAAATCCGGAAACTTTGCGATTATGGCATAAGCGTTCCCGCCTCCGCCGCTTCCACCCTCGAAATAGACCAACTGAGAATTACTAATGTATTCTTGATAATGGTCTTGCACAAACCGGACTGCATCTATTACATCGAGCAGCTCCCACCCATTGCAGTCAGGGCGGCCATCAGAGAAAGCTCTCCCTCGCATATCAACCTCGACCACAAGATAGTTGCCACCCCCGTAAGGCTCTTCCCTATGTTCGAAGGGTGGGATGCTCATATGCCATCCATGTGTCGTGACTAAAATAGGCGAAGGCTCTGTAGGCTTTAATATTCTCATCGCCAGGCGAAGACCAGGCTCCTTGGATGACGGGTAATAAATAAAATCACAATAGGGTGAATATTTATTAAAGCGTTCATCATGGCTTTGGCGTTTTTCTATAATCCGATCCTCATACTTCTCTAAGGTCATGCTGCTTGTGCTCCCTTCAAATGCGGTTTAATTATTCCAAGCTTATCGAGCTGTACAATTACCGTCTATAATCATCGCCGAGCGAGTTGGCTTAACCTTGCACACATAATCTTTAGCGAGTCACCATAATCATTGACGGAGATAGCCGAGAAAGGGCAGCTACATCAGTCATTTCAATATTTTCGAGCCCCACGCTTTGCGTGTAAAATCAAAAAAAATAAGCCTCGGATTCCACTTTGATTGTGGTTTCTGAGGCTTATTCTTTCAGCTCCTTGCGACCGAACAGGCATTGTTTTCCCATTTCGTCAGAGCCTCACTATTTATAAGGAATAAGGCAGTCATTCCATACTAAAAAAACCGACTACTCAATGTCGGTTTCTTAGTCACAGCGAAGCGAATACTCGACTAGCTGCAGATTTTCTCCAATTTTATTTTGAGCGATGCCGTTGTAAAGGGCTTGCCAAGATACTCGCAAACCCTATTTTCAAAATTATACTAATTCTTAGTTTCTCCATCACCGGCGATAACCTGAACATTAGTGAATACTGCCTTATTATCACTTGTACTAGCTGGATTGCTGAGTGCCAAACCTATATAGACATCATCATTCATAATCGTTTCAAAACTGCTGACTACCGTCCAGTCCACTCCATTATTTGAAATTGAACCGGTAAATACATTGCCGCTGCGATTCAGCTTAAGCCACAATGGCGGACTACCAGCCATCGTCTGATCGACGGTGCCTCCCCCCTCATTTTCCCGATATTGAAAGGTGGCTCCATTAACTGGGGTAACCATCATGTCTACATGCTTAGCGTCCACGTCCAACGTCTCACGAATCATCAAGCCTGCTTTGGCCCATTCACTCATTTCTTCCATCATAGTCACTTGCGCTATAATCGATCCATCCCCATGCAGTGGCTTATAAATATAATTTAATAGATCGTTATTTCCCCAAATATCGGTTGAACTTCCTGTTAACGTGAATGTCTCGTCCGCCGCATCATAGGATGCATCGCCAGTCTTCAACCCGATATTTCTAGCTTTCCAAGGCTGTGGCAGAACAGCATCATAATCATGCTCCACAGGCGGCTCCCAGCCTGCAGTTGGCCAAGCTCTTCTCGCATCGATTGCTTTAAGCACATTCCAATCCCAAGCGCCATAATTAAAGTAAGAGAGATGTGTAATAGCAGGAAAGTTCTCTCGAATTCCGCCATACACCGCTTGATATTCGTCATCCGTCCAATTGTCATCGAGCGTTGGCACGATCGCTACTCCAGAACCAACAAGGAACGATGTATCGGATAAAATCCCGTTCTCGTCATAGACCCATTCCTCATCGAATCCCCAATCATCGAAATAAGCCATCGGAGCTACAAAATTTACTGCATCCTTGAACTTCGAAGCATTTTGGCCAACCTCTACGAATTCCGGAGGCAAAATGAAAACGCCCAGCTCCATGCCCGCTTTAATCTGCTCGATATCCTCACGAACATCCTGCACATAGCCGCCGATTTGATCCGTTCTCCATTCATTCCATTCAATCCTGCGAGTAGAATCTTCATCAAAGTTAATATCCAGCGGCGAATATCCGTATATGCTCTCGTACAGGTTAACCGTGTAGCTGCTTACATCCATATTGTAATTATCGAATCTCAACCAATCGAGAACCACGCCATCTATATCATAATTGCTTACGACCTCTTCAATAATCGAGCGCTCATAGGCTTGAACATCGGGATGGATCGGGTTGACGAAATACTCACTGCCATTCGAGCCTGTATAAGGAACTGCAATACCGTCAACTAAAGCGTGCATCTGCCAGCTTGGACCCTTATGAAAAGCTGCCTGATCATGGAACTGAGGAATCCATGCACGAACCTCAATAC
The DNA here is from genome assembly GCF_056398245.1 of Paenibacillus sp. 01T47. NCBI lineage: Bacteria > Bacillati > Bacillota > Bacilli > Caryophanales > Paenibacillaceae > Paenibacillus > Paenibacillus sp. 01T47. Next base: position 117,837 of record NZ_JBFTPA010000016.1, read on the forward strand.
CCTTCTGATGCGCCTGCGTGATCACTTGCGAAAGAGCATCAAAGCTCTCATAGCCATCGGCTATGGGGGCGATCGCACTGTTGTAAAATACATGGCCTGAAGGCACTTCATCGTCTTCGTCCTGTTTGACACTCATATTAATAATATCCACATTGTACTTAACGGCTTGCTCAACAAAGTCCGCTACATCACTTGCACTCCGAAACTGGTTAACCGTTCGTACCGTAATCTCGGTTTTGAACGGCGTGTTCTCTTCTTCAACTGGCGAGGTTACTCCCCCGTTGCCGTTGCCTCCATTATTGCCGCCGCTATTGCCGCTTCCGTTATTGCCGTTTCCACCAACATTCCCGTTTTCCGGTTTGATGGGAAGCTGGCTTAATTTAACTTGCAGCGAGCGATCCAGGATAACCACCAACTCCGCACGTGTCAATGGATTCAAAGGCTTAAATGTGTTTGCAGAATTATAGCCGCGCATTATACCTTGAATGACCACATTGCCAATTGCTTCCTTGGCCCATTCGGCAAATTGTTCACTATCCGAAAACTCCATCATCGCAGCATTTTTATCCACTTGCAATTGAAGCAGCTGATTTATAACAACAGCCGCTTGCTGCCTTGTAATGAACTCTCTCGGCGCGAATTGCTTTGCACTCTTGCCGCTGATATAACCAGCTGCGACAGCCTTTGCAACATCTTGATAAAACCAACTATGCTTAGGCACATCCTGGAAGGTCAGCTCGGATTCATTCGTGAATTGAAAGGATCGATTAACAAGCGCTACAAATTCGGCTCTTGTTAAAAGCTGATCCGGCTGAATTGAACCATCCCCGTAGCCTTTCAACCAACCCTTATCCATCCATTCTGTTAATTCCTTATTAGCCCAATGATCGACAATATCCCGTTCCGATTCTGCCTCCGCTGCAAAGCTAAATGAAGTGAATAACATACTAAAAATAAGCATTAATGCAACGATCCTATATGATTTTAAATGACTCATACTCCGGCCCCCCTATTGTAGAACTGGGTTACACCTTGCTCCACTCAATATTCGGCATTAATTTTCTTAACATTCGCCTGCCATTTCTCGGTTTTAAATTCGAGCAGCCGCTTCAGTCCTGCTTTTTCTGCGTCATTTGATGTTTTCTCTAAGATGGATGCGACCTCATCATCAGATTTAGCAAACACCATATTTGCAAAGGCTACTGTGAAAATATCAGAGATTTGCTGTGAGATAATGCCGAGCTCTGAATCAGGCAGCGGATCCACATTGACGAATTCGGTAATGTCCTTTGATGTCTCCCAAGTGACAGAGCTTTGCGCTATCGTCTCCCATGATCTTAGCTTCTCCGACAAGGCCATCTCCAAGCTTACCTTGGCTTTATCGATGAAGGTCGTGTTGCCCGCCCAGTTGAAATCTTCAAATTTCCTCATCGTTTCCGAACGCTTATTGACGTCCCCATTTTTATAGTTTTCATTCGGAATTGGAGATCCATCCTCATTTTGCTCATCCCAATAAAGGCCTTGCGGTCCGAAGAATAGTACCTTCTGTCCTTCAGGTCCTGTAAGCCAGTCATAATAAGCGAAGATTGCTTCGGGATCTTTGGCTTCAGTCGTAATAACGTTGACATTCCATCCTAAGCTTTCAAATCCACTCACAAAAATATTCTTTTTGTCCAATCCAGCTTTATGAATCGGCCAAATAATTTCGTAACCACCGTCTGGTTTAACCTTAGTCAATTCACGATGCCCTTCTGCTCCGTAAGTTGTAATATTCGATTCGACCATAACAGCCACTCGGCCTGTGTTTACTTTTTCTTTGACTGCATCCTGGGTTTGTGTAATAGCATCTTGGGTAATCAATCTCTCTCGGAATAGCTTGCTAATATACTTCATCGTTTCCTGAAATGCAGAGTCCTCATAGATCGAGACTAGCTTGTCGCCTTCCGGATAACCCCTCATACCGATGAATTTGCTAGTTACACCTTCTTTGAAGCCTCCGTACAACAATTCCAAGCCGGCGCCCTTCTCCCCAACTTCAAGCGGTACAACATCTGGGTACGTGTCTCTGACTTTAATTAAGTAATTGTATAGATCATCGAATGTTTCCAGCTTCGGTCTGCCAAGTTCATTATAAATTTCTATGTTTACCATCCATCCGCCGTTCCCAAAGGTTCCCGATGTATACCAATTTGGAATTTGATAGATTTTCCCATCCTCGGAACGAAGTAGATTGAGCGTAGATTCCTTCACATACTTTTTGAAATTGGGATACTTATCGTAATACTCATCAAGCGCCACAAGCTTTCGTGCTTGAACCAAGCGGTCAACTGTCGCACCGCGATCAGTAAATATGACATCTGGCAAATCGTCAGAGACAATCATCGTGTTCAGCTTCTCCACCGATGCGCCGCCAGATTGAATCGGCTTAACGGTAACTTTCTTGTTGTCCAAAATCCATTTGGTCGCTTCGTTATCCGCCCAAGGTGCCGTCGTTAACCAATCATAATGACCATAAAATGAAAACGTTACCGGCTTTGGACCGTCGTTTCCTCCGGAATTATCCGGGTTGTTCGATACTTGCGGCCCATTGTTGTTGTTTGAACAAGCAGCCAGAAAAACCATCAGGACAATCAATAACGACACCCATCTCAATCTTGTATTCATTTTTTCCCCTACCTTCTTTTTTTTATTGGGACTATCCCTTTATCGAACCGATCAATACCCCTTTGACAAAATATTTCTGCAGGAAAGGGTAGGTCAGAATGATGGGAATAGTAGCAACCATCATCGTAGCCATCAGAAGAGACTTTGTCGTTATGCTTCGGTTTCTGTTGATATGTTCCATTGCGATTGCATTGCCGGACGACATTTCTGTCATAATATTCGAATTCATAATTTGCCTTAATAAGGTCTGAATGGGCAATAGCTCATCCTTGGAAATATAAATGGCTCCGGTAAACCAATCATTCCAATGCCCCACCGCCGTAAATAATCCAATGGTAGCTATAATTGGACCCGAAATAGGCACAACAATTCGAAAGAAGATTCCGTAATTGCTGCATCCATCGATCTTCGCGGATTCTTCCAGTCCGTCGGGAAGCGCGGAGAAAAAGGTACGGAAAATGATCATATGATAAACACTGATCAATCCCGGAATAATCATGACCCAGAACGTGTTCATCAATCCAAGGTTTCGCACCAGCAGGAAGGTCGGAATTAATCCGCCGCTGAAAAACATCGTCACAATGAAGAAAATCATATAGTAATTCCTTAGCTGTAGATCTCTCTTAGACATCCCGTATGCCAGCAGCGACGTAACGAATACGGACAGAATCGTGCCGATCACTGTACGCATCACCGAGATCCAGAAGGAATTCAACAATCGAGTATCCTTGAATACAACATTATAATTTTCAAGTGTAAATGCCCTCGGCCAGATCGTAACTCCGCCAAGTGCCGTATCTCTTCCTTCATTAAAGGAAATAACTAGAGAGTTCCAGAAAGGATAGAACATCACGATCCCCAAAATGACCAGGCTCGCATATATCAAACTCTGAAATACTTTATCACCCGTGCTTAGCCTCATGCTTGCATTCCCCCCTTTATATTGCAAAATGAATTACCAAAGACTAACTCCCGCCCTGCGTGCCACTCTATTGGCTATTAGCAGTAAAACTACACTAATAATAGATTTGAACAAACCAACAGCTGTCGCGTAAGAGAACCGTGAATTTTGAATGCCTACTCGATAAACATAGGTATCTATGACATCTGAATATTCTCTGAGAATTGGATTGGAGGCTAGCAATAGAATATCTTCAAATCCAGCACTAAGGATCCCGCCAATGGCCAAAATCATGAAGATGATAATAACCGGGGTTATACATGGAAGCGTCACTAAATACATTTGCTTAAATCGGCTTGCTCCATCAATAGATGCAGCTTCATACAGCGTCGGATCTACTCCTGCAATGGCGGCTAGGTATACAATGCTTGCAAACCCAACCTCCTTCCACACGTTGACGCTTACTAGAATCGACCAGAAGTACTCAGGGATGGATAGAAAATTTATGGGATGCTCTATGAGATCCAGTTTTGCGAGAAGAATGTTCACTGTACCGTTATCAACCGATAACAATGAGACGACGAATCCGGATACGATGACCCAGGATAAAAAATAAGGCAGGTAACTGACCGTTTGAATGATGCGCTTAAACGCCATATTTCGAATCTCATTAAGCATGAGAGCCAAAATAATCGGTGCTGGGAAAGAAATGAGCAGCTTTAAAAAACTGATAGCTATCGTGTTGCGCAGCACATTAAAAAATTCCGGAGCATTAAAAAATAGCCGAAAATTAGTCCATCCCACCCACCGACTATCCCAAATCCCTGCGAAAATGTCATATTGCTGAAAAGCCATTAATACCCCATACATCGGAATATAACTGAATACAAATACGAAAATGATTCCGGGCAAAACCATAGATTGAAGATCCCATTGTTTCATAAATAGGCTGCGTCTAGTTGGCTTTGAGTTGATTTTCATTCGCCTTTTGCTCCTTTGCCAAGATTAAATAAATCAGATAACATAGGTATTTAATATCTCTTGAGTTGCTAGTTTGAACCGCTGCTACCTGCTGCTGTAGCAACTCATCCTTCCTATAGGAATAGTTCTAACAATGGAATGGAACCGCTTTCAGTATACGAAAAATTCAATGACACCAATTCTGATAAAGAGCATAACTGGCATGATGCGATTACAGATAATTCCCACTCACTATAATTATTTTTTACATCGTTTTTTAAACATTTTGAATATTTCGAATATTTTTTAGCTTAAATTCGGTTAAGTTATTCATAATATCGGGTGATACCTCCTCACCACTGCTCTCCATGGCTAGAATGAGAGCACCAACCGCCGGCTCCGTATGTAAAATAGTAATCGAACAACGCGGCGCTGCTTGCTTAACCTTTCGTTCAATAATACTCCGCAGCAGCCCGTCCTGATCGCCGCGTGTCAATATACTGCCTGCCAAGACAATATCGAATTTCTCCTCGTTCATGGCTAATCGATTGATAGTTGCTGCGGCCGCTAAACCCAATTCTTCGCCCTGCTTTATCAAGATACGCCTAGCTACTTCATCCCCTTGCTGCACGGCATCGAACAACAATTTTGCAACTTCGACAGGCAAATAGTTGGAGTAATCAAGGAAATTATCCCTTAACGCCTCAACGCTTTCATACCCTAATTTATTTATCAGCAAATTCGATAAGCTCGTTTCTTCCTCTCTTCCCTCCCAGGCACGCATTACACTGCGGAATACCTCTATACTCAAATCTTGCCCTCCGCCAAAGTCACCGAACATATAGCCGAATCCCCCGCATTGAAAGGATTCGCCTTTTCTGTTCATTCCCGAGCAATTCACCCCTGTTCCACAGATGAGAACAACACCAAATGGCTGATTCGTTCCTGCTCGAAGCGCTATTGTTGTATCACACGAAATATTTGTATTCGGAAGATTCATCTTCTGAATGATTGGCCTTAAGATGCGATAGTCGCTTTCTCTGTCCGCACCAGCTAAGCCAAACCAAGCAAATTCGATTTGATCAACGGTTAATTGGGCTTGCCGTAATGCATCTGAGACTGCACTACGCAGGCTTTCTTCCGCTTGATCACGATTTGTTTGGTGATTGCCGTTTCCCCCTCTTCCTACACTCAGAATGGTTCCCTCAGAATTAGCGACGAGGGCATAGGTTTTACTTCCCCCTGCATCAATACCCATATAATATTTCAAGTAAATCGTCACTCCTATTTATATCGAGTTATTTTTTCTCAAGTAGGCCGTTGATTCTCTAATTAATAATTGGGGTGTAAGCTTGGTGATCGTTGTTTCCTGAATCGTGCCGTTAATATGCTTCAGGAGCAGTTCAACACCGATAGTGCCTAATTGTGCTTCAGGTTGCCTGACGGTCGTTAATCTTGGGAAAAACCCAGCAGCCAGCACCTGATCATCATAACCTACGACTGAAATATCATGAGGAACACTTAGCCCTTCTTCGCTTAGAGCATGGATAACCCCAAGTGCAATGAAGTCATCTGCTGCGAATATGGCCGTCGGCAGGCTGTCATCTCTGATCCATTTCTTAGCTACCTTGTAACCATCACTTACCGTAAACTGACTATACTCAATAGCAAATGGGGTTAGCCCTGCTTCGGACAAGGCTTGCAAGTACCCCCTTCTTCGCTCCTTAACACTCAAGAACAGCGTTGGTCCCCCAATATGGGCAATCTCCGTATGACCTAGATCTATCAAGTGCTTCGTAGCCTCATACCCACCTAAATAATTGTCTACAACCACACTCGATACATCCTCATGCTCTTCTTGATTATCCAGTAGAACGAAAGGAATATTCTTTCTTTTCAACTCGGCGATATAGCTTTCTTCTTCAATCGGGGAGAGGACAATAATGCCATCCACCCTGTCCTTCTGAAATAAGAAATTGCTGGTGTCCCCTTCCCCCTCATTTTCCGAAATTGACAAGGTTAGAAAGTATCCTTGCTCTGCTAATTTCCGATTGGCTGCCTTAATCACTCTATCGTAAAAAGAATCGTTAAGATTCATAATGGTCATGCCAATAATTCCGGTCTTTCCTCGAATTAGGCTTTGGGCAGCGGAGTTGGGCTGATAATTCAATTCTTCCATCGCCTTTAATACCTTCTCCCTGTTCTTTTCACGAACAGACGGTGCATTATTGATGACTCGAGAAACCGTTACAACAGATAAACCGGATTTTTTTGCCACATCATGTATATTCACTGTAATGTTGTTCTCCTTTTAGTAAGTATTAAAGTTAAATCCTTTTAATTTCAATGTGATGCTAGCATCCATCCAGCATTGTGTCAATCCTGGATGGATGCTAGGCGTTGTGTACCCTATAAATAGCTGCTTAACGCACAATCTTGACCTCATTGAACAAGGCCTGATTGGAGGTAGAACTGCCTGGATTGCTTAGAGCGAGCCCAATGTAAGCTCCGCTGTTCATGGTCAACGTGCGTCTGCCAACCTCTGTCCAGCTGACCCCGTTGGAGGAGATATAGCCAATGAATTGATTGTTTATTCGCTCCAGCTTAACCCAGCGCGGCAAGGATGCGGCAGTTACGGTGTCCGTTGTTACGCCTCCAGCTGCCTGCCTGTATTGAAATGATGCTCCATTGCTAGGGGTGATAAGCATGTCGACATGCTTCGCATTGGCACCCAAAGTCTCACGAATCATGACTCCCGCTTTTGCCCATCCGTTCATATTTGTCATATTGGAAACCTTAGCGATAATCGATCCATTACCGGTTAACGGAAGATAAGCATATCGCATTTTGTCTGCGGTTCCCCATATATCAGTGTCTCTGCTCGATAAAGTATAAGTTCCTGACTGAAAATGGGCAGCTCCTGTAGTCGAGTTAATATCCGTGGTTTTCCACAGTACAGGCAAAGCGCCGCTAAGCGAGACATGATCGATTATGGCTTGACTATTGGCCGAGCTGCTAGAATTGCTCAGTGCCAAACCTATATACACATTACTGCCCATTGCAATTGATGCGCTGCTCACTGCGGTCCAGTTTTCCCCGTCTGTAGATATCGAGCCTGTGAACTGATTGCCGCTGCGCTCCAGCATTAACCACGACGGAGGAGCTTCAGCTATAATATGATCGACTGTGTTCCATTGGTTAGCTGCTCGGTATTGAAATGCGGCTCCATTCACAGGAGTTACGATCATGTCCGCATGTTTAGCATCCACAGCAAGCGATTCACGGATCATTAAGCCCGCTTTCGCCCAACCATCCATATTATTCATTCCTGCAACCCGAGCAACAATCGCTCCATCCCCTTGCAGAGATTGATAGATGTAGTTTAATTGATCCTCATTGCCCCATATATCCGATGAGTTGCCTGACAATGTGAAGACCCCGCCGCTATAGCTAGCACTACCTGGCTTAAAGCCAATATTTCTTGCCTTCCATTCCGTTGGAATATTCGCTGCATAGTCTTGTGCCACAGGCCAGGTCCTTCGCGAATTAATATCGCTTAGCACGTTCTCATCCCAAGCTCCATAGGAGAAGAAGGAGAGATGAGTCACTTGTGGAAAGTGATCTCTAATACCGCCATATACCTCCTGATATTCATTCACTGTCCAATCGTTATCCAGTGTTGGAACAATCGTTACTCCAGAGCCAGCAAGCGACGATGTATCTGACAAAATCCCATTGGCGCCATAGACCCATTCCGTGTCAAATTCCCAATCATCAAAATAAGCCATTGGTGCAACAAAATCAATCGCATCCTTGAACTTCGCAACATTCTGACCAACCTCTGTGAATTCCGGCGGCAAAATATAAACACCGAGCTCCATATCTGCTTTTATCTGATCGATGTCTTCACGAACGTCCTGCACATAGCCGCCGATTTGATCCGTTCTCCATTCATTCCATTCATTCCTGCGATTAGAATCCACATTAAAGTTAATATCGAGCGGAGAATATCCGTAAATACTCTCGTATAGGTTAACCGTGTAGCTGCTTACATCCATGTTGTAATCGTCAAATCTCAACCAATCGAGTACCACGCCATCTATATCATAGTTGCTTACAACCTCTTCAATTATCGAGCGCTGATAGGCTTGAACATCGGGATGGATCGGGTTGACGAAATATTCACTGCCATTCGAGCCTGTAAAAGGGACTACATTACCGTCAACGAAAGCGTGCATTTGCCAGCTTGGATCCTTAACAAATGCTGCCTGATCATGGAACTGGGGAATCCATGCACGAACCTTGATACCATACTGATGCGCCTGTGTAATCACATGCGAAAGCGCGTCGAAATTCTCATAACCGGCGGCAATCGGGGCAATCGCACTGTCATAGAATACATGACCAGAAGGCACCTCATCGTCTTCATCCTGCTTTACGTTCATGCTAATAATATCGACATTGTACTGAACAGCTTTTTGAATGAATGCCGTTACGTCAGCGACATTTCTAAATTGGTTAACGGTCCGCACAATGATCTCGGTTCCGAACGGTGCTTGTTGGCTTGCCTGAACTCCCAATGAATGAGTAGGAAATAGGACACTGACAAATAACACAAATACCAGCAATTTCAAACCTTTAGTTTTAATCACCCTAACATCTCCACCTTTTTCGTTAAAAGTTTAAAGCATTTAACTTTCAGGCTAAAAAAAATGTTAAAAACGTGAGATCACATATCGAGCGACTAACTGTTTGATGACTAAGTCCTAACAATGGTTTGTTTTTTCAAGTTGTTATTCAATCCACTGCAAGCGCTTCAAAAGTTTAAAGCTTTTAACTTTAGCTAGATATTATCACTCAATCGGAAATACGTCAATAACTGGAAGAAAAATATTGTTCTTCAGTGCTAAGCGATTCAGTACTGTACTGACAAGAGGAACACTACATTCAGGAGGAGAACTAGATGCCTCGCATTTATCCGATCACGTTCGCAGTGGACACAAAGGGAATAAGGGGGTAGAAAAAGGAAAAGAACTCCTTACACCCGTCCCCAAGCGGAGCGTGCAAGAAGTTCCTATCGAAATATTGGAGTTATAGCGTCTACTTGTTCTACCTAAGCTTCTTCGACATACTCCCAAACTGGATAAAAACTACATTATTTAACGACGCCATGGGGATCTATAACAAATTTCCGGGAAACGCCGCGATCAAAATCTTGATAAGCTTTTGGAGCGTCATTTAATGATATAAGCGTGGCATTCACGGCTTTAGCAATTTGTGCACGTCCGCTCATGATCGCCATCATTAATTCTCTGTTGTATTTCATAACTGGCGTTTGGCCTGTCACAAACGTGTGGGACTTCGCCCAACCGAGACCAAAACGAATTTTCAATGTTCCAATTTTCGAATCCTCATCCACAGCACCCGGATCTCCTGTTACATAAAGTCCCGGAATTCCTAAGCTGCCGCCTGCACGAGTAACTTCCATAATGGAGTTCAATACCGTTGCTGGCGCTTCGCCATGCCCCTCCCCATGCCCATGCGCTTCAAAACCAACACAATCTATCGCCGAATCTACTTCAGGAGATCCCAAAATTTGATCAATTTGTCCGGCCAAATCACCATTCTCGCGAAGATTAATCGTCTCACAACCAAAGCTTTTCGCTTGGGCAAGACGCTCTGCATTTAAATCACCGACGATAACAACCGCTGCCCCTAGCAATTGAGCAGAATGCGCTGCAGCAAGACCTACCGGACCTGCACCGGCAACATATACCGTTGAACCTGGGCGAACCCCAGCACTAACCGCACCATGGTAACCTGTTGGGAAAATATCGGAGAGCATCGTTAAATCCAGAATTTTTTCCATTGCTTTCTCTTTATCTGGGAACTTCAATAACTGAAAGTCTGCATAGGGAACCATGACATATTCGGATTGCCCGCCCACCCATCCGCCCATATCCACATAACCATAAGCAGAACCAGGACGGTCTGGATTTACATTTAAACATATATTTGTATTACGTTCTTTACAACTCCGACAACGTCCGCAGGCAATATTAAATGGAACAGAGACCAAGTCACCCTTTTTGATAAACTCGACATCACGACCTACTTCAATAACTTCACCTGTTATCTCATGGCCTAAGATAAGACCGGATGGAGCCGTTGTCCTTCCTCTAACCATGTGCTGATCGCTTCCGCAAATATTCGTTGTAATCACTTTCAGAATAACCCCATGCTCACATTTACGTCCTACATTCAATGGATTGACACCCGGCCCATCCTTCAATACCAAGTCTGGATAAGCGGTGTCTCGTACCTCAACACTTCCTGGTTTACTATAAACAACTGCTTTATTTCCAGACATGTTCTCATCTCCATTTACTAGATTATTTAATTACAGTTTAGATGCTTTATCAGCCTGTATGCCTAAATAATGAAGATCCTTTACCACGAAATTATGCAAGTGTAAGCTTAGTTATACGTCCATCGAAAATCCATTCCGCAACATAGACAGAACCTTTGGAATCAACACAAATACCATGTGGTGAACTAAATTTATTATCCCTGTAGTAAGACTTAGGCAAATTCGGCCAGCCTGCTTGTTTGTAAGCCTGCTGATCTTCACCTAAATGACAGATCAACCGATCATTTTTGTCGAAGATCGTAATCCGACTGTTTAAGTCTGGGAAAAAGAGATCGTCCCCGTGATAATAGAAGCTGCAGGGCTGATCCATATCATCGACGATGGCTCTTTTGAAATCGCCCTGTAGAGTGAAGACTTGAATCCGATGATTGCCACGATCAGCTACATAAACTTCTTCTATACCGCTGCGAATATCAATGGAAATACCATGCGGGCAGTTCAATTGTCCTAATTCTGTACCTTTCCCACCCCACGAACGGATATATTCTCCTGCGGCTGTATATTGATGAATCCAGCTTTGTCCATAACCATCGGATACATAAATATCACCATTTGCCGAAACGGCTACATCTGTAGGGACATATTTAAGCTCCTCGTTATAAATATCAGGACGATCAGGTGTTCCCAATGTCAATAAGTGCTTTCCGCTCAAATCCATTTTCACAACATTACCGCGAGCTGTGTCTGTGATATAAAGGTATTCGCTATTTTGCTCCTTATGAAGATAAAATCCGTGTGCGCCACCCTCGAACTCTTCGCCCCAAGCCGCTTGAAACTCCCCGTTCTGATCAAATTTGAAAATGGAGGGTTTTCCTGTATGAAAGACATAGACATTATCCTGTTGATCTACGACGATTCCATGTGTATAGCCAAACTCCAAGTGAGCAGGAAGCTGTGCCCAGCCTTGAACAAGATCATAGCTGCGTGCGGTATTTCCTAATTGCGGTGTTTTGTTTGTGATCATATTTAAATCCTCTTTTCCTTAGTTGAGTGATTAACTTTTTTGTTAGCAAACGCTATCATGAATTGGCTCATCATTTGATTTAAGATCAGCTTCTACCCGCCCGCGAATCAACAAATGATAGTGTTGTCTGATATGATAAACTCCCAAACTAAATTAGTCTTTGAACAAACGAGACTTAATTTTGCACTATGTGGACATTTTGATAAAAAAACGGAGATTTTGATCATTGGCTTCTTCGATAAAAAAGAAGGGAAGGCTTTTTTGCCTCCCCCTCTTCTTAGTTAACCCAGTATCAATCTAGCAACAACTTCAAGATCCGACCGCTTTGGCCCTGAATTAATCCTTCACCGTTTCACTATTAATTCGCCTTATTATTTATGTTCCAACATGCCTAAGATCATGACCACCGCTTCCGCTCTCGTGGCGTTCTCATTCGGTGCGAAGAGATTCTTCCCGCGCCCCTTAATGAGCTTCGCTTCATACGCTGCGGCCACAGAGGGTCTTGCCCACTCAGCTACCTTGTCTGCATCAGCAAAAGATAACTTCGCATTCGGATCGACCTTCAGCCCCAGTGCACGAACGATCATTACCGTCATTTCCGTGCGGGTAATATTACGTGTCGGACGGAAGGTGTTATCATCATAGCCCTTCAAAATTCCTGCTGTTATCGTTCGTGAAATGGAAGGTCTAGCCCAAGCGGGAATCTTATTAAGATCCGTGAAAGGCAGCTCTTTTTCTACGCCTTCCAGTTTCAATGCACGGCTCAACATGACTGCGAATTCACTTCGTGTTGTTTGTGCATTCGGTCGGAATGTACCATCTGTATACCCCGTAATGAATCCAAGCTTCACCGCTTCTTCGATAGACAATTTCGCCCAGTGACTAGAAATGTCAGTTAATCCGCTGCCAGAAGAACCGTCGCTTTTCACATCAACTTTCACACTGCCAAGGCTTGAAACAACCTTCGACTCTAACTCGGAATCCACGAGCTTCATACTTGAAAGTGTAATTTCGGCCGATCCCGCAGTAATTGCCTTAAAGGTTAGTGTAGCCAGAGTCACATTCCCCTTCTTGCCTGCTGTGTTTCCTATTTGTGTATGCGCTAACTGAATCGTATTCTCTTTCAAAATCGGACTTACTCCGAACCCTTCTTTTCCAAAGTCCGCGCTCACAAACTGCAGTCGTTTCGAATCGTAAGTTAGATTAATTTCGTAGGCGTACAAATCGATAACATTTGTTCCATTCACTTTGACTTGAAAGGTTTGGTTCGCCTTTGAACCGGTATCTTCGATGGATAGCGAAAATGCTTGATCATTCGCAGCAAACGTAGTTCTCGGAGGCAAGCAGGATATACACAGAAATAATGCCAAGCTGCATAAAAGTAATTTACGGATCATCATTGAACCATCCCTTCGGTAAACAAAGATAAGAGTGCGAGAGTAGCCTATTAATGTTTGACCACTCTCTCACCGTTTACTACTATCAGTATATGTTGATAATCCTACATAACTAAACTATAAAAATCGGAGAAAACAACAAAATCTATGCATTCGTAGCAACAAAAAACAAAGTACTTCATTGAAAGCTTGTTATTGTTGACTGCCTAATTATTCTTCGCATCAGGGTATAATCATTTATTATTCTTTAACTCATTGATATAATCTTCCATCAAAATAACTCGGCTTTCCAAACGTGATTTTTCAGCGGCGAAAGCAATCAGATGGCTCTTTACAGAGACACCTGCACCTGTAAGCCCTTCTTCCTTCCCATCACTTCGAACAAGACGTACAAAATCGCTCATTATACCTGTATCACCGCCGCCATGACCTGCCAAGTCCGTATCCAAAGTGATAGTCTCCGTCTCCCGAGTAACGAAGCTCGTCACTTCAATTACATTCTTCTCCATATCGCCTCTGATCTGACCATGAGTGCCCATTAGCTTCACCGAGCGTCCGCCTTCATAAGTAAATGCGCTCATTGTGAACGCAACCGTCACTTCATTTGCAAATTCCATGTTCACTACCTGATGATCGACCACATTGTTATCGCAATGATACACGCATCTTCCATATGGCCCATTTTTCAGTGCTCGAAGCACTCCCTCATCACTTGTATCGTTGCTAACAACCGTGCGAAGCACTTCACCCACCCAATCATCTCGTTCAATATACATTTTAGGTGCATAATAAGGGCAGCTGTCCTGTACCGGGCAACCGTCCAAACAGTACTTAGGCGCGCCTTCCGGCGCACTTTCTTTGCGGAAATGAGTTAATGAGCCGAAAGATGAAACCTTAGTACAATCTGCATCAACAAGCCATTGTAATATATCCATGTCATGGCAGCTTTTTGCCAGAATCATTGGACTCGAAACCTCTGAATCACTCCAGTTACCTCTTACAAAGCTATGTGCTTGGTGACGATGTTCTACATTTTCAGTATGTTGAATTGAAACGAGTTTGCCGATTTTTCCCTCCGTAATAATCTGCTTGATTGTTGAAAAAAAGTCCGTATACCTAAGTACATGACATATCGAAAATACCCGATTATATTTCTCAGCATATTCCCCCATGACAATACATTCTCTTGGATCGGGTGACATCGGCTTTTCCATTAGCACATGGTACCCTTTCTCCAATGCTTTCAGCGCAGGCTCATAGTGCATTTTATCCTGAGTACAGATGAGAATCGCATCGGCTAGCTTCGGCCCTGCAAGCAGATCCTCCCAGTTCGAGTAACAATTCTCATTCAGAACACCATGGTCTTTTTGGAATCGCTCTATTCGCTCAGGATCGATATCCGCAACGGCAACGAATTGAATGTCGTCTGGATGTTGCAAGGCATATGGAGCGTAAGCACCTCCCCCTCTTTGTCCAGCTCCAATTAATACAGCAGTAATTTTTTTCATTCCTGTGCTCCACTCCATCTCTATTGTTAGTTAATATCAGCTTAAATAGGTTCGTCCATTTTGAAAATAATAAAAAGTTTGTATTTCTTCGAAAAGTAATACAAATCGACTACTATTTAATATCATTTCTCTGAATTCAATCTGATAACTTTCAAGTTAATAAAAAAAAGCCCAATATCCGCAATGGAATCAGGCTCTTCAGAACGATACTAATATTGAAATGGCATATCATTTTCATGATCTATCTCTTGCCCAAGCTGCAGTCTGTAATCACTCAAAGACATGCCAAAATGCTTTTTAAATCGCGTGTAAAAATAATTATTTCTCTCTAGTCCCACCTTTTCAATAATGGATGTTAAAGGAAGCTGCGTATTGCGCATATATTCGTCCAGTTTTTGCATTCGCGTGTCGAAAATATACTGCGCAATAGACTGCCCATGTGCAGTTTTGAATATATGGCCGACATAGTTAGATGATAACCGTAATTTTTCGGCGATAGAGCTCAGGCATAATTCTGTGTTGGAATATTCTTGCTCGACAATTGCGACAATACGTTGGATCAGATGATCATTACTATTGGAAGTGTTCCTGAGAACCTCCACTTTATTACACAGCTTCTGTAAAAATGAATCCATTACGCTGTCCATATCTGTACTCACTTCTGCATTTTGAATCCCGCGCAAAAACTTTTGTAGTGTTAAATCCTGACTATCCTTTACTGCAGGCATCTTGCTTAGCACACTGGAGTAAACACTGTAAATCAAATGAACAATGCAATACAAAATTTCGTCGTAAGTGTATTGATATAACTTTGGACTAATACTTTGATAGATTGCGGCAGCAGATTCATAATTGCCCTCGAGTACTTTCTCAACCAACTGCTCTTCTTTCTTGACGGGTATATGAAAATTATCTGTGTTGATTTCATCCATCATGTAAGGAGTAATAATACAACCATGTCCGTAGCGCATCTTCAACAGAATGGAGCCCTTCATATTATTGTACATGCTAGGTAAATGCTCAATCCCCTGAAACATCGTGCTGTACGCCATAGATAAAGAAATACGAAGATACTTAAGTGTATTACTGTGTACCTCGAGCAAGTAACGCTCTATTTTCTCCTGCAGCACTTTATATTGGGTTACTGTGGAACAATCCATAATCACTACGAATTTATCGGGCTCACTGCTGAAAATTTCGCACACACCATAGTCCGCTGCCAGTTCTGTTGCAATATTCACAATAGCATAGCGTAGTGCCCATCGTTCCTTCTGGCTATTCACAGATACAAATTGGCTGTAATTATCGATTTTAATGAGACACATGCACAACTGACTGGTGGCGATATAATCCAGTTTGATGTCATGTAGTTTCTCCTGCACTTGGTCTATAGAGTGTGTAGTACTATCACTTAATAGTGCATTAAGAAAGTCTTGTTTGACCGCATAGCCTGCTTCATGGATTATTTTATCAAGCTGTTGATTTCTCTCCTTCATAGACTCGAATACAGACAAAATAAATTGAAATTCTTCCATTCTCGAAATGACTACATCGTTTTTCTCAGAAGCTTCGCCGTTAATAATTTTCGTAATCGTTTGAATCGGATGATTCAGTCTGCGAGCCAAGTACAGACAAATTATTGCGCAAATGATAAATACAACAACTACGATACCCGCAGACACCATTGATGCTTGAATTACATCCTTAAACGTTTCTTTTACAGGAGTAAGGCCCATAATGTACCAATTGTTTGCGTTGCTTTTACTGCTGGATACCAAATAGCTGATACCCCCAATTTCTCGTATCTGATTATTGCTTCCAACAAGTTCATTTACTTGCTGGCTTAATCCGCCTACTTCACTCATATTATGCTCAAACTCCGGTGTGAGCGTCTTACTTAGAATAGAGCCGTTTGAATCAACGACTAAAAAAGAAGATTTCGTTTCAGGGTCATTGCCATTGATCGCTTGAATAGATTCCGTAAGCGCTTTCGTGCGAATGTTGACGACAATAGCATTTTTCAAGCCCGATAATGTCTCCCCCGGTTCAAATAAGATATAGGAACATGTATCGGCCGATTGCGTTGCTTCTTCTACAGATGTCACAATAGGCCGACCACGATACTCCGCTATAAAATTTTTATCGGTTAGCAGCGCTACAATCGCTTGATCTGAGAAGGTAGAGGCTGATTGGCGTTCACCGCTCCTTGAAGAATAAAACAAATCCGCCCCCGCATTGTAAAGATAAACGCTATCGATATCTTTTAGTGTCAGAAAGTGCTTGTCAATGACCTTGCTTGCTAAAATCGCCACGATCTCATCATTTTTCTTCATATTAATAAATTGGATGATATCTTTATCGCTGTACAGTGCATTTCCTAATTTTTTTGCAGTCTCATCTAGGTAGGTAATACTGTAATTGTAATGTTCAATCAGCTCATGATTGAAGCGGTTAATCATCGAGATACTCGTGCGTAAATAAGTAATGGTCAAGAAAACAGTAAGCAATACAGTGATGAGGATCGTAATAATCAGAAAGGAGAAGAATGATTTGCGAAAAAAGCTCGTACTGTTTTTTTCCAATATCCTCGGTAGCTTCATTGTGATCCCCCAGTTCATACGACTTCGATTTTCTATGTATTTACAATTATCATCATAATAGCATAAGTATCCATTTAGCATCACAACGATTAAAGCTCTTTGTAGATTTCATTATTTTTTAGAGATGCCATCTGTCGAAAAACTAAGAGAATGATGGTTTTGATTGTTGTGGATAAAAGTACCACTAAATACAATGAGGGAAGTAAAAGATTATTTGCAAGGAAGGGGGTGAACTCAATGAAACTAACTACAAGACCAATTCATAACAGAACATTGCGCAGCGTACGTAAACAGTTTCCTTTCTATTTAATGATGTCACCTGGTCTACTATTCATTGCAATCATGTGTTATATCCCAATGGGCGGTGTCATAATCGCCTTCAAAGATTACAATGCACGCGATGGTATATTCGGAAGCGCATGGATGGATCCACTGTTCAAAAACTTCGAATTTTTCTTTAAATCCGAAACAGCGAGAATTGTTACGTTCAATACACTTTTCTACAATATCATAGAGATGGTTACCGTTACGCTCGGTGCACTAATATTGGCCATTCTATTGAGCGAAGTGAAAAATAAAAAGCTCTCAGCCACCTATAAAGGTGCTTTATTGCTGCCAGTTTTCCTTTCATGGATTGTAGTTCAGTATATTGTGTTCGGTATGCTTAGTGTAGACCGAGGTATTGTCAACAATGTTATCGAATCAAATGGTGGAGAAGCTATTTACTGGTACAGTGAGCCTTCACATTGGCACTATATTCTTCCCTTAGCCTATCTGTGGAAGAATATCGGTTACTATTCGGTATTGTATGTAGCAGCGATCGCGGGGATTAATACGGACTATTATGAAGCTGCTCAATTGGATGGCGCTTCGAAGTGGCAGCAAGTCAAATATGTTACACTGCCGCTGCTGAAACCAATAATTATCGTCCTTATGTTGTTATGGGTAGGTAAGTTGTTCAATGGCGGATTGGGCGACTGGAATGGATTCTATACCCTTTCCAATGATTCAGGAGCACTATATGGTGCAACAGATGTTATAGACACCCTTGTATTCCGCTCTCTGAAAAAGCTGAACGACTATGGCATGTCGTCTGCAATTGGTCTATATCAGGCAGTGATTGGTCTCGTTCTTGTCCTGATTTCTAACTATATTATTAAAAAAACAGACCCCGACAGCGCCTTATTTTAATCGATCAGCGTAGAGAAAGGGAGGGATTTTCATTTTAGCAAGAAACTTTCACATGTCAAAGATCGTGATTCATCTCATATTCATTGTATCAGCACTAGCCTGTATCATTCCGTTGCTATTAGTTGTATCGATATCGTTTACAGCTGAAAAGTCGCTTATGGTCGACGGATATAATTTTTGGCCCAAAGTGTTTGATATTTCAGCTTATCGATACGTATTTAGCGGAGCAGGCTCGATTGCCAATGCATACGCAGTAACGATCTTTGTAACCGTTGTTGGTACGCTGCTGCATTTACTTGTTACTTCGATGCTGTCCTATTCGTTGACGCGACCTGAAGTTACCTATCGAAATGCACTCACTTTATTCGTGTACCTTCCCGTGCTGTTCAATGGCGGACTTGTTCCATCCTACATTTTAATAACACGATATTTGCATCTTAAGAATACCATCTGGGTTCTCATTGTCGTCTTCCTTGTGTCAGCGATCAACGTGCTCATTATGAAAAACTTTTTCAAATCGATTCCTAGTTCCTTGTTCGAGTCTGCACGCATAGACGGCTCAGGTGAAATTCGTACTTTTTTCAGTATTGCACTTCCACTTTCAAAACCGTCACTGGCGACTATCGGTCTGTTCACAGCGATTTCCTACTGGAATGACTGGACGACCACTGCCTTGTATATCGAAAAGCCGAAGCTGTACACATTGCAATATTTACTGCAATCTTTAATGAACAATATCGGCTATTTGCAAGCCAATGAAGCAGCATCTAAATCTATGGAAGCCGCTATCGGCATGCTTCCTAGTGAAGGAGCACGGATGGCGACCTGTGTACTTGCCATCGGTCCGATTATATTACTGTATCCTTTTCTACAGAAGTATTTCGAGAAAGGCTTAACAATAGGTGCTGTAAAAGAGTAATTTTACAAGAATCTAGTTGAGAATAAAATTAGTTTTTAGGGGGATATCAATGAAAAGAATTTCTATGTTGTTGATCAGCGTAACTCTGCTTCTCACCATGATCCTGTCTGGCTGCTCAAAGGTTTCACCAAACGCTAACGGCGATTCTACGACTCCAGCACCTGATACTAAAAATGCTGAAAAAGAAAAGGAAAAAGAAAAAGAAGAACTCGTTACCCTTAACTTCTATATGTCGAACAGCCCTGTCAATGACTTTGACCGCATCATGAACAAAGCTAATAAAATTATTGCTGAAAAAATCAATGCCAAATTGAATTTAGTACTTGTAGACGGCAGTACTTATGCAGATAAAATGAATCTGATGATCAATTCGGGCGACGACTGGGATCTTGCTTTCACTGCATTCTGGGGTGGAATTAATTACTTTGGAAACGCTGCAAAGGGAGCGTATGCTGACTTAACTGACCTTCTTCCTGTACATGCGCCTGAAACGTTTTCCCGCATCCCTCAAGGTCTATGGGATGGTGTGAAAATAAATGATCGTATTTATGCAGTTGTCAATTATCAGCAATGGGGCGTTGCCAAGCGCAGTGGCTTTATCTTCCGCGAAGATGTTCTTAAAGAAACGGGGTTTGACTGGAAAGCTGTTAAAGGCAAGCCAACCATAGAAGCTCTCGAAATGGTAGGACCATTCCTTGGCGAAGCGTTAGCTAAGCATCCTGATATGATCGGATTTGAAACTAGCGCTAATCATAGTTTTTTTGCCAATGAGCCGCTTTACTGGGATATGGAGCCTGTAGGTGATTTGCTAACTCCTGGCTGGGTCAATCTCAATGCGCCAGACAAAGTTATCAACCAGTTTGAAACTCCTGAGTTCGCTAAATACGCTGAAATTATGCGTGACTGGTTCAATAAAGGCTATGTGCGCAAAGATGGTGCAACGGTAAAAGATACAACTCCTGATCGTAAAGCTGGCAAAATTGTTTTTGCGATGCACTATGGCTGGCCTGACAGCATCGATCTTCCAGGTCAAGAGCAAGCTATGTCCATGACAGAATACAAAGATTTCCCTGCTCTATCCGTATCTACTACTCGTACATTGATTTCAGCTGGAGCTGCCTCCAATGCAGCTATTGCTATCAATTCAGGTTCAAAAAACGTTGAAAAGGCTTTGCAATTAATTGAGTTGCTAAACACTGATGATGATCTATACAAACTCATTACATTAGGAGAAAAAGACGTTGACTACACCTACAACGAAAAAGGTGACTTCACTCAAATTGAAGGCAAATATAATTTCAACTGGAATGAATGGCAAATCGGTCAATCCTTCAGCCCAACATTCAACCGTGCCGATCATGCCGAAAATGCGGCTGGCGAAATGAAGAGAAAAGCTCAGTCAATCGTTTTTGAAAATGATCAAACAGCAGATGTTTCGCCATTATCAGGCTTTGTATTTGACCCAACTCCTGTAAAAACGCAAGTTGCCAACGTAGCTTCCGTTATGACTGAGATGATCCCAGCTATCAGCTCTGGTTCGATTGACCCGACTACAGCCGTGCCTAAATTCCTCGAGCGTTTGAAAACTGCTGGCGTAGATGACATCATCAAAGAAAAACAAGCTCAATATGACACTTGGAAAAAATAAAAATCTATCACTCAGTAATGAAATCCGGTGTATCGCTTACACCGGATTTCTATTTTGCAAACCACTATCTGCCTGCGACAGGATGGGATGCCGCTGCCGTCCTGAGATGCTGAAGGCAGCTTTGTGGCGTCATCCCCACGATGAGGCTGACTCCGTCCGTATAACCCTCTTCTCGTCCGGTAAGTTCTAGAATCAATCGGTCTTTCCAACAGTTCAACAACTCTGCGCGCTCCGCAGACTTTACAAGGTTGCACAGCTCTTGCGGGTCAACCTGAAGATCAAACAATTGCTCCTCGCCCGTCTGGGAATACCAAAAATATTTGACCTTGCCATCGGTTAAGTAGTGATAGGAAAGCTCACCGTAGGCATGCTCACCGTGGATGTAAGTCCTCCATTCGGATGTGCCGGCATGCGTCCCCAAAGGAATGATGCTGCTT
The DNA here is from genome assembly GCF_056398245.1 of Paenibacillus sp. 01T47. Taxonomy (NCBI): domain Bacteria; kingdom Bacillati; phylum Bacillota; class Bacilli; order Caryophanales; family Paenibacillaceae; genus Paenibacillus; species Paenibacillus sp. 01T47. The sequence continues at coordinate 139,456 of NZ_JBFTPA010000016.1, forward strand.
CCGTCTACCGTGGTTGGGATCGGGACATCTGACGCCTCCAATAAGGTTGGCATAATATCACGCAACTCGACGATTCGATCCACTTGTTTGCCTCGGACGAGGCCTAACTTGCCTGTAGGGTCATTCAAAATGAGCGGCACTTTGGCGCTTCCTTCGTAAGCTAATATTTTCTTATAGAGAAGATGGTCCCCCATCAGGTCCCCGTGATCCGACGTGAAGAGGATGATCGTATCGTTGCTTACACCGAATTCATATAGGGCGTTCATCAATCGGCCGATCTGGTTGTCGATATGAGTAATTAAAGCATAGTAGGCCGCCAACGATTTTTGGCGCATACGCTTATTCACGATTCCTCTGCCAGTCGTCGGATTCAGCCCGTCACGGTCGGGATCATCGAGGCGCGCCCAATCGCCAATCGGAGGTTCCGGCAAATCGATTCCATCATACAGATCAAGAAACGCTTGCGGAGGATCCAAAGGCGTATGTGGTCTTACGAATGAAGTCCAAAGAAAGAACGGCTTGCTCGGATCCCTCCGCCGCAAGAAATCAATAGACTGAGTAACCGCCCAGTTGGTCGGATGTAACGCTTCTTCCAAATGCCAAGGTCTCGCGACAGTCGAAGCGTTACAATCAAGACCGTGATCCATAATATCCTGTTGTGATCCGGCTCTCTCTTTCAACCAGCTGATATAATCGTCCGTTTGATCCCACCACTCATTCGCCGTCGATCGGGAGCGATCACGGTTATAATGCATATAGCCGTCATGCAGTACGATGTTGTGAAATCCGCACAGATTGCGCGTGGGATACACATGCATCTTGCCTACGCATTGTGTATGGTACCCGGCCTTCGCAAACTCTCCAGGCATCGTATGCTCATAGCTCCAGGGCACTTTGTCCTCATACCCAACTCTTCCATGGTTTTGCTGGCTCATTCCTGTTAAAATGGCGGCTCTTGCCGGAACGCAGGATGGAGTTGCTGTGTAAGCGCTTGTATACGCAACGCCGGTTCTCGCCAAGTTGTCCAAATTTGGTGTTTCGATAACGGGATGGCCCAAGAAATGAAGACAATCCGCCCTCATCTGATCAACGGTGATTAAAAGTACGTTTGGTCTCATGCGACGCCTCCTTCTCGCTTGCTATATGAAATCCTTCTCCTCTACTCCTAATACTTCTTCAAACGTAGGCGTTATCCTTTTGCAGCAAATGCGAGCTTCTCGTTACTAGAGTCACTGAGTCACTGATATGCATCGAAAGGGTATACAAAAAGGTCCCCAGACGCTAAACACTTCTAAGTGTCCAGTGTATGGGGACCAGTTTGGGCTCTTTTTTGTATGTGGAGCGATGTCGCGCCTTTCCATCGCTTCACTTAAATCTATTTTATTTTTGGAGATTTAGAAATAGCACTCTTAAGACAATGTTAGTCAACAATAAAAGTTTCTTGTTCTTTATACACTTGCAAGCTTGACCGAGGAAGGCTTTAAACCTTTAGAATAAGCCTTCACTTTGATTTCCCCAGGCGTCTCCCGCGACTGAAGCAGCACAGTTGCGATGCCAGCTTCCGCCCTTACGGGGTTCTCGCCGACGATGACTGCAGGACCGTCAATTTCAAACCAAACCTCATGGCAGGCGGGGGACACCACGGTCCCGTTCGCGTCTTTGATTTCGGCGTAGACAAAGATAAAGTCGCATCCGTCGGCTGTAAGCTTTCTCCCGCTCTCGTCAATGCGGATGGAAAGCATCTCAGGCTCCAGTGGAGTATGCACGACGCATACAGCAGCTTCCCTGCCGTCTATTCGCCCGATTGCCTTTAATTCTCCGGGCTCGTACGCTACATTGGTAAATGTGAACGGAGCTTGCGTCAAATTTCGGCAGTTTCCTCCGTCATGCGGATAAACCTTCATGTCACCAGCATCCGTTTTCCCATGCACGCCTGCTTGATTCCCTTTATGCTGTTCTTCATCCGTAAGCCAATAGTCCACTTCGTAGCCTGTCACACGTTCTCCGTATTCCGTATCCGGACCATGATCAGCTTTTCTCACACTGACTGATTTCCCGTTTACAAATAACTCGACCTCGCTGCAATTTGAAAATACGACAACCTTCGTCGGCGAGATGCGTTCCGTCCAATAATTCGCAATGTAGACCATCGGTCCGCTTTCCACATGTTCATGAGCGATTTCCGCTCTTCGTTGACTCTGGTAAAAATAGTAAACCATTTTAGGCAGACGGAACGTGTCGAGGGCCCCGCATTCCGCCAGCCTTGGATAACAACCGCGGTTATGGTCGATGCCAACCCACGAGGCGTCCCCGAGCGACCATCGGTTACCGCGGTTCCGGTTCAGCGACCATTGATAATTCCAGGCTTGCAATAGCAGCTTCTGTTCTCCGGCGCCGCGCGGTACCCTGCTTGTACTCTCATGGCCGCCGAACTCGTAATCTCCGTATTCTCTATCGAACCCCCCTTTCTCGGGCAGCACCTCTTCCAGTGGACGCGACAATGTTTCGTCTTTCCATAGTGTATAGGGCACATCAAAGTTGACGTAAGCCGGATTTATTCGTCCGATCGTGTCTCCAGAAGTAAACATTTGATCTCCCGGATATTCTTCATGGGCAATCAGATGGCATTCGTGAAAAAATTCGTCCGTCGCCCCTTTCCTGCCGGGATACGTTTCATTCAGGCTGACCTCCCACATGATCACGCACGGACGGTTCCGGTCGCGGCGGATCATATCACGTATGTTTTGCCGGACAAGATCCAGAAACTCTCCTTCCTCGCAGTACTGCCAGCCCGGCACCGGTTCGACGACCATCAGCCCGAGTTCGTCGCAGGCGTCAAGAAAAGCAGGCGCCTGGGGGTAATGGCCAAGCCTGACGAAATTGAATCCCGCCTCCTTCAGCTTCTTCGCATCGCGGTAATGTGCGTTATTCGAAGCTGCATTTCCGATATATGGATATTGCTGGTGGCGGTTCGTCCCCCTGATGACCAGCCTTTCATCATTTATTACAAAGCCGCCTTCTTTACTGAACGAAATCTTGCGTATTCCGGTTCGGGTGCGAATCTCATCCACCGTTTGGCCGTTTTCGAGGATTTCCGTTTGCAGGGTATACAAATAAGGGTTGTCCGGATGCCAGAGATGAGGCCTCGTTATCGTTAGCATTTGAACGAACGTATGCGCTCCGCCGGCTAAAACGGTCTCCACCGAACTTTCTTCCGATTCTACTTGCCGCCCCTGTTTATCCAAGAGTGTTGTCACGATTTTCACTTTCTTCATCGCTTCATGCTCATTAATCACATGGGTCAGAACTTCGACCGTCGCCGATGCTTGCGAGACGTCGGCGTATTTGACGAAGATCCCGCCTCCCGCAGGTTTTCCGGTATAAACGGCATCCGTGACATGGAGCTTATCCGTGACATGAAGGTGCACGTTGCGGTAAAGTCCGCCGAAATAGGAAAAATCCAGACTTTCCAGCGGCTTTCCCGGAGGTATGGCTCCGTTGTTCCGGTTGTCGAGTCGTACGGCAATTACATTGACCGCCTCGAAATCGACATCGTCGGTGATGTCGATCGTAAACGGCAAATAACCGCCTTTATGATTCAGCTTGAGCCTGCCATTGACCCATACAGATGCCTCATGCATGGCCGCTTCGAATTCCACAAAGAGCTTCTTTCCCCTGTCTGCTTCGTCCAAAGCAAATTGCTTGCGATACCAGCATATCCCTTGAAAATGCAAGTCCGCATGTAGCGTTTCAATTTTTGGCGTATGAGGCAGATAGACGGTTTCCCAGCTTTCGTCTGAATGACGCTTCTGCTGTGCTCCACATACGTCCTCACGAATAAACTTCCAGTTCCTATTGAAATTCATTGTTTTTCTGCAGCCATTCAAATGTCTCAATGATCAATAAGCCTCCCAAATTTGATTATAAAAAATTTGTTTAACCTAACTCGGCATAATCTTGCAGGGTAACGATTGTGTTTTTCGTTCCATGCAGTTCAAATATGATGAGTTCATTGTCACCGATACGCAAGAGCGGAGCAGGGATATATAATGTTTTTTGCGGACCAATCTCCCAATAACGGCCGAGATTGAACCCATTGATATAAGCAACTCCCTTCGTCCATCCTTCCATATTCAAAAAAGTATCACCGATTTCATCCAAGTGAATTACACCTTTATAGAAGGTAGGGGTAAAGGCCTCGTTTGTCTGTACTTCCCGGAATATTAGCTCCGATACATTGTTCAGAGGAAGCGTATGAATCGTCCAGTCATAAAGGAACTGCTGGCCCAGGCGAACGCCTTCCGTAATTCCTTTTGGATCCTTCATCCCGTAACCATAATTAATTCGTCCTAGGTTTTCCACTAGGATGCTGAGTGTTGCACCTTCTGAAGGAATGTCTAAAACGATATCGATATCTGATATATTCGGTGTTATATCATGTGTGTTTCGTTCAATCACTCCTTGATAAATACCGTCAAGGAAGATCAATGCGCGATCACGTACCTCCTGTATCGTTAATTTCATTTGCGATATAGGACCAACAATGTTAGTCGTATATAAAATGAAGCCATAGTCCTGATCAAGCCGCTCCATTGTTTCCGGACATGTGCTTTGAACCGGAGTCGACAACAAATTAAGCGAATCAAACAACCGCACATGTTCCATTAAGCGGACTTCACCGTAATGCTTCTTCGGCACAGGACGTGGTAGTTCAATCTCAGCAATTTCGGTATATTTCGATAAAACTTCACGAACTGCAATATATTTGTCCGTGATATCTCCTGATTCATCCAATAACACATCGTAATCATAGCTAGTCACCGTCGAATCATATTTACCCGAATAATTCGCACCGTTATAGAATCCGAAATTCGTCCCGCCGTGGAACATATAAAAGTTAACAGAAGCTCCTACCTTCAACATTTGATCCAGTACTTCCGCAACATCTTCATGCTTTCGCAAATGGTGTTCATGGCCCCAAGAATCAAACCATCCGTTCCAAAATTCCATACATACAAGCGGTTTATCCGGTTGATATTCCTGCAGCTTTCCAAAAGCCTCTTCAGGCCGCGACCCAAAGTTGACTGTGGCTAACACGTCTGGAAGGAGAGTCCCCCCTTGTAGATTGCTGTCGGTATACCCGTCCGATGTGAATAATAAGACATCCATTCCACGTTTAATCATCGCTTGCTCCAAATATTTCAAATACTTCTTATCATTGCCGTAACTTCCGTATTCATTTTCGATTTGCATCGCAATAATCGGCCCGCCATTCGTACATAGAAGTGGCAAGAATTTAGCCAATAGCTCATTGTAATAAGCATCGATTTTTTCCAAATAGGGTTGATGAAAACAACGTAAGCGCATATTTTCTTCCTTAAGCAGCCAAGATGGCAATCCTCCGAATTCCCACTCCGCACATATATACGGACTTGGGCGTACGATAACGAATAATCCCTGCTCATCCGCTATCTGTATAAAACGAACGACGTCAGCAATGCCACTAAAGTTGAATTCCCCTTCCCTTGGCTCGTGTAAATTCCATGGAATGTAAATTTCTACTGTATTAAATCCACAAGCTTTTAATTTAATTAGTCTGTCCTGCCAATATTCCGGCACAATACGAAAATAATGTATGGCTCCAGATAGAATACGAATAGGCTCCCCGTTATAAACAAATTGATTTCCTTCGATTGTAAAAGTAGACATAGCTTCTGCTCCTTCTTTCTTGATTAGTCATGTTGTCAGCTTAACAAGTACCCCTTCTTTAGAAAACAATGAAGAATAAACAATCCTCAAAAAAACATAACAATATCAACTATTTTTTTTAGATATTTCTCAGAATTATAACGATCTCACTATAAAAGCAAAAAAAGAGGGGAAGCATATAGCTCCCCCAAAACAATGTTCGATGTTATTTTATTGCAAGATCGCTTTTGCTACGATTGCAAGGTCTTCGATACCAACCTTACCGTCTTTATTGACATCCGCATTCACATTCCAACCCGCTTGACCTTGTTGTGTGCCATAAGCCGCTGCAACAATAGCCAAATCTCCAATCGAGACGCCGCCTTTACCATCGACATTTGCGTTTATCTTCTTGTTATTAAACGCTTGAATGGCTGCTTCCAATGCGCCTTTCGCATTATCCACTTGCGCTTGAGAAGCATTCGAATCGCTTGCTGTCAGATTAGCCGCATGGATAGCTGACTGTAATAGCGCTTTGGATCCAACCACATACTGGCCGTCCGCATTTCCTTCCACTGCAGCATCGTACTTCGCCTCAGCACTTGCAATCAGTGCATTTAGCAATGATTTATCCACGCTTTCCACGATTTGAATATCATGGTTGCTTCCTCTGATCTGCAGTTCATGCCCCTGTGCGTTAGCAATCGCAACATGATCGACAGAAATCGTCGTAGAGGTTGCCTGCGTTCCAGATTTGGCGGTAAATGCGAATGCAAGGACATCCCCTTGAGCATTCACTCCTTGGTTTTCGTTCACGCTAGCAGCCAAAATCCGGACTTGTCCCGGTACTTTTTCCTCATGATCGATGACTTTAAAACCGTCTTTTAATGAAGTAACCGATTCAAACTGTAAATGTGCCGGATCATAGTGAAGCGTCAAATCTTGAGCATACACTTGCTTGTATACACTATCCGTAACGCCAGACAATCCCATCTTCAGATTGAATGCTTGGTCAGCGTTCACCTTAACTGGCCCGGTTATAACCGATTGCGGCACTTCTACTGATTCCAGTAATACATTGATTTCAGCAGCCGATGCGTAACCACCAACGCCTGCTGTTGCTTCAAGCTTGACATATGATGCTTTTGTCGAAGTAAATGATGCGTATTTCTCCTTGTTGTCGTTTGCCCAATCTCCATTTGCAACTTTGGTAAAAGATACTCCTTCCTCACTGACATACACGTTATAGCTTGTAATATTTCCGTTGCTGCCTGATTGCCTTGGTAAATACGCAAGTCTATTGATTTGGTGAGTTCCACCCAGATTTAAGATAATCGATTGGGGAAGAACGCCGGATTTATCCCACTTTGTATGCCAAAACGTTTGTGGGTTTCCATCAACCGCCAACGAGGCTGCATTGTTCTCACCAGCCGTTTCCTGACTTGCCGCCGTTGCCGTCATTTGTGACTGAGGAACACTATTGCTAGCTACATTTATTGTCAAAGGGCGACTTACAACGGTCACCCCTTCTAAAGTAACCTTTACCGCAACAGTTGCTATAAACCCAACGCCAAAATCGCCTTTAACAATGATCGTGTTACTGCCGTCAACAACAGATAACCTTGCATCGCTAAATTGATATTCTACAGCTGCCTTTGATAGATCGACCGTCTCTCCAGTACTTAATATGCCATTAATAGTAGACACGATTGGATCATTCGGTTTAATAGTCGTTTTATTCAGAGTGAAGTCCATTTTCTCTAAATAAGGAGCCATGTAGATTTCCTTTTGCTCATTAACAAAAAGATACGTAACTTTGTCAATCGAACGTCCATCTATTTGCACTCGAATGTTAATCTTTGCCATGCCTTCTGAAACAGCGGTCAACAGGTTGGATTCGTCCACCGTAATCACATCCTGGTTTTCGCTTGTCACTGTGATCTTCGCATCTTTAATATCAATCGGTTCACCCTTACCCGTAAAAGCCGCAATGTCATATTTACCTGTAGCAGCATTCACCGGTTTATACTCATAATCGAAACGATCAAATAATCCGGACTTATCCACTCCGTTTATTGCCACTTCAAGCAAATCAATCGTTGACCCGTTTGAACCATTTTCAAATTGTAATCTAACGTATTGAGCTCCCGCTCCCGTGTTTATTACATATTGATTGTAGAATCCAAAATAAGCAGAGCCCGTCGGGCCGTTAACGGTGCTGACATCGTTCCAGTCCACGCCATCAGCGCTCGTTTGAATTTTTATTGTTTTAGGCGTATTGATGTATTTTTGTTCTAAAGAATTGAAGTTAAGATTGATACTAGCAATCTCGGAGATTGTCGGCAGCTTAAATTGAATCCAAGACTTCTCATTTGCTGGTACCGACCATTTGGCCCCGTCAAAATGAATACCGTCAATTGTTTTCCCATCAACTAATTGACTCACAGCATCTTGATCATGACTAGCTGTAATTTCAGCGGCCCCTGCAAGGTTATCATGCGGCAGCAGGTCCATGAATACTTTATTTGTTGTAAATGTTTGACCGTCTAAAGTTACATCCGCCCAAACGACTCCGCGTGTAAGTTTCTCTACGAACGGCGCAATAATTTCATTTTTCTTAAATGTAAACGTATCTACTTCTTTGATCGCCACGGGATTATAGTTATTACCCGCTTTTAAATCAATAGTACCCCCATGCCATGTAATATCTGCTGTATCAAGCCCGATCGCTCCGCCTTTAGCTGATCTGCCTTCTATTTCATAGCGTAGGCTTTTCAGTAAATTAAACTCACCATAGGCTTCTTTACCTTCAATCAACAAAGTCGCACCAATCATGCTCTCGCAAACATAAACGACTCCATCTTTAACGGTTACTTTTAAGATGTCCTCTTTCGTTACACCCTCATAAGCAGCACTTACGGTGATGGAAGTTGTTCCATTTGATACTGGAGTCACAATTCCGTTCGTATCGACCGCAGCTATTGCTGGATCTGCACTGCGATAAGTTAAATCTGAAAGCTGGGCTTTCAGCGCCGGGAATGTCATATATCCCTCAGCGTTGATTTTAAGTGAGGAAGGCGTTAACTGCTCCCCTGTTGCTTTTACATCCGTAAGCGTATAGTTTCGTACAGGATTGTCGGTTACAATCTTAATGATCGTATCAATCTGATCCTCTTGAACGTTAGCAAGATTGATTGTCAAGCTGTCCTCATTTTGTTCAAACGATGTGACCGGGACATTCTCGTTCAACCATGTCACGGATGTCACCTTATCTTTAACCGGACGAATGGTCAAAGACTTTCCTGCAATGGCGTCAAACCCTTTTTTGCTGTCGGGTCCTTTCATTACATGCAGATACACATTGTTGTCTCTATACGTTGCATATCCCCATTGTGGTCCTGTAGTGCTGTTAGCTAAAGCGAATTTTTCATAATTGCCTTTTCCATCATCTTCATAGCCATAGCCTGAGAGGAAATATGGCGTTGTACCCGTTGTTGCCTCGTGTCTTTCCGGCTTGCCCTCAGGCGCAAACCATCTTGCCAAGCTTTCTCTCACATCAATGTATTCCTGCTCTGCTTTAGGATATCTTGTCGCAATTTCCTCAGGAGAGTTCCAATTGGGTCCGCGGCTATCTACCGGCGTCTGATCATTATTATCCACATAACCTCTGCCGACATTCATGACCATTTCCTTGATAACTTGCCTGTAGTCATCTCGTATACCGTAATAGGGAGATTGTGCATTTTTTGTGTGAATCATTTTCCATGGTTCCATAATCGTACGTTTTAAAAGATGATTTGCAGCGCCATTACTGTAAATACCAGACGCTTCTTCGGTTCTTAAATCAGGGTCTCCATACTCATCGCCCCATGCATTGGAGTTTATAATAATATCATCGCTATAATTGCGTACAACACTGTATATCACATCAAAATTGGCGTTTGGTATCCCTTGCGGTCCATCAAAATAAATATAATCAGGCGTATACCGTCCAATCAAATCGGTCAGATTCTGCACATAGACGTCCGTCGTGTAGTATGGAATCCCTCCGCCATAATATAAACCGAATTTCATTCCATGACGTTTTACGGCCAGTTCAAACGGTTTCAATCCATCTACTACTTTGCCGTTTGCGTCTTTTGGAAGATACATATGCCTCTCATGTTTTGGATCCGCAAACTTGGACGGCCAAAGATAAGCTTGTTGTACCGATTCAACCGAAACTAATGAATGCCCTTGACGTTTCGCTCTTTCCGCCCATAAGTCGGCAGAGAAATTCGGGTCAACAAAGTACTGGTAAATTGGGGCAGCATGAGTTAAAGCGCCCACACGCCCTTCTTCAAACCATTTATTAGGACGTTCCTTTACTGTAATCGTCATATTCTTGCTAGCCGTATTTCCATTTCCATCCTTTACTTGTATCGTAAAGTTATAATCTCCTGGTTTCGTATTGATACTAATGATGCCTTTGCTGCTATTTAAATCGACATTTCCATTCACTAATCCATCTGCGATTGTGCCATCGGCATTTAATTCCAAGCCGTCCGGCAGTTTGCCCTCTACGATACTCCAAGTATAACCGGGAGTTCCCCCGCCCGCCATAAATTGGAAGGATGATGCCGCTAAGCCGTATTTCTTATTCCCTTTCGATTTATTCCATACATATGGCCATTCCTTGTAGCCAATCGGCATGGTTTGGGTTGGAAGCGGAGTTTTAATGGCATCCTCGGTTGATAGTCCTTGCGTGACGATATTTAGAGCTTCCGTTTCGCCTTCAACCGAAGAAATAAGTCCATTGATTTTATTGCCATTTTGGTCAGTGACTCTCCCATAAAACCCAAGGTACGCTGCGCTGTCATCAAATCCTAACGGGACATTATTTGAATTCACATCTTCTGTATACGTATGCTTGATTTGAATCATCAGTTTATTCCAACCCTGCTTTAACAGGACTGCTTGTTTGGTCAAATCCTTTTGTACTTCTACTGGTACAGTCGGTGCGGTCAAAGTTTTATCGTTTACATAAATGCGATATGAACCGCTGGCACCTACATTAAAATACGCTTGTTGTGCTATCGGACTGTATATGTACGTGTGAGCATACACATATTTGTTTCTTGTGTCGACACCTTTTTTGACCGTATAGTAACCGTATAAGTCTTGATAATCATCATAGTTTCTGTTATAAATTCGATCATCAAAGTACTCCCACTTATTACTTTCACCGTCAGAATTTAATGAATCGCCAATATTGGGAGTGATCGCAGTCGTTGGCTCTCCGCCTGTCACTGCCGGATTGTTATAAACTTCTATTTCTGAGAGGCCGGTAATTGTTGGATAAGGTGTGCGTCCCTTATCTATTTCAACCTTCATTTGAACCACATTCTTAAGTCCGGATGATAATGCATACACAGTTGGTTCGGATGGGTTAGAAGATGTACTTTTAACCTCTCCCGATTCTACTTTGCTGCCGTCTTCAAGAGTGAACGTAAGATGATACCCATTGTTTACGTGACGCCCATCGCCCCATTGCGCTATTTTCAGTTCATTGATTGCAATAGGTGTACTCCATTTTAGATTTACCCATGGGCTAGAGTCTCTTTCTGTCACCCATTGCTTTTTTTTGTCTCCATCAACCAAATTTGATACAGGGTTTACTGCAAGCGTTGACGACGATGCTGTTATTTCTGATGCCAACGGCGCATAATTTACATTTTCACCCACTTCAGTCCCGTAAATCTTGTCCACTACTGGCGCATCAAATGGACCAGTTACCAGCCACGAATTTATAAAAGGCGCATTACCTGTCACTTGCTGTGCATTTACTCTCGTATTTGAGAATACAAACGTAAATGTTGTCATAATCATTGCAGCTGCCAATGTTACAGAAGTGATTTTTTTGAATCTGTTCATCATTAATATCTTTCCTCCCAATTCTGAATTTCTCCGCTTATGAACCTGAAACAAAAAGCATATTGTCGAAACAGTAGTTGAGGTATTCCTAGCAGAGTAAGGCGTAGCCATTCGCAGGATAACATGACAACGCTTTCTTTTTTAATCATGTTTAATGGTTGCTCATTCGAGAACCCCTCTCTTACGAGCCGTTCGCTATTCTCCGTTCATTGATCTGTTTTTGCTTCTCGGCGATAATATCATCCGCACCAGCTGATCGACCTCCCCTTCTCTTCAAAAGACTCCATTGTTGCTTATTTCTATTTCACAATAGCTGATAAAAAAAGTGTTGAAAACATAAAAAAGTGTATTTTCCTTTGATAAATCATCATTGCAGCTCTCTAAAAAAGATAATTCTCTCTAAATTTTGATTTTCAAAAAAAAACAAAGATTGCACTCGCATCCTTCTATGATTTAACGGCTCCAAGACGTCTATTTAGGGAGATTTTTCAAAGAGGCAACAGGAAAATCAGTTGCCGAACACAAAACAGGTACCCATACACTCGACACTTTAAAAAAAGTGTTTAGCGTATGGGTACCTGTTTTAGTCGTTTAAAAAGCATTTTGGCATGTCCTTGAGTGAATACAGACTGCAGCTAGGGCAAGAAATAGATCATGAAAATGATATGTCAGTTCAATATTAGCTTGTTTTTTTGTTCTAATACCTCACCACAACCATTAAAAAAACGATCAAACTGAGCGCCATACAGCCGGCGAACTTGTAATTCGGTGCAGCTATCTCAAACACTGATTTCTTTTGTAAACCGGACAGCAAGTTGTTTACAGCCGAAGCCGGCGAGATGGGATTAGACAAAGCCCAGCTTCCAAGCAGCAGCACCGCAAAATAAGTTGGGCTGATTTGCACGCTCACGGGATCAATGGCTCCAGCGAGCATAGTCACTGGCACGATTGGATGGAGACCAATTATTGAAGTGCTTGCAATCAAAAGAACGGTTAATATCGTGAATGTGAAGGAAATCGGCATTGGAACAAAGTCAAGCAAATTCGGAACCTTTGAGCCGAAGTTCGTAATCCCAATTGCGCCACTGAAAAAGCCGGCGGCCAGAAAAAGCGTAATCTCTTTCTGCAAAGCCGGCAAAGTGATTGTTATATGATTTATAATTCCTTCTCTATATATATTCATGGTCCCCTTTATAATGCACCAAAACAAAGGGAAAACTACTGCAGCCATACAGATTAATAAGACCATTGGCAGCTTGATCATACGTTCCATGGTTAAGATGACAATTATGGCGCCTATTAAATACATGCCGAGTCCAACTGGAAAATTCGAGTTCTCCTTTTTGTCTACTGCCTCTTCAAATTCATCTAGACTAGCGTCACGCAATTCCCGAAAGTCGACTGCCCAGCTTATGCCGAGGCTAAGAATGGCGAGTCCAAGCATATAGGGCAGAACGGACGACCAGGACAGTCCTAACGTTGAAGTCACTAGTGTCATGGCAGCGAAATAAGGTGACCAGAGAATCGCTCCCGCAAAACCTCGGTTGAGCGCATTTGCAAGCAAACGGCTCATCCCTGGCTGCGGTTTAATAAAGACCATTTGATAAACAACCGGTATCGAACCTACGTTGATAAATACGCCCATAATTTGAGTGAGCAGCTGCGTTCCCAAGAATAGAGCGGCCTTGCTGTGCAGGTTAGCTTCGTAAAACCGCTTCAAGGCCTTAACGTATTCAGGAATACGAACTGGAATTCCGAACAACGGAGCGAATAGGAAAAGCGTTACAATGGTCACGTTTATTCCAGCCGACTCGAACCAAATCCTAGCATTTGCTTTCTGCAGCGCAAGAAGTACAACTCCAATAGTCACAAAGAAAATCGTGAGCCAAAACGTCATCCCCTTCAGTTTTGGCAACAGTAAGGCGATTGCAGAAAACACCAATCCACCGAGCAGAAAGACCAGCATCTCAAGCTGCGCCGCCTGCAACGCAATATACACAGCTGCAATGGAAAATATTATTATTCTCTCCGCTGCCGTCTTAAATGCGGATGTCATCCGATCTGCCCTCTTTCATTTCATCTTAATTGAACTGCCAGCAGCTTAAGCTTAGGTTACCGTATTGGTAGCTGCGGTGAAGAAGTTTTGCGTTACGGTTGACGTCACCTGCTCCCATGGCGAGAAGAAGCGGAATGAAGTGCTCATTCGTCGGTACGGCCTCTTGGGCATGGGGAGCGAGCTCACGGTATTGAAACAGGGCTTCGGTATCCCATGACTCCAGCTTACTTTGAATCCAGTTGTCGAATTGTTCCCCCCACTCGTCAATTCCCTCCGACCGCCAGTTCAATTTCCGTAAATTATGAACGGTCCCACCGCTTCCGATGATAAGAACATCCTGCTCGCGGAGTTCCGCTAATGCCTTGCCGATTTGATACTGCCTTTCATTAGATAAATAACGATTTACGGATAGCGCTACGACCGGAATATCTGCATCCGGATACAGTAGTTTTAGAACAGCCCATACCCCGTGGTCTAAACCTCTTTTTTCATTTTGAACGTTCTCAACACCATGCTTTGTAAACAAGTTTTGAATCTGATCTACTAACGATCGGTCACTTTGTGCCGGATAAGTCATCTGGTAAAGCTCATCTTGGAACCCGCCAAAATCATAAATAGTTTCATAAGTTTCTGCGGCGCTAACCGTCTGTATCGATTCCTCCCAATGAGCGGAGAAGAGAACGATAGCTTTCGGTCTTGGCGTGTGCTCTTTAAATTGCTTAAGCAACATTGTATATTCGTTATCATCGAGCACGATTGATGGTGCACCGTGCGCAAAAAAATAGGATGGCATCATATGATCTCACTCCTTATTTATATTTAGTTCGGCATCCTTCTTCATCCACTTCATAAAATCAAGCTGGTTCTCTTCGGATACGCCGTGGTCGGTCGGATATAGTTTGAAAGTTAAGCGCTCCGTCTGGTCTTTTAAATAGGCAGCTGTCTCGTGCCCGATACGAACCGGGAATACGGAGTCGAATTCTCCATGCGAGACAAATATGGAAACATCCTTAGCACTTCGAAGTGAATACTCCGTTTTTACAAACTCAGGAATATATCCGTTCAACGCTACGATTCCCTTTAATTGATCTCCCATTGTAAGTGCAAGCGTCATGGACAGGATTGCGCCTTGGCTAAAGCCGAGCAAATAACGTTTGTCAGGATCGATTGGATACTCCTCAGTCGCATAATGAATGAATGCTTCGAGATCTGTAACCGCTTGGTCATACATCTCTCGAATAGGGTTTCCTAGGCTTTTCAAATCGTAATATTGGAATCCCGTACCAAGCGGCAAATTACCGCGAATCCCAATGATGATGAAATCTTCAGCCAATGGAGCAACCAAACTGAACATATTTCGTTCATTCGATCCTTTGCCATGGAAAGTGAAGATCGTCGGATATTTCTTTCCTTGCTCTAGTTTAACCGGTAAGTGAACGTCATATTGATATTTCGGATTCATCTTCGTTTCCTCCATGCTGTAAGTTATTCACTGCGCTTGCTCATAATAAAACGGTCAACAGAGAACGGTGATCGATCGGCAACAACCAGATACAACGAGACCATGATGAATCCAAGATCCAGCTCATAACCAGCCATCTGACCGTTACCAAGAAGTCCAGCCGATAACTTCGCGGTTATAATTGCACCGATGAGTATGATGACAAACAATCCTGCTACATAACGAGTAAACAACCCCAAGATCAACAATATACCGCCGATAAGTTCAATCGCTGCAACAACATAAGCTAAAACTCCCGGAATGCCTATGGAACTGAACCAAGCTTCTACATTGCTTATTCCCTGAAACTTATCCACTCCGTGAAATATAAATATGATGCCCAACACCACTCGCATGATAATGGAAACAAAAGCTGTTTTATTCATTCTTTTTCCCTCCAAAATATTAGTAATAGAAATATATTTTCTATAGGTGTAATTTAAAACGATTTACATTGACTTGTCAACACAAATATTGATAATATAAAATTAAATTTAGTATTACAAATATTCTAGAGGTGTGATTAGATGGATATTGGCTCCACTATACGAGCGATCCGGAAGCGAAAAAATATCACAATCGCTCAAATATGCGAAACAACCGGCCTGTCTCAAGGATTTATGAGTCAGGTTGAAACGAATAAGACCTCACCGTCCATCTCAACGCTAGAAAGTATAGCTCAAGCACTTAAAGTGCCACTTGCCTACTTGCTTCTAAAGAAAGAAGAGCGAATGAGAATTGTTCGGAAAAACGAGAGGACAATCACTACAAGCGGTTCAGAAAATCTAAAAGTCGAACACTTGAGTTCCACAAAAAACGTACGGATGATGATTATAGAGTTTCCTCCTGGTTCTACGACTGGCAATACTCCTCATGCTCATGAAGGCGAGGAGGTCCATGTGGTCATTAAAGGGAGAATTTACGCGGAACAAGGGGAAGATAAGGCTGAATTTGGAGAAGGTGATTCCTTTAGTTGGAATGCATGTACGCCACATTTAGTAAGAAATATAGGTGAAGATAAGGCAATCGTGCTGATCTCCATCTATAAAGAGAATGATAATGAAAATGAGAATGGATAGAACCTCATCTAACTAAGCCAAAAACCCACAATCGAGCCAGTTAGGCCGAATGTGGGTTTTTTTCAATAACTTTTGAAAACCTGTATTGGATAAATTCGAAACAGATGGAATTTCCAACGATTTTAGGCAGCCGCAATCAGATGGAACCAAGAACTACTCCTAAATCTTATACGCCTTCATAGCCTTGCGGATTTCTTTCAAGCTAGGGCGCTTTCCGTACATGAGTACGCCTGTGCGGTAGATCTTAGCGGAGATGTAGACCGCCGCGTAGATCGAGACGAGCAAGATGCCGAAAGAGAGAAGCGTCTGCCACATCGGCACTTCCGTCAGCCCAAGGCGGAGCAGCATGACGAATGGCGAGAAGACCGGAATGTACGACGTCACCTTCACGAGCATGCTGTCCGGCGCGCTTATGCTGAAGATTGCGATGTAGAAGCCCGCCAGAGAGACGAATGTCAGCGGCATGACCGCTTGACCCAGGTCTTCCGTCCGGCTTACGATTGAACCGACCGCCGCGTACAGCGTCGCGAACAGGAAGAAACCCGTCAGGAAGAACAGCAGCGCGTAGATGAGCAGAATCGGATCGACGAGCGACAAGTCGATGTCGAGATTGCCTAATGCCCCTTTGTTATGCGGCATGGATATGTTCGTCAGAATGACGGCTAAGTAGAATGTGACCTGCACGATGACGACGACGAACATGCCGAATATTTTGCCGAACATTTGCTTCAGCGGCGATACGCTCGTAATGAGGATTTCCATGACACGCGAGCTTTTCTCCGCCGTAATCTCCGACGCGATCATGTTGCCGGAGGTCATGATTGCCATGAACAGGAAGATAATCATGACATAGATGACGCCCATGTTGACGCCTTGCTCCGCCGGTGTTCTGCCCGTGTTGCCACTGCCCGAACCTTCGCCGGTATAAATCTGAACGGTGCCGATCTTGATCGGAGCCGATAGCTGCGCCATTTGCTCGGCCGAAAGGCCCGCATCCTGGAGCACGTTCGTTTGGCGAATTTGCAAAAGCGCTCCCTGCAGTGATTCCGTCATGCCGAATTCCATCAGCTTCTCGGACTTGTAAGTCATTTCCGGGAAACCGCTGTCCGTCATATCGCCGAACTCAAGGTAGCCTTTGATTTCCCCTTCATCGATTGCTTTTTTCAACTGCTTCTCGTTTGCCGAAGCATCGCCTTTGTCCTCAAAAGGAACCATCACGATGTTCGAATTTTCTTGTTTCTCGTAGTACGCCTTCAAGCTGTCGCCTGTTGCCGTGCCGCTCGCCGCTTGTTCGCTCTGCGACTGGATATAGCCGATATTTGTTACTTTGTCGCCTTTATCAAACTGTGCAATGATATAAGGAAGATTAATGCCGATGCTGATAATTAACGCGATAATCAACGTAGTAATGACGAAAGCTTTGCCTTTGACCTTATTCCGGATCGTAAACCCTACTACCGTCCAGAAACTATTCATGACGATCACCCACCATTCGGATAAAGATTTCATTTAGCGTCGGTTCCTTGATTTCGAAATGATTCACGTTCGCCTGCTCCATCGCCAAACGCAGAATGTCAGCGCCCGCCGCTTCGTAGGAGATGGCAATGTCGTAACCGCGCTCCGTGCGCGTGACGCCGGTTACGCCGGCCAGCCGATCGAGTCCGCTAATTTCTTTGTCGACGCCAAGGATGACCCGTTCTCTCGGGAATTGTTTTTTAATATCCTTCAAACTGCCCTTCAAGACCGTGTTCGATCGATGCAAAATCGTAATGTTGCGGCACAGCTCCTCGACATGCTCCATCCGGTGCGTCGAGAACAGGATGCTCGAGCCGGAGTCGCGCAGCTCCTTCACCGTCGACTTCAACAATTCGACGTTGACGGGGTCAAGTCCGCTGAACGCTTCGTCCATGACGACGATGCGTGGTTTGTGGTTGACAGCTGCGATGAACTGAATCTTTTGCTGGTTCCCCTTCGAGAGCTCTTCGACCTTCTTGTTGTAATATTCCGGTACCTCGAACCTCTCCAGCCACTGCTTCAGGTTGCGGTCGGCATCCGCTTTCGACATTCCTCTGAGCTGCGACAGATAGATGATCTGATCGCTGACCTTCACCTTCGGATAGAGCCCGCGCTCCTCCGGCAAATACCCGAGCAGGCTAAGCTGCTCATTGCTGTAAGGCTTTCCGTTGTAGAGAATCCGCCCTTCGTCCGGATAGATCAAGCCGAGCACCATCCGCATCGTCGTTGTTTTGCCGGCGCCGTTGGCCCCGAGCAGGCCGTAAATCTCGCCCTCGCTTACCTCCAAGCTAATTTCGTTTACTGCTGTTTTATCCCCGTATTGCTTAACTACCTTTTCTACTATTAATGGATTCATTTCATTACTCCCCTCTACTAGTTCATTCTTGTATTTAATCTATCTTGTGTAAGCAAGGCATTCATAATCTCATCCAGCTCAAGTGCTTGCCTGCTTACAATCTGATAGCCTTCCTCAGCACACCATGCTTCAGCTTCTGCAGCCTGATTTGTCGCAATTCGATAAGTCGTTCCGCCTGCATGCTCTACAACAGTTTGACCTGGGATGAATGCAGCTTTCTTCGGAGTCAGATCCGCTCCACTTACAAATAACGTAAACCAACTGCTGAATAGCTCATCCTTCTCGTACATGCCAAGCACTCTGCCTTGAGCCATAAAAATGATAAAATCAGCAAGTCGTTTCACCTCTTCGATGATATGGGAGGTCATAAGAATGGTACGATCTCCTCGATCCATGTACCGATGAAGCACCTCAATCATCGTTTTCCATGCAAGCGGATCAAGCCCCGAGGAAGGCTCATCGAGCAGGAGCAGCTCCGGATTATGTGTTAGGGCTAGTGCAAATTCAAATTTGCGACGCATCCCCTTCGACATTTTGCCAAGCAGCTGATTATCATCGACCTCAAGAATGCGAAGCAGCTCCCGATAACGATTCACATCCCATTTGTCATACCAGAAGCGATGAAACTCAGCTTTCTCCGTCCCCTTCATGTTGTCCTCATGCGAGGAGGATTGATCATGCAGGTAACCAATTCGTTTTTTAACCTCTGTGCTGAGCCCATTCTCCACTTGCTCTCCTAGCAGCTGAATGGTGCCTACATCCGCTTTATCCAGATCAAGCATTAAGCGAAAGGTGGAGCTCTTACCGCATCCGTTCGGCCCAACAATGGCAGTGATGTAACCCTGTGGAATACTCATATGGACCGGCCCTAGTTTGAAGCTCGCACGATTTTGCACAACGCCGTCTAATTGTATCGCCATCGTCTCATTCATCATATGTCCCACCCTTTAATCAAAATGCTTACTCATCGCTTCTTTAAACATCGTCTGCAGCTCTTCCTCTGTGCACTGAACCCGCTTGCCGGCTACAACTGCCAGCTCTAGCGCTTCAATAACAGCAGCAAGACGATGCCGGTCACGTTCCTGATCACCAACCTGTGCTACATAGGTGCCAGTTCCTTGCCTTGTTCGAAGCAGCCCTTCCGCTTCCAAATCGTTATATACTCTTTTTACTGTAATTACGCTGCACTTAACGGTTTGGGCAAGCTCGCGTATCGATGGCAGCAGCATCCCTTCCGAAAGTTGACCGCTGACGATTAATGCTCGCAATTGTACTTCGATCTGATGATAAAGCGGCTCTGCACTTTGTTCATTAATTTGGATCGGCAGCCGCATGAGGTTCACCTTCTTCCATTCTCAAATATCTATGCTCTGTAGGTTCTTTTCTCCAGCCGATTTTCAATTCGTTTAACGCCGAGGAACGCAGCAGCAACACCAATAGTTACGGTTATGATTGGCAGCCACCAGCTGCCGTTGTCGATTGCATGCAGCGAACTTGAAACAATATTTCCAATATCCAAAAAGGCTAAACTGATTGAAAAGATAAGCAGAAAAGCGAGATAAGTGATGTTGAAGAAAAAATATGTTTTTCCTGAATGCCCCAATTCCCAGTATACATAACCAGTCCCCATTGTCAGTGAATAGCCAAACCAGCTTGCTCCATATAACACGAAGCTTAAGGCTGAAATATCAACGCCCATATTCCGTGCAATGATAAATTGCAATAGGAAGAAAACAAGTTGAGCAGCAAACAATACGATAGCAAGCTGAATGATTCTCCCTAGTGCAATTTGTTTCGATGAAATCGGCAGCGTTCTCCATTGTGCGATCTTCCTCGTATAGGAATTCTCTTTCCAGGAACGCATCATTGTCTTATTAGCAATGAACCCTAGAACAGGCAGAATCGAAAGGTAAATGAAATCGAGTGACCAGTTTCCGAATGGGCCATTTTCCCCTATGAAGCCATCCCGCATTAAAGGAACGGTAAATAACAATAGATATCCGATAAAAAATAATGTAAAAAGACTTTTCCAACGATCTTTAGCCAGCTCATGCTTCGCTAAATACCATGCACCCTTCCATAACCCCACAGCATTTGCTCCCTTCAATCGCTTAGCGAATATACTGTATATATCCTTATACACAGTATATTCAGTGTATACACAGTTGTCAAGTACTCCCATAAAAAGATTTTTGGAGGAGAATTCCCTTCTACGGTAATTACTCCTGCACAATGGAAATTCCCCTATTTATAAGCCCATCACATCTGCAAAAACATAAAAAAAGCCATGTTCTCAAAAGAGTAGTCTCTTTTGAAAACATGGCTTACACATTGTCGTTCTATCCGAAAATAGCATCAATAACGGGTTTTGTATGGCCGCCTGGATACATAAGATACAGCAATACGTACACCGCTGTGCCTGTAATAGCTGTAATAAACCAAACCACTGAAGTTACTTTACCCCATTTGCGATGCTTGGCAAACTTCTTCTTATAACCAAGCGTTAGTGTTGTAATTCCGAATGCGCCGCCAACTGTAGCAAGCACGATATGAAACAATAAGAAGACAAAATAGTAAGGCTTTAAGCTGTCTGGGCCGCCCCAGATTGTATTTCCTACGAATATCGAACGCGATACATATACGATAAAGAAGATCGTTGCTGACACTGCTGCATAGAACATTACCTTCTGATGCTCCGCCAGCCTGCGCTTAATCGCGAGCCTCCAGCCTACGGCTACCAGCACCGCACTAAGCACAATGAAAAAAGTACTGATTGTCGGTACAATATTATATTTGTCCACTTTTACCCCACCTAATGTTCGTTAAATAATTGGTATTAAGCTGTTCCTGTATTCGTATTCGGCAATTCATCGTCCTTATGCTCACGCTTGAACCATTGCTTGAATATATACGCCAATATAATGCCATACATAATTTCCTGCACGAACTTCATGACGATTCCGCCAAGCTGCTGGTCTTCAACTACGTCCATAATATTAAAAAATTGCGGACCGCTAAAGCTCTCCAGCAAACGGCTCGGATCACCCGATACACAGTACCCCATCGCTGTAACCCAAACATTAGGATCGCTATAAATCGCATACATAGACGTTTTGGCAAAAATAATTAAAGCACAAGCTGGTGTCAGAAGCATGCCGTTCGCAAACACATAAGCCATTCTCTTCACATCGCTAAGTCTGCTCCACTCTGGAACAGGTGAGGCAATCTGCCACCACATCATAAACGACGTTACAAGCAAAATAAAATAATAAAGACGATGCACAGAGAAGTGCGTCATCACATAGTCATGGACAATTGGGACATGATAAACCGAGAACAAAATATTAAACAACAAAAGACAAATAATAGGATGCATCATGAAGCTCAGTTTTTTCCAAAACGGAGCGGAGAACATTTTTCGCCATAAGAAGCTTGGAACTCCAAGCAATACTAGCGGCGGTACAACTAAATAAGATACTGACATATTGACCATATGAAATGTAAACATAAGGTGACCTAATAGATTTAAAGGTCCTCCGTGAACCATATAAAACATAATTGCAGCCGAAACAAACATAAACTTCTGAAGCTTTGTCGCTGCATCAGCCTCAGGAGCATTCTTCTCACGCCATGGTCCAATTAAGTAGTAATATAGAATGACAATTGCGGCCATTCCGAATAGAAACATGGGGGTCCACAATTCCTCGAAGCGAAAATATTGTAAGCCAAGCATCGTGGAAACTCCTTTCAATTACGCTAGCTTTTTTACAAAAGAGGAGGGACCCAAGCCTCGGGACCCTCCTCTCCTCCAATAGTTAAATCGGTTACCACCAAGCCCAGTATTCAGCCATAATGACACATGTGAAGACGATGAATACACCAGTCAAAATCCCAATAATTGCGAAAGTATGACCACGGTCTTTCATGTGCATCCAGAATGCCATTTGTACGAACACTTGCAATACCGCTAAGCCGATCAAAATGATGTAGATAAAATCTTTGTTGATTTCTCCGCTTATTACAGTCGCGAATGCGATGAACGTAAGCAAGATCGAGAAAATAAACGCGATAATATGCTTCTTAGGTCCTTCGACCTTATGACGCTTGGGGCTTTCCTCAGTGGCTGTATGATTGCTTGCCATGGATTAAACCACCTTTCCCATCAAGTAAACGACGGTGAAAATGAATACCCATACAACATCGATAAAGTGCCAGTACATACCAGCAACATATACTTTCGGTGCTGTTACTACAGTCAAGCCTTTTCTTGCTAATTGAATAATAATCAATGTGATCCATGTAATACCAAAAGCAACGTGTGCTCCGTGGAAGCCTACCAGCGTATAGAACGAGGAGCTGAATGCGCTCGTTGTAAAGCCGTGGCCTTCATGTACATAGTGCCAGAACTCGTAAATTTCAAGAGCAAGGAAACCTGCGCCAAGAATGACCGTAATAATCAGCCAGTTAATTAACGCCTTCACTCTGTTTGTATGCAGCGCATGAACAGCGAACACGCTTGTTAAGCTTGACGTAAGCAAGAGTGCTGTCGCAAGCGCAACGAGTGGAAGCTGGAACAATTCATGTGCTGGCGGTCCATCAAGGACTTGATTCCGTAGTGCTAGGAACGCTGAGAACAACGTTCCGAACAATACAGTTTCTCCGCCAAGGAAAAGCCAAAAGCCTAATACTTTATTGCGTCCCTCGAGGGTCGCCTTTTCGGGCTCATGAGGCAATTGCCCCTCTACATGCGAATGCGCACTCATGCTTTACCCCCCATATCTCTAAGGATTTCTTCTTCTTCAATGTGGAAGCCGTGATCATCGATTACGGAACGAAGGAACATGCAACCGAACAAGATCAGCAAACCAACAATACCGAGAGCATAACCTGATTTGAATGATCCAAACAAGTTGCCCCAATCTTTAGCGTACATGAAACCTAAACCTGCGATAAACAATCCAAATCCCATGAAGAAAGGCAGGATCGAAGGAGAAGGCATATGAATTGGACCAATTGGCTCCGCAGGCGTCATGCCCTTGTGACCGTCCGTTTTTTCTTTCCAGTATGCATCATAGCCGCGTACAAGCGGTGTTTGAGCAAAGTTGTATTCAGGAGGTGGCGATGGAATCGTCCACTCTAGAGTACGACCGTCTTCCCATGGATCAGCTGGTGCATTTTGTGGTTTGAAAGCTGTGATAACAACGTTCAGCAAGAAGAAAATTGTACCAAAGCCCATCAAGAATGCGCCTACTGTACTGATCATGTTCATTTCGTTGAAACCAAGACCGTCGAGATATGTCCAAATACGACGAGGCATACCTAGCAAGCCAAGGAAATGTTGAATAAAGAATGTTAAGTGGAAGCCAATAAAGAATGTCCAGAACGTCAATTTACCAAGTGTTTCATTCAGCATGCGTCCGAACATTTTTGGCCACCAGTAGTGAAGGCCTGAGAAAATACCCAGTACCAAACCACCTACGATAACATAGTGGAAATGCGCTACGACAAAATAAGAATCATGATATTGGAAGTCAGCAGGTGCTGCTGCCAGCATGACGCCGGTAACGCCGCCCATTACGAAGGTTGGTATAAATCCGACAGCGAACAAGTTAGCTGTCGTGAATTTAATGGAACCGCCCCACATCGTAAATAGCCAGTTAAAAATTTTGATACCTGTTGGAACCGCGATAAGCATCGTTGCAATGGAGAACAGCGCATTCGCAACTGGTCCAAGACCAACCGTGAACATGTGATGCGCCCAAACCATGAAGCCCAAAAAGCCGATCAGGATTGTAGCGAATACCATCGAGCTGTAACCGAACAAACGCTTACGTGAGAATGTACTTATTACCTCGGAAATAACGCCGAAGGCCGGCAAGATGAGGATATAAACCTCAGGATGCCCGAATATCCAGAAAATATGCTCCCATAGGACCGCGTTACCGCCGCCAGAAGGATCAAAGAAATTTGCATCAAACAATCTGTCGAACATGAGTGCCGCTAGACCAACTGCCAAAGCAGGGAATGCGAACAGGATTAGCGCCGAAGTAATGAACGCAGCCCATGTGAACATCGGCATACGCATGAACGTCATGCCTGGTGCACGCATGTTAATAATCGTTACGAGGAAGTTAATACCCCCGATAAGTGTTCCGATACCAGCTATTTGCAAACCTAGTACATAATAGTCAACGCCGTGATCGCCGTTATAGGTCGTCCCCGCGAGCGGTGCATATGATGTCCAGCCTGCATCTGGAGCGCCGCCAGTAAACCAGCTCACGTTAAGCAAAATACCGCCGAACAAGAATGTCCAGAAGCCTAATGAGTTAACGAAAGGGAAGGCTACGTCGCGCGCGCCGATTTGAAGCGGTATAACCGCATTCATTAAGGCGAATAAAAGCGGCATCGCTGCAAGGAAGATCATCGTCGTTCCGTGCATGGTTAAAAGCTCATTATATGTATCCGCGCTAACAAAGTTATTTAGCGGCTTCCACAATTGAACCCGAATCAAAATCGCTTCCAAACCACCGACAAGGAAGAAAAAACCGCCGGCAATCATATACAATATTCCGATTTTTTTATGGTCAACCGTAGTCAGCCAGTCCATCAGACCGCTGTAACGTTTGACCTTATGCGTATGCGCATGAGCCAAAGTAGGTACCTCCTTCAATCACCGATAAATTATTGTTCGTAGTTAAGCTTCAATTCAGATAAGTATTTAGCAATACCTTCAATCTCTTGTTCAGTCAAATCTTCGATTTTACCCATTTGGTTGCCCGGTTTAACTTCGTCCGGGTTTTTGATCCAACGGTGCAAGTTGTCGTATACTGAACCTTCATTGGAATATTGCGGATCATCGGTGTTAACAAGTATACCCCCGACAGTCTCACGGCTTCCGATACCTGTCAAGTTAGGATAAGCAGGTCCGCCCAAATCACCCACTGCGTGGCAAGATAGACATTTGCTTTCAAATGCTTTAGCAATTGCCGGATCGCTTGGAAGCGCTACAGGTTCTTTAAGTGCAGCTACCCAACGATCAAATGACGACTCGTCCACTGATTTAACTTTAAAGTCCATCAAACCATGTGAAGGTCCGCAAAGCTCAGCACATTTACCCAGGTAAACGCCTTCTTTTGGTGCAGAGAAGTACATTTTATTTACGTTTGCACCAGGGTTGGTATCGATTTTCCCAGCAAGCGATGGAATCCAGAATGAGTGAAGCACATCTGCGGATTTCGCTGTGATGGAGATCGTCTTACCTTTTGGAATAATAAGCTCTTGTGCAGTCTTGATTCCGTAAGCTGGGTATTCAAACTCCCACCAGTATTGGTGTGAAGTAACGATGACCTGAACCGCTTCCGGATCTTTGCTGTAGTCTTTAGCAAGATTAAATACGGATTGAACGGTTGGAACACCCAAAATGATAAGCATGATGATTGGAATTACTGTCCAAATAATCTCAAGCTTATGATTTCCTTCCACCTGCTTAGGAATTGTTTTGTCTCCTGGACGTCTGCGGAAACGAATAATTACAAACAAAGAAATCGCAAATACGGCAACAATCACGATCAACATGATTCCAATTGCCAGCTTCATCAGCCCGAATTGTTCTTCCGCTACAGGTCCCTGAGGATTCAGCGTCGACAAATCGCTCCGCCCGCAAGCCGCTAGTACTAGCACCATCATGGCCATAAGCGGCGCAAGCCGTTTTACAAATCGCCACCGTTTCATCATTAATCAACCCCACTTTTGACGTTTTCGCAGCTGCCTAATTTTCACGTGGCATACGGCTGGCTGCGTGTTTCACAGATGTTATTACAACTCCTGCAACTTAAATCACTTTATTAAATATAAAGTTGAAGCCCCTATTTGTCAATGTTCCACAGAGAGTTCACAAATTGTTCTCAAAGCTGTCAAATTCGCATCATTACTGCGTTTTTTCGCATGATAAACTGTCTTGTTTAGCCCGTCTGCATGGCATTCTCTCTATCCTACATTGTGCACCAAACCCATGGTCAATTATGTATGCTTGCAAAAACGTATATTTACGGAGCCGCGGCAAAAACTAAAGCCATTATCGTATGAATGGGGGTCCGTTCTTTATGGTTAAACGAATTGCCGCATTGCTGTTGTCGGCAGTCATGATAACAACTTCAGCCGGCTGTGCCTACAAACAGTATGCTCAGCAAAGCGACACCGATTATGGAAGCCGTCAAGCTAACGATCCGAAGATGCTCGGCGGCAGAGCTTATGGCAAGGCGACCAACAATGCTGACCAGCATAATAATTCATTTTTTGAATACAGCTCCGTCATCTCCCGCAAAGTAACTGATCTAAACGGCATAGCTTCCGCAATCGTTATGCTGACAGACAAAAATGCTTATGTCGGTTTAATGCTTGATTGGACCGCAGTTGGTACTCGGAATTCAGGCGGCAAAAGCGAGCAAGACAATACAGGTACTAGTGATGGCGTATATAACCATGATACAGGCAGTCCGTATGGCAACAGCAAGATCCTTGTATCACCGTACAACTCCTATTTCTCAGTCAACGATGTTAATGATTTGTCGGATGAACTTAAGCAGACTGTCGCTCTTAGAGTTCGCGAGCTGGCTCCAGCTGTACAAGAAGTTCATATTTCAGCCAATATGGAGTTCGTAAATTACTTCAACGATTTTGCCAAGGAAGCATGGGGCGGACGATCCTTAATGCCACATATCGATAAATTCAATACCGTAGTGAAATATCATTTTGCCGGTGGAAAGGATATGCCCCCTCCAATTACACAACCAGGCACCTACAGCCCATCCGAGACTCAAATGAATCATTAAAAAAAATCGCTTCTATTATATATATAGCAAAAAGGCACTTCTCTCGAAGAGCCTTTTTGCTATTTCTATCATTTTGCTTTTTAACGCATCGGAGCAAAGCCGCTGATTTCTGCCAAGATTGCTTCAGTTTGTGATAGCAGCTCATCTGACAGTTCAATGTCTACAGACTTTATGTTTTCTTCGATTTGAGCCGGTCGGCTCGAACCGATAATAGCTGAGCTCACATTCGGCTGGCGAAGCACCCATGCTAATGCAAATTGTGACAATGATGCTCCAATCGTTGCAGCCAGCTGCTCCAGTTTCTCTGCAACCTGCAGTACATCTTCTCGCAAATAACTGTTAATGATGCCATTTGTCTTATCATTTGCAGCACGACTGCCTGCCGGCACGGCTTGGCCTGGCTTGTACTTACCTGTTAAAATCCCTTGTGCAAGCGGTGAGAAAACAACCTGCCCCATGCCTTCTTGCTCACAAGCTTCGATAACGCCCCGTTCAATATACCGCTCAAACATATTGTAAATCGGTTGATTCGAAATAAGCTTCCGGAGGTTAAGACGTTTCCCTATCGCTGCAGCATCCGTAATTTGCGCAGCTGTCCACTCGCTGACCCCTGCATAAAGCACCTTCCCTTGTGCCGTCAAATCATCGAGTGCCCGCAAAGTCTCCTCAACCGGCGTTTCCGAATCAAAGCGGTGGCATTGATAAAGATCTATATAATCAGTACCCAAACGCTTCAAGCTTGCATCACATTGCTCGACGATATGTTTTCTAGAAAGTCCGCGATCATTTAGTCCTGAATCGATTTACTCCGCTCTTCATCTGTAGTCTATAGTACAACTTTCTATTATTAAAGTAGTGAATGTTTTTTCACTTTATTATCTTATATATACATACTATACTATTGGTAGCAGATAGCAGAGAGGGGAATTGTCGATGAGTGCACATAATTACATTCCGAAGGAACCGCTCCATATCGAATGTAATATTGAGAAGACATTAGATGTGATCGGCGGTAAATGGGCTTTTTTAGTGCTGAGAGAACTTTTTTGCGGCACCAAAAGATTCGGAGAAATACAGAGGCTTATTCCGGCGGTTAGTCCTCGTGCATTAACAAGCACGCTCCGTCATCTCGAGGATAAGGGCGTGCTTGAACGCAAGGTTTTCCCAACCGTGCCCGTTACCGTCGAATACACACTGACACCTAAGGGCGAGGACTTGCATCATATTTTAAAAGAGATGAAGCTTTGGTCGGCTAGATGGACATAGGCTAATGCTTCAACAGCTGATCAGGCAGTGACTTTGTGCTTGCTTGAAAGCGATCAATTGCAGTCTGATAAACGCGTCGATCGCTTTCATTACGAGACAATCGTTCAAGTCGAATCAGCTCCGCCTCAAACTGCTCAATCAACATAATAACACGATCCTTGGGTTTGGATTGTTGACTATTTTGCGGCTGCTTGCTCTCTTCGCCGGTATCGATAAGCAGCTCGCCATTGCTGTCAATTTGGGCAAAAAATACTTCTGATTCCTTCACATTTCGCTTTTCCAGCTCATGCAGCAGCCATTGCCGGTCATGTCCTAAATTCGCAAGCACCTCATCCTGTATATCCCCATCCATCAAAACGGTCATTGCCTCTCGCTCATTCGGCACCTGCCAGCCAAGCGTATCCGGCGTTAAAGGCTGATAGGCTTTCTTCAACAGCACATTGACTTCACCGCTTGATTCCATAACAGCAAACTCCACGTCGGCTACACGGTATACATCCTTTTTGCGCAATTGCTCGAGCATCTCATCCAAGGTCAACCGTTCCTTGTGCAAGCTTTCTTTGAGCAGCTGGCCATCTTTAATTAGCACAGTACCTTTTCCGTCAATAAAGTCACGAGCCTTCTTGCTTTTTATGGTCAAAAATTCCATTCCGACCGACACACTAACCCAAACCGCTAATGATACCAGTCCCAAAAACCATAAATTGTCGAGATCAAGCGAGATATATGCGGCAATATTACCGATAGATATACCTGTTATGTACTCGAACAGCGACAGCTGAGAAATTTGGCGTTTTCCCAAAACCTTCGTAAGCGCAAATAAAATAGTGATGGCCGCTAACGTTCGCAGTACAATTTCAATCCAACTTGGCATTTTACTTCCCCCTTCCATTTCTAGAGTATCCAGAAAGGAAAAAGTCATTCGCTGTAATTTGTTGTTGCATTTAAATATAATATGTAGTATGATAATGGGAATGTATAATATTTAACCCCATAACATCCCCAGTAAGATTCAATGATTTCCTCAGATTTTGATTTCTTTGCTGTTAATTCCAAACCTGTTACGTGATGTATTTCTGATTCACACTGGCGCGGTCATCGGAGCCGCGAGGACGGAAGAGAGGTAGGGCTTTCGTTGTTTTAGGATGCGAGTTTAAGACAACTTGGTACACATGCTGTTTGCTGTTAACAAGGGGACCCAGTACGGCCTTTCTTATAAGAAGAAGAGGTCCGGTTAAATATATGATACAAACAAGGGCTGTCCGGCTAGCGCATTTATGTGCTACCTGGGCAGCCCTATCCAATTTTTTAACCTTTAATTATTCATTAGGACAACCGCTTGCTGCAAAATGACCCGAACGATTCACTTTTGTCGCGAGATACCTCTCATTATGCTCCGATCGATCTCCCCAAAGCGGAATACGATTTTTCACATCAAGTCCCGCCGCCTGCAGTGCATCCAGCTTCTTCGGATTATTCGTAATGAGCGACACTGGTTTCTCACGAAGTGCTTTCAATACGAGTATCGCATCACTATAACTGCGAGCGTCATCCACAAAGCCAAGCTCCTCATTCGCCTCTACGGTGTCATAACCCTTCTCTTGCAGTAAATAAGCCATCGCTTTGCTAAACAAACCGATTCCTCTTCCTTCATGATTGGCCAAATAAAACAATGCGCCTGTACCCTTTTCCACAATCATGTGCATTGATTCATGCAGCTGATAACCGCAATCACAACGTTTGCTGCCAAAAATATCGCCCGTATGACAAATGCTGTGCATTCGAATCCACGCCTCATCTGCCTGTTCGAAATCGCCATACACCAGCACGCTTGATTGCTGCATTTCTGCTAAATTAATCGACGAAAGCTTCTTGATGATTTGCTCCGCATCGTCAAGCTGCTCTTTGCAGAGCAGCCAACAATACCATTGAAAAATTGCCTCGCCTTCATCAAGCTTCACCGGAAGTTGAATGGGACCGACTAAATAAATAGTGCCATTATCGCTTTCAATCACTTTTATCTTCTGATCAACTATAGATACTGCTTCTTTAAACATATCGCAATGCTCCTGACCTGTTCATAGTCTTTGTTTCGACTATTATGTTCGGTAAGTACATTAGCTATGCTAAGTGCCGTTTACAGCATTGGAATGTCGCTTATAGAACTGGGATCATTCCTTTGTTTAACTCTCGGTAGGTTTCAATAGGAAGCTTCGGTTCTCGCTCGAAGGACAGCAGGCCATTTTTCTCCTGCTCAACATCCGTTAACTGCGTATAACAATAACCTTGCAGTCCGCCAGCTGCTATAATCGGACGCATCACGGCCACTAAACGGTTCAAGAAGTCCTGATCGTCTCTAGCCGAAGAATACCCCCAACCTACTTCATTATCCTTAATATACGAAATACCGCCGAACTCCGATAACTGCACCGGCTCGCCATTATAAGTGAACCCAGGCACAAGTATTTTTCTGCCTTGAGGATCACATTTGACGGACATTTCAGGCGTTGCATATCTACTTGCCAGTATCTGTTCATTGCTTTCGTAATCATGAACCGTGTAAATATCAGATTTCACATGCTCCCAACCATCGTTTGAGATAACAGGTCTTGTATCGTCGAGAGATTTGGTCAAATAATAAAGAGTAGAGGCATGGTGCTGCTGCCTTTTGTCTATTAATATATTTGGCGTTCCCCAGCTTTCATTAAGTGGTACCCACACAACGATACAAGGATGATTGTAATCACGGTGAACAGCCTCCTGCCATTCATTCATGATACGCGTCACGTATTGTTCAGAGTATTGATACGCATTGGCCATCTCGCCCCAAACGAGCAATCCAAGCTTATCGCACCAATACAAATAACGCGGGTCTTCAATTTTTTGATGTTTTCTCGCCCCGTTGAACCCCATTTGCTTGGTCAGCTCGACGTCCGTACGGAGCATTTCATCGCTTGGAGCTGTTAGCACACCACCTGGAAAATAACCTTGATCCAAAATTAGCTTCATATAATAAGGGCGATTGTTTAAGCAAATAACGCCATCCTCAATGGATATCTTTCTCATGCCGAAATAGCTTTTGACATGATCCAATTCTCGTTCTCCATCAAGCAGCATAAATTCAACGTCATACAAGTTTGGCTTCTCCGGCGACCACCAGCGGCCAAGCCCATGATCATTAAAATCATGAAGCTTGATAGAGACCTCCTCTTCCTGCTCCATAACACGAATAACATCCTCAGCGATTAATTCACCTTCAAACGATATTTTAATGCTGAGTCGCAAGCCATGATATAATTCCGTTCCCTTAATAAAGCTGCGAATATGAATTTTATTATGATCGATATCCGGCGTCAATCTCACTCGGCTCACATGTGCTTGATTGACAGCCTCCATCCAAACCGTTTGCCAAATCCCAGTCGTTCGCGTGTAGAAAACTTGCTCTGACTGCTCCTTCCAATACTGCTTCCCTCTGGGCAGCGTGACGTCTTTACTATAATCTTGTGCACGCACGACTATGCTATTGGGGCCTATTGCATTCAACACAGCAGTAATATCCGCATGAAATGGGGTGTGGCCTCCCTCATGACTTGCTACTAAATGTCCATTTACCCATACCTTTGCTTCATAATCAACAGCACCGAAATGGAGAATGATTCGTTTCCCTGCATACTCCGTTGGAACCTCAATACTTTTACGATACCATACGATATCGTGAAACGATTTTTCATTAATGCCGCTTAACTCGCTTTGGTAACAAAATGGCACCTGAATCTTGCGATCAAACTGTTTTCTCTCGAACCATTTATTATCACAACCTGCGTTTGAGTCATCATACTCAAATTCCCATTCCCCGTTCAGGTTTAACCAGGATGATCGCTCAAATTGCGGTCTTGGATATTCATTTCGTATTGCATCCATCATGTTCCCACTCCAGTCCTATTGCTTATGCTTATATATTATTTTTTTAGCGGA
This sequence comes from Paenibacillus sp. 01T47, assembly GCF_056398245.1. NCBI lineage: Bacteria > Bacillati > Bacillota > Bacilli > Caryophanales > Paenibacillaceae > Paenibacillus > Paenibacillus sp. 01T47. The sequence continues at coordinate 172,136 of NZ_JBFTPA010000016.1, forward strand.
TTTATCATTAAATGGTTGAACAACATTGTTGATCGTTCTGACCGAATGCCTACCTTGCCATGCAAAAATGGATAAGGGTCCGTATAATTAATAACTGGAGTTGAGCCATCCCCCAGAAATACTTTTAGGTTCCCGTCTTTTGCAACAACTCTGAACGAATAGGCTTTACCGGTTTCCAGTTCTGCGCTTTCACTAGCTACTAAATTGGAATCATAGTTCATCCGATTCAAAGTCAGCTGCGAAGAAGAAATACCGATGTAATAGCCCATGACTGCATCCCTAACCTGAGCCGGATGGTAGGATTCATTGGAAGCTCGAACAAAAACGCCTCCGATATCCGTTTCTGCATTCAACTGCACATCAAACGCCAGCTCATAATTGTCCCAATTGTCACTGCCCGCAAACAACATGTCATCATCTATGCCGCTGCCGCTATAATCATCCTCCGATTGTCCAAACAGCCCCATTCCCGTTTGAAAGGATAATGAATGGAACGGCTGCTCCTTATCCAGCAGGTCTATAGCAAACAGCTCAAAGGAATGCACTTCCACTGGTCCAGCTTTCAGCTCTATCTTAAGCTCATGAAAACCTGCCGCAATTTCGATTGTTCCAATTCGAAGCTTCGCTGTGCCTTCTACAAAGGCTGGGTCATCGGCTTTGATCTTCGTCTTCACGGCTTCGCCGCCGTTAATTGACCATTCCAAGACAACATCCTTCTCCGGCTTTTTAAGCGTTAAGCCGATCCCGTATTTCGCATGATCCTTCACATTCAGCTTGTATTTCAACCAGTCACCGCCTTGCAGCAGGCTCACGGAATAACTGCCGTCATCCAGCTTGCGAATCGGTACACCGTCTGCTTTTCTAAAATCACTGATCTCGGATGACTTCTGCTCCAAATGAAAACCCCGATCAGCTTCCTTCAAATAATGGACCGCTTCAATTTCCCCAGGCACAGGCTTATAGGCCTCAAAATCACTGCTGCCGCCTGCTTCATTCGTAAAGGCTGTATATTCATAAATTGGCTGCGACTGATTGGCGATATAGCCAATTTTCCCGCCGCTCGGCTTAGTTGTATGCTCCTCTATCTTTTTCATTCCATCGAAGAAGACAAGAACGCTGTCATCACGCTGCTCAACACGAATCGTATGCAGCTTCGAGTAATCAAATTCATTAGGAAGCAGTGCTTGTGCAAGCTGTTTCTCTGATCCATTTTGAACCGTTACATACCCAATCTCATGTTTGCCTGGCCACAGCTTGATTGCTGAATAATTAGCTTCATCTGCATAAGAGAATACAGCTGCAATCGTACCGCTATCCACTGCACTGTCCGAAAGATTCAATCGGAAGTTAAATTCCGCAATAAAGGCATCTTCCGTCGAAAGTTTACTTAGCGCCTTTTGTTCAGCCGCGGACGATGATTCATCCCATTGTTCTGAAGAAATGCCGTCAGTGAGCCAGCTATATAATGAAGGCATTGCCGGCGCAGGCTGCATATGATCATGAGATGGACCAAAAACAACCAGCTTATCACCGTTATAGGCAAGTCGATCAATGTTCAATTCACGTACTGGCGGGCCTTCAGAAGAATGTCCAACCAGATTATGATAAGTCAAATAATAAGAGTCCATATCCGGCCCAAGCACTGTTGCACTATGGCCAAGCCCTTTAAATTCATCCTTTACGCTGATGACAATCGGATTGTTTGCAGGAATCGTATAATCGCCGACAGGCCCATCCTTGGATACTGCGTAGTTCACCCGATAACCGTTGCTAAATACGTGATTGCCCGTATATGTCATATAATAAAGGCCATTTCTCTTCCAGATCATTGAACCTTCTGTCCAATGTCCAAGAAATGCATTAGTCGTTACGCCAACATCAATCGTTAATGGATCTGGCATTTCATGCGCAACGATGCCTTGCGTGCCTGCATTCGTAAAATACCATTTCCCGTCATCGTCAATAAAAACAGAGCCATCGATAGAATTTCCGAGATTTCCGGTTTTGACGACGAAAGGGCCCGTTGGGCTGTCGCTTTGCAGCACATAATGCCCTTGGCCTGCCGGGGATGTATATAGGTAGAAGCTGCCATTCCAGTAAAAGACTTCAGGTGCATAAGCCCCAGTCGTAATGGGGTCTTCAGTAACTAGCCCTTCATATTTCCAATCCACTAAATTTTCGGAGCTCCAAGCTTTAATGCCCGGACGAAAGTCCTTTGTACTGCAATACAAATAAAACCTACCGTTGTAACGCATGATGAAAGGATCACCGATCCCGTAATCCTCCCACTCTTGCTCCAGCTTCAACGAATTTGTATACAATTTAGCATCCTCCTTCAACAGTACGACTGCTTTTTCTTCTGGCGTGGACTTGCAGCCACTTAACATGACTACCATGCATACAACGAGGAAGGCGACAAGCTTCGTCGCCCTCATTTGTGTAAGGTTAAAATATCTCATGCGCTAACCTTTTAAGCCGCTAATCGCCATAGACTCGATAAAGTAGCGTTGGCAGAAAAAGAATACAAGAATGACCGGAACCATCGATATAATCGATGCTGCCAAGATTACCGGATAGTTAGAAGATCCCATATATTGTGATTGCATAGAAGCAATAAGAACTTGAATGGTTTGTTTCTGCGGGGAGCTTAAATAAATAAGCGGTCCCATAAAATCATTCCAAATGCCCATAAAGCTTAACGCTGCTTGAGCTGCAATCGCAGGTTTTGCAACCGGCAGTGCAATGGTCCAGAAGGTACGGAAGAAACCGCTGCCGTCCAGCTTCGCTGCTTCCACCAGCTCATTCGGCAAACCTCCCGCCAAGTATTGGCGCAGGAAGAAAATAACGACGATATTGCCAAATAACCCGGGTACGATAAGCGGCAAAAGCGTATCCGTCCAATTAATTGACGAGAAGCCAATAAACTGAGGAATCATAACGACGGAAAAAGGAATCATCATCGTGCCAAGCAAGGATAGAAAAATAGCATCTTTAAACGGAAATTCAATCTTAGCGAATGCATATGCCGCCATTGTTGAAACGAATATTCCAATGACAAGTACAAAGACGACAATAATCATGCTATTCATAAAACCGCTTAGCAACGGAGAATCATTCCAAGCCGTTACATAGTTTTTGAATGTAGCTGGGTCTGGAATCCATTTAGGCGGAATTTCAAAAACGTTGCGTTGATCTTTTAATGAAGTAGATATCGTCCATACGAACGGCGCCAGCATAATAATAGAGCCGATACATAGAATTAATGCCACCCAAAGGTTTGTTAGTCGTTTCTGTTGCATTTGAAATCAAACTCCCCTCGCAAACTGTAACGGTAAAAGATTAATCGTTGTACACCCATTTTTTCGATAAACGGAACTGAAGGAGTGTAACGATGAAAATAATAATGCCAAGAACCCAAGCCACTGAGCTGGCATAACCCATATTAAAATACTTGAACGCATTTTCGAAAATATAAAATACTACGGTTGCCGCACTATACTCCGGCCCCCCGTCGCCTGCCAATACGTAAATTTGGCTAAACGATTGGAACGCGCCGATAACGCCCATGACAATAACGAAAAAATGAATGTTCGTCAGCAGTGGAATGGTAATTAACCGCAGTTTCTGGAATGCACTCGCGCCATCCACTTCAGCTGCCTCGTAATAGGACGACGAAATCGATTGCAGCCCGGCTAAATAAAGAACCATCGTACCGCCAACGCCGCCCCATACTCCCATCAAAATCATGGAAGGTTTAATCCAATTTGCGTCACCTAACCAGTTAGGCCCTTCGATGCCGAACCAACTCCACATCGTTTGGTTGAGCAAACCAAAATCTTGATTCAATATCCATTGCCATAACAACGACACCGCAATAATGGGTGAAATGACTGGCAAGTAATAGATTGTCCGTAAAAACGAGATTCCTTTGAGCGGACGGTTCATCATAATAGCAAGCAAGAGTGCCACAATCATCCCAATGGGTATGCCAAGCATCATAAATACAGTATTAAAAAGTGATTTGTACACCTTCTCATCGTGAAAAACTTCGATATAGTTATCAAAACCTACAAACTCAGGCGGCGTAACCAAATCCCAAGATGTGAAGCTTAACCACGCGGAGTAAAGAAGCGGTGCGACTCCAAAAATGAGAAAGCCAAGCACTGGGGCCGCCACAAACAGGTAGGCCCATGCATATTCTTTGCGGATATAACTAGGTTTACTTTTCCTCATGCGTACACATCCTCGCACTAGCTATTCGTTATTTATGTTTATCATTCGAAACTTTAGTTTACTTATTTCCCTTGTCATACAACTCTTGAAGCTTCGGCTGCAATTCCTTCGCCCAGTCCGCAGCTGTCATCTTGCCGTCCCACACTTTGCCTGCCTCTTGCCACATCGTATCGATCCACTTCGTATCCTTTGAACCGAACTCAATTGGCGGATGACCGTAATCTTCAATAATATCAAGGAAAACTTGACGATTTGCTGGTGCTTTGTCATAAGCTACAAACTCGCCTTTTGCCATATCGATCAGGTTTGGCACCGCTTGCCCAAGCTCGTAGTTTTGCTTCTGTCCTTCTTTATCCAGTGCAAGGAATGCTGCTAAGTTAAATGCTTCTTGTGCATGCTTCGATTTGCTGGATACCGAGTAACCCATTGAGCCAACCCACGTCCCTGCTTTGCCTGTCTCCGGATTCACCGGCCATGCCGCAATATCCCATTCAAACGGCAAATCCCAAAATCCCGGTTGATCCCATGGTCCCATTGGGAACATGCCTACTTTGCCGGCTACAAATCGCGAGTACGAATTCATCGCTTTCTCATCCTCCGGCGACGGCGATACATTGTGCTTCAGGCGCAGGTCTGCTACCCATTGCATTGCTTTTGCGAATTCCGGTGTATCAATCGTTACTTTGCCTGTTGTATAGTCGATGAAGTCGCCTCCGCTTGCCCATACCGCGCCTTCCAGCGTAAAGTTGGCTCCGCCATAWATRTCGACTTTGCCATCGCCATTCTCATCCTTCGTCAGCTTCTTCGCTGCATCTAACCAGTTGTCCCATGTCCATTTGCCAACCTCTGCCGGCGGCAATTCGAGCCCAGCTTCAGTAAACATCGTTTTGTTGTAGGCCATTGCCCATGGACCTACGTCCTTCGGCAATCCGTACAAATCCCCTTGCCCGAGCTGCTTGCCATCAAAACGGTATCGATCTAGCGCTTGTTTCCATACGTTATCGGCTTGGAACAGCTCGGTCGTTTCTAGAAACGGCTGCAGGTTTTGAATCGTGCCTGCTTCGGCAAACTTATAAAACTGCGGGCCCGATACGTAAAATACGTCCGGTGTTTTGCCCGATGCAACCAGCGTAGACAGCTTCTGATTGTATTCAGCAGGCGGCACGCTTGTGTACTCTACCTTTACGTTCGGATATTTTGTTTCGTATGATTTGATCAGCTTGGCGAATATATCTTTCTCCTGCGGACTGCCATGACCCATAAACGAAATCTTTACTTTTTCTTGCGGTGCGTTTGTTGCTGCATCGCCTTTATTCCCCGTATTTCCATTTGCAGCAGAGCTGTTGCCATTTCCACCTGATGAACAAGCCGATAGCAGCATTCCAAAGCATAATAGCATTACAAGTCCAAGCTTCGCGGATAATTTGCTCTTCATTGCGGTTGTCGCCCCCTATGTTGTGTGAATACTTATTGCGCTCTGTAAGCGCTTAATCCAATGAATTCATTATAAATTATATTGTTATATGTTTATATACTGAATATAATATAAAAAATACCATGCGCTAAAAATCAGCACACGGTATTTTTATGTTCTATTAATTACATTTTGCAAAATTTTACGGGTACAACAATACGCTGCGGCTCGTACTCCCCTTGTAGCTGCGCATGAAGCAATTCAACGGTAACCTTGCAAATCTCGTCTTCATTTTGCTGCAAATACGATACATCCTGAAAATCAGGCCGGTCAAAACAAACGAGCTCGAGATCGTCAGGCACTAACTTCTTCAGCCTCTTCGCTGCGTAATAAGTATAGTTGGTCAACTCTACATTGACAACGAATGCTGCTGAAACCTCAGGGCGCTCACTCATAAAGGATTCAATAATGTGCTGCGCATTGCCGCTCGATATATCCTCAATTTTGAGAATACACCACAAATCCTTGTTAATCGGAAGTTTTTTGGCTAAATAAGCTTTTTCGAATCCGATCACTCTTTCTTCGGTCGCTGTATTCGTAATTTCAGGCGTGATAAGGGCAATATGCTCATGCCCGCTGTCGAGCAAATGAGTGATAGCCTGTTCCGTCCCATTCACATTATCCGAGCTGACGCTGTACGTGCGAATCTCTTTCAAAAAACGATCAATTAGCACATGCGGAAATTTATCGAGCGACAAGCGTAAAATGCTATCGTTGTATCGCTCCTCCTCCGTCGGAAATACAATTAATCCGCGTACACTTGCAGCGACCATCGATTCAATAGCTGCGCTTTCTTCAAGCTGCGACTCTCTCGTAATCCGTACCTGTAGGTTGTAGCCGCTGGCTGTTACGTACTTTTCGATTGAGTCCAGTATTTTCTGATCCACCTTCGTCTTCATGCACGGTAAAATAAGTCCGATAACGTCCCGCACATGGCTTGAAACATCTAAATCCTCAGCCGTCTCGCCATCCTGTCTTACGAACGTTCCCTTTCCTTGTACTCGAACGAGTACGCCTTCATCCGCTAAACCAATCAACGCGTTTTTACTCGTGATTTGGCTTACTCTATATTTGTCCGCAAGCTCCTTCTCGGAAGGGACACGATCTCCAGGACGCAATTTCCCAGCTTTGATTTGCCCTAAAATATCGACTTGAATTTGCTTATACAAAGGGAAATTTTTCATAACGACGTCCTCTCATTATATTAATATATTAATTATACTAAATTAATTTTATTTTGTCTGCAACGGAATAATTGGTGATCTTTTATAATGATGAGCGAGATCTCTTAGAGAATACAAAAGGCATAAACTTAAACCCCGATCATCTCAGTGAAAATTGATCTACGTTATCTAGAAGGACTGTTCCTCTCAGATTCAATTGTTGGTCTCGTCGGCTATGCACAATATCCACGAGTCATTTCTCTAACGAACTCTATTACGCTTATTATGTTGAAAACTACTTTTATTTCATTTTAACGAACCTGATTAACGTTATATCACGTTTTGTAAGGTGTCATGAGCTGCTTTTCTCAAAATAACGATTATGGAGTTCGTTACATTTTTAATCCATAATAAATGATTTAAATAAGACCTACTGGGTTCGTAAGCTATAGGTATGATACGTGGAAGGACATCGTTCTTCCTATGCTCATCAAAAAAACAGGGCTGTTCCAAAAGTAGAATAATCTACTTTAAGAACAACCCTTTAACCTCACTGTTGCATAATCCTATTATTTATTGCCCTTATCATACAACTCTTGAAGCTTCGGCTGCAATTCCTTCGCCCAGTCCGCAGCAGTCATCTTGCCGTCCCACACTTTGCCGGCCTCTTGCCACATCGTATCGATCCACTTCGTATCCTTCGAACCGAAATCAATTGGCGGATGACCGTAATCTTCAATAATATCAAGGAAAACCTGACGATTTGCTGGTGCTTTGTCATAAGCTACAAACTCGCCTTTTGCCATATCAATTAAGTTTGGAACTGCTTGCCCAAGCTCGTAGTTTTGCTTCTGTCCTTCTTTATCCAGCGCAAGGAATGCTGCTAAGTTAAACGCTTCTTGTGCATGCTTCGATTTGCTGGATACTGAGTACCCCATTGAGCCAACCCACGTCCCTGCTTTGCCTGTCTCCGGATTCACCGGCCATGCCGCGATATCCCATTCAAACGGCAAATCCCAAAATCCCGGTTGATCCCATGGTCCCATTGGGAACATGCCTACTTTGCCGGCTACAAATCGCGAGTAAGAATTCATCGCTTTCTCATCCTCCGGCGACGGCGATACATTGTGCTTGATGCGTAGATCTGCTACCCATTGCATTGCTTTTGCGAATTCCGGTGTATCAATCGTTACTTTGCCTGTTGTATAGTCGATGAAGTCGCCTCCGCTTGCCCATACCGCGCCTTCCAGCGTAAAGTTGGCTC